>JAJRVQ010000165.1 GCA_024277255.1 Acidobacteriota bacterium | reverse complement strand
GAGGCGAGTCCCAACAGCGTTGCATTCGTCGAGCCCTTGAGCAAGGTGCTGCACCACTTTCAGTAAGCCCCACAAGCGGTCCGAGTACCGGAGCCCCGTCTCAAGGCCAAGCAAGAATTCTGCTTCGATCTGGCTCTCAACGCTTCTCAAGAGTGGCCGGATTCGCGCAAGGTCCAGCTCCACCGGTCCCCGACTGAGGAGCCGTCGCAACACTCGGCCCCGCACCGTGGATTGAACTAGCGACTCCCCGGGAGCCACCGTGGCCAGATAGGCTGCCAAGGATTCCGCGAGGTGGGCGGCCGGGTTGACCGGCCGGCGGGTCACCGCCTCACAGCGTAGGCGGCGGGAGGCGTTTTGCTTCGCCGTGGTTTCAACCACCGCACCGCAACCGGGACATCGTCCCTCGATCCCTTCGTAGCCGTGACCAAGCTTGGCCGTCTCCCGGCTGAGGACGAAGATCTCAGCGTCTGCTTCCAAGTCCGAAGCTGAGCGAACGATCTGAACCTGCGCCTCCGGCACCACCGCCGCCGCCTGGTCGCGCCAGCTCTTGAGCAGGTGGGGCGGGCAAACGATCAGCGTCCTGCGCACGCACACAGGCCGCTGCGTGTGGCCGAGTTGGCGGAGCCGAGCCACGGTCCGCGAGTGGTACTCGGGCATCAGAGCCGCCATGGTGATGAGTGCGATGGTGCTCTTGCCCACTCCGACCTCCGCGACGAAGAAGGGTGTCTTGCCCTCGGCCATCAGCTTGAGCGCCGCCTGGATCGCCTGCGCTTGGCAAGCGTAGGGCGTGCGCGCCAGTCGAGGAAGCTGGATCTGCTGGCTCGCGTCACGGGGATCGTGCAGCGGCGGGAACTGCTGCGCCAGCATATCGGCGAGCGAATGACGGTAGTTGGCGATCAAGTCGGCGGCATTCCACTTCTCGATCGCATCGCTTCCGCTGGCCACCGTTCCGGGAACCAGAGTGTGGAATGTGTAGTCGTGGAGGCTGAGGACAGTCAAACAGAGCTTGGGCAGCTCGATCTCAACCGAACTGGTCACATCGCCCCGGCTGTTGGTCTTCTCGCTAATCGTCTCGTAAGCGCGCTCGAAGGTGCCTTTGGCCAGAAGCGGAGGATGGCGAGTTGGATCGTCAGGTTCGAGACAACGGCCATTGAACAGACCCGCGGAAAGTGCCAGCGCAATGTGTGCCGGCTTGGGTGGCACAGCGGGCGAAAAGGTCGTGCCCAGAAGGTCTCGGCAGTTCCAGCCTTCGCTCTTCTTCGAGGGGAGTGGAGCGCGCAGCGCTTCGTCGATGACGACCGAATCGAAGCTCTCCAGCTGCACAGTCAGATCGAACCAATTAGGCTCAACCACGATCGGGCTCTCACACGTTTCAGGCAGAACAGGCATGAGCGCTGGAGTTACGGCCCAACTCTTGATCCTTGCCACGAGAACCTCGTTTCGCAGCGGCCGTTTCGACCGCCGAGCCACCACTAGGACCTGGCCAAAGGAGTCGAACTCGGGCTGCGGCAACCGCCAGGCGCGCAAGTCCACAAAGTGCCGCGCAAGGTAGCTCGCGGAGGCTGACAGAGAGCGGTACGGAATGAGGAAGAGCAAGATGCCCGCGCCAGGATAGAGAGCCGGCGCGAAGCGGTCGAGAAACCGTTGTTCCAACCGCCCATGCTCAGGGTCCGTGTCGTACGGTGGATTGAGGTAGAGCACCGTCACTCCGGCATGGTCCCGCGGGCTAAACTCAAGATGGAACGCATCGCCATGGAAGACTTTGTCCTCCAAGGTTCCCAGTCGATGGCGAAGGGAGTCAGCCCGGTGACGTTCCATCTCACAGGCTACGATTCTGATCTTGGAATGGAGGGCGGTTCCTTCGCCCGAGGCCATGGCGATCTGCTTTTTCCAGAGGTCACGTAGAGTCGCGACAGCTTCGCCCGCACCGGCGCACGGATCGAACAGGAGGCTGCGAGAGCTAGCCTCCGGCCATCGCAAAATCGAAGTGAAGCTGGAGAGTAGCCGGGTCGGCGTCGGGTAGTAGCCAGCGATTTGTCGGGATCCGAGACGTGCCATGGTGCAGGTTCTCCTGGTGAAATTGATAGGTTTGTTGCCGTAAGAACTCGCCTAGTTCCGCATGGCTGACGTAACAGGCCAGCGGAGAGTCGAGGCCCGAGGCAGAGAACTGGGCGGCGAAGCAAATTCCCCGATTGGTGTCGTAGCCCGAGGGCTCATGCAGCCAGTCGGTTTCAAGCGCGGAGCGATAGAGCTGAAGGTGGAAGCGCAAATCGCGGATCAAGGGCAACGGCGTGCGCCGCTCCAGATAGGCGGCAAACAGTGCGGCGTGTGCAACTTCGTGGGCCTCTTCGCCGAACTCGTCTTCTAGCTCGCGAGCCTGCTGCTCGATCCACCACCGCGGTGGGGCAAGAACGAATCGGACGGCCTCCTCCATCGTCACGCCAGGCTCCAGCTCGACTAACTTGGCCAGGTATCCCACCGAGATCACTCCACCTGGAACCTCTTGCGTCGACCATCGGTACAGTGCCTTCTTGGGCAGCTGGAACCGCGCCGACGGGGTCTTCGCCTTGTAGCCGGAACGGAAGTTGGCGAAGAAGACTCGGCTCTCCTGATCCGTCCCGAAACAGGCGATCCACACGGGCCGAACCAGGTTGTCGAAGCGACCGCCCTCCCACAGCTCATCCGCTGTCAAGTAGCCAAGGAGGGAGACTGAGAAGGCGCGCGTCTTGGCCACCTCAACGAGGCCCCCGCTCCGGGTGCGCTTCTTCTTGCGAACGATCTCGAGTGTTGGGAATCTCATGGTCTGGATAGCTCCTGAAGGCCCGACAGGGCCTTTTTTCCAAACCACTCACTCAGATACCGCTCCGCAGGAGCGGGCCAACCTCGCAAAGCCACCAGAGCCTGCTATCGCCGAGACGTTCCACCCGTCGCTGCGCAGCAAAGAAAAAGGGCCACCGCCGGTAAGGCGGTGGCCCGAAGGGACTAGCCAAGCGCTAGAAGGGAACGTCGTCGTCGTTCGGTTCACCGTAGCCCCCGTTCGGCTCTTCGCTCCACTTGGCGACCTTAAGGAACTGAACGCTGCCAGCCACAATCTGGACGCTGGTGCGTGACTCGCCGTTCTTCTCGTAGGTGGAACTGACCAGGCGCCCTTCGACGATCACTCGATCGCCCTTGCTCAGATGGTCGTTGCAGGTCTGGGCAACCTTGCCAAAGGCCGTGACTCGGAACCAGTAGGGTTCGTTCTTGCGACCGGAATCAACCGCCAAGCTGAAGGTCGCTCGCGCCTTCTTGTCACCGTTGGCTTCAAAGAATTCAGGATCGCCGCCGAGGTTGCCGAGTTGGAAGGTTCTGTTGAGAGTCATCGTCTTCTCCTTGAGGTGAGTGGGTTTCTCGATCACAAGGAGGAGCGATCAGGCAGGGGACGGGCGGGGTCCAGTTTGCCGAGCTGGCTCGGCCGTAGGACGCAGTCCGAAGACTTGACCCGGCTAGCCCGGAGCTTGCCTAGCTTGCCCCTTGATCGAGGAGCCTTCTCACCGGGGAGAGAGCGCGGACGAGATCGAACCCTTCATCGGCACAACCGGCGCAACGGACCGATCACCGCCAGGAGCCTTCCCGCCAATCCAGACATTGCTAAAAAGACGCCGCCGCTCTGAAACGAGTCGACGACTCCTGTTCTGGAGACTCCTGAACTCCTTGTCCTGCTATATAAGGAGAGCCGAGGGCAAATCTGACCTAGAATCCCGTTTCTTCTGACCTAGAATCCCGTTTTCTCTGACCTAGAATCCCGTTTGCCATCTGACCTAGAATCCCGTGGTTTTCCGCAGCTCGTCCACAGCGTTTTCCACAGGTTTTCCACAGGCACCAACCGCGTGAGAAGCCTTCACCGGTACTGGCATCTGGAGGCTCATCGCCGATGAGCCACACCAACTAGCCGCCACTGCCGGGCGGCGTCGAGAGCCCCAATTGGAGCCTCTCAGGAGCGGACGATTGGGCGCTAGGAGTCTGACTCCACGAGGCCACGGTCTTGGAGCAGCCACTCACACAGCTCGCCAGGTGAGATCCCGAAATAGATCGCCATGGCAGCCAGCTGCTCCGCCTTGATCCAGCGTTGAGCCCGCTCGACCTTCGAGAGCTCGCCCCGGCTCAAGCCAATTCCATCGAGAATGCCTTGCTCGTGGCAAATCGTATCAAGAGTACTCACTGCCGCTTCCAGCGACGCTCCCATCCGAATGCGAGCCAACCGAACGCGACCAGGAATTTTTCTTCCTTTCATCCTCATGGCTCGCACTATACCGCGAAGTTCGCATAACGCAAACATGACGCTGATACGCGAACTCTGGCCCCGCTATTTCACCTTCCGCACCCTAGCTCGCCTTGG
>JAJRVQ010000164.1 GCA_024277255.1 Acidobacteriota bacterium | reverse complement strand
TTGGAGAGGTCGAGTACATCGTTGATGAGGGAGAGCAGGTGATCGCCGCAACTGATGATGGACTCGATGTTGCCCCGCTGCTTCGGGCTCACCGACTTGTCGCGCTGCAGAATCTGGGCGTAGCCGAGCACGCCGTTGAGCGGGGTGCGCAGCTCGTGACTCATGCTGGAGAGAAAATCGCTCTTGGCCACGTTGGCGGCGTCGGCCTGTTCGCGGGCTAGCTTCAGTTCGGCCTCAGCTTTTTTGCGCTCGGTGATGTCGCGAACCGCCGCCACCACCATAATGCCCTCGGGCTCGTGAAAGGGGCTCAAACCGATCTCCACGGGAAACTCTTCCCCGCTTTTTCTGTGGCCGCACGCCTCCAGTCCCCCTTTCCACTTCTCCGAGTCCGGATCTTCAAAATAATCGCGCAAGCGCCCCCGATGATCCCGGATGAATTCTCTGGGGAGAAGAATTTCGACCGATTCACCGGCCAGTTCATCGCGGTGAAATCCGAACATCTTCACCACCTTGCCGTTTACCCGACGCACGATCCCGTCCTTGTCGATGACGAGCATGGCGTCGGGCGCCGACTCCAGCAATTCCGTCAGCGTGGTCTCGCGCGCGTTTTCGAGCTTCGCCTCGCGGTCGGCCACTTTGCGCTGCATGGTGCCGAAGGCGCCGGCCAGTTCCTCGATCTCGTCCCCGGTCTTGAGGTCGTCCACCGACACCCCGGTCTCGCCATCGGCGATCCGCAGCACCTTGCCACGCAAATTGCGGATCGGTCGGGCGACCTGGCCCGACATGAACAGCACAATGGCCACCATCAGCGCCGCGGCGGCGAAAAAAGCACCAATGACCATGGTCCTGCGTCGGTGAAACTCGGCCATCGCCTCGCTCTCCGGCAGGTAGGTCAACAGAGTCCACCCCGGCGAACGAATGGGGGCGTAGGCCACCATCGTCCGGCCTTCGCCGAAAAAGCCGTCCACCGTGACTTCACCGCTGTCCTGTTTCAGCATCGTTTCGAAGGCCGTGGCCAGATGTGAATGCCCCTTTCTTTCCAATGACTCGAAAATGGTCTCCTGAAGAATTTCCCCGGTGTTCGGCGAGTAAATGAGCTTGCCGTCCGCCCCGAGGATGTAGAATTTTACCATCCCGGGCAGGATGTCCTCGACGTCCTCTCGCAAACTCTCCAGCACGATGTCCACCGTGGTAACGCCGCCGAATTTTCCTTTTCGCTCGAAGGGCACGCCGTAGGTGGTCATCAGGATATTGCCGGCGCCCTCGTCGAAATAGGGATCCGTCCACACTCCGTGTCCCAGTTTCTTGGGCAGGTGCCACCATTGCCATTTCTCGTCCCGGTACCAGTCATACACGTCGGCGTCGACGTTCATCTCGATCATGCCGGAACCATCCTTGTTCTTGTGCACATAGGGACAGAACAGCGCGTCGCCCTCCTTGTAGGTGCCGGGTTCGAAGGCCATCGCAGCGCCGTAGATGCGCCGATTGAGCTGCACCGTTCCCTGAAGAAATCCATAGATCTGGGAGTCTTCGAGATTGGGAACGTATTGCACAAACCGGGCAGTGGTGTCCGCCACCCGGGCGGCCCGGCCGATGTATTCATTGAAATGCACCGCGGCCATGGCCGCGTTCTCCGCCATTTCCGCCTCCTGCCGACCGCGTGCCTGCTGTTCGGCCATGGTCAGAACCCACCACATGGCGACGATGAAGATCGCCGCCGACGGCAAGCCGATGAACAGGATCATTTTTCCCCGAATGGAAAGGCGCATGACGAAATTCCTCTTCTCCCAGTAACTCACTTTCGACCAAGCAGAAAGAAGGTCTCCATCGGCCCCTTGCCCTTGATATCCACGCTACCCCGAGCCTCGTACTCGAAATCGTCGCCGAGGAGATCGCGGGTTTGGCCACTGATGTGAACGCGGTCGGTCGCCCCGCTCGACTCCATGCGGCTCGCGGTGTTCACCGTGTCGCCCCACAGATCGTAGGCGAATTTCTTCTCCCCAATCACGCCGGCGACGACGGGCCCACTGTGAATGCCGATGCGCAAGGCCAACGGCAGCGACTCCGCCTCCCGCATCGCCGGAATCGCCTCGACCAGATCCAGGGCGAAATCCGCCACCGCCTGGGCGTGATCGGGACGGGGATCCGGCACGCCGCCGCCGACCATGTAGGCGTCGCCAATGGTCTTGATTTTCTCCAGTCCGCGCTTCTCCACCAGGCCGTCGATGGTGGTGAACACCCGGTTGAGAAATCCGACCACCTCCGCCGGCTCGGTCTTCGCCGCCAGCGGGGTGAACCCCACCAAATCGCAGAACAGGATGGTGGCCTCGGGAAAATGCTCCACCAGGTTGCGCTCATCCTCTTTCAGCCGCTCGGCGATGGAGCGCGGCAGGATGTTGAGCAGCAGCGAATCCGCCTTGCGATGCAGGGTGATCAGCTCCTCGCGCGCGCGCTTGAGTTCCAACTGGGTGTTGACCCGGGCCACGACTTCCTCGAACTGAAACGGTTTGCTGATGTAGTCAACCGCGCCGAGTCGCAGACCCTCGACCTTGTCGCGGACGCCGTCGCGGGCGGAGAGAAAAATGATCACGCAGTCCCGGGTGCGCTCGTCGGCTTTCAGTCGCCGACAGGTTTCAAAGCCATCCATGCCCGGCATGTTGATGTCCAACAGGATCAGCGCCGGCAGCGCCGCACCCGCGATTTCCAGGGCTTCCTCACCGCTCTGGGCGATGAGCAATTCGTAGCCCTGCTCCTCCAGCGCCTGGTAGAGCACCTGGAGATTGGTTGGGTTGTCGTCCACCAGCAACACCTGTCGGTAACCGTCCGGGGGCGGAGCATCGGGAGTGGCTGCGGAGAGAGGGTTCAAAGGCGAATTCCAGAGGGTAGGTAGGCAGGCTACCGCCAACGGAACCATCGTTTGTGCCCGGCGCAAGCGGCATCGGGCTCCGGCACAAGGTGCCCGATCATGGCTTCGGCGACCGGGCCACGCTGCCACCGTTGCGACTACGGCACGGCGGAGCTACGGAGGGGAAGGGCCCCGCCAGTTTCCCGGATTCGAGGTTGCGACAGTTTCCCCCTGGCTGCTAGAATGTGCCTGTCATGCCCATCAAGTCACCCCAACCCTGGCGCACGCCGAAGGTGTACCTGCTCCCCAACCTGATGACCGCCGGCAATCTGGCCTGCGGGTTCAGCGCGGTGTTCTTCATTTTTCAGGGAATGAAGTCTCCCGAGTCCGGATCGCACACCTACCACACGGCCATCGCATTCATCCTGGCGGCCTGTGTTTTTGACGCGCTCGACGGGCGCGTGGCGCGCATGCGGGGGCAGGAATCGATGTTCGGTCGTGAGTTCGACTCGCTGGCGGACATGATTTCTTTCGGCATCGCCCCGGCGCTGCTGGTGATGGATATCGTCATGAGCGATTTCGACGAGCGCCTGGCCTGGACCATCGCCTTCGTCTACCTGCTCTGTGGCACCATGCGGCTGGCGCGTTTCAACTGCCTCGCCCATGAAGCGACCGATGACGACAACAAAGACTTCATCGGCATCCCCATCCCGGCGGCGGCCGGCATGATCGCTTCGCTGACGGTTTTCATCCTCTGGATCAACGAGGGCGACAAGGCGATCGGCAACTGGCGCTTCGTGCTGCTCGCCCTGGTGCTGCTGCTCTCCGGACTGATGATGAGCGAGCTGAGCTACCCGAGCTTCAAGAAGGTGAACTGGCGCACCCGGCGCTCCATCCTCTGGGTATTCGTCGCCATCCTGGTGCTGGTCTCGGCGTTCCTTTTCTGGAAGGTGGTGCCGTTTTTCCTGTTCCTCACCTACCTGGTTTATGGTCTCGTCCGTCCCTGGATCTCGCGGCGCTGGCGGCGCGAAATTGAGGAGGAGGACGAGGAATTCGAGCCGGAGCTGGTCGGCGAAGACGACGACAGCGACGCATCGGCAGCTTAGCTTAGCCTGATCAATTGCGCCGCAATTTGCGGAACCAGCGGGAGATCCCGCTTTCGGGCCGCTTTGGAGTCGTGGGCGGCGGCGCGGCGGCGACCGGTTCCTCCTCGGGGGCCGCCCCGCCGCGGAAAATGGACTCGATGGCCGGGCGGCCCACACTGGGCGGCTCGATCTGCGCGAGCAGGGTCTTCATTTCATCGGACGCCTCTTTGATCTCCGCAAGATGAGTCTCGTCCTCGAGGTAGCGCTTGAGAAACTCGCCCACCACCGGCGCCGCGCTCTTGCCGCCGCCGACCTTCTCGCCGGGATCGCCCTCGTAGATGACGGCGAAGGAATAAACCGGGGCATTGGCCGGGGCGAAGCCGGCGAACCAGCCGATGTTTTGCTCCAGGGCGGGCTTCCACTGCCCGGTGCCGGTCTTGCCGGCGACTTCGATGTCGTCGTTGCCGGCGGCGTGCCCGGTGCCGCGACCGGCATTGACCACGTCCTTCATCCCCTGCCGCACCACACTGAGATAGTAGGGATCGATGTTGAGTCGGCTGCGTTCCTCGACGGGATAGGCCTGGATCACGGCGTTGTTGTAATCCTGAATCTGCTTCACCAGACGCGGCTTGACCACATACTGCCGGTTGCCGATCGCGGCCATCTGCCGCGCCACCTGAATCGGACTGGTCTCGATCTGGCCCTGGCCGATGCAGA
>JAJRVQ010000163.1 GCA_024277255.1 Acidobacteriota bacterium | reverse complement strand
TTTTCCTCCGCGAGCCGATCCGTGCCCTCGGCTGGCCGGTGCCCGCGGGCTCAGGGTCGCTTCAGCGGGAACTCGTCGCTTGAGGTTGGTGGAGGCCTCGCGTCTCGCTTTGCTCGACTCTCGGCACGGTCCTTCTCCAGATATCGAGACCTCGCCGCTTCGCGTCTCTTGCTGCGATTCGCCGCGCTCGTCCCGTAGGGGCGCAATTCATTGCGCCCGTGCTGGCTTCGCCTGTTCTGTGGGCGCCTCGCGTCTCGCTTTGCTCGACTCTCGGCACGGTCCTTGTCCAGATATCGAGACCTCGCCGCTTCGCGTCTCTTGCTGCGATTCGCCGCGCTCGTCCCGTAGGGGCGCAATTCATTGCGCCCGCCTCTTGCCAAATCTCATGCGCCCATCGCAGCGCGTGAACCCCCCTCGGGGCGACTTCGCCGCTTCGCGGCTTGCGGTGTAGGGTGTGGCGATCTCTTCTTGAGGAGGACAGCTTGCAGGCTATCTCAGACCAACTAGTGGCCGATCTCTCGGGACTGCGCTTTGCCCCGCCGGTGTCGTTTGTCTACAACCCTTTGGAGTATGCGCGGGGGGCTTGGGATCTCTTGCTGGAGCGGTTTGGGGCGGCTCCGAAGGAGGTGCTTTTTTTGGGGATGAATCCGGGGCCGTTCGGGATGGCGCAGACGGGGATTCCGTTTGGGGAGGTCTCTTTGGTGCGCGATTGGATGGGGATTTCTTTGCCGGTGGGGCGACCGGAACGGGAGCATCCTAAGCGGCCGATTTTGGGGTTTGAGCATACCCGCAGTGAGGTGAGTGGGGCGCGGTTGTGGGGGTGGGCTCGGGCGCGGTTTGGGGAGCCGGAGCGGTTTTTTGAGCGGTTTTTTGTCGCCAATTATTGCCCGCTGGTCTTTTTGGAAGAGTCGGGGCGCAATCGGACGCCGGACAAGTTGCCGGCGGTGGAGAAGGAGGCTCTGTTTGCGGCTTGTGATCGGGCGTTGCGGGCGACGGTGACCTATTTTGCACCGCGCTGGGTGATCGGTGTGGGGGTCTTTGCGGAGGGGAGGGCTCTGGCGGCGGTGGGCGATATGGAGGTGAAGATCGGGCGCATTCTTCACCCGAGTCCGGCTAGCCCGATGGCCAACCGAGGCTGGGCTGCGCAGGCCGAGCGGCAGTTGCGCGAACTGGGGATCGATCTTTGAGAAGAGGGATCCGCGGCTAGCTGTAGGGGATGTCCGGGTAGAGAAGCTTGATGGCTAACGAGAAGGCGGGGTAGAAGATCTTGCCGAAGATGTTCCAGGCCACGAAGATTCCGGCCCAGGCGAGCATCGGTTGGCTGAACAGGAAGCTCATGTAGCTACGGGCGGTTTCGACCGGCAGGAGCAGGGGAATCGCGCCGCTGCCATCGAGGGGGGGCAGTGGCAGCAGGTTGAAGGTGAAGAGCAGGAGGTTGAGGGAGAAGGCGATGCTCAATCCGGTGGTGACCATGCCGATGAGACCATCGGCACCGCCGGCGGGCACGACCACCGAGCCGAAGCTGAGGGACTCCGGCGAGGCGAAGCCGCCAAGGAGGATCCCGAGGCGAATCGCCAGGCCGGAGAGGATGACGATCGCCAGGTTGGCTCCCGGGCCGGCCAGCGTCATCCAGGCGCTTCGTTTGGGGTGGCGCAGGGCCCACTGCGGGTCGTAGGGGGCGCTGGCGAAGCCGATCATCCAGCCGCTCATCAGGAAGGAGAGGATGGGAATCACCACCATACCGAAGGGAGCGCGGCGGATGTGGGGCAGCGGATTCAGGCTGACCTGGCCACCATGGTAGGCGGTGGAATCGCCGAGTTTGAGGGCGGCCCAGGCGTGGGCCGCCTCGTGACAGGTGGTCGAGAAGACGAAGGTCACATACCAGAGGAGGCCCAGCAGGAGCTTCTCGGGCGAGAGGCCGTCCATCTTGAGGTAGTGAGAAGGGGAGAGCTACCCCTCCTCTTCCTCACGCTTCGAGTCGGCGATGATCTTCTCCTGGATGTTGCGCGGTACCTCGCCGTAGTGGTCGAACTCCATGTGGAAGCTGCCTCGACCCTGGGTGATGGCGCGTAGAGCGCGGGCATACTCGAGCATTTCGGCCATCGGAACCATGGCGTTGATGATCTGCTTGCTGCCGCGGGTCTCCATGCCCTGCGGTCGGCCTCGCCGCTGTGACAGGTCGCTCATGATGTCGCCCATGAACTCCTCGGTGGTGGTGATCTCCACTTTCATCAGCGGCTCGAGAATGGTCGCGGCGGCCTTGGCCATGGCGTCCTTGAAGGCCAGAGAACCGGCGATCTTGAAGGCCATTTCCGAGGAGTCGACATCGTGATATTGACCGTCGAGTAGCTGGACGCGAAAGTCGACTACCGGGTAGCCGGCCAGGTAGCCACGGTGGCGCGCCTCTTGGATACCCTTTTCCACTGCCGGGCGGTAGTTTTGCGGGATCGAGCCACCGAAGATCTTGTCCTCGAACTCGAAATCACCGCCGCGGTTGATCGGCTCCATCCTGATCTTGCAGTCGGCGAACTGGCCGCGCCCGCCGCTCTGCTTCTTGTGGCGACCGTGGCCATCGGCGGCCCGTTTGATGGTCTCGACGTAGGGTACCTTCGGCGGGTGAAGCAGGACTTCCACCTTGAAGCGGCTCTTCAGCTTGGCGACGGTGATTTCGACGTGCAGCTGGCCGGCACCGGACAGTAGGTACTCGCCGGTACGGGCGTCGCGGCCGGCCTTCAGTGCGGGATCTTCATCGATCAGCCGATGCAGTGCCTCACCGATCTTCTCTTCGTCGCCCTTGGATTTGGGTTCCACTGCGAAGGCCATCGCCGGTTCCGCCGGCTTCACCCAGTCGGCCTTGACCGGTGCCTCCTTGTCGCTGAGCGTATCGCCGGTATTCGTCTCCTTGAGTTTGGCCACGCCGCCGATGTCGCCGGCGACCAGCTTGTCCACCGCGCTTCCGTTCTTGCCTTGCATGAGCATCAAGTGACCGACCTTGCCGGACTCCTCCAGCCGGGTGTTCCACACCTGCGAGTCGGAGGAGAACGTGCCTCGGATGACGCGGAAGAGGGAGATCTTGCCGCTGTAGGGGTCGCTCAGCGTCTTGAACACCAGCACCGCCAGCGGTCCGTCGGGATCCGCCGCAAGTTCTACGGGGTCGCCGCCGACGTTGGTCGCGGGATAGAGTTTGCAGTCCACCGGCGAGGGAGCGCAGTCGATCAGAGAATCGAGGAGGGCGGACGGACCGATGCCGTGCACGCCGGCGCTCATCGTGACGGGGAAGAGTTTGCGCTGAGCCACTGCTCGGCGCAAACCGGATTCGAGATCCTTCTGGCTGAGGCTACCCTCGTCGAAGAAGTGCTCCAGCAGAAGGTCGTCGGTCTCGGCCACCGCTTCGATCAACTTGCCGCGCCACTCTTCCACCTGATCGGCCATCTCGGCCGGAATCTCGCCGCCGGCTGCCTTGCCGTTGCCGTCTTTGTCGAAGCGGTAGGCCTTGAGAGCGACCAGGTCGACGACGCCGGTGAAGTTCTCTTCGCTGCCGATGGGCAGTTGGACCGCTATGGCCGCGCGGTCGAAGGTCTCCTGCAACTCGCTGACGACGCGCTCGAAGTCGGCGCGCTCGCGATCCATTTTGGTGAGGTGAAAGAGGACCGGCTGGTCGATGCGCTCGGCGAAGTTCCAGTTTCTCTCGCTGTTGACTTCGACACCGGCGACGCCGTTGATGCACAACAGGGTGGCATCGCAGGCGCGCATGCCGGAGCGCGTCTCGGAGAGAAAGATGCCGTAGCCGGGGCAATCGATGAAGTTGATCTTGTGCTGGCGCCAGGGGACGAAACAGGGAGCGATACCGATCGAGATCGTGCGTGCGATCTCTTCGGAGTCAAAGTCGGTTACCGTATTGCCATCTTCGACCCTGTTGAGTCGATTGACCACGCCGCCCGCGTACAGCAAGGCGCTCAGTAGGGTAGTCTTCCCGGTGTCGTTGTGACCGGTTACAGCGAGGTTGCGAATCTTGTCTGAACTCTCCACCTGCATCGCGTCAACGCCTCCTAGCGCTTGGCTGAAATGGCCGGTTCTGCAGCTCTTTTTAGGCGTCCGAATATAGCACAGAGGGTGCGGCATTTCGGGCGCTGTGGCTCTTCGGCCGGATCTGCAAATTGAGCCGATTTGGCGGCATGAAGAGCGGTTGACGGCAAGGCGAGGCAGACCTAGAATCAGAGTTCTTTCCTCTGTGAAAGCCCCTACCTATGAGCAATCCAACCCGGCTGGATCGCTACCAGATTGTTGACCAGATCGGAAAGGGTGCCATGGGCGTGGTCTACCTCGCCAAGGACCCACTGATCGGCCGCCTGGTAGCCCTCAAGACTTTCCATCTACCCGATGGGATGGAGGAGAAGCAGTTTCGCCAGGCGCGCAATAGGTTCCTGCGCGAGGCGCAGAGCGCCGGTATTCTCTCGCACCCGAACATCGTCACCATCCACGACGTGGTGGAGAAGAGCGCCGAGGGCGTCACTTTCTTCGCCATGGAGTACGTGCGCGGCACCAACCTCAAGCAGATGCTGCGCAGCGAGGATCCGCTCGACCTGCCGACGATCACCGACATCATCTGGCAGGTCGCGGAGGCTTTGCAATATGCCCACTCCAAGGGCGTGGTGCACCGCGACATCAAACCGGCCAATATTTTGATCACCGCCGATCGCCGGGCGAAGTTGACCGACTTCGGGATCGCCCGCCTGCACACCTCGGATCTCACCCTCCACGGCCAGTTGCTCGGCACTCCCAACTACATGGCTCCCGAGCAGGTGCGGGGCAAAGAGGTCGATCACCGGGCCGACATTTTCTCGCTGGGTGTGGTGCTCTACGAACTGCTCACTCGCCACAAGCCCTTCCAGGGCGACCACCTTACGGTGGTGACTCACAACATCGTCAACGAGGCGCCAACTCCGCCGGAGGAGTATGTAGGTCGCCTGCCGGCCGAGCTTTCCGAGGTGCTCGACAAAGCGCTGGCCAAGGATCCGAATCAGCGTTACCAGCGGGTGGGAGCCCTCGCACGGGACCTCAAGGCGGTCTGCGACACGATCGTCGAGCGGGCCTCCTTGAACGATACGCAAGAGGTCGAGTTGGCCTCAAAGGACGACCCGAAGGTTCTTCCGTCTGCGGGCTGGCAAGGGCGGCTGGCGAGCTTCTTCGCCGGTGCTCGCCGCGGCGGTGCCAAGCTGCTCGCCGGTTTGCGCCCGGCAGGTGCCGCGTTGAGCACGGCGGCTTCGGCGGCCCTGGGCCGCCTCAAGGGTGGCAAGAGTGCGCCTCGGCGGCTGGCGGTGATCGCCGGGCTGGCTCTGCTGGTGGCTCTGTTCGCTTCGTGGCTAGTGCTGCGGGTGATCGACCAGCGAGAGATGCCGCCGATCGAGGACCTGGAGGCCGAGCGAACCATGGCCTACTTGGAGCCGCTCAAGGAGGGGCACCGGCGTCTCAACGATGGTAAACCGGCGGCGGCGGCGCGCGCCTTTGCGTTGGCTGGCCAGCGTGCTCCCGCCGACCGGTTGCATGGTATCGAAGCTCTGCGGCTCAAGGCGGAGCGTTTGGCCAAGGCCGAGGAGAGGAGCTTGCGCCGGGTTGCCGACATCGAGAGTTCGTTGATCGTGGCCAGCGATGCGCTGGAAGAGAAGCGCTTTGCTGAGGCGGCCGAAGGGGCGGAGATCGTCTTGGCGCTGGAGCCTGAGCACGAGGAGGCGCTGCAGCTGCTGGCCGCCGCTCAACAGGGGCTGCGCCGTTCGGCGAGACGCCAGCTTCGGGCGGAGCGCAAGCGCCAGCCCGAACCGGTGAGGCAGGAGCAGGAGGCCGCGCCCACACCGCGGCCGGTGACAGCTGTCAAAGAGCCGCCACCACCGCCGCCGATCGATCCCAACACCCCGGCGACGATGACCATCGATTTCTACTCGCAGGTCCCGCAGGGTGTGTTGACCGTCTATTCAGATGGCCGCCAGCTGTTGCGCGAGCCGTTTCGTTTCACCAAGAAGACAGGCTTCTTGCGCTCCAAGAAGATTCCGGGCGGTTTCGTGCGCACCGTGACCCTGCCGGCGGGCGCCATGACCTTGAAGATCTATGTCGCTCTGGATCGCACTCACAACGAGACTCTGCGTACCGAACTGCTACCCGGCTCGGTGGTCAATCTCGAAGTGCGGGTCGCCGCCGGGGGCGGTCTGTCGATCAGCTTGCGCTAGCTCGGATTCTTCACCACGCGGACACTGCCGAACGTCTCGAGCTGCGGGACCAGTTGGTCGGCCGGTCCGACGGCGATGGTCACGGCGTGGTCGGGTGCCAGGTGGCGTTGTGCCACTCGTTGGATGGTGGCGCTGTCGATGGTGGCGAGGGTTGCCAGGTAGCCGTCGAAGTAGTCGTCCGACAGGTTGTGAATGGCGATCGTCTCCAGTCGCCCGGCGATACCGGTGAGGCTTTGCAGCACGTTGGGGAAGGTGCCGATCAGGTAGTTGCGCGTCTCTTCCAACTCCTGGCAGGTGACCGCCTGGTCGCGAATGCGATGAATCTCGGTGAAGATCTCACCGGTGGCGGCGCCCGCCACGTCGGTCGCCACGTCGGTGGTGACGAAGATCGGACCGGGACCGTGGCGGCCGGTGACGATGCTATGAACACCGTAGGTGAATCCGTGGCGTTCGCGAAGGTTGAGGTTGAGGCGGCTGGTGAACTTGCCGCCCAGCAAGGTGCTCATCACCGACAGGGCCAGGTAGTCGGGGTGGCTGCGGGGGACGCCGTGGTGGCCGACGCGCAGCGCTGTTTGAGCGCCGCCGGGCCGGTCGACGATGACGACGGTGGGCGCAAGAGCTGCCGGGGTGGCGATCCGCCGGTGGCCGTTGGCCCCCTCTTGCGCCGCTGCGCTGTCCGAACTCTCGGGCGGTCGTTCGGGCAGGGCGGCGAACCGGCGCTCGACCTCGGTGAACAGCCACTCCGGCTCGAAATCGCCGACGACGATCAGGGTGGTTCCCGTGGCGACGCCGATGTGGTGGCGATAGAAGCGGACCAGATCGTCGCGCCGTAGCGCACCGAGACTCTCGACGGTGCCGATCGGTGGGTAGCCGTAGGGTGAGTTCGTGCCATAGATCGCCGCCACCAAGTGTTGGTCCGCCAACGCGCCAGGCAGGTTGCGGCGTTGCAGGATCTCAGCCTGGCGCTGCCGGCGGACGCGCTCGAACTCAGCCTGGGGAAAGTTGGCGCAGGTGGCCATCTCGGCCAACAGGTCGAGGCCGTTGAGCAATTCGGCGGCTGGCAAGTCGATGGCCAGCGATGCCAGATCCCACAGGGCGCCGCAGTCGAGCCCGCCACCCAACCGTTCGACCTGCTCGGCGATCTGGCGACCGCTGTGCTGCTCGGTACCTTCGTCGAGGAGGGCCGCGGTCAGAGTGGCGAGACCGGGGCGATGCAGCGGGTTGTGCTGCGAACCTCCCGGGGTGATCAACTCCACGGCGGCCAGCGGCGCTCGCCGGCTGCGGCTAGCCAGCAGCGTCATGCCGTTGGCCAGCCGGAAGCGGCGGGGTCGCGGAAAAGTGACCGGGTGCACGGCCTGGCCGGTTGGCGGTGTCGAACGATCCAGGGCGAACGAATTCACGACTGCTCCGCTGCCGAGCCTTGACCGGAATCCCCTTTGGGGACGACGGTGACCACCACTTGGTTGCCCGCCGCCAGAAGCTGCTCCGCGCACCGGCGTAGATCTTCGCTACCGATGTCGAGATAGCGCTCGACCTCGTGGCCGAGCAGTTCCGGCTGATCGAAGTAGGTCGTGTACATCGACAGCAAATCGGCGCGGCGGCTGAGACTCTGCAGATCGCTGTAGGCGCGCGTGCGCGTGCGGTTGAGCGCGCGCTCCATGTCGGGCGGGGACGGCGGCTGATGGGCGATCTTCTCGAGTTCTTCGAGCAGGGCAGCCTCCAGTTCTTGGGCCCCGACCCCCGGGCGGCCGGTGGCCGCCAGCATCACTACACCGGCGAACTCCGTTTCGTGGATCCAGGCGGCAGTGGTCTGCGCGATCTGCTGTTGCTGTACCAGCCGGTCGTAGAGCGGGCTCGACTTGCCGTCGCCGAGGACGGTGGTAAGCAGGTCGGCGGTATACCACCCCGGCTCGCCGTAGGCCGGCACCGGGAAGGCGAGGTAGACGCGAGGTAGGTGGACGTCGTCCTCCAACACTACCCGCTGCTGCCCCACGGGGTCTCGCCGGCCGTGGCGTGGCCGGCTGGGGAGTTCGCCGCCGGGAAGCGGACCGAAGTAGCGATCGACCGCTTCGAGCGCGGCGGCGGGCTCGAAGTCGCCGGCGAGAGTCAGCACCGCATTGTTGGGGCGATACCAATCCTTGAAGAACTGGTTGACTTGCTCGAGGGTGGCGGCTTCGATGTCCTCCATGTAGCCGATGATCGGCCAGTGGTAGGGATGATCGCCGGGAAAGAGCAGCTCCCACAGCCGCTCATGGGCCAGACCGTAGGGTTGATTGTCGACCCGCTGCCGGCGCTCGTTGATCACCACCTGGCGTTGGT
This sequence comes from Acidobacteriota bacterium, assembly GCA_024277255.1. Classification (GTDB taxonomy): domain Bacteria; phylum Acidobacteriota; class Thermoanaerobaculia; order Multivoradales; family SZUA-115; genus SZUA-115. The sequence continues at coordinate 66,110 of JAJRVQ010000163.1, read as the reverse complement.
TCTCGAGCTTCTCGGCACTCATCGCCGGGAGCAGAAAACCCATGCGATCCGATTCCAGCCACAAACCGAGTTCGAGATGGTTGGAGGGCAGCGTCTCGAAGTAGTTGGTGCGGTCGCGCGAGGTCGAGCCGTTGGCGACACCGCCCACCTTCTGGAGGTGGGCGAAATGGTCGTTGGTGCCCACGTGCTGGCTACCCTGGAAGAGCATGTGCTCGAAGAGGTGAGCAAACCCGGTCTTGTGCGGTGACTCGTTCTTCGAGCCGACGTGGTACCAGAGGTTGATGGCGACTAGCGGCAGTTCGCTATCCGGTTGCAGGACCACGCGCAGGCCGTTGTCCAACTGGTGACGCTCGATGGGAATATGGGGTGGCGAAGTCATCGTAGCCGTGGCTCTCCGGTTGCCGAATTCTTGGTGAGTGGCTCCCCGCGGTGAGTCGCGGAGGCCTCCGTGGCAGGGGGCAGAGTCTAGCAGCGGAGGTGCGTTCCGGGGGTGGACTTGACTTACGCCGCTTTACCGCTTAGCGTGGCGCAATGAGTGATGCTCGCGACTATCTGACTCGGCGCCAGAAGGAGATTCTCGAGTTCATCGAGGAGTTTCGGCGTAGCGAAGGTGTCTCACCGACCCACCGCGAGATCTGTGAGCAGTTCGGCTACTCCTCCTACGGAACCGTCTACAAGCACCTCAAGTTGCTGGAGCAGAAAGGCTACCTGTGGCGCGATTGGAACCAGAAGCGGGGCATCCAGCTCCTGCGGCGGGCTCCGGAGGGGAAGAAGAAGCCTGCCGCCAGTGCGTTGCGCGAGCTACCATTCTTCGGTGTGATCGCCGCTGGCAAACCGATCGAGGCGGTGGAGGGCAACGATCGGCTGACCGTGCCCGAGCATCTGCTGGGGCAAAGCCGCGAAAAGCACTTCGTGCTCAAGGTGGTCGGCGACTCGATGATCGACGAGGGCATTCACGATGGCGACTTCGTCGTCGTGCAGCGCCGGGAGAAGGCGGAGTCCGGTGAGATGGTCGTCGCCCTGATCGACGACGAAGCGACGCTCAAGCGTTTCTATCCGGAGGGCAAGCGGATTCGGCTGCAACCGGCCAACCCGCACATGAAGCCCTTCTTCGTCGCCGCCGATGAAGTCATGGTGCAAGGAATCGTCGTCGGCCTGATGCGGAAGTTCTGAGGGCCGCCGGAGGCGGCCCTCAGAACTTCTTTCATCTTTCAGGGGGCTCTCTCCGAGCCCCGCCGCCCCCCCCCACCCTTTTGTCTATAGGGGTCTCTCTCCGAGACCCCTCGGTCGCAAGAAACGTCGTTCTTGCGACCTTCACCCCAAGGAGTCCGGCCTTCGGCCGGGCTCGCCTGGCGGCTCGCGGGCTTGGCTCCATGCGTAGGGGCGCGATTCATCGCGTCCGTCTCCGGTACCGCAACGCCATCGCACATGGAACCGACATCGGATTTGCTACGGGGTCTGGGCATGGGCATGGGCATGGGCGCGGGCGCGATGAATCGCGCCCCTACGAAGGCAAAATGGTAGTCCGTTCCCTGCGATCTGCGTGGCGGGGAGGTCGAGGTTCTTGGAGCGGTACCGAGGCAAGAGGCGAGCGCAGCGACGCTCGCTCCATCATGGTCTAGGGAGCATGACCCAACGCCGTCCGCAACTCTCTGAGCTTTGCTTGAATACCCTGGATGTTGTTCGGTCCCATTCTCAGCAGGTGCTTTTGGGCCGCGGTCAGCTTTTCTAGCTTGGGGTCGCTGAATTCGTAGGAGGTTATTTTGGCTTTCAGCTCGATCGGGGTCTCGCGCACGGGGACGGCGAGGAGGGCGTCGATGGCCTCGATCAGGGTGGCCCGGAAGTTGCCTTGGGGGTAGCCGAGATCCGCGTAGGCTTGGTCGAATAGCGGCTCTAGTTGGCCGATCAGTTGGACCGATCCGGTGGTGTCGAGCGAACGGATGATGGCGGCGATGGTGTCGTAGCGCTGATAGCTGGACGGGTCGATGGTCAGTTCACCGCCGCGTTCCACCGTGCGGAAGCCCTTCTTGGGCGCAGCGAATTCGAAATGTGAGCGGGGACTCCTGCCTTCGGCGATATTGTCGGTGGCGGCGACGAAGCGCTCGATCAAGGCTTCGTGGGCCAGCCAGCGGGTCAGTTCCGGATGAGCGGAGAGCGCTCCCACCAGGCGCGCCACGATCTCGTCGCTCTGGGCCAGTGCCGGCAACTCGAACGGTGGTTCGGGCTCGGGCGCCGGAGGCTCGCTTTGCGCGGTGGGCTCGGCGGCGGCAGGCGGCGGTTCGGCGCCCTGCTGGTGGCGTTGAGACCAGAGCCACCAGGCTAGAACTGCGGCGACCAGCAGCACGGCCGCGATCAGCCACGGCCAAAGGCTGCGCCGGCGCTTGGCCGCGAAGGAGTCGGGCGGTTCGGGATCGTCGATCCGTGGTTCGAACTCTAGCTCGGGCTCGCGAGCGATCTCAGCAGCGCTTTCAGCGTCGATCTCGGCGGGGAACTCCCCGTCGTTTTCTGGGCTGGTGCCCTCGATCTCAATCTGGGATAGGTCGTCCATTCTCAACAGAGCATACCGGAGTGGCTACATCGCGGATCGTTTGAGTACGACCAGGGTAGTGTCGTCGTCTGCCGCAGCGCCGGCCAGGTGGTAGCGCCAGTCGGTGAACAGTCCCTCCAGCATTTCGCCCGCGGTGGCGATTCGCTGCCGGCCGAGCGTCTCCAGGGGGCGGGTGAAGCCGTAGGGCTGGCCGGAGGGGGAGGTCGCCTCGTAGAGACCGTCCGAGTAGAGGACCAAGGCATCTCCCTCCTGCAGATGCAGCTCGTGGTCGCTGTAGGTGCGCTCCGGTCCCTGGCCGAGCGGCAGGGAGGGCATGGCGATCTCTCGGTGGCCGTGCTGCGTCACCAGGAAGGGGTAAGGATGGCCGGCGTTCGAGATCAGCGCCCTGCCGGTGGGCAGATCGAGGCGCACCAGAACCAGCGAGGTGAAGTGGCGCTCCACGCTTCCGGCCCGTAGCACTCGATCGAGTCTATGCAGTACCTCGGCGGGCGAGGTATGGCTATCGAGCAAGCTGACCAACCCGGCCTTGGTCATCGCCTGAGCGATGGCGCAAGAGTAGCCATGGCCGGCGACATCGCCGGCGGCGACCCAAAGGAGTTCTCCAGGTTGGTGGTGGAAGTGGTAAAGGTCGCCACCCACTTCGGTGGCCAGTAGGGAACGAGCGGCGATCTGATAGCCGTCGACATTGGGCAGAGAGGTGGGCAGTAGGCCACGTTGCATCCGGGCCAAGAGACCCATCTCGTAGCGCAGCCGCCGCTGCTTCTCGATACGGCGCACGAACACGGGCTCGATCGAGTTCTGATACTCCTGGTCGCGCGGTTGAGCGAGGCCGACGAAGCCGGCGACGAGAAGCACGGTGAAGAGGATCAAACTGGTCGCCAGGGTGCCGCTCATCCAGTCCACGTGGAGAGCGGCGAAGGTGGCGATGGGCAGGGTAGAGCCGACCAGGCTGGCGGTCAGTAGGCCGGTGATGTTCCACCGTTGATGGGCCAATACTAGGACCGTGGCGAAGACGAGATTGCCGCCCAGCGACAGCCAGGAGAAGGCGAAAGGACCGTCGATCACCACCGCGGATAGCGCGATCGCCACGGCTGGCGCCCATTTGCCGGGCAAGGTGCGCAGGCACAGGGCCAGGAGCAGCAGAACCTTGCCCGCGTTGAAGCCGCCGATGAGCAGTCCATCGGCAGGCAGCAGGCCCGCCGGCAGCTGAATGGTGGATTGTGCTCCCCACGACCAAGTCAAGCCGGTGGCCATCGCCGGCAGTGCCAACATCAAGCCGGCGAGGAGGCTACCCAGGGCGAAGCCACCCAGAATCGCCCGCCCGGCCTGCGGACCCACCCGGGCGCGGCGCAACCAATCGAGGTTGTTGAGAATGCCGGGCTGAGAGGTGCGGTGCCAGGATTCGGCCACCGACCAGAGGAGAAAGAAGGCGAGGGGCCAGGAGAGCGACTGAACCAGCAGTTCGATGGTAAAGATCCAGCCTTCGACCCGGTACATCAAGCTGCGTGCCATGACGGCGACCAAGATCGGTGCGGTCAGGACGGCGGCGTTCTTGAAATCGATTCGCTGGGTGAGGCCGAGCCGAATCAACAGCCCAAGAACCAGCAGGAAGAGCAGGATGGCCGGAATCCGCTTGAGAAGAGCGGTACCGAATTTCCGACTTAACTCGTACTGCTTGGCCTGCTCGAGGGTGCCGGGGCCACGGTTGGCATCTCGGACCGAGCCTTGATCCAGCACGAAGAGGGTTTGAGGTGACGGTGAACCGAGGATGGGATAGATCACGACTGGGCTGTTCTTGGCGAGAATCGGCACCGCCTCGCCGAGTTGCTCGCCCGGCTGCAACAGAAGGGATGCAAGATCCGGTACCCGTTCCGCCCGCCCTGGGAAGACGGCCATGGAAAACACCGACTCGAAATCGGCCGGTATCCAGGTGGCGTGCCAGGGGCGAGCGTCGAGGCCCAGGCCCAGTACGAAATTGGCCGGGGCGCTATCGCGCCAGCTGGCCATCGCTTGCGCTTGGATGACGAAAGGGTGCCGTTCGCGGCGCAACCAGTTGCTCGTCTCGCCGCGCAGGAAGTGGTGGGCGAGTCTGCGCTCATCCGACTTCGTCCTCAGCGAGAGCTGAAGCGGTTCCTCGCTCAGTACGATCTCGCCTGCCGCGGCGATCTCTCTGACCCGCTGCTGAATCTGCTCGCGGGTCGCGATGTCGCCCGTGTTCCATTCCGGAAGCCAGCGCAGGGCCGGGATGAGGCAGAGGGCGAATGCCGTGAGACCCAGAGCGACCAGAGCGTAATAGTGGCTTTTCCTCGGACTCGTCGGGGCTGCCTGGTGGTGGTTCACGACGTACTCATGGTTAGCAGGGAACCGACCCGTAGACCTTCTCGCCCCGGGGATCGTCTGTTGCCTGTGGACAGATACGACGAGAGGTGTCGCAAGTTCCCGAATCCGCGGGCCAAGTTCAATCGGTTCCGTTGCGCTGTTGGAGATGCTCGGTGGCTGTGGAGGTTAGCCGCAGGTCGGCCACCACCGCCAGGTGGTCGGACAAAGGTGTCGGCAGAGTGGTGTAGGAGCAGAACTCCAGCTCCGGCGAAGCGAGGATCCAATCGAGTCGGCGCACGGGCCGCGGGACCGGGAAGGTCGGTGCATTGGCGTCGGGTTGGTGAGCTTCGAGGCGGAGTTTCTGACCAAGAATGTCGATCACCCGCCGGTCGCCGGGTAGCATGGTGTTGAAATCTCCCAGCACGACGAGGGGACGGTTGCGGTCGCTCAAGGCAGAGACCAGATGGGCGATTTGACGCCGTCTCACCGACGGAGCCAAGAAATCAAGGTGGGCCGAGACCACGTCGATCTCAGGGTGAGCGTCACCTAGGGGCCGCGCTGAGTCACGGTTGGCTGCCGGCAGCGGAATCGTAGCCAGCACGAAGCCCTTGGTGTCGCGCCATGATTGGGCGAAGCGTTGCGAGGAGGGCTTGTGCAGAGGGCCGCTAGCCAGCAGGGCCGTTCCGTAGTCGAGGTTGTGCCGGCCCCATGAAAAGCGATGGTGCTTGCCGCGGAAATGGGTCTCCAGACCGGCCAGTTTGCTGAGCGTGGCGACATGGTCGAAATTGCCGCTCCACGCCGACGGACCGTCGGCTTCCTGGAGGGCCACGAGGTCGGGCTCGATCTGGCGCAGGGTGGTCGCAATCTCGACTAGATTGCTGCGCATGCTCGATCCGCTCTGTAGCGCCTGGTGAGGGCCGAGATGACGGCCGTGCGCGAGATTCAAGGTGACCAGGCGCAAGGCGCCGGGCGGCTTGGCGCAAGGAACCGCCGGCCAATCCTCAGAGTCGAGGTGGCGCTCGGCCGCGAGTTGCCGGATCGCCCGCACCCGAGCCGTCAGACTCATCGCTAGGGCCATCCTCCGGGAATGCCAGCGATTTCGCGCCGCGGAGCGTCTCATATTTGCCGGTAGGAGTGGGATTCAGCAGAGGATAGAAGCAAAATTGGGGAGTCCTTTGGAGTGTCGCCGAGCGTAGTGTATCGCGGTGGTGGATCACCAGATCTAGTATTCTCAGCAGACTGCAACGAACATTGATCAAAGAGGTGTCTCAGAGCAATCCGCTCTCTTGACTCTGTCCGTATACGAATTCGGAGGTGAACCGCACCCAGTGCGGCCACTTTCCGGCTCCGACAAAGGCATCTCCTTCCCTGGTCGCGAGTCGCTATCGGCCCGTCTTGCCCATGCCACCGGGGGTGGCGTTCTTCCCCATGGGTGAGGCGGGCCGGTTCTGTGTTTTTTGGGGGGCTTCTTCAGCCCCCCGAGCGGACAAGAAGCGTGGTTCTTGTCCGCTCTCCCCCAAAGCCCGGGCCTTTCGGCCCGGCTCGCCCTGTTGGGACTCGCGTCGCTTTGCTCGACGTTTTTGGGGGCTTCTTCAGCCCCCCGAGCCGCCAAGAAGCGTGGTTCTTGTCGGCTCTCCCCCAAAGCCCGGGCCTTTCGGCCCGGCTCGCCCTTTTCGGGCTCGCGTCGCTTCGTTGGACAATGTCGTTTGGAGCCCGGGCCTTTCGGCCCGGCTCGCCCTTTTCGGGCTCACGTCGCTTTTCTGGGGCGTTGTTTTGGGCTTCTTTAGCCCCCCGAGCCGCCAAGAAGCGTGGTTCTTGTCGGCTCTCCCCCAAAGCCCGGGCCTTTCGGCCCGGCTCGCCCTGTTGGGACTCGCGTCGCTTTGTTGGGCAGTGTCGTTTTGGGTCCGGGCCTTCGGCCCGGCTCGCCCCGTTTGGGCTCGCGTCGCGGTGACTGGGTGTTGAGAGCCCAGACTTGCCTTGCGCGGCGTTCTTGGGTTACTTCGGTGTGGCCAGGAGCTTGGTTAGGGCTTGGCGGATCTTTTTGGGGTCGATCCAGACCATGCTCTCTACGACTTGGCCCTGAGCGTCTAGGACGAAGGCGGGTGATGGGGCTCGACCGTAGGCTTGCCAGACTGAGTTGTCGAAGCTGTCGACGACCATGGGGAGGACGATCTCCAGCTGATCTCGCGATTTCTTGGCGTGTTGCGAGCGGTCTTCGTCCGAGGTCGACTGCGGCCATCGCGAGCCTTTTCGGTTGATTCGCGGCACCCACTCGCGCTCGACGTAGGGACTGTTCGAGCCGACGGGATGGGCCTCGGTGGTGTAGATGAGCAGGAACTCGACCCGGTCCGAGAAATCTTCATAGATCCGCTCCATCCAGAAGCGGCGGTAGCGATAAACCGGGCAGGTGTGGCTGCCCAGTTGGAGGACGACGGGGCGCTCGCCGAGTAGGTCGTCGAGGGCGACAAGTTGCCCGTCGAGGTCGTGGAGTTCGAAGCGGGGAGCGGGGTCGCCGGCTTGCGGTGCTTCGTCGTAGAAGTGCTGTAGTCGCGGTCCTGCCGCCCGCGGGAAGCATCCACCCAAGAGGAGCGCTGTTGCCAAGAGGCCGATGGCCGCTAGATTGGCCTCTGTGGCGATTCCAGTTTGGTTGCGTGTACGGTCTTTTCTCGCCACGAAAGACACTCCTATGCTCTTGGTTTTCCGGGCGAGGGCACTCGCGGTCGTGTTCATCGGCCTTCTCCTCGCCGCTGGGGTACCAGCGCTGTCGTAGATGGATTCGTTGGATCTCTTCGAACGGATTCCCTCCACATCCTGATTCTTGCTGTGGGTGGGGATCGGCAGGTCGCGGCTTTTCGGCCCAAGCCACGCGACTGCGAGCTGCGCATCGAATAGGGTGAACTTCTAAGCCCGTTCATCATGGTACCCTTACCCATCTCGATGAACCCCACCGCTTTCATCTATGCGGTCGGCCGCAAGAATTGTGAGGAGTCAGGGGGACGAGGTGGAGGGGCTGGTATTGTCTTCGCCTTGAGAGATAGGATTGTGCTGCGGCTTGGCCCTGGCTGCGGTGTCCTAGTTCGAATTCTATTCGGTGCCAATTTCTCGACTCTGCGTGGCGTTTCTGGCCCGGTAGAGCTTCATCACGAAGATGGCGAGCGTTCAGGGGCTTGATCCTTAGACCATGATTGAGCAACGCGAGACGGTGAAGCTAGTCGAGAGGCTCCTGCTCGAAACTAGCAGGACGTTTGCTCTCACCATCCCTCTGCTGCCTCAGCCGCTGCGTCACGAGGTTGGGGTCGGGTATCTGCTCTTCCGAATCCTGGACACGCTGGAAGATGGTGATCTCTGGCCGTGCAGCAAGCGTCAAGAGGCGATCGCCGAGTTCGCTCGCTTTCTGCGCTCTGGATCGGAAGCGGAGATCGAAGCCGCCCTCGGGCGATGGCAGGAGCAGCCTCCGGTCAGCCACGCTGGTTACCTGCGCCTGTTGTCCGGCGCTGACCAGGTGCTTGCCGAACTGCGCGGTTTTCCGGCGAGTTCGCGCACGGTGATCATCGAACATCTGGAACGCACGGCGAGCGGAATGATGAAGTTCCTGAAAGCTATGGACGAGGGAGGCAAGCTGGTTCTCGCTGGTTTGGAAGCCTTGCGCCAGTATTGTTATGCGGTAGCCGGGATCGTGGGCGAGATGTTGACCGAACTGTTTGTCGAGGCGGATGCCGGCCTGCTTGGGGTACGCCGGGATCTCTCGGTGGCGGCACCTCTGTTTGGCGAAGGCTTGCAGCTGGTCAACGTGCTGAAAGATGCTCGATCCGACTCGCAAGAAGGGCGTCAATACCTTCCGCATGGGCTGCCCAGGAGGGTTGTTCTTGACCTGGCACGAGAGGATCTGCGAACTGCCGGACGCTATGTCCGGTTGCTCGAAGACCATGGTCGGTCGAAAGGCAATCGGGGGGTCGTGGGCTTCTGCGCACTACCCGTTCTTCTGGCGACTGCCAACCTGGACCTGTTGGAGAATGGGCCCTCTGACGCGAAGTTGGGCCGTGCCGAGGTTCTTAGCCTGGCCAGTGGTCTGCGCTCGCGCCTCCAATCCGGAGAGTCGGCGATTCCCTCTCTGAGTTCGCTGTAGCACCTGCGGCGATGAGTCGGCCGGGTACCGCCAAGCCGCCGCCGCGGCCCAACATGTTGCGCAGCCTGGTGCTGGCGGCCACCTCGTGGCGCACGCTGTCGGTGGTCTTGCTCTCTTTCTCTTCCGGGCTGCCGTTGGCCTTGGTTTGGATCGCCATCCCGGACTGGCTGCGCGACTCCGGGGTCGATCTCAAGACGGTGGGGTGGATCACCGCGGTGCAAGCGCCGTGGGCTTTCAAATTTCTCTGGTCCCCGCTGATGGACCGCTTCAGCCTGCCCTGGCTGGGGCGACGCCGGGGTTGGGCAATTTTGGCGCAGATGGGCCTCTTTGCCGGCACTCTGGCTTTGGCCGGCGTGGGGAACAGGCCGGAGACGGCGTGGGTCGTCGGTGCCCTGGCGCTGGCCATCGCTTTCGCTTCGGCGACCCAGGACATCGCCGTCGACGCTTACACAGTCGATGTCTTGCGCCCCGATGAGCAGGGCGTCGCGGTTGGGGCGCGCATCGCCTTGTACCGGGCGGCGATGTTCCTCGCCGGCGGGCTCGCCATTTCGGCGGCGGCACGGGTCGGCTGGCCGGTGGTCTGCGTCATCCTGGCTTGCCTCTACCTGCCGATGATGGTGGTCACCAGCACGGCTCCCAAGCCGGAGGTGGAGCCGCCACCGCCCAAGAGTCTCAAAGAGGCGGTCTGGTATCCGTTCCTCGGTTTCTTGTCGCGTCATCGCGCCCTCGAGATTCTCGCCTTCGTTCTCTTTTACAAGATGGCGGACAACCTGGCACAAGCTCTTCTGCGCCCCTTTCTGATCGATATGGGATACACGGCGGACGATCGCGGGGTGGCGCTGAGCGTGGTGGCGACCGCGGCCACCTTGACCGGAGCCTTCTTGGGTGGTGCCTTGACCTCGGTGATGGGACTGGGGCGCTCGCTGTGGATTTTCGGATTCCTCCAGATTTTCTCGAACCTTGGCTACATTCTGGTGGCGAACAGTGAGATCAACCGGCCCTTGATGTTCGGTGCCATGGGTTTCGAGAGTCTGACTCAGGGGCTGGGAACCGGCGCCTTTGGCGTACTGCTCTTGCGCATGACCCAGAAGCGGTTCTCGGCCACCCAATACGCGCTCTTTTCCAGCATGTTCGGCATCCCTCGAGTCGTAACCGGGCCCATCGCCGGTGTTCTCGCTGACGATCTTGGCTGGACGACCTTCTTCTGGCTGACCATGGTGGTAGGCATTCCCGGCTTGCTCTTGCTGGCCCGTTTTGTACCCTTCTCGGCCCGTGAACCGAGCTTCGAGGTCCAACATTTGGAACCCAAACCGCCCTTGTCGCCCGGCCGGTTGGCCTGGCGAGGGGTGACGGTGGGTTCGGTGGCGATCGGCTTCGCGGTCTTTCTGCTAGCCGCCATGGCGGCGCTCAAGGCGATGAGTGCCGGCCCGGCTCGGTTGGGCTTCGACCTCATCGGGCCGTTGACCGAGATTCTGCGCGGCGGCGGAGCGAAAGGGTGGTTGAGGTGGGTTGGGCTGATCGCCTTTGGTTCCATTTGTGGCCTGCTGGGAGCCGCGGTGACGGCGGCGAGCCACGGTGCCGGCCGTGATTTTGAGGACGAGTAGGAATGGCTCCAGGCAGGTGAGAACACCCCGGCTATGCCACTTCGTCCTGGCTTACTTGCTGCTGGCGCCGTGCGCCGTGCTGGCCGCCGCACCGGGACTGGATGCGGTGAGCGAACTGCCGACGTTGATCGTCGAAACCTCCCCGCGGTTCGCGCCGGTCGCCGAGCAGCTGCGTTCCTTCGATCGCGCTCGGCTGGCTCCCGCCATGTTGCTGGCAGGGCTCGAACGGCCCGGGCCCCCGATTCGGGTGGTGTTGGTGGGTGAGGACTCGGCCGCGGCGAGGAGCGCACCCGGCTGGGCCGCGGGCTTCGCGGACGGCCGCGCCGGCGTCGTGGTGTTGATGCCGCAGCGAGTCTCGCGCTATCCGGATCGCTCCCTCTTCGAACTGGTGCAGCACGAAGTGGCCCACGTTTTGGTCGCTCGCGCGCTGGGCCGTGGGCTGGATGTCGAGACGCTGCCTCGTTGGTTCGGCGAAGGTGTCGCCGTGGCGGCGGGCCATGCTTGGAGCCTCGAAGACCGAGCTCGGATGACCTTGGACATGATGGGGGGCGGAGGCGGATCGTTGGCCCAGGTCGACTTGGCCTTTTTGCGAGGGGGGCGACACACACGGGGTGCCTACGCCCTGTCCTATGCCTTCGTCCGCGACCTGCGGTTGCGCTACGGTGGCGATTGCCCCGCACGGATTCTGGCAGCGATGCGCCAAGGCGCCACCTTCGAACAGGCCTTCGCCAGGGTTACAGGGGAACCGTTGTCAGCGGCGGAGAAACGGTTCTGGAGCCGTTCGAATCTGTGGAACCGCTGGCTGCCGCTGCTCGCCAGTAGCGGTCTTTTTTGGTTCCCTCTGTCGTTGCTGGCGATCTACGCATTCCGCCGCCGCCGCGCGCGTACCGCCGAGATGATGCAGCGTTTCGCCGAGGAAGAACGGTTGGTGGACGAATCTCGCCAAGAACCTCCGGGCGGCTGGATTCACTAGATCTTGCCACTGGCTCAAGGTGCTGGGCCGTGGAAAGATGCGGGCAAAGGAGATCTTTCGATGAAATCAGTTCTTGTTCGTACTTCGATCGCTTGTTGGTTGGCGTTGGCACCGTTGGCGGGGGTGGCCAGTGCCGGTGTTTTCTATCGCGCGGAAACCACCGTGCAGTCTTCCGCTCGGTCGAAGATCGAGCGCACGACGGTCGATGCTTGGATCGACGGAAACAAGGCGAAGATCCTCTTCCGGGAGAGCCAGAACCCGATGACTGCCGAAGGCAGCTACCTGCTGACCCAGGACGGTGGCAAGACCTTGTTGCTGGTCAATCCCAAGGAGCGCACCTACATGGAACTGGACTTGGAGGCGATGGTCGGCATGCTCGGCTCGCTGGAGTCGGGGCTAGGGGGAATGGTGGATATCGAGTTCTCCGAACCGGATGTCGAGATCCTCGATGAAGCGGAGGGGGACGAGATCCTCGGTTTCGAGACCCGCCACTACCGGGTGCGCAGCAGCTTTGGGATGGAGATGAAGATCCTCGGCATGAAGCGTTCCCACGAGACGGAGACTTTGCAGGACATCTGGGTGACGGACGAGTTGAAGGACCCGGCCCTGGCGGTCTGGCTGCGCAAGGATCCGCCGAGCACAGGTGACGAGAAGCTCGACCGGATCATCGCGGCGGAAGTCGGCAAGCTGGAGGGCTTTCCGCTCCTGACCCGCGCCGTCTCGACTTCGGTGGGCGGGCGCAAAGGCAAGCGCAAGACCACCACGACGACCACCACGAAGGTGGTCGAGTTGAAGAAGATGAAGATCGAAGCGGAAGAATTCGAACTGCCGTCCGGCTTCGAGAAGACCGAACTGGTGACGCCGGGCTCGGCGAATCCCTTCAAGGCGATGCGCAAGGGCGGCTAAGCTCGGACGAGAGCCCTGGCCGGACGATGGCCGGCCAGGGGTGGTCAACGGAGTCGGATCAGACGAGGCGTGCGGTGAGCAGGATCTCGACTCCGGCGAGAGCCTGGGAGACGGGGCAGTTCTCTTTGGCGCTCTTGGCCTGCTCCTGGAAAGTGGCTTCGTCGATATCGGGAACCTCCGCCTCGGTGATCAGCTCGATGCGAGGGATAGTGAAGCCGCCTGCGCCCTTCTCCAGATGAACTTTCGCCTGGGTCGAGACGCGGGTGGGCGCGTAGCCGGCCTTGCCGAGCCCGGCATTCAAGGCCATCGAGTAGCAACCCGCGTGGGCGGCTCCGATCAGCTCTTCAGGGTTGGTGCCGACACCCTCTTCGAAGCGGGTGCTGAACGAGTACTGGCCGGCGAAGGTGCCGCTAGCGAGCGAAATGGTGCCACCACCCTCCATGAGAGTTCCCTTCCACTCTGCGCTGGCTTTGCGTATGGGCATGGTATCGATCCTCCTGGCTGTGATTTGTAGAACTTCGAGAGTCTCGGCCGTCCGATGTTGAGGCGGAAAAGTACCACGTCTAGAGAGACTCGGTGGCCCGCCTCTTGCACACGGTATGATCGAGAGCGATCCGGTCGCTCGGTTTGCCCGCTTGGCCGGATTTGTGTTTATCGTTTGAATGACCCCGTTGAGCAGTCCAAGAGGTGAGATGCCGTGAGACAAGTACCGAGCTTGCCCGAGGAGCCGTCCCCCGAGGCCCCGAGCCGCCAAGAACTCGAGGTGAACCCAGCTGACGGCCAAGCGGAAGAGCGTGGCCGGCGCGTTTCGCGGGGCGTTTGGCGTGAGTGGATCTTGCCTCTGCTCACCGTCATTGTGGTGATGAGTTTCCTGCGCTCGGCGGTAGCCGACTGGAACGACGTGCCGACCGGCTCGATGAAGCCGACTATCGTCGAGGGTGACCGGATCTTCGTCAACAAAGCCGCCTACGATCTGCGTCTACCGTTCACCCTACGGCGCCTCGCTTCGTGGGGCGATCCGCAACGTGGTGACATTGTCGTTCTGTTCTCTCCTGCCGACGGTCGTCGTCTGGTCAAGCGGGTCATCGGTACTCCGGGAGATCGCATCGAGGTGCGGGAAGGCCGGCTGCTGATCAACGGTGAACTGGCCGATTACGGCCCCCTGGAACAGGAGATCATCGCCGCGGTCGGACCGGAGGAACAGGCCGCATATCGGTTCGCCAACGAGAAGATCGACGGCAACGAGCACCCGGTCATGTTGGCGCCTTGGGTGCTGGCGAGTAGCTATTTTGGCCCCACAACCGTTCCCGAGGGCAGCTATTTCATGATGGGCGACAACCGGGGGAATAGCCGAGATTCCCGTTTCTTTGGCTTCGTCAGTCGCAAGCTGATCGTCGGGCGAGCGACGGCGGTGGTGCTCTCCATCGATCGGGAGGAGCACTTCTTGCCGCGTTGGGACCGCTTCTTCCACCGGCTGCGGTGAAACTCGGCTCAATCGCCGGTCTGCCCGCCCTGGCGGCTGTTGTATATCGGTAGACCGCGCCGGGAGTAGTCGCGCAGCACTTCCGCTGCATGCTGGCGCATCAGGTCGCGGCATACCGAGATGTCGCGTCGCTCCAACTCGGCGACCCAGTTGGCGGGCTTCGGCCCTTCGTCGAAGCCGATTTCCGAGGCATCCTCACCGCGAGCACCGCAGACCAGCCGGCGAACGCCGGACCAGAGAATGGCGCCAAAGCACTGCGCGCACGGTTCGGTGCTGGTGACCAGTTCGTGCGCCGGCAAGGGAGCAGCTCCCAGATCGAAGTTCCCCAGCACTTTTTGCGCGATGCTCAGGGCGACGACCTCCGCGTGGGCCGCGGAGCAGCTCGCCGGCACCACCAGGTTCACCCCCGGAGCGACCAAGCGGCCGGACTCGCTTTCGAAGACGGCGGCACCGAAGGGACCTCCTCCTTCATCGCAACTGCGCTGAGCCAGGGCGATGGCCAGCGTCATGCGCTGCTCGGCGGTGGCGAACGATCGTGCGGCGTCGCCGACGACATCCTCGACCCATGAGGGCAAGTTCAGTTCGATGGAAGGGAAGGCCATGGCGTCTCCGATAATAGCTGTTGACGGCGGTTTGATCAGCCGGCGTGCGCCTCGGTATCCGATGCTTTCGTTGTGTTCTGGAGCAGCCTTGCTTAGAATTCATCTACGACAAAGGTAAGCTGTAAGAATGAAGATCGACCATGAAGTCCAGCGTGTGCGCGATTTGCTGCACCGCAAGATCTATCTCTCCGGCTTGACGCAGAGGGAAGTGAGCCGGCGGCTCGGGCTCGGCCGAGACTACGTGCACCAGGTTCTCAAGGGGCGGGTGGAACTGAAGATAGAGCACCTGCTGCGGATCGGAGAGGCTCTCGGTGTGGAGCCGGATCAGCTGTATGCCGATCTGGTCGCCGACATCCGATCCCAGCGGCAAGAAGATCGGAAAGTGATCGCCGACGGCATCAGCTGGGGCGAGATCCGCAAGTTCGTCGGCGAGAGCATCCGAATGCTCGAAGACCGGCTGCCCCCTTCGAGTGACAGGCCACCCGAGTCTGAGCGGGACGATCAGCCTGAGTGAGCGGCAGTTGGGCGCCTACTGCCGCTGCTGGCGCAATGTCGCCGCCGTGGCCCGGATGGCCGCCGCCGTAAGAGTCTGCTCGCGAGCCGCTTGGGCGAAGAGGAGCAGTGTCGCGGAGGCCTGCTGCGGAATGTGGCCGGAGGCGAAGACCGGGTACATCTCGCGGGCCAACTGGGCGACCTTGAAGCTCTGCCCTAACTCGGCATAGACCGCGGCGAGGTCCAAGGAGGCGAGGGCAGCATCGTAGCGCTCGTTGCTGTCGAGCAGTTCGCGGCGCACTTCCTCGAGCTGACGAGCGGCATCGTCGGGTAGCCCGATGGCCGCTTGCAGACGTCCTTCGGACCAGCGCAACCGCCTCTCGTGGGCTTTGCCGTACGGCAGCCGGTCACACAGTGGTTTGACGAGTTGCAGGAGTTCCAAGGCTTCGTGAGGCTGTCCGGCCTCGCCGACGTAGAGCGACAGGTTGAGCAGCGTCAGCGCGCGCAGCACCGGATCACGGTCGCAGTCTATGCGTCTTCCACCCTCGTAAGTGGCTCGGATCGCTTCTTCGATATCTCCGCCTCGATAGGCCCAGTGACCCTGCGAAAGAAGGGCTCGGCCGGCCAAATGGCGATCCTCGACGCTCTCGTAGAGCTGCTGAGCGCGTTGGAAAAGGAGCCGGCCTTCGTCGAATCGCTGTTGCTCGCTACGCAGCGTGCCTTCCAGCTCGAACAACTTGCCGTGCAGGAGAGGGTCGCCGGAGCAGGTCTTCAAGGCGGACTGAACCTGGGTCCAGGCCTGCTCGGCGGCGAGGAGATCACCCTGTATACGCAGGGCGTTGGCGAGGCAGGCCCAGGCCTCGGCTCGCGCGTCATGGACCAAGGCGCCCGACTCGGCGTCGCCGAGAGCCACCGCCACAACCACCGCGGCATTCGCGGCTCGCAGCATCTTGCGGCGATCTCCGAATCGGCACTCTTCGGCGATGGCAACCAATCGGTGGCAGACCTGCAACCGGCCGGCGAGGCTACTGTTTCTCACCAGAAGCGCTTGCTGCGCCGCATTGCGGTTCAGTAGCTTCCGGCAGGTTGCTTCCAGCGTCTCGTTGTCGAGCTGCTCAGGGGCTTTGGAAAAAGCCCCCTTAAGAGCTACCCACACCGAATTGGCATAGTCCCGTTTCTTGTCCGTATCCATGAGTTGGCTCAAGGATACAACAAACTAAAAACGAGAGGAAGCTGTTTGCGCAGGCTTCCCCCCGTCGTCGCAAACGGCGAAGCAACCGTGGTGAGATTCTTAGCCCCAGGGGTCACCGGAAGCTCCGGTTTCTGTGTTTGGCGGAGGCTCGTCGTCGCTGGTGGTATCCGCAGGCTCAGACTTGTCTGGGGCCTGAACGAAGTGGACGACGCGGCTCCACAGCAACTCGAGCCATCCGGAGAAGGTTGGTGCTTCGACGGAGACGAAATCCACCGCGGCGGCCGGCTTGGCCCAAGCAGAAACCGGTGCGATCAAGAGTGCGACGAGGATAGCGATGGCGATAGATTGATTCTTGCGAGACATAAGGTAACCTCCCTTGGCTTCTCCCACCTCTTGGGGAGCCCGCCGATCAGCTCGGCGGAGACGGTGAGTTGACTGATAGACAGACAGTAGGCCGCCTAGCCAATAGGCGAAAGCCCCTTATTGCTGGTCTTGTTGTCGGTCCAAGACCGACAGAATAGGTAGTCTTTGACCTTCTCGGCCGGCGCTTGTCCGATCTGAGTCAGCATTGGTCCGATTTGACGGAGGGTTCTGATTTTTTCAGGCGGCGAGTGAATTCGTTGGAAGTTGCCCGGTGATGGCGGAAAACCTCGGTGGGAGGCTGCTGGGCCTTCCACTAGGAGGGAGCAGCGGGGCGGGGAGCGAGGTGTGAGGCGCGACGCAGCGAGGTGGTTCGGCTGCGGAATCCGACCTACTCGTCCAGTCAGGGACTCACCGCGAAGCGGATCGTTGGAAGGCTGGAGGCTGGTGATCGCCGGTATTCTCTCCCTTTGACACCTCCTCGTTGCTCGGGTCGCCACTGGCAAGTTCCGCCTGGACCGTGTCGACGATCTTCGCCAGCGACGTGCGCAGGCTGACCCACCCCTCACCTTGAAGAACCTCCGTGCCGGTCACCAGGGCGAAGGCGAGAGTAGGCCTTTCCGGAACCTGCGTGACGAAGTACTGGCAGCAAGACGTTGCCAGATAAACCTGCTGGACCTGCTGGAGATCGGCGGGTTTTTCCGCGCTCGCGAGATCAGCGGCGGGTGAGCCAAAGTCGAGCTGGCGTTCATTGAGCGAAGTCATCAGGCAGGCGATGGTCTCAGCCGCTTCGCTGGAGAAGCCGGACCAATCGTTCTGCTGCGGTCGGGCAACCGCCAGGCTCGTCCTCTTGAGCAGGTCCACCAGGATGAGTCCGCAACCCTCGGGCAGTTTTCGCTGGGCGGCGATACAGACGAGGCGAAAACGCTCCGCGGCGCTCTGTGCGCCTTGCTCTTGCTCGACCCTGGTTTCCTCGCGCTTCTTCGCCAGGTCGTCTCGCTTCTTCGCCAGGTCGAGGAGCAAACCGGTGAGCGATACAGTGATCTGTCGCCCTTCCGGCTGATAACACATGGGCTCGATGGCGACGACCGGCACCTTTTCTTCGATGAGAAAAGACATTGCCTCAGTGCCGGTCAGGGAGCCCACGGAGGCGTTCCAGACGTCGCCGGCGACGATTTCCACTCTTCCTGTTCCGTTTCCTTCGGACTCGACCGCGATGACGATAGAACGGCGACTCAGGCCAGCCAGTTGTAGGAACTCGACCAACTCGAAGGGAGCCACGGGCGAGGGGGCGCCGGCGACGGTTTCCGAGGTGGTCAGCGCTGGTGGGTTCTTACCGAATCTCGTAGCCTGCACTTGTCACGGATCCTCTCGGAGTTGGAGCCGGCTCTCTACTGTGTCTTGAACGGCTCGGTTAGCATCGGGGGTAGTGGAATTTTCCTCAGTTTGCCGGTGGAAGGAAATCGGAGTTTGTCTGACCGGTGTGTAGGCTCGCGAGGATCTTTGGGGGCCGTGAACCGTGGAACGGCTCCAGGGGGCTCTCGGCGGCGGTGTGAGTTCTCACCTGGGCAGCGTGGTCGGCCGTTTGGTGATCATATTGGCATATCCGTCATTCTATGCCTATGGCTTCTGGTCTTGCAAGGTTGGCTAGATCGATCCATAATGCGCCGATGCTCCGTCAGACAAGGCTGGTTTGGGTGGAATCTCGTGGAGCGCGTTCTGGTCCTGTGAGCTGGCTCTGCCAGCTGGCGGGCGTTGAAATCTGTTGTGATCTGCTAGCTCGCGGCGAGCTGGCTTTGTGGGGAGCGCCTTATGAGAAACTCAAGAATGCAGCGGAAGCTTCGCCATGAGGACAGCATCGAGCTACTGTCTGTGGCGGAGGTCTTGCGCAGTGTCGATTCCGTCGCGCGAACCGGTCTCCTGACAGCTTCGAAAGGGGCCACCACCGCGCGCATCCTGACCCGCGCCGGCGCAATCTGCGGTGCCCACTCCACGGACCCCGAAAAGCGCCTCCCAGCCCTGCTGAAGAGCTATTGCTCTCTGCCTTCCGGCGCCCTCGAGGGAGTGCTTGAGCAGCACCTGAAGAGTCGGACTCCCCTCAGCGTACTGGTCCTCGAACAAGGATTGCTGTCGCCTCTCGAAATCCGGGAGTTGTTCCTCCACCAGGCGCGTCTGGTCGTCTGGGATCTTCTCTCCTGGACCAGCGGCGAGGTCAGTTTCGAGATCGGTGAAGACAAGGAGGGCCTCGATGAGGGCTTTCAGCTGCCCATACGACGTACCCTCCTCGAAGGTCTACGGCAGGGTGAGTTGCCGCAACAGCTGTTGGATCGCCTCGGTGGTACCTCAATGGTTCTCGAATCCTCTTTCCATCACGATGAGGTGGTGGACCTCGCTCTCGATGATCGCGAGTATGCTCTGCTCTCCATGGCCGATGGTCGGCAGACCTTCGAGGCGCTGGCGGCTGCCGGTCCGCTATCTGAGGAGCGCAACGCGAAACTGCTCGTCGCCTTTACGGTTCTGGAGCTTCTGGTGCCGGCCCAGGCTGCGACAAGGCAGTTGAGGGTCGTTACCGAGGATGATCTGACGGTCAGTCAGGTGGATGATCTGTTTGCCGACACCGGCGAAATCGAGATCTTCAACGACGAGGCTGAGCCAGATGCGGCTACAGAGTCCTTTGAGGAGCTGTTCAAGCAGGCGATGAGCTGCTACTTGGAGCGGCGCTACGAGGAAGCTCGCACCCTCTTTGATCAATGCAATCGGCTGCGGCCCAACGACCGGCGTGTCCTGCACAATCTGGACCGGATCAGCAAGAGGGGCAGCGAGTAATGCCCATCGTCGCCGTGGTCAGTCAGAAAGGCGGAGTCGGCAAGACCACGCTGACGCTCAATATCGGCTATGCCTTGGCCGAGCGTGGCTGGAAGAGCTTGGTGGTCGACACCGATCCGCAAGGGGGCATTGGGTTGTCGATCGGTCCGTCGGCGGCGCGAAGCCAGGGAATGGCTGCGATTCTCGCCGCCGAGGTGGCCGCGGCGGAGGCGGTGCTGACCACTCGCCATGCCAACTTCCACTTGCTGCCCACCGGCCATGTCGGCGCCGCCCAACGGCTGGACTGGGGGGAGGTGCTCGATCGCCGGCTGGCCGACGTCATCTTCGATCTGGCGGCCAACTATGACGTGGTTCTCATCGACACTCCATCCGGTCTCGATGGACCCACCCTGGCGGCGATCAAGGTTGCCGATGCGGTGGTGTCGCCGTTGCAGTCGGAGCCGCTGGCGCTGCGCTCGGTGACCCAGCTGATCGAGACGCTCGCCTACCTGCGCAGCCAAGGGCTGCACAAGCCTCTGGCGGCTCTCATCCCAACCATGGTGCAGACTCGCGTCGATGCCTCGTTGGGTGTCACTCAAGAGGCCTTTCGATTGTTCCCGCCCGATGTGGTCCTGGAATCGTTCGTCCCGCGCGACCCCATGTTTCTACGTGCCAGCCAACACGGCGTACCGATCGCGTTGACGGCGCGACGGCCGCCGCCGGTCGCCACCGTGTTCGATCGCATCGCCGCCGAATTAGAGGCCCGCATCGGGCTGCTCAGCGAAGAAGAGAGCTATGAACCGATCCCTCTCCTGGATTGACCCTGCCTCGTGGTCAGCGCTGATCCAAGAGGCCGGCCTGACCCAAGATGGGTCGAGTTCTTCGTCCCCGGCGGTCGCTGTGCCGCCGGCCACCGCGCAGCCGGGAACCGAACCGCCAGCGGCGCAGCCGCCGGCCAAACCCGTTCCTGACAGCACTGCCCTCGACGGTGCCCCTGCCGAGCCGCCGGTTGAGGCGGGGAATCTCGAAATGCGGCTCCAGCGCTACGCGGGGCGCCTCACCGATCGCTCCAAGGCCGATGCCGTCTTCATCAGTGATGAGTCCGGCTTGGAGATCGTCAGCCACGGTGCTGAGGATTCGGTGATCGCCTTGTCCGCACTGGCGCTGCCCGTCTTCGAGCAAATGCGGACTCTGCTCAAGAATCAACAACCCGGTGCCGCAACCCTCTTGCTGCAAGACGATCGCAAGCTGCACCTGATCGAGGTGGCGACTCCACGGGGTCGCTACTCGCTCGGGATCGTCGGAAACCAAGACATTTCGGCCGCCGCCTTCCACGGTTATCGTGATGAGCTCACCGAGCTGATCCATCGCGAAGGGAGTATTTGATGCCTTCTGATTTTCTTGCCCGCGCGTCGTCGGAGGTCCCGTCGTTGCGCGCCGTTTTTATCACCGCGATGCCGGATTGCCTTCTCTTCAACTCTTGGATGCGAGGCGACGAGGATTGGGCTCCCGAGGATGTGGCGGCCTACTTTGGCGATCTGGTCCGAGCCAACCGCGAGGGCTTGCGCTCGTTGAACTCTTGGTCGACCGACATGCAGGTCACCATTGAGTCGCAAAGCTCTTTGATCGTCCTTCGGGAGCTGTCGGAGGACTTCGTTTGCTGCTGCGTCTTCGAGACTTCGACCCCGTTGGGCATGGTCCGGCTCCACCTCAAACGGTTGATCGAGGCGATCATCGCCGACCTGCCGACCTACGATGTGGAGCAGAGGCCGCGCGGTGTCAGGGTGATGGAGTTCCTCCACCGATACGCCCCGGATCCGCACGCGGTGATCATGCGAATCGCCCTGCGCACGGGCATTGCGGCCTCCACATTGGAGAAGCCGGAGACGATGACCGGCGAGCAGGTCGAGGTTGTCGAGTCGGCGGCGCAGCAAATCCTCGGGCTCTCCGAACTCAGCGTCTAGTACTCAGCACACAGCGCATCACTCCCCATGCCAGAAGGACGATTCCGACCGAGCACCAAGAAGGATTTATCGATGGATTTCAGCTCCTTTGACCGACAAGTCGTGGAGGACCAGGACCTTACTTTCATGGAAGGGGTCCAGTACGTCTACCACTGCCACCACTACAACCTGTTCCACGATCAGACGATCGACGACGCGCTCGGCGACGAGGAGGGCCTCAAGGTGCGCAGCGCGGCCGGACACGCGGCTTTCTCCCACTTGCTGGGTTCGCTCGCCAAAGCCAGTGGTGCTCAGACGGATGTCGAGCGGCTGCAACTGGCGCAAGGGGTCTTCCCTTGGATGGGCCATGGCAGGCTGAACATCGACGTGGGAAGCGGCGGCGGTCGCGCCGAGGGCGAGCATCTGCATTACGGCTACACTTGGAAGGAGAAGTACGGCAAGAAGGTGCGTCGGATGAGCCCTGCCGACGCGGTGGCCTCCGGCTGCGTCACCGCCGGCGCCGAACTGGCTCTCGGCCTGCCCTACGGCAGTTTCTCAACTCGGGAAACCTCCTGCATCGCCATGCGCGATCCGCGCTGCAGCTTCGAGATCCAGCCTGCCCAGGTCGACGGTGGCCACAGTCCGGTGGGTTTGGCAGAGATGCGGTCCCACTTCGGCGACCCCCTCGGTGGCCTCGACGAGGAGCGGATCGCGGAGATCGGCGCCGGCCTCCAGGGCTTCGTGCGCGAGGTGTCCGGTGACGACCGAGGGTTGGTCCAAGCCTTCGGTATCTACATCACCCTCCACCTCGCCTCTTACTACAATCAGACGGCCTACGAGATGATCCACGCCATCGAGAAGAAGTATCCGGCACGGCTACCGCTGGCCGAAGCGCTGCTGCGCGAGGCGGGCCACGTCTGCGTCTTCAACACCTTCGGCAACATCATGCTTTCGCCGGAGTGGGAGGGGATGGTGGGTCCGCTCAGCGACAAGATCGAAGATCTGGTGCCCTTCTGCTGCGCCGTGGCTCGCGGGCTGGGCTTCGGCCGCTGGTCGATCGGCGAGCTGGTGCCGGGAAAGCGGCTGGTGCTGCGCGCCGCTTGTGACTACGAGGCGCCCTTCTACCTGGCCCGCTACGGTCAATCCAAAGTGCCGCGTTGCTACTTCTTCCAAGGTGCTGCGCTGGCGTTCATGGTGTTGACCCACGCGGTGGAATGGGCCTCTCGCCCGACCCTGACCCAAGATTTCTACAACAGCCTCTTTCTCTCCGGGCGGCTGCCCTGGACGGTGGAGCAGACCCGCTGTCCAACGCGGGGAGATAGCTACGCCGAGGCGGTGGTGACGCGGGTGGAGTGAGCGATCTGTCGATCAGCCCGGAGCCGGGATGTTGCGGCCAGCTCAACTGGCGGCTGGATCTGCCGGTGGACAGTGATTTCGATCGGCTCAGGCAGCAGCTCGAGTCGGTCGGCTACCGGGCGGCCTGTCGCCACTCTTTCCTCGTCGTCTTGCGTCACCGCGAAGGGCACGAGATCGCCATCGTTCCGCGCACCGGGCGTGTTCAATTGCGGGTCGACCGGCTGACGGCGGAAGGCGAGCGCGCCACCGTCGCCGCCGGGATCGCCGGCGATCTGGCCACGGCGATGGACGCTTCTAGCGTTGCGCAGCCGTCAAGAGGCCAAGGTAATCCGATGCTCAACCCGACACCGACATCCACCGGATCCAAGATGCTCAAGCTGCTGGCTGTCTGCCTCCTATGCCTGCTGATCGCCGGCGGGATCGGCTTCTTGATCCACCAATTCATGTAGCCTAGCCCTCCACCCACATTGAGAAAGGACCACCCTGATGAAACGAAACATGGGAACGATCGACCGAGTGTTGCGTATCCTCGTCGCGGCTGTTGTGGCTTTCCTCTATTTCAACGGCTATATCAACGGAATTCTCGCCACCGTCCTCGGAGTCGTCGCAGTCATCTTCGCGCTGACCAGCTTTATCGGCACCTGCCCCCTCTACGCTCTGTTCGGCATTTCGACCTGCCGTACTTGACTCAACATCACTGCCCAACCCCCGGGCGCAATGGAGATGCAATGAACCGTCTGTTAACCATGACTCTGCTGATCGTCACCGCCTTGGCTGGCTGCACGGCGCCCAAGGCTGCGCCCAAGATCTCGCCGCCCACCGAGGTGAAGTCTGCCGCGGTGGAACCGCGCGACGACGTTGGCTGGGAGGATCTGCTGCCCAACGCTCGCCGTCCGGCGCAGGGAGTGCTCTCGGGGGGACAGCCGACCGTCGAACAGCTGGAGGCGGCCGGCCGAGCCGGTTTCAAGACGGTGATCAACCTCCGAGCCGCGGGTGAGCCCGGCACCCGCGAGTCGGAGGTCGAGGCCGCCGGTATGCACTATGTCGAGCTGCCGATCGCCGGTACCGAGGCCATTTCGGAAGCCAACGCTCGGGCGCTCGCGGCGGCCCTGGAGGAGGCGGAGCACCCGGTACTTCTACACTGTGGGAGTGGTAACCGGGTCGGGGCTCTGCTGGCACTCAAGGCCTTTCATGTCGACGGGATGAGCGCCGAGGAGGCGCTTCAATATGGTCTCGACTCGGGGCTGACCCGGCTGGAACCGGTAGTGCGCAAGGCACTGGGGCTAGACTGACGGGACTGGCCGCGCGGACCTCTAGAAATTGGGCCTCTCCAGTTCCTGGGCTTCGGCGGCCGATAGGATCTTCCAGGGCAGCGGGATCAGTCCGGCCACCGCGCGGCGGTAGCTGAGGTAGCGCTCGCCGTGCTCGAGGATCAGCCGATTTTCCTCCAGTCGGGAGCCGATGACCATGTAGGCCGTGGTCACCAGCGCCGCGACCAAGAGGGCGGGATCCATCTCGCGGGTCCATAGGATCACCAGGCCGAAGAAGTACCAGGGATGGCGCACGAAGCGGTGGAAGAGCGAGATGCTGAGTTCTTCGCCTCTCGTTTCGTCGTCGGATTTTTCTGCTCTCAGTCCCAGAAACGCGCGCAGATCGTAGGCGGACAACGAGGCCAGGAAGGCTAGGGCCGCCAGGGCGGCGGCGCCGTTGGCCATCAAACCGGCGGTGCCGGTCCAACTCCACAAGGTCTCGCCCTGCCGTTGCGCCAGCACTGCCAAGGGAACGGGCAGTAGCAGCACGGAAATGGTGTTGTACCCCAGCCGATACCACCGCGCCAGTCCCGGCCAGCGCCGCCGCACCGCCTCCTTCGTTCGATCCATGGCTAGCAGGGAATGGAGCAGGTAGTAGGCAATCCACGCCACGGCGACGGTGATCACCGTCGAGTGCTCCGAGACAACGCTGCCCTCACGGCCGCCCTCTCACGCCGGTACCCCGATCCGTAGGGGCGCGATTCATCGCGCCCGCATCGTCTTGCCCCTCGTTGGGCGGTGGGCTCGGTGCCGGGGGTTGGGTGAGCAGCACGTAGCCTTCGGTGAGGTCGATGTCCCGGGCGACCTCGATGAGTCCCAGCGGCTTCTTGAGCTTCACCAGGTTGTCCCGCTCGACCAGCAGCCAAACTCGTTGAGGGGAGGAGGCGAAGCGATACAGCTCTTCCTCGCCGTGCAACTCGACGGCGAAGCGCTGGGTGTAGAAGACGAAGTTGGCGTCGAGCCGCGGGTAGGTGGCGTACCGATCGTCTGGCCCTATGCGCTGGAGCAGCTCCATGGCCAAGGGCCGAGCGGACTTCACCGGGTCGAGAAGCGGTTGCAGGAGCAGGGCGATGGCCAGCCCGGCGGTAGCCATCGCCGCCGCCAGCGCCGTGGCGATATGTGCCGGTCGCCCGCGAAGAGCGAGGAGGAGGCCGATGGCGGCCCCCAGGCCGATGGTCGCCACGGTCGCCATCGCCAGGGGTACGAGTCTCGGCGAAAGTAGCGCCGTAGCTTCCTGGTGAGCGGCCAGCTTGGGCAGCGCGATGCAGCCCGCGGTCGCCAGCAGGGCGATCAAGGCCAGCGGGATGAGCAGCCAGCGGCGGTATCGAGGCCAGCCCTCGATCCAGCAATCGAGACCGACACCGACCGCCAGCGCCATGGCTGGATACATGGTGAGCACGTAGACGGTGCGCTTGGCCGGCGACAGGCTGAAGAAAACGATGGTGACCACAATCCACGCCAGGGTGAAGAGCCACCAGCGCCGGCGTGGCCCCGCAAGCTCACGCCGCGCCGCTATCCAGGCTCCCGGCAAGAGCAGTGACCAGGGAAAGAAGTCGCCGGGAATGACGGTCAGGTAGTAGTACCAGGGCTTCTGGTGGTGCCAGGGGTTGGCGTAGCGGGTCAAGTTCTGCTTGACCACCATCTGTTGGAGATACTCGCCGCCCGCCGACAGCGTCGCGGGCAGCAACCAGAGGGCGACTACCGCTAGCCAGATCAACAGTCCCCGGCCCATGCGCAGCCGGCGCAGGATCGACCGATCGCGGGTCAGTGCGGCGAAGGCGAGAATGGAAAGCAGCGGCGGCAAGAGGCCGACCGGTCCCTTGGCCAGCGTCGCCAACCCGGCGGCGAGGAAGAACAGCAGGTGGTGCGGGCGAGAATCGCCACGCTCGTGCAACTGCTCAGCTCGTACCCAGAACCAGACGGCGAGAGTGACCAGGAAGACGAGCAGCATGTCGATCTGAGCGAAGCGGCCCTGGCGCAAGATCTTGAGACCGGTGGCGAAGACGGCGGTTGCATACCAGGCGGCGCGCTCGCCGAACAGGCGGCGGCCGAGAGCGAAGATGAGCAAGATCGTCCCGATCGCCGCCAAAGCCGTGGGCAGGCGGGCGGCGACCTCGTCGACCCCTCCACGCATTGCGCCGACGGCGGCGATGAGCCAGAAATGCAGCGGCGGTTTCTGAGCATAGAGCCGGCCGTTGACGTGGGGGACCGACCAATCGCCGGTCAACAGCATTTCGCGCGCTACCTCAGCGTAGCGTGGCTCATCCGGGTTCCACAGGCCGTGGTTGCCCAGGCCGGGAAGGAAAAGAAGAGCGGCGAGGCTAGCGAGCAGGAACCAGCTCCATCGCTGCCGATTCGATTCTGCGATCAAGAGCGCGCTCCACGGTCGCGGTGGCTATAGATGAACCATAGGTTGCGAGCGTAGATGAACACCCCGGTCGATTGACCGAGGATGAAGACCGGGTCCTTACGCCAGATGGCGTAGGAGAGGAGGACTCCGCCCCCGGCGATACTCAACAGCCAGAAGACCGGAGGAACGATGCTACGTTTCTCCCGTTCGGAAGCCAGCCATTGGACGATGAAACGGGAGGTGAAGAGGGCTTGGCCGAGAAGGCCGATGGCTATCCAGAGGGTTTCTGTTTCCACTCCGTTACCTCAGCATGTAGCTGTCGATGGTCAATCCACTTTTTCTGCATCCAGCGCACCGCCATCAGGTCGGCGAGGCCGCGCCACAGTCGGTTGCGGATGTTGTACTTGGCTTCCCCGTAGCGGCGGGGCCGATGGCGGACCTCGACCTCGCGTACGCGGGCTCCTTCGATTTGCGCTAGCGCCGGGAGGAAGCGGTGCATGCCGTCGAAGGTGGGAAGGTGGCGCAGGACCTCGCTGCGGTAGGCCTTGAGCGAACAGCCCACATCGGAGATCCCGTCGCTCAAGACGCCAGCCCGCACCCGGTTGGCGATTCGGGAACTGACCCGGCGCAGCCAGTTGTCGCGCCGTTGCGCGCGCACCCCTGAAACCAGATCGCAGTCGTCGAGGGCGGCGAGAAGGGTGGGGATGTCGGCCGGGTCGTTTTGCAGGTCCGAGTCGAGGGTGACGATGATCTTACCGCGCGCTCGCTGGAAGCCGACCGCCAGGGCGGTGGATTGACCTCGATTGCGCGCCAGCTGGAAGACTCGAAAGTGGTCGTCGGCCTCGGCGATGGCTCGCATCGTTGCGTCGCTCCCGTCGGTCGACCCGTCGTCGACGAAGAGAACCTCGTAGGGACGTTGCGTGGGCTCCAGCGCCGAGCGCAACTCGTCAGCAAGAATGGGCAGACTCTCGATCTCGTTGAAGACCGGGATCACCACCGAAACCTCGGGATGACGCGGGTGCGAAGTTGTTGCGATCATGGCTGGAAGCGGAGGAAGCGCACCTGCTGCGCATTCAGTTTAGCCGGCTTGAGAGGCGATCATCTTCAGCACCAGCCTCTCCGCCAGCGCTCGAAAGTACAGCACGGAAAGCTACCACAGAAGAGCTGAAAACGCGTTGACGACCAGACGATCCGAGGCGCCATTGTGTATCGATGTCGACCGCTGTTTGGCCTCCGATCCCTCGGGGTACTCTGCCGCTCGAGTTTCTACCGGAGGGCTGTAAGGCTGTACAGTCAAGAGCCATGTCGAGACTCCGGTGGAGAGCCATGTAGAGCCGTAACTCTCTGTCTACAAAGGTTTTCTGCTCCGGTTGCGCAGTGTTGGAGGGCGCGATAAGCTACCGCTCCTGTGCCGGGATAGCTCAGTTGGTTAGAGCGCCTGACTGTGGCTCAGGAGGTCATGGGTTCGAATCCCGTTCCCGGTACCATTTCGCCTTTCATGGCTGTTGAGCGCTCCGCTATTGGCTTGCGCCATTGTCTTTCTGATCCCACCTGTATGACGAAAAAAGTCAAGCCTCGCTTGTCCCGTGGCCTGCGCGATCTGCTGCCGGATCAGATGCTGGCGCGGCAGTGGATGATCGACAAGGTCCGCGGCGTCTATGAACTCTACGGCTTCGCGCCGCTGGCCACTCCAGCGATCGAATATCTCGATGTGCTCCGCGGTTCGGCGGGCGAGGAGGCGCAGGGGTCGATCTTCCGCGTCACCAACAAGGAAGAGGAAGAACTGGGGTTGCGCTTCGACTTGACGGTGCCGCTGGCCCGCGTCTTCGCCCAGTATCAACAGGAGTTGCCGCGCCCCTTCAGGCGCTATCAGGTGGCCAGCGTGTGGCGCGGCGACAAGCCGGACAAGGGGCGCTACCGCGAGTTCACCCAGTTCGATCTCGACTCGGTCGGTGTCGCTCCCGAGATCGCCGACACCGAGATCGTCGCCGGTATGTGCGACTCGCTGGCGGCGCTCGGCGTCGAGCGCTACCGGGTGCGCTTCTCCAGCCGCGCGCTGCTCACTCTCTTGCTCGAACACGCCGAGATCGCCGCCGAGCGCGCCGCCGGTGTCTTTCGCGTTCTCGACAAGCTGGACAAGATCGGCGCCGAGAAGGTGCGCCGCGAGCTGACCACTGGCTATCGCGACCAGTCGGGAGACATCATCGAAGGGTTGGGCTTGACCGCCGCCCAGGTCGACCGCATCGAGGCCTTCCTGGCCATTCGCGAGGCTTCGCGTGCGGCGGTGATCGCCGCCCTGCGCGAGCTTTTCCGCGGGCTGCCCGGAGCTGACGAGACGATCGATTCAGTGGCTCGAATCAGTGGCCACCTCGCCGCTCTTGGCTATGGCGATGATCAAGTCGCCCTCGACCTTTCGATCGCCCGCGGCCTGGCCTATTACACCGGCCCGGTTTTCGAGGCGGTACTGCTCGATGCCCCACAGTTCGGCTCCGTCTTCGGTGGTGGCCGCTATGACGATCTGGTCACCCGCTTCACCGGCCAGCCGGTGCCGGCGGTCGGTGCTTCGATGGGGGTGGACCGGCTGCTGGCGGCGCTGACCCATCTGGGCAAGGTCGATGATCGCAAATCGACTTCGCAGGTGCTGGTGACCAGGATGGACCGGGATCTGACCCGCGACTACCTGCAACTGACCTGGGAGTTGCGTCGCGCCGGCGTGCCGGCGGAACTCTTCTTGGGCAAGCCGGGAAGCGTTGGCAAGCAGCTCAAGTACGCTGACCGGATGGGTATTCCGTTGGCCATCCTCTTTGGCTCGAACGAGAAAGAGGCTGGCGTGGTCACCGTCAAGGATCTCGACGCCGGTCGCCGTCAGGCCGCCAGCGTGGAGTCGCGCGCCGAATGGTTGCACCAGCGGCCGGGGCAACTCGAGGTCCAACGCAGTGATTTGGTGGCCAAGGTGCGCGAGATTCTGGATGCGGTCTGAGCGATGACGGAGCCTGCCCACCCCAAGGTGATCCTCGGTGACCAGCCGCTACGCCTCGAACAGGTGGCCCTGGTGGCGCGCGATCCGCATGTCGAGGTGGTGCTGGACCCTGCCGCCGTCGAGCGGATCGAGGCGGCGTACAGCCAGGTTCAAAGGATCGCCGCACGCTATCGCAGCGACTTCGAGTCCTACCACGGGCGTACGGTGGCGGCACCGCCGACCCAGGAATACGGTGTGACCACCGGTTTTGGCGAGTTCAAGAACATCCCGGTGCCGCCGGCCGAACTGGAGCAGTTGCAGTCCAACCTGCTGCTCAGCCACGCGGTTGGCACCGGCACCAACGCCAACCCGGAGGACCCCTCCGGTTACTACCCTGCCGACGTCGTTCGCGCCACTCTCCTGTTGCGCTTGAGTTCCTTTGTGCGCGGCCATTCCGGCATCGGGATGGCCATGGTCGAAGCGGTGCGCGCGATGCTCAACCGCGGCATCGTTCCTCGTGTCCCGCTGCACGGCTCGGTGGGATCGAGCGGTGATCTGTGCCCGCTGGCCCACATCTTCGTCGTCCTTCTCGGCGAGGGGAGCTACTACCAGGTTCGGGAAGCGGCGGATATCGCCACCGGCAGTTGCGGCAAGCTCCCCGCTCGGGATCCGGCACAGCAGCTGACCGAAGATCTGGGGTTAGAGCCGCCGCGACCGAGCTACAAGGAGGGGTTGGCGCTGATCAATGGAGCGACGGTCTCGGCGGCGCTGCTGGCGCTGGCGGCGGCGGATGCCGCCAGCCTCGCCAACATCGCGGACGTGGCCGCCGCACTGTCGATGGAGGCCGCTTGTGGCTGTGCCCGGGCGCTCGACCCGAAGGTCCATGAGGCGCGCGGGCAGCACGGCCAGCAGGAGGCCGCAGCGAATCTGCGGGCGCTTCTGGAGGGCAGCCAGTTGATCGACGCGGCGGGTGAGGTGCAAGACCCTTACTCGTTGCGCGCCGCCCCGGTGATCCACGGCGCCAGCCGGGATGCCATCGCCTACGCCTGCATGGTGGCGCAGCGCGAGATCAACGCCGCGACCGACAACCCTCTCTTCTTTCCGCAAGAAGATCCGCAACAGCGGTGGGATCAGCGGTTTCACGAGAATTGGCCGTCGGGCTATCAAGGTGGAAATCGCGCCTCCTACTCGGCTGCCAACTTCCACGGTCAGCCGGTGGCGCTGGCGGCTGATTTCCTGGCCATTGCCTTGGCCGAGCTGGCAAGCGTCGCCGAACGGCGGGTTCAACTGCTGCTCGATCGCCACCACAATCGCAATCTGCCGGCCAATCTGACCGCTCGCCGCGGGGTCAACTCAGGGCTCATGGTCAGCCAATACTGCGCCGCCGGACTGGTCTCGGAAAACAAGGTGCTGGCCCATCCGGCGTCGGTCGACTCGATACCGACGGCGGCTAACCATGAAGATCACAACTCGATGGCGACCGTCGCCGGACGCAAGTTGCGCTCGGTACTGGCCAACACTCAGGCGGTGCTGGCCATCGAGTTGCTGGTGGCGGCACAAGCGGTGGACTGGCGGGCCGGGATGGGCTATTCGGCCACCGGCGCCGATTCGGTTCATGCCGGAGCGGCGGGCCAGGTGGCGGTGGAGCTGCGCTTGGATCCGCAACTCGAAGCCGAGGCCTTCGCCGCGTCGACACAGCCGCAGCGGCGAGCCGAGATCGCCGCACGATTAGGGCGGGGCACCGGCGCCGCCTATCTGGCGGTGCGCACCGTGGCCGAACCGATGCTGGCCGATAGACCGGTGGACGGTGACCTGCGACGGGTCCGCCGGCTGGTCGAATCCGACCTTCTGCTGGCGGCGGTCGAGAGCCAGCTTGGGGGCAGTTTGAAGAGCGTCGGGCGGTTCGCCGAACTCCCCGGGGAGGCCTCCTCCGCAGCCCCGGAGGGAGCCGTTTGAGAACTCGACGAGAGTTTTCGTTCACCGCCAGTCTGCCGGTCGCAGGCGGATGAACGGTGAGCAGGCCACGCCGGTGGAGCGAGCGACACTGATCGCCAGCTTGACCGAGCTGCCGGCCTCGACGGCCGACTGGGCTCGGCTTCCGGCCGAGGCCGAGGTGGTGGAGATCCGCGCCGATCTGCTCGCCGCGCCCACACTGGAACAACCGGTGGAGAGGCTGCGCAGCCTCTGCGCCGGACGTAAGCTGCTCTTCACGTTGCGCAGTGCGGCGGAGGGTGGCGGCTGCCATCGGTCCATCGCACGGCGCCGCGAGCTGCTGATCGCTGCGGCCCAGGCGGGCTACGACTGGGTCGATATCGAGGCGGATCGCGATCTCACCCCCGAGTTGCTCGACCATGTCGCTGCGCGCCAACGGCTGCTTTCCTGGCATGGTCCGCCGCAGACACTCGATCGGTTGCGCCGCCGTTTCGAGCGCATGGCGGCTGTCGAGGCCCGGCTCTACAAGCTGATCCCCGCCGCTCGCCGCAGCGGAGAGGAGTTGGTGCCGCTGACCCTCTTGCACGCTCTTGGGCGGCGCGATGTGGTTGCCTTCGCCTCCGGACCGGCGGGGCTATGGAGCCGGCTGGTGGCTCCTCGCCTGGGAGCGGCGGTAGTCTATGGAGCGACCGGGTTCGGTCCTCCCGCGGCGGCGGGCCAGCCGACCGTCGAGGCGTTGTGCCGCGACTACGGCTTGCCGGAGCAGCGGCCGATCGAGCGTCTATTCGGCGTGGTGGGCAATCCGGTGGCTCACTCGCTGTCGCCACGGCTGCACAACGGCGGCTACCGGGCGCTCGATGTGCCGGCGCTCTACCTTCCGTTTCACGCCACCGCTTTCGGCGATTTCTGGTTAAACGTCGTCGAATCCAGCGCCCTGCCCTCCTTTGGCTTGCCGTTGTTGGGGCTGTCGGTGACGGCACCGTTCAAGGATGCGGCCTTGGCGGTGGCCGCCGGATCGAGCCCGCTGGCCAAGCTGATCGGCGCCGCCAACACCTTGGTCTTCGACCAGGGGGTGCATGCGGAGCATGGCTGGAGCGCCGAGGCGACCGATCCGCAAGGTGTCGCCGGTCCGCTGGCGGCGCGAGGTGTGGCCTTGGATGGCCGTGCCGCGGTGGTCGTCGGTGCCGGTGGCGCGGGCCGCTCCGCCGTGGTCGCCCTGCGCCAGGCCGGAGCCGAAGTCACCCTCGCCAACCGTGGCGAGGAGCGGGGCCGGCGAGCCGCCGAGGATCTACAGGTTGGATTCGTACCGCTGGCAGCGTTGGATTTGAGTCGCTACAGCGTCGTGGTTCACGCCACGCCGGTGGGGCGCCCGGCGGCCGCGGCGGCGCCCGGCGGTGAAGCGGTACCGGTGAACTCCGAGCTGCCCTTCGGTCTCTCTGCTCTAGCCGCCGGCTCGGTGGTGGTCGATCTGGTCTACGGGCAGGTACCGACCGCCCTGGTGCGCGGGGTGCGGGAGCGTGGGCTTCTCGCCATCGATGGACGAGAAGTTCTTTTGCACCAAGCCTTGGCGCAGTTTCGCGCCATGACCGGTAAGGAGTTGCCGCTGGAACTCGGCCGACAGCTGCTCGCTTTGGATCGATAGCACGGAGATCGCTGTGCTAAGGTTCGCCCTTCTTTTTGGCGGCCTTTCTGGTTCTTCCAAGGTCGTCTCTATCCTGGATCAGGTCGAGGAAAGCAGCGATGGCCGAACAGCAAGTTGAATCACAGATCGACGTACTCTCCTGCGTTCAACCGACGGCGCAGCTCCATATCGGTAACTACTTCGGCGCCGTCGCCAACTGGGTGGCGCTGCAAGATCAGTATCGCTGCGCCTACGGGATCGTCGATCTCCACGCCATGACCATGCCCTACGAGGCCGAGGATCTGCGGCGCAACACCCGCGCCATGTTCGCCGATCTGCTGGCCTGCGGGATCGACCCGCAGCGCAGCGTCCTGTTCGCCCAGTCCTTGGTGCCCGAGCACACCGAACTCTATTGGATTCTCGGCAGCCTCTGCTCCTACGGGGATTTGAGTCGAATGACTCAATTCAAAGACAAGTCGGAGCTGATCGGCGAGCGGGGCGGCAAGTTCGTCACCGCCGGCCTGTTCACTTACCCCGTCTTGCAGGCGGCGGATATCCTGGTCTATCGCTCCAAGTTCGTTCCCGTCGGTAAGGACCAGGAACAACACCTGGAACTCACCCGCGGCTTGGCCCATCGCTTCAACGAGCGCTTTGGCCGGATCTTCCATCTACCGCGGCCGCTGTTCACCGAGACGCCGAAAGTGATGTCGCTGGCCGATCCGACCAAGAAGATGAGCAAGAGCCTAGGCGACAAGCACTTCGTCGGGCTCTTTGAAGAGGAAGCGAGCTTGCGCGCCAAGGTGAAAACGGCGGTGACCGACAGCGGCGCACCCCCGGAGGGAATGGAAGTCAGCCCCGGCGTGAACAACCTGCTGGAGATCCTCAAGGCCTGCGGCCAGGGCGACGAGGCGGCGCAAATGTTGGAGGAATACAAGGCCGGTTCACTGAAGTACAGCTTGCTCAAGGGAGCCGTGGCCGATGCGTTGGTCGAGCTGACTTCAGGGCTGCGCGAACGCCGTCGCGAGATCCTGGAGGGTGCCGATCTAGACCGCGCTCTGGCGCAACACTCGGCGCGGGCACGACAACTCGCGGCAGCTACCATGGAGCGCGTGCGCCCGGCGGTGGGTATTCCGCAGGCGTGATCGTTGTGGTAGGCACGGTTGGCATCTATTGATCGACCGAGCGCTGATCGGTTGCAGCCGAGTCGCCAGCGCCTCGACAGCCAACGAGCCCTACCGTATACTTGAACAATGCCGCGCCGTTCCATGCCGAAAGGCTCCAGTATCCCGGCCGCCACATTGAGCGGCTGGTGGTGGCTGAGTCACATTCATTGGACGGGCGTCTAGGTCGGGAATCTTTCCCCGGCCGCCACGGTCCGGGACGAGAGCAACACAGCACGATTCTTCGAAAGCTCCTTCCGGTCCGGAAGGAGCTTTTTTCGTATGACCACCTCACCTCTCGGTACCTCGCAAGCGACCGCTGACCCGGTCGGCAGATCCGCGCCGCGCCGCGCGCGGCCGCACATGCGCGAGTTTCTCGCCGATAGCCTGTCGCCGCTGGCGGTCTATCAGCGCTTGGCTTCCTTGTCTCCACGGCGCTTCCTGTTTGAGAGCGTGACCGGTGGCGAGCAGGTTTCCCGCTTCAGTTTCCTCGGTGTCGCCCCGCGGCAGCTCTACCGGCTGTATCACGATCGCCTGGAGGTCGCCGAGGGTGAAGGCCCCTCGCGGCCGCTGACCGGCGAGCCGCTGGCCGCTCTGCGCCGGCTGCTCGCCGAGGTCGAATCTCCACCGGGACCGATTCCGTTTACCGGGGGTTTTGTCGGCTTCTTCGGATTCGACCTCTTTCGTTTGATCGAGCGGCTGCCGCACCCGCCGCCGGACCCTTTCGGCTTGCCGGTGGCAATGCTGGCCCGTTTCGACACGCTGGTGGCCTTCGATCACGCGCAGCAACGCGTGGTGGCGATCGCCAATGAAGTGGAAGGGGAGGTCAGTGAAGTCGAAGCGATCCGGCAGCTCGACCGACTCGAAGAGCTGCTGGTGGCCGCCGGAGGAAGCGGTGCGGTGGCTTTGCCGTCCGAACGACCCAAGGCGCCCAGCGAGGCCACGCCGAGCCTTGGCGGAGCGGAGTACAGACGAGCGATACTGCGCGCCCAGGAACACATCCGCGCCGGCGACATCTTTCAGGTGGTCCTAGCTCGCCGCTTTACCCTGCCGCGCCGGATCGATCCGCTGGCTCTGTACCGCGCCGTCCGAGTGGTCAACCCGAGCCCCTACATGGTGCTGCTCGAATCGCCGGAAGTGGCCCTGGTCGGGGCTTCGCCGGAGATGCTGGTGCGGCTGCGCGGCGGTCAACTGGCGACGCGCCCGATCGCCGGCACCAGGCCTCGCGGCGCGACGCAGCACGAGGATCAGCAGCTGGCCGAGGAGTTGGCCGCCGACCCCAAGGAGCGCGCCGAGCATGTGATGTTGGTCGATCTCGGGCGCAACGATCTGGGCCGGGTTGCGGCTCCCGGCTCCGTACGGTTGGCGAGCTACATGGAAGTCGAGCGTTACAGCCACGTGATGCATTTGGTGTCGAGCGTCAGCGCGGAGCTGGATGGTGAACGCTCGGCGCCAGGTGCCGCCGGCGCCCTGGACGCCTTGCTCGCTTGCTTTCCGGCCGGCACCGTCTCGGGAGCGCCGAAAATCCGCGCCGTGGAGATCATCGACGACCTGGAACCGGAGACACGAGGGCCCTACGCCGGCGCCGTTGGCTACCTCTCCTACGCTGGAGATCTCGACACCTGCATCACCATTCGGACCCTCGTGGTGCAAGGGGACGAAACCTCGGTCACCGCGGGTGCCGGCATCGTCGCCGACTCCGACCCGGTGGCCGAAGAGCGCGAGACGGTGAACAAAGCCGCGGCTTTGCTGGCGGCCGTAGGTCTGGCGGAGGAACTTGAGGCGCAAGCGCGATGATCTTGATGATCGACAACTACGACTCGTTCACCTACAACCTAGTTCAGCTGGTGGCAGCGACCGGAACCGAGGTCGAGGTGGTACGCAACGACGCCGCCAGCGTGGCGGAGTTGCTGCAGCGTCAGCCTTCCGGCATCGTCATCTCGCCCGGCCCAGGACGGCCGGAGGAGGCCGGCGTTTGCCTCCAGCTCTTCGCCGCTCGCCCCGAGATCCCGATCCTCGGTGTCTGCCTCGGCCATCAAGCTCTGGGTATGGCCTTTGGCGCGCGGGTTGAACTGGCTCCGGAGTTGATGCACGGCAAGTCCTCACCGGTGCGCCTGGACCCCGATGGTGAAGATCCGCTGTTTGCCGGCATGCCCAACCCGTTCGAGGCGGCGAGGTACCACAGCCTGGAGGTGCCAGCCGAAAGTTTGAGCGAGAGTTCAGGTGGGGAGTTGAAAGCGCTGGCGTGGAGCGGCGAGGCGACCTTGATGGCGATGCGCCACCGCGAATTGCCCTACTGGGGAGTGCAGTTCCACCCCGAGTCGGTGCTGACCCCCGAAGGGCCGACGCTGGTCGAGAACTTCCTCGAACAGTGCGGCGAGAAGACCCTTGCCGGGGCAGGGCGAGAGCCTTCGTTGCGCGCCGGGTGGTCGCTATGAGTGGCGCCAGCCTGGCGCGGACTGCCTTGGAGCGGTGGATCGCCGGTGAGGATCTCAGCCGGGGCGAGGTCGAGGAGCTGTTCGGCCGGTTGATGGACGGCGAGCTTTCGGAGCCGGTCAAGGCGGGGCTGCTGGTAGCGCTGCGTTGCAAGGGCGAGAGTGCGGCGGAGATCGCCGGAGCGGCGGCGGCGATGCGGCGGCGGGTGGTCCGCATTCCGCACGATGTCGAAGGGGTGATCGACACCTGCGGCACCGGTGGCGACGGCCTGGGCACGTTCAATATTTCGACCGCGGCGGCGTTGGTGGCAGCCGCCGCCGGGGCGCCGGTGGCCAAGCATGGCAACCGGTCGGTCTCCAGCAAGTCCGGCTCGGCCGATGTGCTCGAAGAACTCGGGGTGGCGATCGAAACCGAACCGGCCGGCGCCGCGCGGGCGCTGCGCGAGATCGGCATCGCCTTTCTCTTCGCACCTCGTTTGCATCCCGCGATGCGTCAAGTCATGCCGGTGCGCAAGGCACTCGGCGTGCGCACGCTGTTCAATGTGCTCGGACCGCTGACCAATCCAGCCGGCGCTCGCCGGCAGTTGCTGGGTGTCTTCGATGCCGGCCTGGTCGAGACCCTGGCTCACGTTCTGCTCGACCTCGGTAGCGAACGGGCGATGGTGGTGCACGGCAGTGACGGCCTCGACGAGATCACCACCACTGGGTTGACTCGGGTCGCCGAGGTGCGAGCGGGCGAGGTTGCCCTCTACGAGCTGGACCCCGGAGATCTCGGCATCGAACGGGTCGAGCCGTCGGCGTTGGCCGGCGGCGATCCGGCCTTCAATGCCGAGCTGATGCGCCGCTTGGCGGCCGGCGAAGAAGGGCCGCTGGCCGATATCACCGCCCTCAATGCCGCAGCGGCCTTGTACGTGGCCGGCCGCGCCGAGGATCTGGCGACCGGGCTGGCCCTGGCTCGTCGTGCTCTCGCCTCAGGCGCCGTGGCCAGCAAGCTGGAGCAGCTGCGCCGCTTCGGGGCCAGTGATGTCGCCGGCGGTGGTGCCGGGGGTGGTGGCGGATGACGCAGGGCGTGGATACTCGACCGGCGCCCTCGGATCAGCCGACAGCTGAGATCGCCGACATTCTGCGTCGCATCATCGAGCAGCGCCGGATTCGTCTGAAGAAGGCGACCAGCGAGAGTGGTGAGCTACCGGTCCTGCGTACCGGTGAGCCGAGAACGGTCGAAGACAATGCCTTCCTGGCGGCGCTCCATGGCCGTCGCGGCCGCGCCATCATCGCCGAGGTCAAGATGGGATCGCCACGGCTCGGCTCGCTGGAGGGCCGGGTTCAACCGGAGGAGCAGGCGATGATCTACGCCGCCCATGGCGCGGCGGCGCTCTCGGTGGTGGTCGAGCCCGATTTCTTCGGCGGTAGCTACGAGCTGTTGGCGCAGTGCCGTGCCGCCAGCGGCCTGCCGGTGATCGCCAAGGACTTCGTGGTCGATCCTCTCCAGCTGTGGTGGGCCAAGCGGGCCTCGGCCGACGCCGTCCTGCTGATCGCGGCGCTCTACGATCGCGAGGAGCTGATCGATTACGCCGGCATGGCCCGCTATCTCGGCCTGGTGCCGCTGATCGAAGTGCACAGCACGGCCGATGTCGACAAACTGGCCGGCGAGCGCTGGGAGTTGGTCGGCGTCAATAACCGCGACCTGCGAACCTTCGAGGTTTCACTGGTCCACTCGCAGGCTCTGGTGCCCCGACTGCCGGAGGGCGCCTTGCGGGTGGCGGAGAGTGGACTCAAGGGGCAAGCCGAGATCGCTCAGCTGGCCGCGGCCGGCTTCGATGCCTTTCTGATCGGTGAATCGTTGCTCTTGGCTTCCGACCCCGGCGCCAAGCTCGAAGAGCTGTTGCGATGAGCGCGACGGTTCCCGGTGAGAGGCCGCGAGTGAAGATCTGCGGTGTGACGCGAGTCGAAGAGGCGCGGCGCGCGGTGGAACTCGGCGCGGCGATGATCGGTCTCAACTTCTACCCTCCGAGCCCGCGGGCTCTCACCGTCGAACGAGCTCGCGCGATCGCCGATGCGGTACGTGGTGAGGCGACGGTGGTCGGTGTATTCGTCGATCGACCGGAGGGCGAAATCGAGGAAATCGACCGCGCCGTGGGGCTCGATCTGGTGCAACTACACGGCGACGAGTCGCCGCGCTGCGTCGCCGCGTTCGGCGATCGGGCGTTGCAAGTCTTCCGGACCGACGGCGATCTGTCACAGGTGGCGCTCGCCGACTTCCCCCATGCCTGGGGATTTCTCTTCGACGTCCGCCACCCGACGCTCTACGGCGGCAGCGGCGCGGTTTGGCCCTATGGTGCGCTGCGCGAAATCACCGGCAGTCCGACTATCCTCGACCGGGACGGACGGCGGCGCCCTATCCTGGTCGCCGGAGGCATCGGGCCGGGAAATGCCTTGCAGGCGGCGCGGGAGAGCGGCGCCTGGGGGATCGACGTCTGTTCCGGCGTCGAGTCGGCACCCGGGATCAAGGATTTTCACTTACTCGACCAGCTCTTTGAGGAGGTTGGCCAGCATGGCTCGATCCGACAACCTGCCTGACGACGCCGGCTACTTCGGCGCCTACGGCGGGCGTTACATTCCAGAAACGTTGATGGCTCCCGTCGAGGAGCTGGCCCGCGCCTACGACAAGCATTCTCGCCGCCGCCGCTTCAAGAAGCGGTTGGCAATGCTGCTGCGCGACTACGCCGGCCGGCCGACGCCGCTCTATTTGGCCGAGCGGCTCAGCGACCAGCTGGGCGGCGCGCGGATCTATCTCAAGCGTGAAGATTTACTGCATACCGGTGCCCACAAGCTCAACAACGCGCTCGGCCAGGCGTTGCTGGCGGTGGAGATGGGCAAGCGGCGGGTGATCGCCGAAACCGGTGCCGGACAGCACGGGGTGGCCACCGCCACCGCCGCGGCGCTGCTCGGCCTCGAATGCGTCGTCTACATGGGCGAGGAGGACATGCGCCGCCAGCGGCCCAACGTCTATCGCATGCAGCTGCTGGGGACCCGGGTCGAGCCGGTCGCCACCGGCAGCCAGACACTCAAGGATGCGATCAACGAGGCGCTGCGCGACTGGGTGACCAACGTCGACTCCACCCACTACATTCTCGGCTCGGTGCTCGGTCCCGATCCCTTCCCGCGCATGGTGCGCGATTTCCACCGCGTCATCGGCGAGGAGGCCAAACGGCAGCTCAAGAAGCAGGCCAAGCGCTCCGCCCCTGACTTGGCGGTCGCCTGCGTCGGTGGGGGCAGCAACGCCATCGGCCTCTTTTCAGCCTTCCTGGACGATGCCGGCGTCAGGATGATCGGCGTCGAGGCGGGAGGCCGCGGCGATGCGCTCGGCGATCATGCCGCCCGGTTTTCCGGCGGCGCGCTGGGCGTGCTGCACGGTACCAAGACAATGTTGTTGCAGGATGGCGACGGCCAGGTGGCCACCACTCACTCGGTTTCCGCCGGCCTCGACTACCCGGCGGTCGGACCCGAGCACGCCCTGCTCGCCGAACGCGGCCGGGTCGAGTACACGCAGGTCAGTGACGCCGAGGCGATCGAGGCCTTCCACCGCCTCAGCGAGACGGAGGGGAT
The DNA here is from genome assembly GCA_024277255.1 of Acidobacteriota bacterium. Classification (GTDB taxonomy): domain Bacteria; phylum Acidobacteriota; class Thermoanaerobaculia; order Multivoradales; family SZUA-115; genus SZUA-115. The sequence goes on along the minus strand of JAJRVQ010000163.1, from coordinate 26,025 downwards.
CCTGCCGGCTCTCGAGAGTTCGCATGCGCTGGCCGAGTCCTTTCGCCGGGCGGCGCGCCTTTCGCCCAACCATGTCGTCTTGGTCAACCTCTCCGGGCGCGGCGACAAGGATGTTGAGTCGGTGCAGAGCTGGGATGCCGCCCACCCACGGGCGGAGAAAGGAACGGTGGAGCGGTGAACGCGATTGCCGAGGTTTTTGCCCGCTGCAAGGCCGAGAAGCGGGCCGCCTTCATTCCTTTCCTTGTCGCCGGCCACCCGGACCTCGAAACCACCGGCCGGTTGCTCGATGCCCTGGTGGCGGGCGGTGCCGATCTGATCGAGTTGGGCATGCCGTTCAGCGATCCGGTGGCCGACGGGCCGGTCATCCAGGTGGCGGCCCAGCGTGCTCTCGATGCGGGCACAACGATGTCCAAACTCCTGGAGCTGATCGCCATGAAGCGGGACGCACTCGGTGTGCCGATCGTCCTTTTCACCTACTTCAACCCAGTGTTTGCCCGCGGGGTCGAGAACTTCGCCGAGCAGGCCGCCGCTTCCGGCGTCGATGGCGTACTGTGTGTCGATCTGCCGCCGGAGGAAGGGGCCCGCGAATTGATCCCGGCGCTGCAGGCGCGGGGCCTCGATGCCATATTCTTGCTCGCTCCGACCAGCACCAAGGAGCGCATCAAGAAGGCATCGGAGGCTTCCAGTGGCTTCCTGTACTACGTGTCGCGGCGCGGGGTGACCGGAGAGCAGGCCTTGCTCGATCCTGAACTGAGCAAGCGGGTGAAACGGCTGCGTTGTCGGCTCAAGCTGCCGATCGCCGTCGGTGTCGGCATCTCGACTGCGGAGCAAGCGGCTGAAGTGGCGAAGGTGGCAGACGGAGTGGTCGTCGGCAGCGCCCTGGTGCGCACGGTCGAAGAGAACTGGGATGATCCCCAGCTGGTCGAACGCATCGAACAACAGGTGCGCGAGCTGGCCGCACCGCTAAGGAGTTGATACAAACCATGGCCCGCACCGTTCGAATTGCTCTTGCCCAGATCCTCTCGACCCCCGATCGCCAGACCAACCTGGAGCGCGCGTTGCGCGCCATGGAGGAGGCAAGCGCGGCTGGTGCCGAGTTGGTGGTCTTTCCGGAGGTGGTTCTCGATCGGTTTTTCCCTCATCGGCCTGACGATCCGCGGGCCGGGCAGCTGGCGGAACCGATTCCGGGGCCGATTAGCGAGCGCATCGCCGAGCAGGCGAAACGGTTCGCTCTGGTCACCGTCTTCAATCTCTACGAGCGGGGCGACGACGGCCGCCTGTTTGACAGCTCCCCGGTCTTCGATGCCGATGGCACCCTGCTCGGCATCACCCGGATGGTTCACATCACCGACTATGAGGGCTTCCACGAGCAGTGCTACTACGCGCCGGGAGACCGTGGGGCGCCGGTCTATGACACTCAGGTCGGCAAGGTTGGGGTGGCGATCTGTTACGACCGCCACTACCCGGAATACATGCGTGCCTTAGGGTTGGCCGGGGCTGAGATCGTCTGCGTTCCGCAGGCGGGAGTGATTGGCGAGTGGCCCGAGGGAATGTACGAGGCTGAGGTGCGCGCCGCCGCCTTCCAGAACGGCTACTTCGTTGCTCTGTGCAATCGAGTGGGCGAGGAGGAGACCTTGACCTTCGCCGGCGAGTCCTTCGTCAGCGATCCGGAAGGGCGCCTCCTGGCGCGCGGCGGCAATCTCGAAGAGGACCTGGTGGTGGTGGACCTGGATCTCGACGCGGCGGCCCAGTCGACGGCACGGCGTCTCTTTTTTCGCGATCGACGGCCCGAACTCTACGCCGGTTGGCTGTCTGGCGAAGGGTTGACCAGCGAAGCACTGACAGCGAAAGAGGTGGAGTCGTGAGTCCGCCTCCCGCCGAGTCTTCGCAGCCCAGCCGGACCGGCGAGGCTTACCGGATCGAGACGTCCATTCAGGGCCACTACCTCCTCTCGCCGGCCGCTGGCACAGAGCACAGTCCCCTCCTGGTCGGCTTTCACGGCTACGGAGAAACGGCGGAGGAGCACTTCCGGCAACAGCTGCGCATTCCCGGTATCGAACGGTGGACCGTCTGTAGTGTGCAAGGGTTGCGCGACTTCTACCGCGGTCGCACCGGCGAGGTGGTCGCCGGCTGGATGACCCGCTTCAACCGCGAATCGGCCATCGCCGACAACCTGCGCTATGTCACCGCGGTGATCGCAGAGGTCCACCGTCAGGTGCCGCGCTGCGCTGGCCAGCCGATGGTCTTCTCCGGGTTTTCGCAGGGCGTAGCCATGGCCTACCGTGCCGCCACCTCGGCCGGCTCTCCACCCGCCGGCTTCGTGGCGCTGGCCGGCGATGTACCACCGGACGTGGCACGAGGGGAAACCCTCGCCAGCTTGCCCTCGGTCTTGTTGGGTCGTGGCACGGGTGACGAGTGGTACCACGATGGCAAGTTGAGGGCCGATCAGGAGGTGCTCCAGCAGCACGGAGTCAGCGTGGAAACCGTCGTCTTCGATGGTGGCCACGAGTGGAGCGAACCCTTCTTGGCGCGGGCGGGTGAGTACCTGGAGAGGATCCGAACGGCTTAGTTCTGGTTCTCTCCCCCTCCTTCGTCCTTGTCTTCGTCCTCGTCCTCGTCTGCCGGCAGCACCAACCCCATCTCCTCCAGGTCAACCTCGTCCGGTGCCTCCTCGGACACATCTCCGCTCAGGTCCACCTCACTCTCGTAGACCTCCTCGGTGACCAACTCCTTCTCCCGGGGCTCGGGCGCCGGTGGCTTGGAGCAGGCTCCCAGTGCCAGGGCCAGCACGAAAATGGGTGCCGCGATTGCGGCTAACTGCCTATGCGTTCGTCTCATCGCTTCCTCCGCGTGGAGTCCGTTGACTGATGATTTTGTGTGTCGTTCTTGAGGAAGCTTTTCCTCAAACGGAAGGAAAGCCGAGAGCGAAGAGAAGGGCGGCTTGTACTTGTGGCCAATGTCGCGGGTTCAGGTGGGTAATCATGGTCCCAACTCGTCCACGGGCTACCGTCTGAATATGATCTAGGTTCACGGCACAGTCCCTCGGCATGTCCTTGTCCTTGGCGAGGAACACTTCGGTGGGAATTTCGCGAATCCGGGTTGTGATCGGGGCGACTGTCACTTCGCCCAAGTAATCGAGCGCTGAACTTCGAGTGAGGATCAGCACTGGACGCTTCTTGTCTGGTTGTCGAAAGGTGTACCAACGAATCTCGCCGCGTCGCATCAGTCCGGCCAGACCTGCTCGTCCTCCCAGATGTCAAACTCTCCAGCTTGGACTGGGTAACGCTCGTAGCCTTGCCGATGAACCTGCTCTTTCTCGCGTACGGCTAGCTGGTTCAGCGCAATCTGAAGAGCCTTCCTGGTGAAAGCTGAACGGCTCGTTTTGAGCTTACCTGCTGCTTCGTCCACTCTCTGGAGAAGCGGTTCGTCTAGGGTCATCTGTACGGTTCTCATGGTGCCTCCATGTGGCAGAGAATAGCTATTCTAATCCACAGTCTAACAGGCAGAAGCACTCAGCCATGTAGCCACGCCAAGAACCCGTCCAGCTCCCGACAATTCAACACCTGCTCGCGACCCAGCCAGGCTCTCTGAGCCTGATCGATGCCGTAGCGGCGCAGGTCGAGGCCGGTGGTGATGTGGGCATCGGTGTTGATGGCGATGGGGATGGCCAGCTCGCGGGCGCGGATCAGGTGGGTGTCCTTGAGGTCGAGCCGTTGGGGGTGGGAGTTGACCTCGACGGCGACGCCGTGCTCGGCGCAGGCGTGGAGCACCTCGTCGAGGTCGAACTGCATCGGCTTGCGACGGTTGATCAGCCGGCCGGTCGGATGGCAGAGCAGGTTGACCTGCGGGTGGGCGACGGCGCGCAGGATACGCCGGGTCTGCTCGGCCGGCGGTAGCTCGAAGTGGGAATGGACCGAGATCAAGACGATATCCAGCCCTTCGAGAATCTCTTCCTCCTGATCGAGGCTGCCGTCTTGCAGGATGTCGATCTCCTGGCCGCGCAGGATGCGGATCTCGGGGTGGCGTGCCTGCACCTCGGCGATCTCTTCCCACTGCTGGCGCAAGCGGGTGGCGTCGAGGCCGTGGGTCATCGCCAGCGCCTTGCTGTGATCGGTGATCGCCAGGTAGCTGTAACCCCGGCTGGCGCAGGCCTCGACCATCTCCTCGATCGAGTTGCGGCCGTCCGACCAGGTGGAGTGCATGTGCAGGTCGCCGCGCAGGTCGCCGGCCTCGACCAGGTGGGGAAGAGTGCCATCGGCCTCCGCCGTGATCTCCGCCGCCTCGATCTCTCCGCGATCTTCGCGCAGCACGGGTGGTACCCAGGTGAGGCCGAGGGCGGCGTAGACCTCTTCCTCGCTCTCCCCAGCGATGCGCTGGCCGGCGGCGATGTCGTCCGCGTCGCGCTCCTCCGGCGTGACCCGGTAGACCCCGTACTCGGAGACCTTCAAGCCCTGCTCGACAGCTCGGATGCGCAGCTTGACGTTGTGCTCCTTCGAACCGGTGAAGTAGACCAGCGCGGCGCCGTAGTTTTCGGGGGTGACGATGCGCAGATCGACCTCCAGGCCGCTGCGCAGCATTACCGAGCCGCGCGTCGGGCCGGACATCTCGACCCGTTCTACCGCCGGATAGCTGGTAAAGGCCGTCATCACCGGTTCAGGCTCGGTGGCGACCGCCAGTAGATCGATGTCACCGACCGTCTCCTTGCGCCGGCGGTAGCTGCCCGCGACCTCCAGGCGGGTCACTTCCGGCAAGGCTCGCAACATCTCTAGCAGCGGTCGCACCGCCTCGTCGGCCTGGTCGATGCGGATGCGTTGGCTGTGCTCGCGGTAGTCGGCGATGGCGGTGAGGATCTTCTCCTGGCTCTTGGCGCCGAAGCCGGCGAGCTTGGCCACCTCACCCTCCTGAGCTGCCGCTTCCAGCCCATCGACCGTCTCGACACCCAGCTCGACCCACAGTTTCTTCGCCTTCTTCGGGCCGACCCCGGGCAGTCGCTTGAGGGTCACCAGCGTGCGCGGAATCTCCTCGGCGAGTTGGCCGAGCAGCGCCAAGTCACCGCTCTCCACCAACTCCCGGATGTGGCTCGCCATCTCCTTGCCGATCCCCGGCAGAGCGGTGAGATCCTGCCCCTCGGCCACCATCCGCCGAAAGGGCACCGTCTGCTCGCTCACCGTATGAATCGCGTTGCGATAGGCACGAATGCGAAACGGATTGGCCCCCTGAATCTCCAGCAGATCGGCAAGCTCGGTGAGCACGCGGGCGATATCGGCGTTTTCCATGACGGGGGCTTCTCTCGGGTCGAAACGGAGGTGAAAGAAGGCGGCTCACGGGGCCGCCTGCAATCCGAGGATCATAGCTCGCGCAGAGTTGAGGAGGGATCTCCTTGGGTCGTGCCTGTCCGGCCGTGGGCGGTAGATTGAGGTATCGCCGGGGTGGTGAACTCGGAGGCGGCAAGCGGCTAGTTGCCGAACCCCAGGGAGGGCGGGCAAGGCCGTGAGCCTCCCGCCGATGCGTGCCCTCAGCCTTTTCTTTCTCCATCCTCCACCAGCGCCACGAACCCCGCTTCGTCGAGCACTTCCACGCCAAGCTTTTGCGCCTTGGCCAGCTTGGAGCCGGGGTCCTCGCCGACGATGACGTAGGTGGTTTTCTTGGAGACGGAGGAGACGACGCGGGCGCCGAGAGCTTCGATCTTGGCTTTGGCTTCTTGACGGGTGAAGTGGGGCAGGCCGCCGGTGAAGACGACTTTGGTGCCGGCGAGGGGTAGGTCGCCGGCCTCGTTGCCTTCTGCGTTCTTGGCGGGTTCGGTTTCGATCAAGTGCACCTTGCTGAGCAGGCGGTCGAGGAGTTGGGCGTTGTGTTCGTCGGCAAAGAAGGTGGTGATCTCTTCACTCATCCGGGGGCCGACGCCGTCGATGGCTCTCAGCTGTTCTTCGCTCGCGGCGCGGATGGCGGCGAAGGTTCCGAAGTGGCGAGCCAGATCCCTGGCCACGGTGGTGCCGACCTCCGGGATGCCGAGGCCGAAGAGGAAACGCGCCACTTCGACGTGCGCCGCCTTGTCGATTCCCTCGACCAGATTGGTCGCCGACTTGGCGGCGAACCCTTCGAGGGGTAGCAGCTGGTCGGGTGTGAGGTCGAAAAGGTCGGGGAGCTGTTTGACCAGGCCGGTCTGGACGAAGAGGGTGGCGGTTTCCTCACCCAGCCCTTCGATGTCCAGAGCGTGGCGCGAGCCGAAGTGGAAGAGGCGCCCCACCAGCTGCGCCGGGCAGGCGAAGGCGTTGGGGCAGATCGAGAAGGGGCCGCGCTCCACCAGCGGCGTGTCGCAAGAGGGGCAGGTGGCGGGCATGCGGAAGGGCTCGGCGCGCTCGCGGCCGGGCTCGTCGATCCGTTCGACGACCTGCGGGATCACGTCTCCGGCCCGCTCGACGCGGACTTTGTCGCCCACCCGCACATCTTTTCGTGCCACTTCCTCGCGGTTGTGCAGGGTAGCGCGGCTGACGGTGACGCCGCCGATTTCCACCGGATTCATGATCGCCACCGGCGTCACCCGGCCGGTGCGGCCGACGCTGGCGAGGATCCCGAGGATCCGCGTTACTTCGCGGCGCGGCGGGAATTTGTAGGCGTAGGCCCAACGCGGATGGTGCGAGGTGGAGCCGAGGCGTTGGCGCAGCTCGATGTCGTCCAGCTTGATCACGATGCCGTCGATCTCGTAGCCCAGGTCGTCGCGCCGATCCTCGAGATTCTTGTGGTAGGCGAGGATTTCCTCGACCGTGGTCAGCCGTCTTGGCTCGGCGTTGACCCACAGTCCCCAATCGCGCATCGCCGCCAGCACTTCCCACTGAGTCTTCAGCTGAGTCCCTTCGACCACCAGCACGTCGTAGGCGTAGGTGGCCAGGGGGCGCTGGGCGACGATGCGGCTGTCCAGTTGGCGCAGGGCGCCGGCGGCGGCGTTGCGAGGGTTGGCGAAGGGCTCCTTGCCGGCTTGGATCAGTCGCTCGTTGAGCGCCTCGAAAGCGCTGGCCAGCATGATCACCTCGCCGCGCAGCGCCAAGAGCCGCGGCACCGGCCGGTCGGTGTTGCGCAGCCTGAGCGGCACCGAGGGGATGGTGCGCACGTTGACCGTCACCTCCTCGCCCGTGCGGCCGTCGCCGCGGGTCACCCCCCGAATGAGTCTGCCCTCCTCGTAGACCAGTTCGAGCGAGGCGCCGTCCAGCTTGGGTTCGACGACGTAGCGGATCTCGGCCCCTGCCAGCGCCTTGCGCAGCCGCGCGTCGAAGCGGCGCAGTAGAGCCGCGTCTTGCGACGAATCGAGCGACAACATGGCGGCGGTATGCTCCACCGTTTCCAGCCCGGGCAGCGGCGCTCCACCCACGCGCTGCGTTGGCGAGTCGGGGGAGAGCAACTCGGGGAACTGCTCTTCGAGCGCCTTGAGCTGATGAAACAACTCGTCGTAGGCGGCATCGGAGATCTCCGGCGCGTCCTTGACGTGGTAGAGATACTCGTGATGCCGCAGCTCGGCCGAGAGTTCCTCCACCCGCTCCGCTGCTTGCCGGCGGCTAGGTTTCGCGTTCATCGTCGGTGGAAACTACCAGCTTCAATTGTGGGGTGCACGCTCACCGACTCGGTTGCATGGTTCCGGTAGGGTGAGTATTCTGCGCTGCAACCCCGACCCTGATTCTGACGTCGTCCCGGAAATCGATTGCCAAGAGGCACACCGTGGTCATCTACCCATCGCGCAGCAGCCGTACGCACAGCCTGGCCGGTCTCGTCCGCCGCTCTCTAGTGTTGTGCCCGGCGGGTGTTGAGCGGTAGGGCCGGGCGATGTGGAGGTTTGGAGGTCTGCGTAGGCGGGCGTTGCTGCGAGTGGTCTGGCGCTCCTGTGTGCGCGACGAGGTGCTCGGGCGCTCTGCCGAGCTGGCCTATTTCTTTCTGCTCTCGATCTTCCCGCTACTTCTGGTGCTCACCGCCGTTCTCGGGCAGATGGTGGGGGAAGGCAGCGACCTGCGCGGTTCGCTGTTCGACTATCTCCAGGCGGTGATTCCCGATCCCGCAGCCTTCCGGTTGATCCGCGACAATCTGGTCGAGATAGGCAACGCCCGCGGTGGCAAGCTCTCGCTCGGCATCCTGCTGGCGGTTTGGGCTTCGTCGCGGGGTGTCGACGCCATCGGCAGAGGCTTAGCCTGTGCCTATGAATCTCGCTATGTTCGTCCGCTGTGGGCACGCAAGGCGATTTCGGTGGCGCTGGCTCTGAGCTTCACCATTCTGGTTGCGGTCGGCTTGGTGATCGTCTTCTATGGTGGCGCGATCACCCGAACCGTGGCCGGGAGGCTGGACTACGGCGGCTCCTTCCTGCTGCAGGCGTGGAGTTGGCTGCAGCGGCCCCTGGCGGTGATCTTCGTCCTCTTCGCCTTCGACCTGCTCTACAATTTTGCCGCCGGTGGATTGCGCCGCCGCGGTCTGCGTTGGTTCACCCCCGGAGCCATCGCCGGCGTTGCGGTCTGGCTGCTGGCCTCTTTCGCTCTCAAACTCTACCTCTCGCAGGTGGCGGTCTACACCCGCGTCTACGGCTCGCTGGGAGCGGTAATTATCCTGCTCTTGTGGTTCTACCTGACCGGGTTGGCAATTCTGGTGGGTGGGGAGGTCAACGCCGCCATCCTGGGGGCTGAGAATGGGGAGCACCGAGGCGAAAAGAGCGGCGTGGCTTGAGTGGCGTGTACCGCTGCAAAGTAGGGGGCTGGACCCTAGCCCAATAGGGTATTTCTAGGCTCGTGGGCGCGGGGGGCTGTTTCTCCGCAGGTAGTTTTGTGCGCTAGGGGAGCGAAGGTGCTTGTTCGCGGCAGCGGAATTACTTAGGATCAGCTCGGGTCTAATTTTGGGCCCACCTGATAGCTCCTACAACCCACTTTGGGAGGCTCCCGTGAACAACCCATCATCCGTCGCTACCGCACCTGCGCCCGCTTTGCCGGCCACCGGCACTGAGGATCTCAACCCGTTTCACATCGCGCAGCAACAGTTCGATAAAGCATGCCTCTACATCCCTGAAATCAAGGCGGGGCTGATCGAGTATCTCAAGCGGCCCGATCGTCTGATCACCGTCGAGTTTCCGATCGAGACGGAGGACGGTGATGTCCGAACCTTTGTTGGCTACCGCTGCCTGCACAACCGCGTGCGCGGTCCGGGCAAGGGCGGGATTCGCTTCCATCCGGATGTCTCCGCCGACGAAGTGCGAGCATTGGCCTCGTGGATGACCTGGAAATGCGCCGTGGTCGGTGTCCCCTTCGGCGGCGCCAAGGGCGGCGTGGTCTGTGAACCCAAGACCTTGACCAAGAAGGATCTGCGCCGGATCACCCGGCGATTCGTCGTCGATCTTGGCGATGCCATCGGCCCGTATATCGACGTGCCCGCGCCGGACGTCAACACCAATGGCGAGACGATGGCCTGGATTTACGATACCTACCAGATGGTTCACGCGGGCAAGAACAACCTGCCGGTGGTGACCGGAAAGCCGGTCGATCTCGGAGGTTCGCTCGGCCGTCGCGAAGCCACGGCTCGCGGTTGCCTGTTCTCCGCACAGCGCGCGTTGGCCAGTGGCCTGGTCGATGGGATGAGTTCGGTCGAGGGTGCCACGGTGGTGATCCAGGGATTCGGCAACGCCGGGTCGATCGCGGCTGAACTCTTCGCCGAAGCCGGAGCTCGCATCATCGCCATCAGTGACTCGCGGGCCGCGGTGATGGATCCCTCCGGGATCGATCCGGCGGCGGCGGTCGCGCACAAGCAGGAGACCGGATCGGTCGGCGGTCTGGCTGGTACGACGCCGATCAGCGCCACCGAGCTGCTGGCCACGCAGTGCGACATCTTGATCCCGGCAGCGCTGGAGAATCAGATCCATGGCGGCAATGTCGACTCGATTCAGGCCCGCTTCATCATCGAGGCGGCCAACGGTCCGACGACTCCGACCGCCGATCGTGCCCTCTTTGCTCGCGGCATCCATGTTCTGCCCGATATTCTGGCCAACTCCGGCGGAGTGACGGTGAGCTACTTCGAGTGGCTGCAGAACATCGAGAACGAGCAGTGGGATCTCGTCGAGGTCAACGGCAAGCTGGAACGCTACATGACCCGCGCCACGGACGCGGTGCTGAAGCGGCAGCAGGAGATCAATGGATCACTCGATGCTCTGACCGAGCAACGGGCCAAGCGGGGCTTGCCCAAGGTGGAGCTGAAGCGGGCGGACTTGCGCACCGCGGCCTATGTCCGCGCCATCACGCGGGTGGCGACGGTCGCTCTCGAACGAGGGATCTGGCCGTAGAGAGTCCACGCCAGCAACGAGCAGCGGCCCGGTGAGGGAGGTCAACTCCTTCCGGGTCGCTGTCGTCGACGACGAGGAGAACATCCTCGAAACGGTCAGCTTCGCTCTGCGGCGTGAGGGCTATCGGGTCGACACCTACGGCGATGGCCTGGAAGCCTGGGAGGCATGCGAAACGGCGCTGCCCGATCTGGCGGTGCTCGACATCACCATGCCGCGGATGGACGGCTTGGAGTTGTGCCGCCGCTTGCGCTCCGTTTCCGACGCCCTGCCGATCATCTTTCTCACCTCGCGCGACGAGGAGTTCGATCGTGTGCTCGGCCTGGAACTGGGGGCCGACGACTACCTCTGCAAGCCCTTTTCGATGCGCGAGCTGGTGGCGCGGGTCAAGGTGCTGTTTCGCCGCCTCGCCCTGAACCGGGAACCCCGATCCTCGCAGGAGGATGCGCTGCACGAGGTGGGGAGCCTGGTTCTCGATCTCAACCGCTATCAGGTCAAATGGGCTGGAAGCGAGGTACCGTTGACGGTGACCGAGTTTCGCTTGCTGGAAGCCCTGGCGCGGCGCCCTGGCCACGTCAAGACCCGGGCCCAGTTGCTCGAAGAGGCCTACCCACACGACACCTACCTCACCGAGCGGACGATCGACAGCCACGTCAAGCGGCTGCGGCGCAAGTTTGTAGCCGTGGAGCCGGAGTTCGAGGCCATCGAGACGGTCTACGGACTGGGTTATCGCTACAAGCCGGACTGACTGGTGACCGCTTCTTCCTCAGCTCCGCCGTGGCGTCGCCGGCTCACCGGCTGGCATCGGCGACTGTCGAGAATCTGGATCCGGCTCCTCGCTTTCAACGTCTTGCTCCTCTTTCTCCCGGCTGCCGGTGTTCTCTACCTGGACACCTTCGAGAGCCAGATGCTCGAGGCTCAAGAGCAGTCGATGGTACAGCAGGGGCGCATTCTGGCGGCGGCCCTGGGCGCCACCGGTACACTCGACCCCGCGCAAGCCGAGACGATCTTGGTGGGTCTCAACCAACGCATCACCTCGCGCCTGCGGGTGATCGACAGTGCGGGGAGACTGCTGGCCGATTCGAGCCGCCACGGCCCCCAGGCGGAGGGCGGCGAGGTGGCCCCGGTCGGTCAGGAGGCAGCGGCCCAGGACCCGCGTTCCAACTGGCTCTATCGGCTCGGTGCCTCGCTGTTTCGTTTCTATGATCGCCTCACCGGTGGGCCCGGCCCGGGCGCCGAGGAGCGGGAGTTCTATTCGGCCGAGAAGATTTTCGACGGTCCTGAGATCGCGGCGGCGCTGGCGGGCCGCTACGGAGCGACGACCCGGGTCACCGCCGGACAGCGCTCGATCACCCTGTTTAGCGCCATCCCGATCCTGGATGACGCGGGGGAACCGGTCGGAGCCGTCCTCGTGTCGCAGTCCACATTCCGCCTGCTCAACGGCCTCTACGAGGTGCGCTTGGCGGTCTTCAAGGTCTTCGTCGGTTCGGTCGTCGCGGCGGTGATCTTGAGCCTTCTGCTCGCCGGTACCATCGCTCGCCCGCTGACCCTGCTGGGCAACGAAGCGGCGGCCTTGCTGGATCGACGCGGACGGCTGACCGGCCGCTTCGGCGGCTGGAAGCGGCAGGATGAGATCGGCGATCTGGCGCGCTCACTCCAGGGGATGTCGCAACGGTTGGAGGAGCGGATCGGCTTCATGGAGTCCTTCGCCGCCGACGTCTCCCACGAGTTCAAGAATCCGTTGGCCTCGATCCGCACCGCCACGGAGATGCTGACCGAGGTCGAAGAGCCGGCGCAGCGGCGTCGGTTCTTGGCCCTGGTCGAGCGCGATGTGGCCCGTTTGGAGCGCTTGCTCTCGGCGGTGCGGGAAGTGAGTTTGATCGACGCCCGGCTGGACGAAGAAGAGGTCGAACCGGTGAATCTGTCGGCGTTGCTCGAGCGCTGGCTCGAAGGGCGCCGCTTGCGGCTGCCGGGCGGTGTGACGATCGAGAGCGAACTGCCGGCGGAGCCGGTCGAAGTCCAGGCCAACGCCGACCGGTTGAGCCAGATCTTCGAGAACCTACTCGACAACGCTTTCAGCTTCGCGCCTGCCGGCTCGGTGGTAGAGGTGACGCTGGAGCGCCAAGGGGACGAGGCGCTGGTGCGGGTCGCCGACCGTGGCCCCGGTTTTCCTCCCGAGCACCTCGACCGCATCTTTCAGCGCTTCTTCTCCTACCGGCCGGAGCAGAAGGGGAGTGATCACACCGGTCTGGGTCTGGCCATCGTCAAGGCGATCGCCGAGGGGTACGGCGGCAGTGTGGAGGCCGGCAACCGCCCGGGTGGCGGGGCGGAAGTCGGAGTGCGGCTGCCGGTGTCGAACTAAGCAATATGACTGTTCGCCACAATGGGAGTGGCGGGGACCACTCGCTTGCGGCGAGATGCGCAGCCTGGTGGCGGCGGCGCTGAGCCGGCAGTCGAAGCTCCACAGCCGCGCCCCCGCGACCAAGGTGGCCGCGTCGCAGCGTGGCTTGGCCGTGTGATTTAATCGCCCCGCGGCGTTCTGGTCGATCTGGAACGTCATTGCCTGGAGGTTCTGCCTTGAATACCCACGCCATTGTGAAATCAATGGGTCGGCTCTCGCGGCCTGCTTTTCTTTGCATCTTTTTGGCGGCGTTGGCTCTGCCCCTCGCTGCTCTCGATCCTCGCTTGGCCCAGGTCAACGACTGGCTTTACGTCTTGCAGTACGCTCCCGGAGCCTCGGTGGCCGACTTGGCGGCGACCTCCTTCGACGGCCTGGTGGTGGACTACTCGTTGGACGGCACGGGGGGCGGTGAGTTGACGCCGGCCGATGTGGCTACCTTGCACAGCGGCGGCAAGGTGGTACTAGCCTACTTCTCGATCGGCGAGGCGGAGAGCTACCGCTACTACTGGGACTCGGCGTGGAACATGACGCAGCCTGCCTGGCTGGGGCCCGAGAACCCCGATTTCGCCGGCAACTTCAAGGTGCGCTACTGGGATCCGGCCTGGAAGGCGATTCTCTTCGGTACCGCCTCCGGCGCCAACAAATCCTTCCTCGACCGCATCATCGATCAGGGGTTCGACGGCGTCTATCTCGACATCATCGACGCCTTCACCTTCTGGGCCGACGATGGCGAGCGCACCCGCGCCGGCGCACGCACCGACATGATCGACCTGGTGGGTGAGATCGCCACCTACGCTCGCGTCAGCCGCGGGGTGAGCAACTTCCTGGTCTTCCCGCAGAACGGTTCCGACATCGTCGTCGACGACAGCGAGATTCTCGACGCCGAAGGGCTCAGCTACCTGGCGACGATCGACGGCATCGGGGTCGAAGATGTTTTCTACAATGAACTGACCCCGCAGCCGCCCGCCGACACCGCCTTCCGGGTGGCGATGTTGGCCCATTACCTCAGCGCCGGCGGCGATAGCCGGCTGGTGGTTTCCGTCGACTACCTGTGGGACGAGACCGCGCCGCTGGGTTCGGCCAACGTGGCCCGCCACAACGACTACCAGAGCTTGACCCTCGCCGAAGGTTACGTGCCCTACTCCGCGGCCCGCGACCGGGAACTCGACAACATTATCGAAGTGACGGCGGCGGGCGGATTCACTTTTCCGCAGCCCAAGGCGGCGCAGGAGATCTTCAGTGACGGCTTCGAGAGCGGAGCGACCGCCGCCTGGTCGGCGACGGTCCCCTAGTCGTTAGCCATCCTCTGTTTCGATGGCTGCCGTAGCTCAATACGCGAGGGCCACCCCGATTGCGACCATCGCCCACTCTGACCCGATTCCACTTTGGAGGCTCACCACATGCTGGATGTACACGACCACACCGACCAGCCGCAGGGCACCATCCGCGAACTGCGTCTCGCTCGGCCGCCGGCCAACGCGTTGAGCCCGGAGTTGGTCAGCGCCCTGCTCGCCGCCGTTACCGCGGCTTCTGACGAGGGCGCCAAAGCGCTGGTGCTCTCCGGTGCGCCGGGGATGTTTTCGGCCGGCCTCGATGTGCCCCACCTGCTGACCCTCGACCACGCGGCCATCCACGCGATGTGGAGCGATTTTTATCGCTTGATGCGCGCCCTGGCCTCCTCGCCGATTCCTGTAGCGGCGGCGCTGACCGGCCACAGCCCGGCCGGGGGAGCGGTGATCGCCATGTGGTGCGACCGGCGGATCATGGCCGAGGGCAGCGAGGAGCGACCGTTCCGGATCGGTTTGAACGAAGTGCGCGTCGGCCTCGGTCTGCCGCCGGTGATCTTCCGCGGCCTTGCCTGGATCATCGGTCAACGCCAGGCCAGCCGGCTGGTCACCGAGGGGTTGATGCTTTCTAGCGCCGAGGCCTACGCTGTCGGCTTGGTGGACGAGTTGGCCCCGGTCGAAGAGGTCATCGAGCGAGCTGTCTGCTGGTGCCAGGGGATGCTGCAATTACCGCCCAAGGCGATGAACTTCACCCGCAACCTATCCCGGCAGGCTCTCTTCGACCAGTTCAACGCCGACGAGAAGGAGATCGAAGCCTCCACCGCGATGTGGTTCAGCGACGAGACGCAGGCGGCGATGAAGGCACTGGTGGCGAGCTTGGCGGCGCGCAAGGGGTAGACAGGCCGCCGCGTCGGCGCGCGAGCCGGATTTGGGCCAGCTCGGCTTAGACGTTTTGCGTGCGAGGTGTGTATGCTATAGTAACATATGTTACAACAGCATGTTCGACGGACACTCACCTTCTTGGAGGAACCGTTATGTACTCTCGCTTTCGCTTCGCTTTGACTTCTTTGGCCATACTTGCCGTCCTTCTCGCTACCTTCTCGCTTTCGGTATCGGCGCAGGTCGCCGCTCTGGGGAGCGACTTCGCCGTCAACAGCTACACCCCGGGAGATCAGTACCGGCCGTCGGTCTCCAGCAACACGGAGGGTGAGACGGTCGCCGCGTGGACCGGCCGCCGGCCGTTCCCATTCACCGTTAACGAGCGTGACGGTATTTTTGCCCAGCGTTTCGGCCGTAATGGCCAGCCGGTCGGTCCCGAGTTCGCCGCCGTCTGGCTGGACGGCCTGCTGGAGGCCGGGCCGGAGGTGGCGATGGCCGCCGATGGCAGCTTCGTCGTCGCCTGGGTCGAGCGCCGGCCGCTCACCACCGAGAGCCGCCTCTTGGTCAGCCGATTCGGCCCGGGCGGCAACGTCTTGTTCAGCCGCGTTGCAATCGACGTTTCGTTCGGTGGGCTGCGAGCCCCGACGGTGGCGATGGCGCCGGCGGGCAGCGTCGTCGTGGCCTGGGTGCGCGAAGAAGGACCGCCGCGCGTCTACGCCCGCGGTTTCAAGCTGGACGGTGAGCCCTGGGGGCCGGCCGAGAGGATCAGCCGCGACTTTGGTTTGCAGTACGCACCCTCGATCACCGCCCTGCTCGACAATCGCTACGTGGTGGCCTGGACCAGCGAGGAGCTGAACGGTTTCGGCGACGGGGTGGTGGGGCGCATCCTCGGTTTCGACGGCGTGGCGCTGAGTGCCGAGCTGCCGATCGACGGCTCGCAGGTGGGCCGGCAGTCGAGCCCAGCGGTGACCGCGGTCGGTTCGGCGAGCTTCGCCGTCGTCTGGGAGGACTCCCCGGACGCCGTCTCCGGCGTTCAGATCTACGGCCGGATCTTCGACGGCCGAGGGCTGCCCCGCGGCGCCCCCTTCCTGGTGAGCCGGCACGAGGACGACATTGAACACCGTTTCCCCTCGGTCGCCGGTGGCTCCGGACGACTGCTCGTCGCCTGGGAGCGCCAGAGCGTCAGCCATATTCCTGCCTCGCGCCAACCGGTGCTGCGCGCCTTCAGCCTTGCCGGCGAACCGCTGAGCCCGCAGGTCGCCGCCAACAGCTTCGATTCAGCCTCCCACACCGCCCCGCGGGTGGCCGCGCTGGGGCCGGATCGGTACCTCGGGGTATGGGAGAGTAGCCCCATCCCACCGGTCGTCCCCGTCTCTGCTGCCGGTTCGGACTCCATCGACGGCGACGGAAGCGCCATCGCCGGCCGTCTCTTCGAACTCTCTTCCGATCAGCTATACCTCAACCGGGATCGCTTCCGCCTCGAAGTCGACTGGCGTGACCCCCGCGGCGATTCCGGCCGCGGTCGGGCCATCGCGCTGAGCCGCGACACCGGTTACTTCTGGTTCTTCAACCGCGACAACGTCGAGTTGACGATCAAGGTCCTGGACGGCCGGGCTGTCAACGGCGCCTACTGGGTCTTCTACGGCTCGTTGACCAATGTCGAGTTCACCCTCACGGTGACCGACACCGTGACCGGCGTGGAGAAGAGCTTCCACAATCCGCAAGGCAGGCTGCGCAGCATCGCCGACACCAACGCCTTCCCGGTGACCACGCTGCCCACCTCCTCCGTGGCCACGGGCGGACTGGGAGCGAGCTTGCCGCTCAACGGTCTGGTCTCACTCCCGGCCGGCAAGACCAGCGGCGGCTGCGCCACCGGGGGCGAGAGCCTCTGCCTCAACGGTAGCCGCTTCCGCCTCGAAATCGACTGGCGCGATCCACGTTCCGGCAAGACCGGTCGAGGCCAGGCGTTCGGCCTGACCGACGACACCGGCTACTTCTGGTTCTTCAACCGCGACAACGTGGAGTTGGTAGTCAAAGTGCTCGACGGCCGGCCGGTCAACGGGAACTTCTGGGTCCTCTTCGGTGCCCTCTCCGACCTCGAATACACCCTCACCGTGACCGACACCGAAACCGGCGCCGAGCGCACCTATTTCAATCCACCCTTCACCCTGACCAGCTTCGCCGACACGGCGGCCTTCTAGGGAGCGGGATAGTTACGGCCGGTTCGGGCGGGCGAAGCGGTTCGTCTGCCCGGCTCTTGCTCCGCCGGTCGGTGGGCGAGAGGACCGACACTTCAGCCGGGATCGCCGTGTGCGCGCGCCCGCCGAACTTGCTCCAACTCGGCTTCGACCTCGCTGGCCTCTCGGCGCGCGACGAGTTCGATCTTCTGGTCAAAGAGGCGCAGCCGTTCTCTGCGCTCCTGCTCACTGACTTTGCCAATCCGGTCGCCAAAATCGAGGATGGCTCGACGGACGACCTGACTCTTGGGAATGTGCAGACGCTCCGCTGCCTGAGCAAGCCGCGTGGCCGTGCCGTCGTCGATGGCGAAGGTCATCTTGCGCAGTGCCATACCAGGACAATACCAGCACACCGCCGGGGTCGCAGCGACTCTGCGGCGACTCTGCGAAGTGACTGGCCCCTCGTGAAGTCGGCGAAGTGGCCGTTACCTCGTGAGCTGGCTCTTGTCGTGGGTTGTTGACATTGTGGCCACATGAGGCTACATTGGCGTCATGCAAACCGTGGGTATTCGCCAGCTCAAGAATCGTCTCAGTGAGTACGTGCGCTTGGTGCGAGCGGGGGAGGAGATCTTGATCACCTCGCACGGTGAGGTGGTCGCCGAGCTGCGGCCGCCCGAGGCTAGCGGTGACGCGGCAACGCCCGCTGGGCTGCGGGAACTGGTTCGGCGAGGGATGGCGCACGGGCTGGTGCGCAACGATCCGTCGCGCTACCGCAGCTACCCGCGAGCACTCGCCAAGGCCACCTCACGAGAGCTTCTGGACTGGGGGCGAGGCGATCGGTGATCGTCTACGCGGAGTCGAGCGCCGTTCTCGCTTGGCTGCTCGGCGAGCCTTTGGGTGGGGTGGTGCGTGGCCTGTTGGCGAGCGCTGAATTCGTGGTGAGTTCAGATCTCACCCTGATCGAGTGCGACCGGGCCTTCCACCGCGCCCGCAGCTTGGGGGAACTCTCGGAGGAGAGCTTTCAGGAGCTGCGCGGCGAGCTACGCCGGGTGGCGGCGGGGTGGGTGCTGCTGCGCTTGAGCGACGAGATCGTCGAACGGTCCCGGCAAACCTTTCCCGAGGAGCCGATTCGCTCCCTCGACGCTCTCCACCTGGCCAGCGTCCTCCAAGCCGCTCCGCTGCTCCCGGAGATCGCGATCCTCAGCCTCGACGAACGGGTGCGCCGGAGTGGCCGAGCGTTGGGGCTGCGCCTGCTGCCCTCGCCAGCGAGTCTCGCGGAGTAGCCGCTCCTTCGCCAGCTGAACTCAGAACAACTCCGCAATCGCCGCCCGCACCCGGTCGGGATCGAGCCGCTCGGGCACATCCTCGATCTCACAGAATGAACCGGGAACACTCTTGAAGTGCAGGAGTGAATCTTACCAAGTTCTCTGAAATGACGGCTTGTTGGTCGCTGTAGGTGCGACCCTCAGCCCTACGACAGCCGTGGTAGCGTTGCACCTTGTCTTGCCGCACTGAACCGAACCGTTCGCTCCGTGGTGGTGCTTTGCGCCTGCCGTCGGGAGGAGGAGTTGTCATGCACCGTCGTCGCTCGTTGTTGTTGATCGCTGCCTTGTTGGTTGTCTTGCTGGTCCCGCGGGCGGCGGAGGCGAAGCGGGGGAAGAAGAAGCCGGTGGAGGAGGCGGTTGCGGTGGCTCCGGCGTTGGGCGAGGAGCAGTTGCAGGCGCTCGCATGGCGCGAGGTCGGTCCTTATCGTGGCGGCCGTTCGGCGGCGGTGGCGGGGATTGCGGGCGATCCTTTGACCTATTACTTCGGCGCCGCGGGCGGTGGGGTGTGGAAGACGACCGATGCCGGGGTGAGCTGGAAGAACGTCTCGGACGGCTTTTTCGGCGGCTCGATCGGCGCCGTGGCGGTCTCCGAATGGGACCCGAACGTGGTCTATGTCGGCGGCGGCGAGGTGACGGTGCGGGGCAATGTCAGCCACGGTGACGGGGTGTGGAAGTCGACCGACGCCGGCAAGAGCTGGACCCACATGGGGCTGGGCGATTCGCGCCACATCCCGCGCATTCGCATCCATCCCAAGAACCCGGAGCTGGTCTACGTGGCGGCACTCGGTCATCTCTTTGGGCCCAACGAGGAACGCGGCATCTTTCGCAGCCAAGACGGCGGTGCCAGCTGGGAGAAGATCCTCTACGTCAATGACGAAGTGGGCGCGGTCGATCTGGCGATGGACCCGACCAACCCGCGCATCCTTTACGCCAGCTTCTGGCGGGTGTTGCGCACGCCCTATTCGCTGGAGTCGGGCGGTGAAGGTTCGGGGATCTGGAAATCGACCGACGGCGGCGACAACTGGGAGGAGTTGACCGGCAACAAGGGGATGCCCAAACCGCCGATCGGGATCAGCGGGGTGTCGGTCTCGAAGAGCAACCCGGAAAATGTCTACGCCATCATCGAGGCGGAGAAGGGGGGCGTCTTCCGCTCGCGCGACGGCGGCGAGACGTGGACGCTGGTCAACAGCGAGCGCAAGCTGCGCCAGCGGGCCTGGTACTACACGCGGATCGTCGCCGACCCGGCCGACGAGGATACGGCCTACGTGATGAACGTGCGCTTCCATCGCTCGAAGGACGGCGGCAAGAGCTGGCAGGCGATCGGCGTGCCGCACGGCGACAATCATGATTTGTGGATTGCGCCCGAGAACCCGCGGCGCATGATCGAGGCCAACGACGGCGGTGCCAACGTCTCCTTCGACGCCGGCGAGACCTGGTCGCGCCAAGACAACCAGCCGACGGCGCAGATGTACCGGGTCTCGACCGACAACGCCTTCCCCTACCGGCTGCTCGGCGGCCAGCAGGACAACTCGGCGGTGCGCATTCGCTCGCGCTCGGCTTTCGGCGGCGCCATCGGTGTGCGCGATTGGGAGCCGACGGCGGGCGGCGAGAGCGGCCACATCGTCGCCAAACCGGACGATCCCGACATCGTCTACGGCGGCTCCTACGGTGGCTTCTTGGTGCGCGTCGACCATCGCACCGGTGAGCGCCGGGCGGTCAGCGTCTGGCCGGACGATCCGATGGGTTGGGGGGCGGCCGAACTCAAGTACCGCTTCCAGTGGAACTTCCCGCTCTTCTTCTCGCCGCACGACGCCAACAGGCTCTACGCTGCGGCGCAGGTGCTCTTCGTCAGTGAGGACGAGGGGGCGAGCTGGCGGCCGATCAGCCCCGATCTGACCCGCGACGACAAATCGAAAATGGCCTCCTCCGGTGGCCCGATCACCAAGGACAACACCAGCGTCGAGTACTACGGGACGATCTTCGCGGCGCTCGAATCGCCGCACGAGGCCGGCGTGCTGTGGGCCGGCTCGGACGACGGCCGGTTGCACCTGTCGCGCAACGGTGGCGAGTCGTGGAAGGAGGTCACACCACCCGAACTTCCCGAGTGGACGATGATCAACAGCATCGAGGCCCACCCCTTCGAGCCGGGTGGCCTCTACGTCGCCGCCACCGGCTACAAGCAGGACGACTTCAAGCCCTACCTCTACGCCACCACCGACTACGGCAAGAGCTGGCGAACGATCGTCCGTGGCATCGAGGAGGACCACTTCACCCGCGTGGTGCGCGCCGATCCCAACCATCGGGGGCTGCTCTACGCCGGCACCGAGCGTGGGGTTTATTTCTCTTTGGATGACGGCGCCAACTGGCAGTCTTTACAGCTCGAACTGCCGGTCGTGCCGATCACCGACCTGGCGGTCAAGGAAGGCGACCTGATCGCCGCCACGCAGGGGCGCGGCTACTGGATTCTGGACGACCTCTCGCCCCTGGCGACGGGTGTGGTGGCGGAGGCTACGCACCTCTTCGCGCCTCGTCCGGCGGTGCGCCGGCCGAGTTTCCGCCGGCGCAACCCGCGCAACGCCGGCACCAATCCCCCCGGCGGCGCCCTGGTCTACTTCCAGCTGGGCGAGGGCTACGAAGAGGGCACCGAGGTGCGGCTGGAGTTCCTCGAAGCGGCGGGCGGCGAGGCGAATGACGAACCGATTCGCAGCTACCGCTGCAAGCCCGGTGAGGACGAGGAGGAGGAGTCGAAGGACGGTGAGAAGGATGAGGACGAAGAGGATCTGCGCCAGCTCGACTGCAAACCGGGCTTGCAGCGCTTCGCCTGGGATTTGAGCTACGCCGGGGCCAAGGGCTTTCCCAAGATGATCACCTGGAACGGTGGTGACGACGGCCCGACCGCGGTGCCGGGCGACTATCAAGTCCGGCTGACGGTCGGCGAAGGTGAGGAGGCGTGGAGTGGCACGCAGCCCCTGCAACTCCTCGCCGATCCGCGGTCGAGTGCCACCCCGGAGGACTACCGAGCCCAGTTCGACTTCATCGCCGAGGTCAGCGCCAAGCTCGGCGAGACGCATCGCGAGATCGGCCGTATTCGCCAAGCCAAAAGGCAGATCAAGGCGCTGGAAGGGCGGCTGAAGGATCGCGAAAAGGCGGCGGAAGTGGTCGAGTCGGCCAAAGCGCTGGGTGAATCGTTGAACGAGATCGAAAAGGCGCTCTACCAGACGCAGAACCAGAGCCGGCAGGATCCGCTGAACTTCCCCGTGCGGCTCAACGACAAACTGGCCGGTGTGCTCGACTCGGTCTCGCTCGGCGACAAGGCGCCGACGGCGCAGGCAGTGGCGGTCAAAGAGGCGCTGGTGGCCGCGATCGACCAACAGCTGGCGGCGCTGGCCAACATCTGGCAGCAAGAGCTGCCGGAACTCAACCGGATGGTGGGGCAGCTGGAGCTACCGGCGGTGGAGTTGGAGGACGACGACGGGTAGTGCCGAACCGGGTGCCGGGTAAGCCCGGCACCCGTTCAATCTTTCTGGATCGACTCCAGGAAGGCCACCAGGTCCTTAATCCGTTCCGCCACATCCTCTTCCTGGTTACTGTCGCGGCCGCGGTCCTGAAAGGTCAGCCCCCAGATCGGCATTTCGCGGGCGCCGTGCACCGCCAGGGGGTCGCGTCCGTCGATCAGCCGATGGATCCGCTCGGTGGGGAATTCTCCCTCGCCCTTCTGGCGGAGTTCTTTGAGATCCGGCGGTGCAACCTTCAGGTACTCGGCGACCGGGCCGTCGCCGTCGGCCGTCTTGCCGTGGTAGTTGGCGCAGTAGACCCGGAAGAGCACTTTGCCACGGGCGGCGCGCTCCGCGGGAGCGTCGCTGCCGCGCGGCCCGGTGGCTGAAAGCCTCATGCTGAGGGACAGCGCGCTCGCTGCAGCGATGACCAGGACGACCAGGCAGATATGAATGGCGGAGAGTCGCGAGGTGCCAGGCTTCATCGGTGGATCCTCCTGGTTGGGTTGTCAGCTCTTCAGCTACTCTGGCATGCTGACCCCCGGGCGGCACCACCCTGCCGTGGTGGGCCGCCTCCCACCCCAAACGGGAGGAAAGGGCGGTTACCGTCCCCAGATCCGCTTCCACCAGGGGTTGTTGTTGGGGGCGCCGTCGCCGGTGGTCGGGTTGCCGTGGTGGCGGAGGCGGTTGTCGCGAGCGGTTCGAGTGCGCATGGCTCTTGGACACACCCGCCGCGGAAAGCGAAACCGTTGCGCACTGGGAGGGTCGCCGGGCTGGTAGAGTCCGCCAGTCCTCTGACCAAGGGAAAACGTATGAATTCCATAACTCGTAGACGCTTCATTCAGACCGCCGCGGCCGGCTCGCTGGCCTTGTCTACCGGGGCTTGCCGGGGCTCAAAGTCGTTGCCGCGCAATGTCCTGTTCATCGCCATGGATGACCTGAACGCCTGGATTGGCCCGCTCAAGGCCTATCGCGGCAAGGTCTTTACGCCGCACCTCAATCGCTTGGCGAAGAGCGGCATGCTGTTTACTCAGGCTTACTGCAGTTCGCCGTGGTGCAACCCTTCGCGATCCAGTCTGATGACCGGCCTCTCGCCGGCCACGTGCGGGATTCGCACCAACACCGAGGATTTCCGCGGCAAACACTCGGATGTCGAAACATTGCCGCAGTATTTCGCCACTCATGGCTACGCCACCGCGGGCGCCGGCAAGGTCTTTCACAACGCGTTCCCCGATGTTCAGTCCTGGCACGAGTACTTTGAGACTCCTCGCCTGCGGCAGCCGGAGAATCGGCCGCTGAACGGGCGGATGAAGTGGAGACAGTTTCGCCAGCTCACGCCAGCGGAGAAACTGATCGATTGGGGAGCGGTCGACTATGGTGCCGAGAGCATGGGTGACTACAAGGTCGCCGAATGGGCGATCTCCTACCTGAAGCGCGCGCCGGAGAGGCGAGGAGAGCAGGGGCAGCCGTTTTTTCTCGGCGTTGGTTTTGCCACGCCACATATGCCTTGGTATGTGCCGCGCCCTTACTTCGACCTCTACCCGGAATCAGAGATTCTGCTGCCGATCGTCAAGCAAGATGATCTGGACGACTTGGGAAAGCTGGCGCACCAGTGGGTCGAACGCGGGAAGGAGAGGTTCTTTGTCCCGGACTTGGCCACCTGGAAACAGATTGTACGTGGCTATCTCGCCGCGGTCAGCTTCGCGGATGCGCAGTTGGGGCGACTTCTCGACGCGTGGAATGCGAGCCCTCACAGCAGAGATTCGGTCGTTGTGCTGTGGAGCGACCACGGCTTTCAACTCGGCCAGAAGGGCCACTTCCGCAAGGGCACTCTGTGGGAGGAGTCGCTTCGAGTGCCGCTCATCGTCAGCGCTCCCGAAGTTGCGGCGAATTCTCGCTGCTCCTGGCCGGTGAGCCTGTTGGACCTCTATCCGACTTTGCTCGATCTCTGCGGCTTACCGCAACGCCCCGGTCTCGAAGGCGAGAGCTTCATACCACAGCTGCGCAGCCCGGCGCAGTTCCGGGCTCGGCCAGCATTTTCTTCGGTCTATATCGCTCACCGATCGGTGCGTAGCTCTCGCTACCGCTACATCCGTTACTCGAACGACGAGCAAGAACTCTACGATCACCAAGTCGACCCGAACGAGTGGCGCAACCTGATCGGCATCCCCGAATTCGAAGAGATTCGCCGCGACCATCGCCGTTGGCTCTTCGAGCCGGAAAGGGCGCGTGAAAGAGCGTTGCGGGCCTATCGGCGAGAGCTGAAGGGGTAGCGATTCACTCAACGACAGACGACCGCCGGTCTTAAGCGGCGGTCGGCGTTTTGTTGACGGTCAACGGAGGCGCAATCGCTGGCTCCGGGATCGCAGGTCAACTTCCTGCCGGTCAGTCGTAGTCGTCATCGTCGTAGGGCTGATCGTAGAGTTCGCCTTGGCAGTAGGCGTAGGTTCGGTAGGTTACGCGGCTGCTGCTGTAGACCGGGAAGTCGTAGACCATGTGGCGATGGTGGTGAGCCGGATAGTAGTAGCTGCCCAGGAAGAAGTGGCTCAAGCTGTGCAACTGGTGGCGAAGCAGCTGGCGGGGGATCGAAAAGTGGTGCGAGGACCGGTACCGCGGACGGTAGTGATCATTGCGGTATCGGTAGGAGTTGTGCGAGCGGTGGTCGTAGCGAGGACTCCTGTAGTGCCGGCGGTCGTAGCGACGATGATCGTAATGTCGCTGGCCGCGGTAGGGGGAGCGGTGACTCCTGTGGCTGGTGTACTCGTAGTGTTTCGACACTTCGACGCGGGCCGCGTCAGCACTGGCTGAAGTCGGGACCAGCGTCAGGCCGAGCGCCAAGGCTCCACTGGCGATGAGGAGTTTGTAGGTACGGGAGATGGTTTCTTTGGCGGTTAGTTTCATCGTGCGCCTCCTTTGCTGTGGTGGTTTAGCGCAAAGGTCAGGCCAAGGTTTGGGCCTGGCTGCTCTGGGAGGCGCAAGTCTCTTTTTTTGTGTGGTTTAGACTCGGTGAGTCAAGACAGGAACGAGCCAGCGGAGACACTGGTATGTCCTCTTAGGAGGACACATTGGAGGCCGTGCTGGTGGTTCAATTCGCCGTGGAGAGCAGCTCTTGCACCGCGGCGAGGCGCGATGGGCTCTCACGGTGGGCTCGCAAGAAGCTCTCTGGCCGGCTCAGAACTTGCCCCATGCGCAGCCCCTTGCGCAGCGCGGAGGGAGTGACTCGTCCGGTTGCCAGAGCGCCGATCAGCGCCAGGTGGGTCTTGATCCTGCCGTGAACCCGGTAGCGGACATCGACCACGTGCTTCCACAGGCCAGCGTACTCGGCGTAGAACTCTTCGAGCGGCAGCTTGGTGGGCAGCACCGCGTGGGCGATGTCGAACAGCTCCCAATCGTCGGTGGTCACCTCATCCTTGACGGTGTCCCACAGATCGGTGCCGGGTAGTGGAGTGAGCACGGAGAAGCCCGAGTTGTAGGCCCCGGTACGGTCGACCCAACGCTTGAGCTTGTCGAAGTCCTTGCGATCCCAGCTCGGATCGACGATGAAGTTTGGGGTGTAGCCGACATCGAGGTCTTGGAGGATCTCGATCGCTCGATCGTTGTTGGCGGTGGTGTTGCTCTTGTTGATCAGGCTCAAGCCTTCGTCGTCGATCTTCTCCAGCCCGAGGAAGATGGTCATCTTGCCGCAGTCGCGCCAGCGCGCGATGAGTTCGGGGAACTTGCAGATGATGTCGGTGCGGGTCTGGATGGTGTAGTGCTTCTTGATGCCCGAAGCTTGCAGAGCATCGGCGAGCGCTTCACCGCGCTTGCAGTCGAGCCAGAAGATGTCGTCGGTGATGAAGACGTTCGGTGCTTCGATCTGCTCCAACTCGGCGACCACGCGCTCGGGCGACTTCTCCCGAAAGGTGCTTTCGTGGAACTTCCAAACCGAGCAGAAGTTGCACTTGAAGGGGCAGCCGCGCGCCGTTTCCAGGAGGGCCAGCGGGCGTCGGGAGCTGATGTAGTAGTGGCGGGCGTAGTCCCGGATCAGGTGGCGTGCCGGCATCGGTAGATCGTCCAACTCGCGGCGCGGCGCGGCGGTTCCGGTGTGTAGCGGCCCGAGGGGGCCGGGCAGCACAAGGCCGGGAACCTTGCTCAGATCCCCTCCGCGCTCCACGGTGTCGACCAGC
>JAJRVQ010000162.1 GCA_024277255.1 Acidobacteriota bacterium | reverse complement strand
CGCCGCATCTCGTCCTCACGCATGGTCGACCGCTTCGACTGGCAGCACATCGCCGACCAGGTCGAGGATCAGCCCGACTACGCGCTGCTCGACCGCTGGATCTCCCACTGCCTGGTGGAAGAGCGGGCCGTTTCCGTGGAGGAATTCCAGGCGCTCACGAAGAGCGCGCGGCAAGCGGCGGAAGAAGCCGAGCCGTCGGCGGAAATTGTCGCGTGAGAAGTGCGGGCTAGTCCCCTTTCCTCTTTTTACTCGCCCTTCTTGTCTTTGCCCTCGCCCTCATCGGCTTTGTCGGGCTTGGCTTTGTCGTCGGACTTTGCGGGTTTTTTTGGCTTGGCCTTATCACCCTTCTCTTTGTCCCCTTTACCTTTAGAGTCGTCCGGCTTCTTGGCGGCATCCGGGTCTTCCTTCATGTCCGGCTCTTCTTCCTCGTCCTCGACTTCCTTGGCAACCGGTTGGACAATTTTCGGCTTCACCGCGAATGCGGCGTAGGCGGGATCGATCTCTCCCTTCCCGAAGGCGTTCTTGTAGAGGAAGGCCAGGCTCTGGATCTGCTGCACCACCAACTCATCCTTTTTCTCCCGCTGCATCACCGGGTCTTTCGCCTGGATGGCGAGAGCGGCGTTCATGGCCAAATCCGTCATCACCGGATCGTAGCTGAAATTCAGGGTGAAGGATCGGTAGTAATCGTTGAGAGCCAAGGCGGGCTTGTTCTCACTTTCATAGAGCTTGGCTCGAAGGAAGGAGACCTGCACCAACTCCCGGTTTGGCATTTTTTTGAAAATCGGAGACGGTAACATCTTCGCCGCGCCGGTCTGGGGCACTTCGCGAGCGCTCACTGCCTGCCTCACAAAGTCCATCCGCTCGGCGCCCAACGCTCCCCACGCCTGGTTCAACACAAACTGAGACTGATAAAACTGGGTCAACACTTTGGGAATCGCCTTCGCGGTCGGCTTACTCAACAGCGGCGCGATCTCCTTCCACCTTCCCAGCCGGCGCAGGGAATCGATCTGGTAGAACCGCGCTTCAGCGGCAAAACTGTCAGGCACCCAAGCGGCGATCACGTAATCGTCCGCGACTTTCCCCAGCTGTTCCGCGGCTGATTCGTAGTCCCTCTGATTGTACGCCGCGCGGGCTTCCCGCATGATCTCATCGGCATTGTCAAAGGCCACCGCCGTGACCTGTTTCTCCCACAACAGACCGCTTCCAGGCGATCCTTCGACCAGAGAAAAGAGCAAACCGTTCTCGTTGGAATTCTGAATGAATCCGCGCTGCCGCTTTCCATCGCTCCTCAAAATCATGACGCTCAACTCCTTGACCGCCTGCGCTCGCCCGGTATCGAGCCCCAAGACGAGCCCGACCACCACGGTGCAGAGTGCCCGGATAGCGAACCTGGGCGAGGTCATGGTGAGGGGGAATCCAAAAAATATTTTCCTGTTCATGCTGTCGAAATGTTGGTGATCGTCAGGTTAATTCGGTTATCTGTCGAACGTGCTTGAGTCGACTCACTTGTCCTTTTTACCGTCTCCCGGTTGCTCGACCTGGTCGAGTCCGAGTTCAAAATCGAGTGCTTTTTCTTCAGCGGGAGTAATCCCGATTTCGGTGCGCATCTCGGGAAGTCGCCTTCTCAGGCGCCGCAGCGCGTCGGTCTCCTCCCATTTATGCCATTTGTACATTTTCACCTTGAGGATCTTGTAGAACTCGATCTTCTTCTGCTTCAGCGCGATGGGATCCTTGATGTTGGTGTCGGCATCCTGGAAACCCAGATCGATCCACTTCTCCAAGGCTTGCGTGGACCACTCGGCATGCCTTTCGTATGTCACCCACACGCCGGTGAACGCCTGCACGGCACCGCCGATGTCGCCCACTTTCTCCAAGCAGACCCCGTAGTTGAAATTCGACTCGGCGCGCTTTATGGGCTCTGACTTGAACCATCTCTTGTTCTTGTTGATCGTGGCGAAGTTGTTCTTGGCGTCCTCCCAGCGTTCCAGTTTCATATTGACCCTCCCTAACTCCAAAGTAGCCTCGGGCTCGAGTGCCTTGTCCTCGCCCCCGTGTTTCTTGATCAGGGCAATCACCCGGAGGAAGCGCTCTCGAGCCGTATTCTGCTTTTCCTTGTCGACACGTTGCGCCTCCAAGCGGCCCAATCCGAGATCGGCCGAGGCCTTGAACCTGTCGGCATCTGGATTGTCCCGCAGCAGCAACTCCTCGTAGTAGCGAACCGCGAGGAAAGGGTTGTCGCTGCCAGAGAGGTAGTCGCCGATCATTTTCAGGGCGATCTCGGACAAAGCCTTCACATCAAACTGATCCATCTCGCGGAATTCCGTGTCGATCTGCTGGATGATGGATTCATACTCGGGCGAACCTTTTTTCACCTCGTCGCGCATCCCCTGCAACACGATGACTTTCTGCATTTTCAGCCAGGTGAGAAGCGCCTGGTTATTGGGGTCGAGGTCGGGGAAATTCCCCAGGGTCGAGAGCGTCTTCTCGGCTCCGCGGACACGGACGGAGGCTTCTGAGTAGGATCCGATGCACTGGCGCAGCAACTCAAGATCCTGCTCTTCAGGAGGCTGGTTGCCGAGGACGTTGATCATCTTTTCCAACTGCGTAAGCCCGTCTTCGCCACGACCTGCTTTCTCCAGTGCTTCCATCGAGTACACGGAGATTTGGGGCTCGAAGCGGGTTTTCGCGTAACTCGGGAAAAACGAGTCATACAACGCCACGGCCTCGTCCCATTTTTCAGCTCCGACGAGGATGTCCACCGCTTTGGCGGTGGATTCGGCGACCGCCTCTTTGTGGAAGGCTTCGTCTTTGCCGGAAGCCTCAAGACTCCTGCCCACGTCGATCGCCTTGCGATAGGTCTCCAGCGCCTGGTCGAGGAGCGCCTTGATCTCCTCTTCCTCTTCCTGTTCTCCACTGCGGACAGCGAAAGCGTCGCCTTTGATGTTGAGCGAACGGTCGAGTGTCTGGGATTGGGGATAGCTCTCCTCCAGTTTTTCCACCGCGGCGACGGCGGCGGTGTAGTCCTCCAAGTTGTACCGGCAAAGCGCCAGATCCGAGAGTGTGAGGTCACCGAACTGCTTCGAATCGGGAAAGGCCTCCAGAAACTCCTGGGCAAGGTCCGCCGCCTGCCGGTAATCACCCATGATCATCCGGTTGTTGGCCCGGTAATACATCACCATCTCGCGGTTCGGCGAGTCTTTGTAGGTCTTGACGTGATCATCGAGAACTGTCTGCGCCTCCTCGTATCGGCCCAGCGAGTAGAGCGCCACGCCATACAGGGCGTCGGGCAGTTCCCGCACCGCGTCCCCGAGTTTGGAACGCTCTCGCACCGCCTCGCAAATCTGGATCACCTGGTCATACTTTCCCGAGGAGAAAAGCGACTGCAGCATGAAAACCTCCACGTTGGCACGCAGCCGGTGCTCGGGCATCTCGGCCATGAACAGTTCCCCATAATACTGGGTGGTCGAATAATCACCCAAGCGGAAGGAAAACCGCGCCGCTTCGTGGAGGATTTCGGCGCGGGGGTTCTCTTCCAGATCGGGGTAAGCCTCCGCCAGGTGGCTGTAAATTTCCCGCGGCGCGCGAATATTCCCCAGCAACTCGTAGGCGCGGGCAACAATACGCTGCATCTCCGCGTCCGGAGGGAACGGCTTGTTGCGCTGCTCGGCGATCTGATCGATGATGGCCTGGTAGGTTGCCGGAACAGCCTGTCCGGGCAACGTCTGGATGCGCCTCTGCAAGTCGTATTCCACCTCCTCGAGGGTGGGAATCATGGAAAAGAACCGCAGCGCCAAGGCCTGCATGCCGGCCTTGGAAGACTCGAACCCCAGCAACTTGAGCCGATCAATGAACCCAAAACGAAATTTATCGACCGGACCCACGTTGATGGAGTCCGCGTTCTGATCGAGAAACTGCAGGGCCTGCTGCTCAATCTGATCGGCGACCCCGGGGTTGTCTCCCTTTTTCGCTAGTTCCACCCAACCGAGCCCGAGTTCCAGCAATCCCTGGGCGAGAAACTGCGGGGACACCTTCCATTCGACCCGATTGTCGAACAGCGACTTGATCTCCTCGGCTCCCTCGTCGAGGCGACCGATCTTGATCAACGACGTGCCGCGGCGCAGTTTGAAAGCGTTGCGAATTTTGGCCATCTCCGCAGGATCGCCTTTGGCCGTTTCGAGATACTGATCGTAGAGTTCCAACGCCCGGGCATGGTTCCCCAACTGCGCCTCGCAAAAGCCCCACTGGAACAGGGCCAGTTTCTTGCGAATATTAAGCCCCTTGATGGTGTCCTTGTCGCAGTCGCGCTCTTCAAAATAGAAACAGCGTTCGAAGGCGTCGCGGGCTTTCTCCCAGGCCTGCATCTGCAGCAGGGCGATACCGTAGTCAAACACGATGCCGCCGGATTGAGCGCCGAAGTCTTCACAGAGAAACTCTCCCGCTAGGTCGAAGAGCTTCTCGTATTTGGCGACCGCATCGGCGAATTTGCCCTCCACCGCCAGCGCTGCTGCTGCCTGATAAAGCGACGCCACGCTGAGATCTTCCTCTTCCTGGGCCAACGCCGCGCCCGGAGCGAAGGGTAGAAGAACCAAACTCACGGCCAGCACGCCGCTGACTGCGGACAAGCTGCGTCGTGATCGTCTGTGTGTCGATCTTGGGGAAATCATCGTAATCATATCCGTAATCAAAATTCGTTATCCAATATCAAAACCTACAGGAAAAGCCCGTTCTACCAAAACCGAAACTCGCTTGGCCAGAACAACCGCCCTCGAAACCGCGAAAAATCCGTCACCCACCTGAGGTTCGACGGCAAATCGAAATGATTGCCGAACTCGGGAAAGCAAACATCCGCCGTCGTCACTCGCGAAATCCCTCGAGTGCAACCGAGTCAATCCCGGCTTCGGCGAGGCAGTTCATCACATCGACGAAACGCTGCCCCGAAACTTGGTCATCGGCGGAAACTTCCACTTTGAGCCCGTCGCTCAAGCCTCTCCCGTATGCCATCGCCACCTCGGCCGCTTTGATGGTCCGCAACTGCGTCAGTAATCCGGGCAAATGACGGCTTCTCACGTCCGTCGCAACGGCCTCGTCGTTGCACCACACCACGCCGTCCGCCGCTATCCGGATGCGGGTGGGGTCCTGAGTCACGACGTAGATCGGCTCGGTCAACCCCTTGGGCACTTGCGGCGTTAAGGACAGACCCAAATCAGCCTCGCGGGGATCCAGGGTCGATGTCAGGATGAAAAAAGTCAGCAGGAGAAAGGCCACGTCCACCAGGGAGGACATTTCGAGCCCTGGCGCGTGCGACTCCCGCAGTGCGATCGCGCGAGCCCTGATTTTTGCCGAGGATCGGATCGAAACACCACGCATCAGAATTCGGGGGGGGGTTGGATTTTATCAGGGGCTACTTTTCGGTGAACCCGGTCAGGGTGACATTCTCGATGCCCACGCCGGCAAGGGCGTTGAGAACATCCACAAAACGCTGCCCCTTGGCCGCGTCGTCAGCTTTCACCACCACCAGAGGCTTGGAATTCATCATCTTGGCCGCTTGCGCATACTCACCGATTTTGGCCGACAACAGCGGCACGCTGCGATCCTTGGTGTCGGTATCCAGCACCACATCCTCCACCAGGATGTGGCCCTCGGCATTGACCTCGATGGTCATCTGGTCAATCTCCACCGGATTGGACGCCTTCGCCTCGGTGGTGGGCAGTTTCATGCCCAAGTCTGCTTCCTTGGGGTCCAGGGTGGAGGTGACCAGGAAATAAATGAGAAGGAGAAAGCTGACGTCAATGAGAGACGACATGTCGAGACCTGGTTCGGCCTCTTCCGGGGGTTTGCGGCGGCGGCGGGACATGAGGGGCGGGTGCTTGCTCAGAGATGAAAGTTGATCGGATCAGGGGCGCTCCACTGTGTAGCTGCCGAAAATCACATTGATCACCCCGGCGGAGGCGGAGGCCTGCACCACCTTCTTGATGAGGCGGGTGTCGGTGGTCCTGTCGGCGCGAAGGTGGAGCCGGGGCGTCAGGTTGGCCTCGCTCTCACGAACCTTCGTGGCTTCCTTGTCCACATAGTCGGTGATGTCATCCGAGGTGACCAACTCATTGTTAGCGTTGTCGAAAATTTTGTCCTTCAACGCCGGGTCCATCCCCTCGCGGTCTTCCGTCCCGTAAATATTGATCACAATCCGGCCGTGGGTGTTTTTTGGCACCTGAGCGTGCTTGGCCGTGGGAGGCTTCACGTTCTTGTCGATGCGCACGATGATCATGTGCGAACTGACCATGAAGAAGATCAGCAGCAGGAACACGAGGTCGATCATGGGCGACATATCCAGTGTCAACTCTTCGCCTTCTTCGGCCTGAGCGCGCCTGAGTTTTTCGGATGCCATGTCGGATGATGGTGGGGGAGTAGGCCGGGTTCTTTCTCTGCCGATAAATCAACCACACTTGGAACCTGCTTTCACCCGAAAACGTCGCCGTTCCCGAAGCCTGGCAATACCGGGTTCTGTCGTCGTTGAATTATCTCAACTCAATCAAGCCTCCGCAATGCCCTCGGGAACCTTGGCCAGTTGTTGGTCGGCATTCACCGTGGCGATCGCCGCATCCATGGACTGAGCCAGCACTTCCTGCGCATCGGTCGCCAGCTTGTTGAAGGTGTTCTTAAAGTAGTAGAAGAAAAACAGGCAGGGAATGGCGACCACCAGACCGCTCGCCGTGGTCATCAGCGCTTCGGAGATGGCAGCGGCCAATTCAGCCGGGTCAGAACCCCCGCTCATGCCCAATGATTGGAAAGCCTTGATCATCCCTGAGACCGTTCCCAGCAGCCCGACCATGGGAGATGACTGGGCGATAACGGAAAAATACCCGATCCAGGCCATGTAATTGGGGTTTTCCTTCACCGTGAAGTCGGCGACGGCATCGTCCACTTTTTCACGCCCCAGTGTCTCAGGCTCGGTTGCATCCACGTGAGGAAGCGAGGTGGCCAGCAGCCTCCCGAGGTAGGAAGAACTCTCGGCCGCCTCCTCGATGGCGCTGCGCACCCGCACCTCGGCCATGTGGGTGAGCACGGACTGGCGCAGCACCTCGGGGACAAACTTCTTCCGCGTCAGCTGCATGGCGTTGAAAACCGCCAGCGTAATCATGCAGATGGAGAACACGCCAAGCGGATACATGGCCCAGCCACCGGCTGCGATCAGATCCCAGAATGTCTGTTCACTTTCTTTCTTGTCGCCTCCTTCCCCTGCGCCTGCCTCGGCAGCGGCGGCATCGCCCCCGCCATCGGCATCGCCCTGAGCGAGCATATCGGGTGCGGCAATGACAAAGACCGCAAAAAGCGCCAATAGCAGCCAGGGAAGGTAGGAACGAACGGGTGATTTCATCGTTTGGGAATTTTCGATCATCGGGTGAGGTAATTCTTTAGACGGCACTTACTGACGGAAAACACGAAGCCTGTAAAGAAAAATTCCGGGAAAATTCACAGATTTGCTGTTCCGTTTCCCTCCGCCGACCCAGTTTCGGTCATTTCCAGGAAAATTTTTTCGAGGTCTGTCCGCTCCGATTCCTCCCCAGTCTCCCTGGATCGCCTCAGCTCATCCACCGTTCCCAGGGCGATCAGCCGACCCTGGTGAATGATGCCAACGCGGTCAGCCAACTCTTCCGCCACGTTGAGAAGGTGGGTGGAGAGAAACACCGTGACGCCCGCCTGACTGCGGGCGGCCAGCTCTTCCTTCACCACCCGGGCGTTGCGCGGATCAAGCCCCACCATGGGCTCGTCAATGATGATCACCTTCGGCTCATGGAGCAGGGCCGATGAGATCGCCAGCCGCTGGCGAGTGCCATGACTGAGATTCTCCACGCGCTGGGTGGCGTAGGAAGTCAGGGCGAATTTCTCAAACAGCTCACCGGTTCGTTTTCGCGCGGCCCCGGCCTCCACCTCGAAGAGGTCGGCGATGAAGGTCATGAACTCCAGGGCGGTGAGCTTGTCGTAAAACTCGGCCACGTCAGGCACATAACCGATGCGCCGCTTCGCCTCCATCGGATGTTCCTGGATGTCGAACCCGCAAATCTTCGCCCATCCATCAGTCGGCCGCAGCAGACCGGTCAGCAGTTTGATGGTGGTGGTCTTGCCCGCCGCGTTGGGCCCGAGAAAGGCGAACAACTCGCCCGGGGCAATCGTGAGATCGAGCTGGTCGAGCGCCCGCAGGCGACCGTAGTTCATGGAAAGGCCGGAAGTTTCTATCATGGATAAAGGGACGCAAGGATGGCTGGCGGCTTGCCGCGTCAGCGAGTCAGGGCTTCAACCGGAATGAGCACCTCGGCGACGGCTTCGAATCCCCAGCCTGTGTCGATCTTCCACGGCTCGCCGGCCTCGGACAGGTAGAGTTTCACCGGATTGCCGCTGTTGCCCTCGCCGAAATAAATCTTCACCAGATACACCGGTTGCGGGCTGCCCGCGATTTCCATGAAGCCGCGGCCCGCCTCGATGCGCGGCCGCCAGGCGTCGGCGTTGCCCAGCAGAGCCCCGCCCGGCATCCAGCCCGGAGATTCCTCCAGCGGGAGCGCCGGCTCCGCGGTCCCACCGCGGTTGGATTTCCGTCTCGAAGGTCCGCCATCGATGGCGTCGACAGACAGGGTGCCGGTCTCAAAAACGGTCAACCCTCCAACCGTCAACCGGGCGGCGGTTTCGGGTGGATCACCCGCCAGTTCAATGCGCAGGTTCAATGCCTGCCTGGGCAGGCGCAGCACCAGTTCGAGCGCCTCCATTTCTGTGTCCGAGTCGAAATCCGCCGTCATCCGCCAGGCCGCGCCCGTCAGCCCGCTGTCACCGGGTTGTCCGCCCTCGGTCCCATCGAGCGTGCCCTGGGTCGAGAGACCGCGCGTGAACAGGCCGGACCGGGGATCGACTCCCTCGTAACCGCTGACGACCATCTGCCCGATGCGCACATCGTTCTCCAGAATGGCGAGATTGGATGTTTCGTTCCAGCGGAAGAAAGCCCCGAGAGCCTGTTCCGGATCAACAGGCTCAAATCGCGCATCGCTCTCGAACCAGACCGAACGCGCCAGCCATGCGGTCGTGCCCGCCCAGAACAGGACGATGGCGAACGACATCACGCGGACAAACATGGCCGAACCCTCGCAGCATTTCCCGGTGTTCGTCAATCCTTGTCGTTCGATTGTCGGGCGCGGTTCTCGGCAACTGTGCTTGCGCCCTCTTCACGCTCCCGTATCTTGGCACATTCCAAGCATTCCATGACCAGCAACGCCGCCCCTCCCGCCGCCACCACCGCCCCGGTTTTCAACCGCAGGAACCCTCTCATCGCCCGCCTCGCCCGGCGCAAACTTCTCACCGAAGGTTGCGACGAAAAGGAAACCTGGCACCTGGAGATCGACCTTCAGGATTCGGGACTCACCTTCCTGCCCGGAGACTCGCTGGCGGTGTTTGCCCACAACGATCCCGAGTTGGTCACGGACGTGCTCGACGCCCTCGGCTTTTCCGGCGACGAAACGGTGACGGCGCCCAACAAGGAGGACATGCCGCTGCGACAGGCGCTCACCGAGAACTGCGCCATCACCGCAGTCGACAAAAAGTTTCTCAACAAACTGGTCGAGAAGGTCGGCGACGATGCCGCGGACATCGCCCAACTGCTGCTGCCCGAGTCCAAGGCCGCGCTCTCCGATCACCTGTGGGGCCGCGAGATTATCGACTTTCTGCTGCGTTTTCCCGACGTGAAATGGGAGCCGCGGGAGTTTGTCGGCATTCTCAAAAAGCTCAACGTGCGGCTCTACTCCATCGCCTCCAGTCTCGCCGCCAAGCCGAATCAATGCCACCTCACCGTGGCTCTGGTCGAGTATGAAAGCCAGGGCCGCCGCCGCCAGGGCGTGTGCTCCGGCTGGCTCAGCCGGCGGCTCGATGAGGACACCCCCATCCCCTGCTTCGTCACTCCCGGCAAGGGCTTCCGCCTGCCCGATCCCGACCAAGAAGTGCCCGTCATCATGATCGGCCCCGGCACCGGCATCGCCCCGTTCCGCGCCTTCCTCCAGCATCGCCAGGCCACCGAAGCCAAGGGCAAAGCCTGGTTGTTCTTTGGCGAGATTCACGAGGACACCTGCTACTTTTATCAGGAAGAATGGGAAGCCTACCTCGCCGACGGCACACTCGACCGCGTCACCACCGCCTGGTCCCGCGATCAAGCCGACAAGGTCTACGTGCAGCACAAGGTCACCGAGCACGGCGCCGATCTCTGGCAGTGGATCGGGCAAGGCGCCATCCTCTACCTCTGCGGCGATGCCGAGCGCATGGCGCCCGATGTCGACAAGGCCCTCCTCGGCGTCATTGCCGAGCATGGCGGGAAATCCGCCGAAGAAGCCGCCGCCTACATCGAGCAGATGCTCAAGGACAAGCGCTATCGCCGCGATGTGTACTGACCGGCGCATGCCATGAGCGAGACAATCGCCCTCTTCGGTGGCACCTTCGATCCCGTTCACCGGGGGCATCTCGATCTGGTGGCGCTGGCGCGGCGCACGGTCGGGCTCGACCGCGTGGTCTTCATCCCCTGCGCCCGCTCGCCTTTCAAGTCCGACACCCCCGTTGCCGCCGGAGAACAACGCTGCGAAATGCTGCGACTCGCCCTTGCCGAAAACGACTGGGCCGATTGGGCCGAGGTGTCGCGCTTTGAAATTGACCGCGACCCGCCCTCCTGGTCGTGGCGCAGCGCCGCGCATTTTCGCGACGCCTTTCCCGGTGCCGAACTGTGTTGGATTCTCGGGGCCGATCAGTGGCAGAGAATCGAGTGCTGGGCCGAGCCGGAGAAGCTGCGCGCCTGGCTGCGTTTCCTCGTCGTCACCCGGCGCGGCGGCAAGGCTCACCCCCGCCCCGGGTGGCGCGCCGACTTCCTCGAATTCGAACACCCCGCCTCCTCCACTGCCATTCGCGAAGGACACGGCGAACCGTCGTGGCTGCCGAATTCCGTGAGGCGCTACGGTGAAGAGCATGGCCTCTACGGCATAAAATAGAAACACGGCTCGCCCCCAAGGAGGGGCGCTTTGCAAGCGCCCATGGGCCATTCCGGCGGTTGCAAACCGCCGCTCCTTGAAAATCTGCCCCGCTATCGCCCGTGATCGTCGAAGCCCCGAAAACCTGGCGCATCAGCACCGACACCGGCGGCACCTTCACCGATTGCCTCGGCATTGCTCCGGGTGGTGCCGCTGATGACGTCCGCCTGGTGAAAGTGCTGTCCTCTGGCCGCTTACGGATTGCCATCGAGGCGATCCTCGACGCCCGCACTCTACGCCTCGGCATCCCGGAGAACTGGGATGCGCCCGACGGATTTTTCACCGGCTTCCAAGCCGCATGCGGTGACGGCGAATCCATCGCGGTGGATGCCTGGGATGCCGGTACCCGACAACTCCGGCTGCGATCCCCGCATTCCGCGCCGCCCGTCCCCTGCTCCATCGATCTGTTCACCGGCGAGGAGGCCCCCGTGCTCGGCGCCCGCCTGCTCACCGGCACCGGGCCGGCGGACGTTTTCCCCGCCATGGCGTTGCGCCTCGGCACCACTCGCGGCACCAATGCGCTGCTGGAGCGCAAGGGTGCGGCGGTGGCGTTTTTCGTCACTAGGGGCTTCGGTGATCTGCTGGTGATCCGCGATCAGCGGCGACCCGACCTGTTCGCGCTCGATCACCGTCGCCCGCCACCACTCTACCAAGAGGTCATCGAAATCGACGAACGTCTCGCCGCCGATGGCGCGGTGCTGCGCCCGCTCGATACCGCCTTCGAGACCGAGGCTCGCCGCACCCTCGAAGCCGGCATTCGCGTCGCCGCCGTCGCCTTGCTGCACAGCTACCGCAATCCCACGCACGAGCGGCAGCTTCGCGACCGCCTGCTTGCTCTCGGCTTCGAGCACGTGTCGTTGAGCGCCGATCTCGCGCCCTTCATCAAGCTGCTGCCGCGCGCCGAGACCGCCGTCATCGACGCCACCCTGACACCGGTGATGCGGCAGTTTCTCGACGACATTCAGCGCGGCGCCGGCATCCTACCCGGCTCCGCGTCCACCCTGCTGGCCATGACCTCGGCGGGCGGACTCGAGCCCGCCGCCACCTTTCGTCCCAAGGATTCCCTGCTCTCTGGTCCCGCCGGCGGCGTGGTCGGCGCGGTGGCCGCCGCCCGGGCGCATGGTTTTGACAAGGTCATCACCTTCGACATGGGCGGCACCAGCACCGACGTGGCGCGCTACGACGGCGATTTTCTCTACCGCTTCGAGCAGCGCGTCGGCGACGCCCGCCTGCTCGCCCCCGCTCTGCGCATCGAGACCGTGGCCGCCGGCGGCGGCTCTATCTGCCGATGGACCAGCGCCGGGTTGCGGGTGGGTCCCGAATCCGCCGGCGCCGACCCGGGCCCCGCCTGCTACGGCCGTGGCGGACCGCTCACCATCACCGATGTGAACCTGCTGCTCGGCCGCATCGATCCGGCCAACTTCAGCATCCCCATCGCGGAGGAAAATGTGGCCTCCGCCAAAGCCGCCCTGACCAAATTGGCAGAACAGGCATCCGTTCCCGCCGACGACGCTCTGCTGGCGGGCCTCGCCGCCATCGCCACCGAGCAGATGGCCGCCGCCATCCGCACCATCTCCATCCGCGAGGGAGCCGATCCCGCCGAGTATGCGCTGGTCGCCTTCGGCGGTGCCGGTCCGCTCCACGCCTGCGACATCGCCGAGCGGCTGGGGATCAAATCCATCATCGTGCCGCGCGAAGCCGGGCTGCTGAGCGCCCGCGGCATCCATCACGCGCGCGTCGAGCGCTTCGCCGAGCAACAAGTGCTGCTGCCCCTGCGCAAAGTGGCGACCGCATTGCCGCGCCTGCTGGAAAACCTCGCCGATGAGGCCCGCGCAAGCCTCCACGCCGATCTGCCCAACCACGACGGCGAACTCCTCGTCCGCCGCCGCCTCGCCGAGATCCGGCTGGCGGGCCAGGACGCGACTCTCTCGGTGGAGGTCAACGACCCGACGGAGTTGGCCGCCACCTTTTGCCGTCAGTATGAGGGAGTATTCGGTTACCCGCCCGATCCGCAGCGGGAACTGGAAGTGGTCGCCCTGCACGTCATCGTTTCCACCCGGCAAGCGCAGGCGGCCCGAGTGAACCCTGTCAAATCGCCGCCTCCACCCTCTCAAGCCGGCCACGAAGAGGAACCCTTTCTCGACCGCGCCGTCCTGCCCCCGGGAACTTCGGTGGCGGGCCCGCGCGTCATTCAGGATCCCTTCAGCACGCTTTACCTGAAGACGGGCTGGACGGCGACGCTGGCTGGAGACCGCGCCCTCCTGCTGACGCCGGGCGCAACCCGGGCCACATCCGCTCCTCCGAGTGCCGCCGTCGCTCGGGAATTATTCCGTCATCGCTTTCAACACCTCGTCGAGGAGATGGGCACCCTGCTGCAGCGCTCGGCGATTTCCACCAACGTCAAGGAGCGGGCCGACTTCTCCTGCGCCCTGCTCGACCGCTGCGGCGAACTGGTTGTCAACGCCCCGCACATCCCCGTGCATCTCGGCGCGCTCGGCCTCTGCGTGCGCGAAATCGCCCGCGCGATGCCCTTGGGGCAGGGAGACACCATCATCACCAATCACCCGGCATTCGGCGGGTCGCATCTGCCTGATGTGACCTTGATTACGCCGGTTTTTACGCCCGATGGAGAAACGCTGATCGGCTACGTCGCCAACCGCGCGCACCATGCGGAGATCGGCGGCATCGCGCCCGGATCGATGCCGCCCGACGCCCGCTCTCTGGCCGAGGAAGGCGTGGTCATCGCCCCCACCCACCTCATCGAAAACGGTGTGCCGCGCTTCGCTGAGATCGAAAAAATCCTGACGACCGCGGCTCCCTTCCCCAGCCGTCATCCCGCCGACAACCTGGCCGACCTGCACGCCCAACTCGCCGCGAATTTGCGCGGCGCAAGTCTGCTCACCCGGCTGATGGAAGAGCACGGCGAAGCCGTCGTGCGCGGGCAATTGGAGGGCCTGACCCGCCAGGCCCGCGAGTCCCTGCGCGAACACTTGAACGCCGTTCCCTTTTCCGGCGGCGCGGCCGTCGAGCGTCTCGATGACGGCACGGAGATTCACTGCCGCATCTCACCGAAAAAAGGAGGCGGGTTGAGCATCGACTTCAGCGGCACCACCAAACGGCATCCGGGAAATCTCAACGCCACGCCCGCCATCGTCCGCAGCACGGTGCTCTACGTGCTGCGCCTGTGGACGCAGTCGGCGGCGCCGCTCAACGAGGGCCTGCTCCGCGACGTCGATATCGTGCTGCCAAGCTGTTTTCTGAATCCCGATTTCCCCGCCGACCCGAGCGCCTGTCCCGCCGTGGTGAGCGGCAATGTCGAGACCTCGCAGCGCGTCGTCGACACGCTGATCCGCATCCTCGGTTTCCAGGCCGGCTCGCAGGGCACCATGAACAACTTCCTCTTCGGCAACGAGCGCTTCGGCTACTACGAGACCATCGGCGGCGGTGCCGGCGCGGGACCGGGCTACGACGGCCTCGGCGGATTGCACACCCACATGACCAACACCGCCATCACCGACGCCGAAATCATCGAGCAGCGCTACCCGGTGCTCCTACGACGCTTTTCACCGCGGCGCGGCTCAGGCGGCGCGGGGCAGCACCCGGGCGGTGACGGTTTGACGCGGGAGATCGAATTTCTCGAGCCGCTGCGCGTGTCCTTGCTCACCCAGCACCGCGTGGAGGCACCCCGTGGATTAGCGGGCGGCGAAGCGGGCGCCCGCGGCCTGCAGACGCTGACGAGAAAAGGCCGCGCCGAGTCCCTGCCAAGCATTACCGCCTTCGACGCCGAACCCGGCGACGTGCTGCGCATCGACACGCCCGGAGGCGGCGGATGCGGAGTTGGATGACCGCAAATCCGACGAATCTTGTTGCTGTCTGATTCGCTCGATTCGCGAGATTCGCGGTCACCCTTTTTCCGGCCGGCAGATCAGTCAACAATGCTGATCTTGATCTCGTCCGAGTTGGCTTTCAGCTCGGGGGCATACATGGCTTCGGCGGTGGTGGGCAGGGCGCTAAATTTGCCGGGAGTCTCAGCGCGCATGCGGTAGGCGAGGCTGTGTTTGCCGCGGGCCAGGCGGCGCACGAAGAAGCTGACCTGCCGGTCGCGCAACTCCATGTAGGCGCCCATGGCGTTGTCGCCGTAACCGCTCTGCACATCGACGGGCTCGAAGCCGGCGGCCTTCCTATCGGCGAACATCAGGTATTCGTAGTCATTCTTGCTGTCGATCACCAGCTCGATCTCGACCAGGTCGCCGCTCTTCAGGGTGTCGCCGTCGGCCAGCGCCACGCGCTTGAACTTCTCGACCTTCTGATCCACGGACTGACCGCGATCACCGACGTTTTTGATGCTCTTCTCCTCGGGCACCAGTTTGTAATACTGGCGCTCGACCTTGATCTCGAGACCGGCCTTGGTGATGTGGTCCTCCAGGGTGAAGTTGGTCAGGTAGGCGTTGAAGTAGAGCGGTCCCTTGCCCTGCTTGCGGAACTCGAGGGTGTGCTCGCCGGTGCCGATGGCGTCGCCGGTGAGGACGACCTTGTTCTTGAAACTGAACAGGTTGTCCTTGTTGATGGTGACCTCGCGGATCTTTCTGCCGTCGAGCAGCACCTCGACGGTCATGTCGGGCTCGGCCTCGCCGCTGGCGCGGATGTAGTCGGCGATAGCCTCGATGCACACCGCCGTGTCACGGGTGCTGTTCCAGTAGGTGGCGTGCTTGCGGTTGTTGATCAGGTATTTGACCAGGCCGCTGGCCTGCGGCGACTTCGGCTTGGCGACGGCGAGCAGCTTCAGGTAGTAGGCCTGGGCCTCGAACTCGCTGCCGTACCAGTGCCACCAGTAGCCCTCGTTGCCGAGTTCCAGATAGGCGCTCTGGTTCTCTTTGTCGGTGACGAGGAACTGCTCGATGTTGCGGATCAGCATGTCGCGCTGCTCGATCTTGCCGATGCTGTGCATGGCGAGGCCGAGCGTGGCCTTGGCGTAAACCGAGAGCTGGTTGCGGTCGCGATAGAGGAAGTCGCGCATGGCGGCGTCGACCTGATCGACGTCGCACAGCACCATGAACACCAGCGAGTCGAGGTTGTCGGCGTGCTGCTTGCGCGGCTTTTTATTTTTCGGCCAGTTACGGATGCGCACAACCTGCTCGGCCTGGTATTTGCGCAGCCAGTCGACGCCTTTCTCCAGCACGCCGGGAACGATGGCGACACCGTTCTGGCTGGCGAGTAGCAGGCCGTGCACCACCACGGCGGTGCTGTGGGCCTCGGAATGGACGCCGCGACCGTAGAACCAGCTCCAGCCGCCGTTGCTGTTCTGCATGGCGGTGAGGGCTTCGACGCCGTCCTTGACCAGCTTGTCCACTTGCGCGTTGTCGAACACTGGGTTGACGCCGTCGCGTTGCCACTGTCGGGCGCGCTTTTTGTCTTTGCCGATTTCCTGGGCGTTGAGGTTGGTGCGCTTTTTCTTGATGTCCTCAAGATCGAGCCCCATGCCGAGCAGCACCTTCTGGGTGATGACGGTGGGCAGGAAGCGGTTCAGCGTCTGGTCGGTGCTCTCGTAGGGGAAGCTGCTGAGGTAGGGCAGCGCGTCGACCATGGCGATGGCCAGGCTGGGCGAGTAGCGCACCTCGAGGCGGGTCTGCTCCGGGCGGCGCTCGGCGGGGACCTCGAACTTGAGCGAGGCGGTGTCGCCCTTGGGCCGGATGGCGCCGCTGAACGAGTCGGTCTTCAACATGCCGTGGACCAGCACCGGGTAGCTCATCTGCATGGCGTCGGATTCCTCGTCGGTGATGGCCTTCATGGTGACGGTGGCCTCGCCCTCGGCGATGGCGGCGACGCGCCAGTCGACGCGCTTTTCCCCGCCGGCCTCGATGGTCACCGTCTGGCTGAGCGGCGAGCCGTCCATCGCGGCGAGGGTGTCGCCGCCAAGTTCGAGCACCACGCGCACGCTCTTGTCGGTGTCGAGGTAGTTGTGGACGTTGGCGCTGAGCACCACTTCATCCTTCTCGACGAAGAACCGCGGCGCCTGCAGGCGGATGAGGAGGTCCTTGCTGGTGATGACCTCGGCCTCGCCCTGGCCGACTCTGGTGCCGTGGCCCATGCCCCAAGTCTTGATCTTCCAGGTGGTGAGGTTCTCGGGCATGTCCAGCTCGATCTCGGCGATGCCGTCGTCGCCAGTGTTCAGCGTCGCCTTCCAGAAGGCGAGGTCGGCGAAGTTGGTGCGCACCACGGGCTGGACCTCGGGGGCTCCGGCTTCGGCGCCGCCGCCGCCATCTTTTTGCTCTTCCACCATGCCTCCACCACCGCCGAAACCAGCGGCCGCGTCGGCCATCGCCATGCCGGGCGCGGCGGGCGCTGACATGGCTCTGCTCGCGCTCTTGGATTTCGCCAGCATTTCGGACTTTCTATTCCTTCGTCCGTTCTTGTCGTCGCCATAGGAGAATGCGTCGGCGTCATCGGCCAGCGAGGCGCCGAACACACCGATGAACCCCATGCCGAGGGTGTCCTTGCGGATGATATTGCCATACCAGCGGTTGAGGTTGAACTCGGTGTTGCGGCGGTGGTGGCGCCGCCATTTCCAGAAGAAGTCGCGGATCTCGGGCACGTTGCTGCCACCGGAGATGTATTCCAGGGCCTTGTCGTAAACGGTGATGACGGTGCTGCCGACGAAGGGTTCGCCCGCGAAGTCGGTGAGTTTCACTTTCACCTTGGCGGGCGCGCCCGGCTCGTAGCGCTCGGCGGAGGGCAACACCTCAACGTTGAGCACGCGTTTCTCTGGCGGCACGATGACCTCGCGGGTTTCCTCGAACAACTGGCCGCCGCTGATGGTGAAGGCTTCGATGAAAAAGTTGGGCATGTCCTTCTTCGTCACCACGACCTCGGCGACGGTGCTCTTGCCGTCGAGACGGATGATCTTCGGCGGCAGGTAAACGCCGTTGGCCGGTCGCAGGAACAGGGCCACGGTGCCGCCGGTGCGGTCGGTGTTGACCATCAGCTTGACCTTGTCGCCAGGCGCGTAATCACGCTTGTCGGTGATGATCTCGATGTCGTTGAAGTGGAATTCTTTACCATCGAAGCCCTCGCCACGCACCACGAACACGTAGCCGCCCTCGATCTGGTGGCCGGCTTTGTCTTTGAGCTGATAGCTGATCCGGTACTGGCCTTTGGCCGATGCCTTGAGCTGGTGAGCCATGGCGCCTTCGGCGTCGGGATCGACTTCCCAACTGGAGACTTCCTTCTCGGTCGGCTTGCCGTCGTCGTCGTAGCTGATCGAGTAGAGAGTCAGCGTGCCTTCGCCGGCGACTGGCTTGTTGTCGAGGGTGCGCGCGGCGGCATGGGCGCCGATGACATCGCCGACGCGGTAGTAGCCGCGGTCGAGCCACACATTGACCTTGAACGGTTTGCGCGCCACCAGCACTTCGCCAGTGCCGACGATGGTGCGCCGCGAGGCGTCGCGCACCTCGGCGGTGATGGTGTATTTGTGGTCGATGTCGCCGTGCATGGCCTTGGCCAGGGCGGTGTCGATCTCGATCTCCACGGTGCCGTCGGGGCCGATCTCGACTTCATTTTCGAGCACCACCTCGGGCGGCATTTGATTGCGCG
The DNA here is from genome assembly GCA_024277255.1 of Acidobacteriota bacterium. Lineage (GTDB taxonomy): Bacteria > Acidobacteriota > Thermoanaerobaculia > Multivoradales > SZUA-115 > SZUA-115. Next base: position 26,055 of record JAJRVQ010000162.1, on the reverse strand, counting down.
GCCACCACCACTGCAGCGGCGCTTTGCAGCCCCAGTTGCCCCAGCCCGGATACCAGGAGTAGTCGTAGGCGAACCACCAGTAGCCCGGGCCGTAGAACCAGTCCCAGGGCATGGGGGCGAACCAGCGGTCATCGTGCTGGCTGCGCAGCACCTTGTATTTCACCGTGGCCTCCTGCACCGGAGCGCCGAACAGGTATTTGGCGATGATCTTGGCGGGCACTTTCTCGCCGAGCATGACGGGTTCCTCCGGGGCCTCGATGGTGACGAGGAATTCCGGTTTCTTGTATTCCTCGACGCGGAAGGTGTTGCCGCCCTGCTGGAGACCATTCTGGTTGATGATCCGCAGGGAGTAAACGCCCAGGGTCGCACCCTCGGGCAGCGTGTAGGTGCCGGAGAGGCCGCCGAATTCGTCGGCGGTGAACTTTGCCTGATGGACTTTCTCGCCCTTGGGATCATTGATCTCGACGGTGAACTTCTTGCCGGCGAACTGGCTGGTGTCGTCCTGGTCATACTGGGAGTGGCGCACCCAGGCTTTGAACTCGACATCCTGCCCGGGCCGATACACCGGGCGGTCGGTGATGAAGATGGCCTTGGTCGCCTTGTATTCGGCGTCGTGACGCTGGCCATGCCAGACACCGGTGAAGCCGTGGTAGGCGAAGCGGCCGTCCTCCGTGGTGGCGGTGATCAGCCACTGCATTTCGCGGGTCAAGCGGTCCTCACCCAGGATCAGTTGGCCGTCCTTGTCACTGAACTCGGCGAACTGTTTGGTGATGACGTTGTAGCGGCGGCTGGGCTGCAGCAGCTTCTTCTTGTTGAGGTGCTCGGCGCGGTAACCGAAGAACTCGACGTTAGCCTTGACAACGGGAGCGCCGCTGGCGGCGTCGGCGAGGAAGATGAACGTCTTGCCGTTGAGCGGTTTCTTGACGATGGCGGTGTCGCTGATCCAGACGACGACATTCGAGGTGTTGCCGTTCTTCATTTTGGCGCGCAACAGGTAGGCGCCGGCGTCCTTGAGCGGAGTGACGATGTCGATGCGGCGATCCCAGTGCATTTTGCGCGGCTTCAGGGTCAGCTCCCAGTCGGCGACTCGTTTGCCGACGTATTTCTTGTAGTTCTGGTTGACCAGGCTGTGGCCGATGTCGCCGAGATTGAGGCGGTTGTGGTCGAGTTGGCTCGGGTTGCTCTTGAGGTGTTTTTTCAGGTCGGCGAGCAGGGCCGGAACGTCGATGGCGAAGGCCTCGAACTCGACCTTGTTGCCGTTGCGAAACACAAAACCGAGGGTGGCCTTGTCGCCGGCGGCGCCGGGCTTGGTACCGTCGAAGCGCCCCCAGTTGTCGAGGATCTGCGCCAGGCGCTTGGTTTTCCATTTGTCATTGCCGGGGCCGTAGCGCTCGATGCTCTGCTGCCAGAATTCCGCGGCGCGGGGATACTGGCGCCGATTCTCGAAGCTCTCGGCCAGGACTTTGGTAGCGGCCTCGGCTTGGACCTTGTTGTCTCCGTCGGCAATCTGTTTGAGGACATGGATGTGGTTGTATTCGTCGGGCAGGACAAGACGTTTCACCCCGGTGGCGAGACGGGCGATGGTCTCGCTTTCCTTCAGCGTGTGCAATTCGAAGGTGCTGCTCTCATCTTCTTTGGTGTCGTCACCGTCATCCCGCATCGGGCCGCGGCCGCGACCGCCGAAGAAACTGCCGTAGCCGCCCTGCTGCATGGTCTGCACACCGAATTGGGCGCGCAAAAAATTCGCCCAGTGAGACAGCGCCTCCATGGCCCGGGAGGGCGCGATTTCCGCCGCCTCGGTGAGCAGGAAACGCCAGCGCTCACCGTCGTTCTTGGCGTCGTCCCAGCTCTTGGGAATGGCGTAACGCACCGGCACGCCGCTCTTGGCGACGGGCGCGCCGACATTGCGCGCGCCGTGGTAGCCGCCGTCCTGCCAGTCGGGCAGCGTTTCCAAGTTGGTGAGATTCTGCAGACGCCAAGCCTCCTGGTAACCGCGGTTGCCCATCAACGCCCAGCTGAATTCAAACAGGAAGTCGGCGCGCTCAGCCTTCTCGGGCTCGTCCAGAGAGGCGTCATAGGCCTGCTTGAACAAGGTGAGGGCGCGGACGCGGTCGCGCTCGTAGGTGCTCACATACTGGCCGCCGCCGCGGTGGCGACCGCGACTGAACTCGCCGCCGATGACATAGCCGTAGTGCTGGGCATGGAAGTAAAGCCGGCCGGCGCGGGCGAGTATCCGCCAGTCGTCCGGGTGGGCGGCGATGGCTTTTTCGACAAAGCCATCGAACAGGCTGTACTGGTTGAGGTTAGCCAGGCACACCGAGCCGTTCTGCAGGTCTTCCGCCGCCGGGGCGCCGCCGTTGGCCTTGTTGGCGAGCAATTTCTGGTAGGCGGCGAACGCCTCTTTCCAGTTGCCGTCTTTTTGGAGTTTCGCGGCACTCTTGCGGGCCGACTTGATCGAGGCGGCGGCTTTTTCCTGGGCGAAGAGCGACCCCGCCGCCGGTCCGGCGAAGCAGAACAGGAGCAGGAGAGCGATGCGGAGAATCGCAAACGAGGAGGCGACTGTGGAGGAGGATGACATTTTCATGGGAGTGGATGAGGTAAGGAGGACAAATCGATTCGAGAATAGGAAAACTTCGCCCGTTCTGGAGGTGATTCTGCCACAGTTTTTCCCGCAGTTGTCAGGCGAGTGTAAGGGTTTTGTAAAAGGAATGTAAAGTCGCGGACACAAGCGGCTGGTCAATCGCTCGCCCCCACACAAACCACGTCCCCCCTGGCGTTGCGGGCGTAGATCCTGCCTCCGGCGAGCGCCGGCGGAGTCCAGCAGCGCCCGCCGAGAACCTGATCTCTGGAGCGAATCGTGAATCCATCCGGAGAAGCCGCCGCGATGACCAGTTCACCCTTTTCCGTGAGCACGATGAGTTGACCGTCCGACGTGGCGATGAGCGAACCACAACCCAACCCTTGCTTCGGCGGCACCCGCCAGCGTTCCCGACCGCTCTCCAGTTCCAGGCAGACGAACTCGGTGGGACGCCCGCGATGGGCGGTGCCGTCAAAGCCATAGAGGTGGCCGTCGATGAGCACCGCGTTGTTCATGTGAGTGGACATTTTTTCATTTTCGTAGCGCTTCAACAGGTGGCGGCCGTCAAACTGAAACAGGGCGCAGCCCCGATCATAGCCGGTCGAAATGAACAGAGAAGATCCGCGAACGATCGGGGTAGTGGCGTTGGTTTGAAAGGGCGTCTCCCATTTCTCAAACGCCAGGGTGCCCCCGTTCTCCGGATCGAGCACCACCAGGCCATCCGTTTTCAAAACAGCGATCCGCTCGGCGCCCTCCTGCTTGAATCTCGCCGCCGAGCCGTAGGCCGGGCGAAAGGGCTGGCTGCGCCACAGGATTCCCCCGTTCTCCCGGTCAATCGCCAGGGTCATGCCCGCCTCCACCAGCACCCGCTTTCCCATCACCAGAGGAGAACCGGCAAATCCCCACTCCGGCGGCTTGGGCATTCCGGCGTCTCGCAGCAAATCACGCTTCCACAGCGGGCTTCCGTCTGTGACCTGGTAACAGTGCAACTTGCCATCCTTGCCAAGGGTAATAACCCGGTCGCCATTCACCGTCGGCGTCGCCGCCGGGCCACCTTCATGCAGATTGGGCAGCAGCGCGGCCTCATACTCGTCCGACCAGATCATCTTTCCCGTCTTCGCGTCCAGGCACCAGACCGTTTCTTTGCCGCCGTCGTGCCCGAGCGTGAACAGGCGTCCCTCGGCGATAGCGAGGCTGGAAAAGCCAATCCCCACCCGTGCCCGCCAGACGATTTCCTCGGCATCGAAATCCTTCGGCAGTTTTTCCCGAGCGATGCCGTTTTCATCCGGACCTCTCCATTGGGGCCAGTCGGCGCAGACACCCCGACCCGCCGCGGCCAGTGACAACATCAAGGCCAAAGCCGTCGCAGCCCCCCGTTCCAACCGCGAATGCTTTCGCAAAGAACCGCGCTGAAAATGGGAGGAAGGTGAGGGGAAAATCGATGTGATCACCGCTCCTTCCTATCAGCAAGGGCGACGCATTGCAAAACTTCCTCGCCGATCGGGGTGGTGGAATTCCCAGTTGTCGGCACTTGCCGGGCCATTGTCACAGCGGCTGCCTACCACTGCGTTCTGTGCCGCTGTGCCGTTAAGAGACTGTGGAAAAACTCTGAAACGAGAAATCTTGAAGATGAAAGGGGATTCACATTCCCGGCTTCGCCGATGGTTGAAGGAAGTGACCCTTCGGGCGGCGGCCCTTTTGTTTCCTGGCTTCGTTACTCCTCGGTCGTGGGGCTCGCCCCACTCCTTCGTCGTGTCTCGCCAGACAACAAAATGACTCGCCGTTTCTCATTCCAGAGTTTATCCACAGTCTCTTAAATCCCTACAACCTAAACCCCTACCCCCTACGGCGAAGCCGCTATTCTCACTCCACCAGTGGAACCAGATTATCCTTGCACCACTGACCGTTCTGCAGGGTCACGCCATCGGGATCATCGATCGCCTTCTCGCATTCATCTTCGCAGATGATCCAGCCGTCGTAATCGCGCAGCGTCAGCCACTCGGTGATCTGGTGGAAATCAAGTTTGCCGGTGCCCATCTGCGCCCACGGCTCGGGACCGTTGCCACTGAAATCCTTGTAGTGAATGTGGTTCACCAGATGCGCCCATTTCGTCAGGGTCTCGATCACGTTCATGCCGCCGCGGATGATATGCCCGACATCGGGAGTCCAGCCGGTCACAGAGGGATCGAGACTGCTGAGCACCACGTCGTAATCCTCCCGCGTGCGCACGATGGAATCCGGCGGGCTGTTCGGGTGATACGAACAGGTGAGGCCCAGATCGGCGGCACGCTTCGACACGGCGTTGACATTGCGCGCCACATTGAGTCGGCGACGCTGCAGATCCTTGGCGCGGCCACTGGGAAGCGTCACCGTGCCCATCATGGCGCCCGGGAAATGCCGCAGGAAGTCCATGGTGAAATCGGCCGCCGCGCGCTCATTCGGCGCCTCCTCTTCCCCGTCCCAGGAACACACCAGCGCCAGCCCGGCGAGCGTCATGTTGTGCTCGTCGAGGGTGTCCTTGAGGCGGACCGGATCACAGAAATCCCCGAGCCAGTATTTGCCGCAGCCGAGGGCGCTCTCGGAGATTTCCAGCACCATGGGCTCGATGCCGGTGAAGCCGGCCTGCGCCGCCACCTTGATCATGTGATCGAGTTTGTTGTCATACCCTTTGCCGGTGCCCTGCATGAACCAGGTGTAGACTTCGGATCCGAATTTGATGCTTGCCATATTTCCAGGTAGTTTAGTTAGCGTTGACGGGATTTGTCGGTGGACCTCATCCGTGCGCCTGAAGCCACCCGCGCACGCGGGGATTGAAATCGTCCATCACCTCCCAGTGGAAGGCGTGCCCGGCGTTCTCGTAGAGGTGCAGTTCACTGCCGGGAATGCCGGCGGCGACTTCCTCGGCCATCCAGCGCGGCACGAAGATGTCATCGCGCCCGCCGATCACCAGGCAGGGCACCTGGATCTCGCCCAGTCGGGAAACGACATCGTGATTCACGCAGGCCGCTGCCTGCCCGCGCAGACCGTGAAGCGGCTGCGGGTTGGGATCGAAATCAGTGCGCCCGTCGAGCAGGCTCTGATGAGCTTCGTCGTTGTCCCAGAACGGTTTGGTGAAGATGAGCACCTGAATCCACTCCATGAGCTCGGACGGCGTCAGCCGCGCCTTGCAGATCTCCATGTGTTTGAACACCGACTTCGCGTAGCGATCACAGCGCGCCCAGGGACACATCAGCACCGCGCTGCTGACCTTGTCGGGATGCCGAAGGGCCAGTTGCTGGGCGATGATACTGCCCATGGAAACACCGACAATGCGCGCCCGCTCAATGCCGAGCGCATCCATCAGACCGGCGTAGTCGTCGGCGAACATCTCGCTGGAGTAATCACCCTCCGGCTTGTCGCTCTGCCCGACCCCGCGGTTATCCGGCATGATGCAGCGAAAATGCTGCGACCAATCGTCGGCGTGAGCCTCCCACACCGCGCCGGGCGCGGTGATGCCCATGATCATGATGACCGGATCACCGGAGCCACGCTCCTCGTAATACAGTTGGATTCCGTTGGTTTCGACGTGCGGCATGACAGTGCTGGCGGGGTTCGGTGTGATCGGGTTGGAAACAGATTCTGTCTAGCGCAGAACCGCCGCGCTTCCAAGAAAAACTTGAGCCGATTCGCGATCTTTGCGGACGCAAACCCGCCAACGAAAAAAGCGAGCCCGAACAGGCTCGCTTTTTTCATCAAATCAATTTCAGATCAACCACTGCTGGATGCCTCAGAAGTTGGCGGTGGCGCCGATGTGGATGCGACCGTTGTTGTCGAGAAAGTCGTTGTTGCTGCCGCCAACCGGATAGCCGTAATCGAGGCGCAGGCGAAACCAGTCGCTGTAGCGCCAGCGCAGACCGGCGCCGACACTCTGCAGGCTGACCTGGCCGGGCTCCATATCCAGGCGATCCACATTGGTAACCAGACCGTAGTCGTAGAAACCCAGAAAGCGCAGTTCGTCGGTCTCATTTTCCCACGACATGATGTGCCCCAGCGAAATCGGCGGGGTGAAAATTTCGGCAGAGGCGAACACGCCCTGATCACCGCGGATGATGCGCTGCTCATAGCCGCGAACGGAATCATAACCGCCAATACCCAACTGCTCGCTGGCCTGCAGGTTGGCGCTGGAACCCTGGCCCTGGCCGCGGAAGCGGGCGGACCACTGCTCGGGCAACCGCTGCTGGCGTTCGATGCTGACCGCCCCATAAAGGTAGTCGGCCGAAGATCCCGAGCGGGCCTCGTCGAAAACCTCGTCGGTGTTCTGCGGCGTCCAGCCACCGGGGCTGTAGAAGCCGCGGAAACTCAGCTGGGTGATGCCGTAGGGGTCGGAAAAGGTCATGTTGTAGCCGGCCATGAACTGGAATATCTCCGTGGTGGTGTCGAACACTTGAGCACCGCCAAACGCCAGGTTGTTGTTGCTCGACTTGTAGTCAAAACCCAACTGGAAATCGCGCACCTGCCCGCTCGGTGCGTTGCCCGGGATGCCGTAGCGAATGCTCGCCTGGGAACTGACGCCGCCCGAATTGACGAAGGTGCCGTCACCCTGCGGAAGGTCGGCATCCACCGTCACGTAGGATCCGAGAAGAGTCAGCCAATGACGCCAGGGAAGAGCTCCCTGATACACCAGTGAGTGGCCCAGCACGCTGCTGAAATTCGTGTCCGCTGTCAGCTGGTAGCTGAGTCCCTGGTCGGGACCGAACATGTCGCCCCAGTTGAAACCGAGCAGCACGCGGTCCAACCCCAACGCCTCGGTGCCGGAATCCTCGTAGCTGATATAATACCAGAACGGGTTGGCGTCGACCACGCGCAGGATGATGTCCGTCTCGCCAAACTCGTAACCGGGGGCATAGATCAGATCGACCTTGCGGTAGGGGCTCTTGTTGAGCCAGTTCAGATCCTGCTGGATTCGTTTGGAATGAATCTCATCGCCCTTCTCAATCGACATCTGCCGTCGCAGGTAGTCCTCGTATTCGGCGTCAACCCCCTCGACACGGATGCGGCCAAGCTGACCTTCCACCACCACCAGCTGAACGACGCCCGGGGTGATGTCCTGCTCGGGAAGCAACACGTCCACCACGGGACGACCGGAGTCGCGATAGGCGCGGATGACGTCGCGCACCATCATGTCCAGCGAGGCCAGTGAAACCGGCGTGCCGATGTAGGCGTTGAGGGTTTCCCCCACCTTGGGCGGGAAATCGTCGAAGTCATGCCAGATGCCCTCGATGCCGGGCCAGCCCTCGGCGCGGACATCCCCGGGACGAGGCACGATGACGACACCCCGCAGGTAGTCGACCAGAACTTCTTCACTCAATCCGCCGGTGCCCACGGTTTCCGGGTTGAGAAAAAACTGACCCTGCGTGTTCACCTTCAGCGGCCCCTGCCCGATCCCGGACTGGAGATTGTGCTGGGTCTCGAAGACCTGCGCCTGAACGTCCGGCGGCAGGGCTTCGGTGAGAAACTCGGTGCCATCCGCCGTCATCACCGTCTGCTGGGCGGTGGCGAGGAAGGGGGCCGCGGTCACCACGACCGCAACTTTCAGGGCTGTTTTGATTACGTCTCTCATTGCTGAGTAAGATTGAAAAGCTGAAAAACTATTCTGCCGGAACCATCCGATTAACACAATGTTCCTTACTTGAAAAAGCTTTTTTAGAAGTTTCTTCCACTCCATCTGACCGAAAACGACGGACCGGGTCAAGCATCATTTTGCTTTTCCAAGGTATTTTTTGCCGATTTCCCCGCGCCAGAACGTTCCTCCCCGCCGCCTGCAACGGGGTGCAGGGGAATCTCCTCATAGTCCGCGGGCACCCTGAACCAGCCGTCTTCGACGTCGGTGCGGTCCACCCGCAGCAACTCGAGATCCGCGCCGACGTCGTCCTCCGTCGCCGCCGCGCCACTTTTCTTCCTTTCCAGAGACACCGGCATTTTGCCGGCGGCGGTGACGAAATTCAGACCACCGAACTGCTGGCGCATCCGCCCCGGCAGTGCCGCCGTCAGTGCATCGAAAAAACGCTGGAACGCCATCAGGGTGGCGTGATCCTCCTCACTCAATCCAAGCTCCTCGCGATCGGCCAGCAACGCTTTCCCCCATGGCTTGCCTCCCCGTTGGATTTCCGCCCCGCTTACCTTCATCCCCCGGAACACGGCGGCCTTGCCCGTTTCCACAAACCGGTGGCGATCAGCCTTTGACGAGTCATCGCCGGCTCCCGCCGCGTGAAGCAGATCCATCGCGCGGCGCATCTCATCGCGCTCCTTTTTCGGCAAGTCGCGCAACTTGTCTTCCATCGCGGCGAGCACTTTGCGCTGGGTTTCCTCCAAGGCCATCGCCAGTCGCTCCACCGATTCCGCGTCCAGATCGGCACGCTGTCTGGCACCGTGATCCACCACGGTGGCCCGGCCCGTCTTCGCATCGAACACCAGCAGGCGTTTGTCGACCGCATTGGCGATGGAGACCTTGCCGCCGCGGATATGCACCTGGTGGCTCGGCGCTGTTTTCCTGCCCGGCTCGCTCTCGGTCGAGGTGCCGTAAACCAGCGTGGCATCTGCCCGCACTTCTGAGGCAAGGACGGAAAGGGCCACGAAGGAGGCCAGCGGGAGAACAACGGAAAACAATTTCATCGGAAGAAAGAGAGGAGTGGCGAACACCTTACTGCTAACAAATTGCGGCGCCCCGGGCAAGCGCATCCACACTCGATTTTTTCGCGCCCTGAGCGAAGAGGAGAAAAGGCCGGCACCGCGACACTCACGCTTTTTCTTCGATTCGACGTTGCCAGTGGATTCGTCGGGCTGCTACAGTGCCGCGCGGACAATCCGCTTTCACTCACAACTCTCGCAAATCACCATGTGGCAATTTATTCTCACCGGCATCGCCGTTCTCATCGGTTTCATCTTCGTGTTGGTCTTCATGAAGTTCATCGGCATCTGGGTGCGCGCCCGAGTCGCCAACACTCCGGTTGGCCTGCTGACCCTGGTGGCGATGTGGCTGCGGAAAGTCCCTCCGGCGCTGATCATCGACACCCGCATCACCGCAGCCAAAGCCGGGCTGCTCTATGAAACCGATCCGCTGGAGGCACACTACCTCGCTGGCGGCAACATCGCGCACGTGGTGCTCGCCCTGATCGCCGCCGACAAGGCCGGCATTCCGCTCACCTACGATCGCGCCTGCGCCATCGACCTGGCGGTAAAGGGCACCGGCAAGACCGTGCTGGAAGCGGTGCGCACCTCCATCAATCCCGCCGTCATCGACTGCCCCGGCGGCGGCGCCAAAATCGACGCCGTGGCCCGCGACGGCATCCAGTTGCGCGCCCGTGCCCGAGTCACGGTGCGCACCGCTCTTGACCGCTTCGTCGGTGGCGCCACCGAGGAGACCATCATCGCCCGCGTCAACGAGGGTATCGTCACCTCCATCGGCTCGGCCCTGAGCCACAAGGATGTGCTGGAAAATCCCGACCACATTTCCAAGCGCGTCCTCGAGCGCGGACTCGACGCCAACACCGCCTTCGAGATTCTGTCCATCGACATCGCTGATGTCGATGTCGGCCAGAACATCGGCGCCACTCTGCAGATGAGCCAGGCCGAGGCCGACAAGCACGTCGCCCAGGCCAAGGCCGAAGTGCGGCGCGCGGCCGCAGTCGCCACCGAGCAGGAAATGGCGGCCCGCACCCAGGAGATGCGCGCCAAGGTGGTCGAAGCCGAAGCCCAGATCCCCTTGGCCATCTCCGAGGCCTTCCGCAACGGCCACCTCGGAGTGATGGACTACATGCGCTATCGCAATGTCATGGCCGACACCGACATGCGGGAGAGCATCGCCGGCGACACCGACGACTCGGGCGGCGGCGGCGACAAGCAGCATTGATCGCGCCCGTCCCACTCTCGCCCCTGCCTCACGGCCAGCAGCACACCGATGAACGAAGATTCCTTCCCCTTTTACTTGGCGATGGTGGTCATCGCCTTCATTTCGTGGGTGTTCAAGCGCATTCAGGAAGCCACGGCCGCGCGGCAAAGGGGCAATGAGTTGGAGGCTCGCCGAGAGGAACAACAGTGGGAAGAAGACGAGGAAGAAGAAACCGTGACGGCGCCCCCGCCACTGCCGCGGGCGCGGCGCAACCCGGCGCAGCCCGGCGCCGGCGAACCGGCCGAAATGATCCGCGAACTGGTGGCCGCGATGGGAGGCGGCACCACCGCGACCCGGAAGGCCGAACAGAGGCAACACCGACCGGAACCCGTCCACGAGGCTGCCGATAGCCACCTCGGGATTTCCCAGCCAACCATGGCCCCGAATCCGGAGGATCTGCTTTCGTCCTCGGAACGTGCGGTGTTGGAGCGGATCAAACGCCAGGAAGCCCTCGCCGACGACCACTTTCCCTCAATCGGACGGGAGCACGGTCGCCAGGGACACCGCGCGTCAGGACTGCCCGAATTGCTGCGCTCTCCCGGTGGGCTGCGCCAAGCCATCGTGCTCAAGGAGTTGCTGGATAAGCCGGTCACGATGCGCGAAAGCGAAAGCCGGTTTTGACAAAGCCCGGGGCGGATGCTCGGCCATGTCGCCGGTCGGTTGCGGGCAGACTTCCTTCGCTTCTTGTTTGAATTCGAGGGATTCAGGCGTATAGAATTTTTCTCCGGGCCGGTGTGGCGGAATGGTAGACGCGCGCGATTCAAAATCGCGTTCCTTCGGGAGTGAGGGTTCGAGTCCCTCCGCCGGTATTCCCTGATCGATTTATGGACACTTTTCAACCGACGTCCCCCGTTCCCGCCGACGGATGAGTTGGGTTCCGCTGATCCCCGCTGGGTTGCTCCTGCTCCTTGTCGCTCTAACCGCGGCCTTTGTTTCCGCGCTCGAGACTGCCCTTTTCTCGCTCAAGGAGCACCACATCGCCGCCATCGGCGATGAGCACCCCGAACTGACCGGCATGATGCGCGCCATCGTCCGGCAACCGCGGCGCAGCCTGCATCAAGTAATTCTCCTGGGGGCCATGCTCAGCCTCACACTCGCCGTGCTTGGGCTATTCCTGCTGCGGGAAATAGGGCTCCTCATTCCAGGTCGCCCCCTGCTTTCCGCCGTAGTGCTTTTCGGTGCCCTGGTGCTCATCAGTGAACTCATCCCCACCGTGGTCGCGCTGGCGGCCCCCTTCCGGGTATTCCAGCTTCTCGTCACTCCCTTCATTCGCCTGTCCCCGCTACTGGAGACCTTGTCCGCCCGGTTCGAGGCATTCACCGAGCGCCTCATGCCGACTGGACTGAAAGGGCCCGGCGAGTTGACCGACGGCGAAATCGAAACCCTGGTCGAAATGCGCCGCGACGAGGGCGCACTCGCCCGTGGTGAAAGCGAGATCATCCAGGACATCATTCGCCTGGGCAACAAGACCGCCAAAGATTGCATGATCCCCCGAGTCGACACCTTCATGATCGACAGCGATCTCGACAACGCCGGTGTCATGACCCGCCTGCGGGAGTCCTCCCACTGGCATTGGCGGGTCCCGGTGTATCAGGGCGAACCGGACTTGATCACCGGACTGCTCGACCTCCGACGATGGCTCTACCAACCCGAGGAGGATTTCCGCGACTTCATCGACCCTCCCGTTTTCGTTCCGGAAACGATGAACGCCGTGGAGGCGTTTCGCGATTACCTGAGCCAGCCTCGCAGTCTCCGGGTTGTGGTCGATGAATACGGCGGCGTGGAAGGCATCCTTACCCATTCCGACCTGATCGAGGAGGTCCTGGCGGACGCCGCCCCGGCCCGGGATCGGGAGGAGGATTTTGAGATTCTCGGGCCGCGCCTGATTCGCGCTGACGGCGACGCGCGCCTCGACAAAATTGGCGAAGCCCTCGGCGTCGAACTGGATCACGAAGGACTCGACACCATCGGCGGCCTGGTGTTCAACAAACTCGGCCGCGTTCCCCGCCCGGGAGCAGTGGTCACGCTGAAGAATCTCAAAATCACCGTCCGCCGATGCCGCCGCCAGCGAATCACCGCCGTGGAAATCGAGCACCTTCCCGTTGGCACGGGCGGAGCCTCCCCGCCCTCCGCTGAGCGGGAAAAAACCTGAACATGCACCCCAAACTGTTTCGAAATTTCGTAGTCACGGCATGAGCCTGATCCTTTCCATCATCGCCAGCCTGTTGCTCTCCTTCCTGCTTTCGGGGCTGGAGAGCGCCATCCTGTCGGTGAGCCCCACCCGCCTGCGTCACGCGGCAAAAAAGGGTAGCCGGCGAGCCCGCCTGCTGGAGCGACTGCTGCTGCGCCGGGATCAATTGCTGGTCTGCATTCTCCTGCTCAACGCCTCGGCCAACTTGATCGCCTTCGCCCTGATCACCGCAGAAACGGTGCGCTGGCTCGGGCTGTGGGGATACCTGGTCGCCTTCGTCGTTTCCCTGCCCGTGTATCTCGTGTGGGTGGAATCCCTGCCGAAATCCATTTTCAAGCGGGCGCCCATACGCTTGTTGTCCTTTTTCCTCCCCCTGCTGCTGCTGCTTCACTACACCATCCGGCCTCTGCTGCTGCTGCTCGCCATGCCCGGGCACTGGATCGGTTCTCACTTGGGAGGGAAGCAGAATCCAGGCACACCCAAGGAAACCAGTCGGGCTGAATTTCGCGCCCTGACCGAAGTCATGGAACGAGACGGAACTCTTGATCAGCGCGAGACCAGCATGATCCGCGGCGTCCTCGACTTCCAGCGGGTCCGCGTCGGTGAAGTCATGCTGTCTCTCTCCCAGGTCACCGCCGTTCCCCAAGAAATGCCCATCGCCTCGGTGATCTCTCTGGCGCGCCAGACCGCCTTCGATCAGTTTCCGGTGATGGCGCCCAACGGAGATTTGGTGGGCATCATCGATGTGATGGAGTTGCTCCGCAACGGTAGCAACAGCGGCACCGTGCAGCAATACCGCCGCAAACTGGTGCGCGCCGACCCGACCGAGGCCGCCATCGCCGTGATTCGCCGGCTGCGCCGCGCCAGTCACCGCATCGCCGCCGTATACAGCGAGAAAGGCCGCCCTATCGGCATCGTCAGTGTCTCCGATATGGTGGGCCGGCTCACTCTGGGTGACCACTGACCCGGCGGCTCGCGCAACTGACCGCTTGCCGATCACGCGCGCTGGACTAGGTTGACGCCGAGCAGGGAAACGCCAAACAGCGGCGTTTCCAGAGTGGCATGAACCTTCCCTCCACAGCCAAATCAACGAGCACGGGACTCACGACCGTTCGGGCAATGATCGCTTCGGCGAGTATTTGCGGCCCGGCGGTAAACGCTCCCGGTGGAGGGAAATCGCCCCGCTCCTGCTTTCGACGGCGGAGTTTCTTGGTAGCTGAACTCGGCTCTGTCCGGCTGTGTGGCCGGATCGACAGTGCCGCCCCGATACCGCGCTATCCTTCGGATCCCGCGCCACGCAGGCGAGACAGGCTTCGGCCCGCTCCCCATCGGCGCGCAAACGTTCCCCCCGGAACGGTGGACCGCTCCGTCCCCCATCCCAACCGGATCCCTCCCCATACGAGAGGGCTCCGAAACACTTCGATATCCCACCATGGACTCACCGAATTCCGGCGGCCAGAATGGCCGCTCCACCAGTCAAGGCGACTCTCAATCCTCCAACGGAGGCCGCAACAGAAATCGTAACCGCAACCGCAACCGCAGCAGGAATCGCAACCGCAGCAGCGGCGCCGAAAACAACGGCGACCGCAATGGAAACCGCGAGGGCGGGCCCCCTCGAGCCTCCCGTTCCCGCTCCAACAACGGCGGTGGTAACAAGCGCGGAAACCGCGGCAGCGGAAACGGCAACCGCGGGAATCGAGGTCGGCGGCCACGCCAGCCCGCCGCCCCTCCCACTCCGACCCTCGGGCAACGCATCCTTTCCCTGTTGACCTTCGGCCTCCTCGGCAAACCGGATACCGGCGGCAAATCAAAGCGGAGCAATCCGGACCGGCCACGGCGAGAAGATCGAGAGCAGCCTTTCGTGCCGACGCCCCACCCCATCCGTGAGGTGCCCACCACCGTCAGTGTGACCAGCGCGCGGCTCTACGTCGGCAATCTCGACTACGCCGCCCAGGAGGGTGATCTGGAAGAACTGTTCCGCGGTGTCGGCACCGTCGCCGGCTCTGAAATCGTCACCGACCCCCGGACGCAGCAATCCAAGGGATTCGCCTTCGTCGAAATGGGCCACATCACCGAGGCCCGCCGCGCCGTGCAGGTGCTGCACGACCAGGACTTCATGGGGCGCCGCCTCCTGGTCACCGGCGCCGAGAGCGAAGAACGGCAAATGGCCGAAGCCGGCAATCCCGAAGACGGCAACGCGGCCGCCTGAGCCTGCCCGGATCCATTCGCTAATCCATTCGGAAAGGGAAGGTGCCGACACCTTCCCTTTCTTGTGTTCCGACGGCACGTCTGGTAGGAGACAAACCATCCACCCGTGAACGCTTCCCCTCCAGCGCAGCCACTCCCTGGCTTCGATCCGGCCTTCTACCTGGCCGGCCCCACCGGCTCGGGAAAGAGCGCTGTCGCCCTCGCTCTCGCTGACCGCCTACGTTCCGCCGGCATCGAATGCGCGGTTATCAACGCCGACGCCTTCCAACTCTACGCCGGCATCGAGATACTCAGCGCCGCTCCCACAGCCGAGCAGCGCGGGCGTGTTCCCCATCATCTCTACGGCGCCCTGTCTCTCGACGAAGCGGGCGATGCCGCGCACTACGCCGCGCTCGCCCGCCCGCTGCTCGATGATCTGTGCTCCCGTAACATCCGCCCCCTCGTGGTCGGCGGCAGCGGCCTCTACCTGAAAGCGCTCACCCACGGTCTCGCCCCCACCCCGCCGGGCGACCCCGACCTGCGGCAGCTACTGGACACCATCGCACTAGCCGACCTCGTCGCCTGGTATCAGCGCATCGATGCCGAGGGCGCCGCCGCCACCAACCTGCAAAACCGCCGCTACGTCACCCGCAATCTGGAGATCGCCCTGCTGTCGGGACAACCGGCCTCGGAACTCAAGCGCTCCTTCGCCACTCCCTCTCCCCGGCTCAACGCCGTCGTCCTGAGTCGGGAACGCTCCGATCTCTACGACCGCATCAACCACCGCGCCGACACCATGTTTGCCAATGGAGTCATCGACGAGATTCGGCGACTCGCTGACGCGCCCCTTTCCTCCACCACCGAGCGCGCCATCGGCTTGCGCGAAATCCGCGCCTGCATTGGCGGCGAACTGAGTCGGGAGGAGACCATCGAACGCATCCGCCAGGCCACTCGCCGCTATGCCAAACGCCAGGTGACGTGGTTCAAGCGGGAGAAAGAATTTCAAAGCATTTGCCTCGCCGCCGACGACACGGCAGACTCAGCCGCCGGGCGCATCCTGTCCCAGTTGCCCCCATTACTCTCCGCTCCGTCCATTGCCTCTTCCTCTCATGCCTGATCTCTCCGAACACGATGGAGCCACCCGGATTTCCCTGAACCTCGAGCGCGACCGCTACGATGTCATCGTCGGCGAGGGCCTGCTGGAAAAACTGCCCGAACTACTGGCCGAAGCCGATCCCGGAGCCTTTCGTAAGCGCGCCGTGCTCGTCACCGACAGCACCGTGGGCCCGCTCTACGCCGACGCCGTCAGCGGACCGCTGCGCGCCGCCGGCATCGAGGTGTTCGAAATCACCGTGCCCGCCGGCGAGGCATCCAAATCAATGGAAGTCGTCACCGATGTCTGCCGCCAGATGCTTCGCGCCGGGCTCGATCGCAAATCCTTCCTCATCGCCCTCGGTGGCGGCGTCGTCGGCGACCTCGCCGGATTCGCCGCCTCCATTTTCCAGCGCGGCATCCCCTTTGTCCAGATCCCCACCACCGTGGTCGCCCAGGTGGACAGCTCCGTCGGCGGCAAGACCGGGGTCAACACCCCCGAAGGCAAAAACCTCGTCGGCGCCTTTCACCAGCCGCGCCTCGTCGTCGCCGATGTCACCACCCTCCAGAGCCTGCCCGACCGTGAATACAACGAGGGCTTTGGCGAAATCATCAAGCACGCCGCGATTCGCGATCCCGCCCTGCTGAGCCGCGTCGAGGCACTCGGCACCCGCCGGGAAAACCTGGTTCCCCTGATCGCCCGCAACGTCGCCATCAAGGCCGCCGTGGTCGAGGAAGACGAACGCGAAACCGCCGGCGTGCGCGCCCTGCTGAACTTCGGCCACACCGTCGGCCACGGCATCGAGAACGCCGCCGGTTACGGTCGCTTCCTCCACGGCGAAGCCATCAGCCTCGGCCTGGTCGCCGCCGTCCGCCTCTCCGTCGCCTGCTCCAGCCTCACCGAAAAAGAAGGCGCCCGCATCATCGCCGCGCTAAGAAGCTTCGACCTGCCCACCTCACTTCCCGGCGACCTCAGCCGGCACGATATTGTCGAGGCCATCGGCCGCGACAAAAAGTTCGAGGAAGGCAAAGTGCGCTTCGTCCTGCTGCGCTCCCTCGGCGACGCCTTCGTCAGCCAAACTGTGCCGCCGCGCGCCATCGAGGACGTAGTCCTCACCCTCTACGCCCCCTGACCCAACCCTCTTCATCCCTAAACGCCTACCACCTAAACGCCTACCACCTAAATCCCCCGTGACCCGCACTGAAGCCTATCTCGTCCTCAACCTGCTGCCCGGCATCGGGCCGATTCGGGTGCGGCGATTGCTTGAGCGATTCGAATCTCCCGAGCGCATTCTCGCGGCGCGAACCGACGAACTGCGCTCGGCCAACGGCATCGGCCAGGAGATGGCGGAGACCATCCGCGACTGGGAGAATCTCATCGATTTGCCCGAGGAACTGCGCCGCATCCACGAACATGAGATCGAACTGCTCACCATCGAAGAGGAGGCTTACCCCGCCAGCCTGCGGGAGATTCACGACCCGCCACACCTGCTCTTCATCAGGGGAGAACTCCTCGACCGCGACCACCACGCCATCGCCGTGGTGGGATCGCGCCGCATCACCCACTACGGTCGCGAGTCGGCCCGCCGCCTCAGTTTTCAACTGGCCCACGCCGGGGTCACCATCGTCTCCGGCCTGGCCCGCGGCATCGACACCGCCGCCCACGAGGCCGCCCTCGCCGCCGGCGGTCGCACCATCGCCGTGCTCGGCTCCGGCATCGGCAAACTTTACCCTCCGGAAAACTCCGCTCTCGCCGAGCGCATCGCCGCCCAGGGCGCGGTGATCTCGGAGTTCCCGGTGCTCTACCCGCCCGACCGCCAGTCCTTCCCGCTGCGCAACCGCATCGTCTCGGGATTGAGCCGCGGCATTCTCGTGGTCGAGGCCCCGGCGCGCAGCGGTGCCCTGATCACCGCCAACCAAGCCATGGAACAGGGGCGCAATGTATACGCCGTGCCCGGCCCCATCGACCGCCCCTCCTCGGAGGGCTGCAACCGCCTCATTCAGGACGGCGCCAAACTGATCACCGACAGCCGCGATGTGCTCGATGACATGGAGATGCTGATTCCTCCGGACTCCCCGCCCGCGCCGGCCAACAGTGCGCCATCGTCACCGGCCTTGGATTTACTCAGCCCCGCGGAACGCTCCGTGCTCGCCGCCGTCGGTGACGACGAAACCCCCATCGACACCATCATCGGCGACGCCGATCTTCCCACCGCCACCGTGTCGGCCACCCTGCTGCGACTGGAAATGAAACGCCTCGTCAAACAACTGCCCGGCAAATACTTCGTAAAACTCATTTGACGGGTGGCCTATCGTGAATCAGGCGTGGAGGTCTCTCCAAACTCTTTTTATCCATGGGAAAATCACTGATCATCGCAGAAAAACCAAGCGTCGCCACCGATCTGGCCCGCGTCCTGGGCGCGGAATCGTCCGTCGGCAAATTCAAGAAGGAGAAGGACTTCTTCGAGAATGACCGCTACCTGATTTCGTCCGCGGTCGGTCATCTGGTGGAGCAAAAAATGCCCACCACCGCCGACGGCAAGTCCCTGCCATGGAAGTTCGACTGCCTGCCGGTAATCCCCAGCCAGTTCGAGTTGCAGCCCATCGACGGCAACAAGGCACGGCTCAAGCTGCTGATCCGGCTGATGAAAAAGAAAGATGTCGACGGCATCATCAACGCCTGTGACGCCGGCCGCGAGGGAGAGCTGATTTTCCGCTACATCATGAAATACTCCGGCGTGGACAAGCCGGTGCGCCGCCTGTGGATGCAGTCGATGACCAACCAGGCCATCCTCGACGCCTTCCACAGTCTCCGCGCCGATGAAGAAATGGAGCCGCTGGCCGACGCCGCGATATGCCGCTCGGAAAGCGACTGGCTGGTGGGGATCAACTCCACCCGGGCGATGACCGCCTACAATTCCCGCTACGGCGGATTCAACCGAACTCCGGTCGGTCGTGTGCAGACCCCCACCCTGGCCCTGCTGGCCGAGCGGGAGCTGGAGATCGCCGCCTTCCGCGCGGAGACCTACTTCGAGGTGCACGGCGATTTCGCGGTGGCGGCGGGCAATTATCCCGGTCGCTGGTTCGACGAAGCCTTCAAGAAAGACCCGGCGCAACCTCACTCCCGGCCCGAGCGACTGTGGGATCGCGACACCGCTGACGCCATCGTGGCGCGTTGCCAGGGAATGGTCGCCGAGGTCGACGAGAAGAAAAAGCCGTCGAAGCAGATCCCGCCCATGCTTTACGACCTCACTTCGCTGCAGCGCGAGGCGAACGGTCGCTTTGGGTTCAGCGCCCGCCGCACCCTGCAGCTCGCCCAAGCCCTCTACGAGCGCCACAAGGCCCTTACCTATCCGCGAACGGACTCCCGTTACCTGCCGGACGACTACGTCCCCACCACCATCTCCACGCTGAAAAAAATTGCCGGCCAGAGCGGCGGCGTGGTCACCAATCTGCCAGGATTCGCCGCCAAGGCGGTCGAGAACCAGTGGATCAGCGGCAATAACCGCCGCATTTTCAACGGCGCCAAGGTCAGCGATCACTTCGCCATTATCCCCACCGGGCAATTCCCCGGTCGCCTCGATGAGGCCGAGCAGAAGCTCTACGACCTGGTGAGCCGGCGTTTCGTGGCGGCGTTCTATCCCCACGCCGAGTTCGAACTGACCACCCGTATCTCGCGAATCGGCGACGACGCCTTTAAATCGGACGGCAAAGTGCTGGTGGTTCCCGGCTGGCTCGAGGTGTATGGCAAAGACGCCGTCGGCACCACCGCCGATGCCAGCGAGAAAAAGGACGGCAACAAACTCCTCGTCGCCGTCAGTCCCGAGGAAACGGCGAAAGCCGAAGAGATCAAGGCCGAGGAAAAAGCCACCCGCCCACCGGCTCGCTACAACGAAGCCACCTTGCTCTCCGCCATGGAGACCGCCGGCAAGCGCGTCGATGACGAGGACCTGCGCGAAGCCATGAGCGAGCGTGGGCTCGGCACTCCGGCCACCCGCGCGACGGTCATCGAGGGCCTCCTCTACGACAAGTATCTCAGCCGCGAGGGTCGCGAACTGTTCGTCAGCAACCGCGGTCTGCATCTGATCGAGAAGATTCGCGACATGGGCATCGACATTCTCGCCTCGCCCGGAATGACCGGCGAATGGGAGTTCAAGCTCAAACAAATGGAACACGGCCAACTGGGCCGCCCCGATTTCATGGGAGAGATCCGCAAGCTGACCGAAGACATTGTCGCCACCGCAAAACAGGCGGCCGAGGATTCGCTCAACCGCGAATACCCCGACTTCCCGGTGCCTTGCCCGGTCTGTGGAGCCCCCAACCTGGGGCAGGACGAGGTGCGCTACAAATGCAAGCAGCCGGACTGCAAGTTCTCCCTGCACAAGGTGCTCGCCACCCGACCGTTCTCCGAAGATGAGGTCAAACAACTGCTCACCACCAAACACGTCGGTCCGTTGACTGGATTCCTGAGCCGGTTCAAGCAGAATTTCGACGCCGCCATCGAACTTCAGGAGGACAAAAAGGCGGGGCTGAAAGCGTCTTTCGTGTTTGAGAGAACCGCCGAACAGGAAGCCGAGGCCGAGTCCATCCTGCCGGAAAACAAGCTCTGCCCCTGCCCGGTCTGTGGCAAGGGCGACATCTACGAGACCCCCACCTCCTATGTCTGCGGCGAGCGCGCCAGAGGCGAAAAGTGCAAAGGCCGGCTCTCCAAAGAAATGTGCAAATACGAGATTCCCCGGGAGCAGGCGCTGAAATTTTTCACCGAGGGCAAGACCGACCTGATCGAGCAGTTTATTTCGAAAAAGGGCAATCCCTTCAAGGCCACCCTACTCTGCGACCCCAAGGGCCGGCGCATCCTCAACTTTCAATTCGAAAAGAGGACCCCCGCCAAAAAGGCTGCCGCAAAGAAGACCACGGCGAAGAAAAAGAAGGTGCCCTGAGATTCGCGTGAATTCCACATCTTGTGGTACTTTTTCCGTTGACACCCCAACATCTTGTTGTAAGTCTCGATTTCGAGACGCAACAATGCGCTGCCTGAAATGTAATAACCTGGATGACAAGGTCATCGACTCACGGATGAGCAAGGATGGGATTTCCATCCGGCGCCGCCGCGAATGCCTTGCCTGCGGCCATCGCTTCACCACCTACGAGCAACTCGAGCACAACGAATTGCGGGTGGTAAAGCGAGACGGTGTCCGCGAGCCATTCAAACGCGAGAAGCTGCTCGACGGCATGATCCGTGCTTGTGAGAAACGACCCGTTTCGATCGAGACCCTGGAAACGGCGACCGATGAGATCACTCACGATCTCGCCGCCGAAGGGCTCAAGGAGATTCCCACCCGCCTCATCGGCCCCAAAGTGATGGACAAGCTGCAGGGCATCGATCCGGTGGCCTTCGTCCGCTATGCCTCGGTTTATCGACAGTTCCAGGATGTCGGCGAGTTTATCGAGGAGATCGAATCTCTGGAGCGGCAACCGCCCGACCTCGGAGTGCAGCCCGAACTGTTCGAACCCCGCCCCCGCTGACTTTTCTCTTTTTCCGCTCTCCATTGCCATGATCGCCCTGCCCGCCGAGTTCCCCTTGATCCGTATCAGCCAGGAAAACCTTGCCCCTTGCGACCCCGCCTGGCTGCAGGAGACTCTCCGCCGGGCTGCTCAAGCCGCCCACGTGCCGGAATGTCTCGCGCAAAGCGTCAGTGAGGGAGTCGCGTTCTATCTCAAGAACCAGTTTCCCGGCACCGTGATCGAGGTCGATGACCTGTTCGCCCGCATCCGCTCCACCTTGAACGCGGTCGGCCTGGCCCAGCTTTCCGAGCATCTCGCCGACGCGCCGCCACCGGTGCGCATTTCCCTCACCGAACTGGCCCGCCGCGCCGGGCCGGGATATGAGCTGGCTTTTTTCCACCTGCTGCGCAGGCAGTTTCACTCCGCCGCCGACGGCGGTGTGCGCCAACTGGTCTGCTACGGTCTGCGCGGCAGCGTGAAACAACTCGCCACCGCGAAAAAGTGGAGCCCGCGCTGCCGCCGACTGGAAAGCGAGATCACCGAGTTTCTCCATCACGAACACCGGAGGGTCTGTGATCACGTCCCCGATCTGACGCTGGCGATCAATTAATAGGGAGGCTCGGCCGCCAATCATGACCCTGTTTGAAAAAATCGTAGCGAGAGAGATCCCCGCCGAAATCCTCTACGAGGACGACCTCAGCCTGGTGTTCCGGGATATCGATCCCCAGGCGCCAACCCACCTGCTGATCGTTCCCAAGAAACCCATCCCGCGAGTCGGCGAAGCAGGGATCAACGACAAGCCACTGCTGGGTCATCTGTTGCTCGTCGCCGGAAAAGTCGCCGAACAACTCGGCATCCGCTCAACTGATCAGGGCTTCCGCCTGGTAATCAACCACGGTGCCGATGGCGGCGAAGCCGTCCCCCATCTCCACATCCATCTCCTCGCCGGACGCCCCATGAAATGGCCTCCCGGCTGAGACGCGCCGGTCAATTGTTTTCGGCGGGAGAAATCAGCTCCCATTTTTCGCCAAAAAACCCTGCCACTGGAATGCCTCCCGGATGGCGACTGGTGACCGCTGTTTTCAAATCAATCACCGCCCAATCGGGAAGTTTCGGCGTCTGGCGGGCATTGTTGAGGTAGTCATACTCGCGGTAGGTGAAGCCGCTGTTGAGCACCACGTAGCGATCCGGGTTCAGCGGATTCGGGTAGATCAGCACCAGGGCGTGGTCGGCCGCGGAGAAGCTCTTTCCACCGACGACGATCTTGTCTGCCTCCCAGCGAATCGGCAACTGATCGGCGATGCGCTTGAGGATGGTATTGCTGCCGGGATCGCCCCACAACACCAGGTTGTGGTTGGCGATGTCTTCGTCGGTGATCTCCGTGTCTGCCTTGACGCGGGCATCGCCGCGGAACTGCCGGCGCCAGTGGGTGATGGCGTGCTCCATCTCCGCCGCCGACCAGGCGCCGACCTTGTCGTGGAGGGCCTTACCGCTCGGCGACACCATGAGAAAGGAATCCATGAAGGCGTCATCGATGGGCCCCTGGAGGAAGTGGCGCTTCGCCAGTTGAGCGGGAGCCGTGGTGGTAGATTCGGACAGCTCCCAGTTTCCCTTGTCGTTTTTGTGAAAACCCACTTCCCAAGAGCGGTCCGTCCACACCTTGGGCGTTTTCAGCGTGGAGCCGTCAATGCTTACCTGCGGCACCGCCACCGGGTCCAGCGGGCACTCACCAGCTGGAAAAACCAGGGAGAACGCCTCGACCCCCTGGGTTTTCACCGCGACGTGATTCGGCCTTTCCCAAGTGGCCTCGACCGACGCGGCCTCCCAGTGCCGGGTCATGCGATCGACTCGCACCCAGTGCATGCGGTTGTAGCGCAGCGTGTAGGTGACAAAGCGGACCGTGCGCGGCACTCTTTGCCGCCCGATTTCGGCGATGTTGCCGAGGCGGCTTTCGATCTCGGCCAGGGTATCCGGATGCAGGGCGTGAGCGGTCTTGGGTCCAATCAGGTGAACCAGGCGCAGGCCCGCCTCGCTGGCGGCGGCTTCCATCATGTCGGCGGCCTGCTTCTGCCGGTCGATCTCTCCACTGTAGGCGATGGCGACCGTGTTCGACAGGTTCACCGCCCAGTGGGTGGCGTCATACCAGCGCCAGAGTTTCTTTTCCCACCAGGTCGGAGACAAGGTCTCGCCCTGAAAAGTGCGCAGAAAATCGGGCGTCTCCGAAAAACCGGCACCCGGCTGGACGCCGGCCCAGCGCCCGGAAAAATGCACCGCGAACTGCCAGCAGGCCGCGCCACCCATGGAGAAGCCACGCACGAAAACGCGGTCATCATCGATGCGGTAATCGCGACCGGCGTGCGCCAGCGCCTCGAACAGATCGACCTCGCCGGCGAACTTGTTGGCGTTGGAGTAGCGACCGTAGGGATGCAGCACAATGGCGTTCTTCGGTTTGATCTTGCTCCCCTGCCCCAGGGCGCGCTGGCGGAGAAAGGCCACCTCGCTGAGTTTTTCGCCGCGGCCATGAAACCAGAAATCGAGCCGCACGGGCTCGCTGTTGTCGAAGTCGTAATTGGCCGGAATTTGCAGTCCGTATGGCTGAGCTGATCCGTCAATGCGCGAGCGATAGGCCCGAATCACGTGGCCCGTCTGTTTCGTCCACGGGGTTTTCCCCTGCTTCAGTTGGGCTGCCCGTTGCCGACCGATCTCGAGCAACTCCGGTGCCCAGGCAATTTCCGCCGGGCGATAGAACTCCCGGTGCTTCAGGGCGTCGCGAACCGCTCGATGGCAGATTTCGACATCCGGCAGATAGGCCGCGATGAGGTCGGCGTGTTGCTTCTGCCCGGCGAGAGCCTCGATGATCCGGTTCAGTTCAGCGAGACCTTTCCGCAGCTTGCCGGTCACTTCCGCGGATACCTCAATCCCCTGCGGCGGAACGGGGCGCACCTGATCCGGGACGTTGTCGGCGGGGCCGTCGGCGCGGGATAAGACAGCGGAAGAAAGGAGCTGGGCAGCCCCGATCACGAGAAGAGAGAAGAACCGAGATTTCATTCGCGGAGCTTCGCATCGGGTTCCGTCGGCCACCATGGGAGAAACGCGCCATGACCGACGCGGGCAGGACAGACGCGGCAAGAAGGGCTATGCTGGGCGTTCCTCATGGAGATCAAACTCAAGAAGAAAGCCTTCATTCCGGTCCGCGACGACTTGGCGAAGTACTTGGAAATCTTCGGGCGCTCATTCGACCTGCCGTCGGTGTACGAGGATCTCCACCGATTTACCGAGTTGTTTCCGCTATTCGACAAGGAAGGCACCGACACCCTGTGGAAAACGGTCCACTACGACCCGGCCACACGGGCGGAATTGAACGAACGGCTCACCACCATCTATTCGACACTGAAGACGGGCGACACACGCGTCGTCGATCACCTGCAGTTGGAGAGAGTCGATTTCTGCGACTTTGGCAACTCACGCCCGTTCCGCATCCGCATCATCAACAATTTCAACGACAACTACGATCACTTCTACGTGAAGGTCTCCGATGCCTCGCGAATTTACGGGCTCGAACTCGAGCACATCCTCTCTCCAAACCGCATCAACTACCTGGTCAACCGCGACACTCTGATCGAGGAGCACATCGCGGGCGTGCCGGGCGACGTTTTCATTCGCAATTACTTTGACCGCGAGGACACCAATCGGGTTCGCATTGCCAAGGAGTTTGTGAAATTCAGTGAACGCTGCTTTTGCCGACTACTCGGGGACATGCGCAGCTACAATTTCGTGATGGACATCACTCCCGATTTCGAAGAGGTCCAATACCGGGTGCGGGCCATTGATTTCGATCAGCAATCCTACGAGGGCCGCAAGGAGATGTATCTCACGTCCTTTTTCGCGGAGAACCGCGCGGTGGTGGATCTCTGCGTTGAACTGCTCAACCACGAGACCATCAAACAGTATCAGAACGAGGAACGCACCCTGATTGCCCGCAGGGTGCAGGTGGCCCAGAGGCGCCTGGACGCGCTGTTCAACTGCATGCGCACCGACCAGATCTCAACCCCTGAGAAAGTCGCCCAGTTGCGCGACGAACTGGGCGAATATCATCGCACTGAGGCATTCAAAAACTGCCGGACGATGGGCGAGGTGATGATCGCCAACCTGACCGTGTGTATCGGCAAGGCGGATCTGCGATGAGAGGGGAAGTACGAAGGTGAAAGGTGCGAAAGTGAAAAGTGGAAGGCGTGCGACAAACTTTGCGCACCACGGCGCTCAAAAGAAGCGCCTTGTGACCAATCCTGTTAATCCTGTCCCGATTCTGGACAATCCTGTCCGGTATTGGTGATCATTCCGCGCGGCCGCCGGAATCGGCGCCGGCCGCGTCGCCCTCGGGGCCACTGTCAGTGCCCAGCCCGGCATTGAGTTCCTCGAGTTGCACCTGCATCTCTTCGAGATAGCGACGCACATCCTCGTTGTCGCTGTCGTCCAGCGGGATGATGTAACCGCTCAGGTCGAACAGGTTGCCGAACACAGAGAAACTGCTCCAGCCCTCGCGAACCGGTCCATCGTAGTTGAACAGGAAGATCG
>JAJRVQ010000161.1 GCA_024277255.1 Acidobacteriota bacterium | reverse complement strand
TTGATGAGTAGGTCGGTTTTGCCGTCGCAGTTGACGTCGGCCTTGAGCAGGCAGTGGTAGCCGTTGATGTCGGGCTCGATCACGCGCCGCGTCCACTGGCCTCCGGCGTCGGGTCCGGCTTTGCCGTTGCCGGGATTTTCCAACCAGAAGACGGGGCCCTGGGAATGGCCGCCGAGATAGTCGGGATCGCCGTCGCCATCGACATCGAAGACTTCGCTGTGGATGCACTGGCGTCCGGCCTTGGGATAGACGTAGAGGACGCTCTCCCGCCAGTCGGGCGCGGTGAACAGCCGCACCTTGCCGCCACTGCTGGCGACGATGTCGATGCGGCCGTCGCCGCTGTAGTCGGCGGCGTTGGCGGTCTGGCAGGGGAACCCGGAAAAGACGACGTGCTTTTTCCACGCGGGAGCGGCGGGAGCGGGCGGAGGCGAAGTCTGGGACCAGGCGATGACGGGTGACAAAAGCGCAAGCAGGACAGCGTTGGCTCGCGCGGGGCAGTGAGTGGGGGATTTCATGGGGGTAATGAGCACTTTGAAATTTACGTGGCAGAGCGCGACCGATCCAGTTAGATTTAGCGGTTGCGGGAGGTTTTTTGGCTTTCGACCCTCTCAAACCACTGACTCAACCCTCTTTCCTCACTCCTTCATGAACTGCTCTGCCCGTTTTTTCTCCACCGGTCTCGCCGCCGTCGCATTGCTCACCCCGTCTTTCCCGCTGCTGGCACAGGATGCCGAGGATGCAGATACCGCGACAAAGAAAAAGGTGAAGATGGTGGCGCCGGAGGACAGGGTAGGCTGCGTCTGGAAGATTCAGGGAGAAGATCACACCATTTTCCTGGCGGGATCCATCCACATGCTGCGGCAGCAGGACCATCCGGTGTCGCCGCTTTACGACCAGGCCTACGAGGCCAGTGACGAGATCGTTTTCGAGGTGGACGTGGCGGAGATGACGAGTCTGGAGGGCGCGAAGAAGATGCAGGTGATGAGCATGTACACGGATGGTGACTCGCTCGACAAGCATCTCAGTCCCAAGGCCATGAAACGGCTGCGCACCTATCTCGACGGCCATGCCATGGGCAAGATGATAGCCATGGGGCTGCCGCGACTGAAGCCCGGCCTGGTGTTTCTCTCCATCAGCCAGTTGGAGGCGGTGCGGATGAAGGCCAAGCCGGAGCTGGGTCTCGAGCTCACCTACTTCGCCAAAGCCAAACAAGACGGCAAACCGTCGAGCGGACTGGAGACGCTGGAGTTTCAGATGACCTTGTTCGACGGGTTCTCCGACGAAGAGGTCGAGACCCTGATCATGAAGACACTCGACGAGGTCGATGAGATGCCCAAGATGATCGATGAGCTGATCGCCCACTGGCACGCCGGTGATCTTGAGGAGTTAGACGAGCTTCTCAGCAAAGACATGGAGGATGACAAGAAGCTCCGCGAAGTGATCCTGACCGGGCGCAACGCCAACTGGATCCCGGCGATTGAGAAGGCGATCAAGGGACAGAAAAACATCCTCTTCATCGTTGGCTCGGCCCATCTCATCGGCAAGGACAGCGTCGTCGATTTGCTGCGCAAAAAGGGTTACAAGGTCGAGAGAGTGACCCGCGAGAGCGCCGAGGCGGAACTGAAGAAGGCGGCGTGAGCGAGTAAAAAGTAAAAAGTGCGAAAGTAAAAAGTGGCGGGAGGTTTGGGAGCAGAGAAGCTCCGTTCGCCTGAGTGGCGCTCGTTTCCGCGTGTATTCCACGGGGTGAACCCCGTGGCTACTCGCCTACGCCGCTTCGCGGCTGCCCTATTTCGCAGGGCGAATCCATCGATCAAGCCGCTGAAACGAGTGCCATTCGGGTGAACCCCGCGGCTACTCGCCTACGCCGCTTCGCGGCTATGGCTGCGGCAGCTGCGGGAGCGGATCGGTGGGACACCGACTGGCGGAACCTCGATCTGGCGTACCCTGAAACCCGCTACACTGCACTCTCGCATTTTTCACTCGCGTCATACGACCAATAATTTCCGTATCCACAGAGGCTCTTCACGCGCGACTTTTGGAGCGGCAAAATTTCTGCAGCACTTCCATCTTGGACTGAGGCCGTTGGCGGGTATATTCGGCGCGCCATGCCCGAGATGGATTCCCAGACTACCCCCCAGCCAGCCAGATTGATGGTCGTCAATCGCAGCGAGATCGCGATCCGTATTTTTCGGGCCGCCACCGAGCTGGGGTTACGCACCGTGGCCATCTACGCGGAGGAGGACCGCTACTCCCGCCACCGCTTCAAGGCCGACGAGGCCTACCTGCTGCGCAAGGAGAAGGGCCCGGTCGGTGCCTATCTCGACATCGAAGGCATCATCCGCCTGGCGCGGGACAAGGGCGTAACCCTGATCCATCCCGGCTACGGTTTCCTCTCGGAGAACGCGGTGTTCGCCCGCGCCTGCGCCGAGGCCGGCATCACCTTCATCGGGCCCAACCCCGAGATTCTCGGGTCCATGGGCGACAAAGTCGCGGCCCGCGCGCTGGCCAAACGTATCAATGTGCCGGTGCTGCCGGGGACGGAGGAACCCGTTTCCGATCCGGACGAGGCGATGGAGGTGGCGCGAGAAATTGGTTTCCCCCTCATCATCAAGGCGGCCCACGGCGGCGGTGGGCGTGGCATGCGGGTGGTGGAAAAGGAAGAGGAACTTGCCGCCAAGCTCATCGAGGCGCAGACCGAGGCGGAGAATGCCTTCGGCAACGCCGAGGTGTTCCTGGAGCGCTTCGTCGGTCGGGCGCGGCACATTGAGGTGCAGGTGCTGGGCGATAGCCACGGGCAGATTGTTCATCTCCACGAGCGCGACTGCTCGGTGCAGCGCCGCCACCAGAAAGTCATCGAGATCGCGCCGGCGCCGGCGCTGGACGAGGCCGTGCGCACCGAACTGTGCGCCGCCGCCGTGCGCATCGGGCGCGAAATCGGCTACGACAACGCCGGCACGGTCGAGTTCCTCTACGATGTGGATAGCAACGAGTGGTATTTCATCGAAATGAATCCGCGCATCCAGGTGGAGCACACGGTGACCGAAGTGATCACGGGAATTGACCTGGTGCGCTCGCAGATTCTCATCGCCCAGGGGCATGAGCTGCACGGACCGGAGGTGGCAATCCCGGCTCAGGAGGCCATCCCGCGCAACGGTTTCGCCGTGCAATGCCGCATCACCACCGAGGATCCGGCGCGGAATTTCGCGCCCGACTACGGCAAAATATCGAACTACCGCTCAGCGGCCGGCTTCGGCATCCGCCTTGATGCCGGGGCGGGCGACGCCGGGGCGGTGATCACCCCTTACTACGACTCGATGCTGGTGAAGTTGACGGCGTCCGGACCGACCTTCGAGATCGCTCTGCAGCGCACCCACCGGGCGCTGCGGGAGTTCCGCATTCGCGGGGTGAAAACCAACATTCCGTTTCTCGAAAATGTGGTGCGCCATCCGGCATTTCGCGAGGGCCGGGCGACCACTCGACTGATTGACACCGAGCCGAGCCTGTTCAAATTCCGGCCGCGCCGCGACCGTGCCACCAAGCTGCTGGCCTATCTCAGCGACATCACCGTCAACGGCAACTCCACCGCCAAGGGCTATCGCCTGAAAGAAATCCTGCCCCCGGCGCGGGTGCCGCGTTTCAACAGTCGCAAAGAAAAACCCGCGGGCAGCCGGGACAAGTTGCTGGAGCTGGGACCGGAAAAATTCGCCTCCTGGATTCGCGGGCATGAGCCGCTGCTGATCACCGACACCACGCTGCGCGACGCCCACCAGTCGCTCATCGCAACGCGCATGCGGACCGTGGACATGCTCAACGTCGCCGACGCCATCGCCCAGCGCACGCCCAAGCTGTTCAGCCTGGAAATGTGGGGCGGCGCCACCTTCGATTCGGCGATGCGTTTCCTCAACGAATGCCCCTGGGAACGGCTGCGCCAACTGCGCCAGCGCATTCCCAACATCCTCTTCCAAATGTTGTTCCGCGGTTCCAATGCGGTGGGCTACTCCAACTACCCGGACAACGTGGTCGCCGGTTTCGTCAAGCACGCCGCCGCGTCTGGCATGGACATCTTCCGCGTCTTCGACTCGCTCAACTACCTGCCCAACATGCGCGTCGCCATGGAGGCGGTGCGCGATCAGCCCCACGCTCTCTGCGAGGCGGCGATCTGCTACACCGGCAACATCCTCGACCCCAAACGCGACAAGTACTCGCTGCGGTACTACATCGACAAGGCCAGGGAACTGGAGCGCATGGGCGCCCACATCCTCGCCATCAAGGACATGGCCGGCCTGTGCCGGCCAGCCGCGGCCAACAAGCTGGTCAGGGTACTGCGCGAGGAGATTGGACTGCCGATTCACTTTCACACTCACGACAGCTCGGGCATCAACGCCGCCTCGGTGCTGCGGGCCTGCGACGCTGGCGTGGACATCGTCGATCTTGCCATCGCCTCGATGTCGGGTTCCACCAGCCAGCCCAACCTCAACTCGGTGGCGGCGGCGCTGTACAGCCACGAGCGCGACCCGGGGCTCGATTCCGAGGCACTCAACGAGATGTCGGATTACTGGGAGGAGGTGCTGGCGTTTTATCAGCCCTTCGACACCAGCCCGCGCTCCGGCAGCGCCGAGGTCTACGACCACGAGATGCCGGGCGGGCAGTTCACCAACCTCAAGGAGCAGGCTAACGCCATGGGGCTCGGCCATCGCTGGCCTGAGATCGCCCGCACCTACGCCGAGGTGAACCAGTTGTTCGGCGACATCGTCAAGGTGACCCCCAGCTCTAAGGTGGTCGGCGACATGTGCATGTTCCTCATCACCCGCGGCATCGCCGCCGCCGACGTGCCCAAGCTCAAGCCGGGTTCCATCGACTTCCCCGAATCGGTCATCGACATGCTGCGCGGCGGCCTCGGCCAGCCCGACGGCGGCTGGCCAGAAGACGTGCAGCGGGCCGTACTCGGCGACCGCGAACCGACCACCAAACGGCCCGGTGAACTGGCCGCGCCGGTCGATCTGGAGGCGACCCGCGCCGAGCTGAGTGAAGAGCTGGGCCGCGACGCCACCGAAGACGACCTGTACAGCCACCTGATGTATCCGCAGGTGTTCGCCGATTTTCAGAAATTTCTCGGCACCTACGACAGCCTCACCGGCCTGCCGACGACGGCGTTTTTCTACGGACTCAAGGTCGGCGAAGAGATCGCCATGGAGATCCAGCCGGGCAAGATCCTGTTCATCAAGCTGATCGGCATCAACGAGCCCGACGCCGAGGGGCGGCGCACGATTTTCTACGAACTCAACGGCATGCCCCGCGAGTCCCAGGTGGTCGACCGGGCCCGTGCGCCGAAAGATTCCGTCTCGCGCCTCAAAGGCGACGCCAACGACCCGCTGCAGGCGGTTGCGCCCATGCCCGGCATGGTCACCGAGATCAGTGTCGGCGTCGGTCACCCGGTCAAGGAGGGCGACCCGCTGGTCACGCTCGAGGCGATGAAAATGCTCACCACCATCTCCGCCGCTCAGGACGGTGTGGTGACCGAGATCGTTGTCAGCGAGAGCGAGGTCGTGGAGACCGACGACCTGCTGTTGAAGCTCGAGGAAGTGCCGGAGGCGTAGATGCGCTGGTGACAGTGTGACCCTCGTCGCGCGAAGCACCACCGTCTCACGACGGCGGCTACCTACGGAGCTGGCTGATTTTCTGGAATGGGAACGGGCGGGGGACCCTCCAACGTCACGATGACCGGGATGATCTAACTGGGCTTTTGGGTATAGTGACGGTCCGGCGGGAAGATGGCCGGAGCGGCATTGACCGCACCCGGAAATGCTTTCAACTTGCGGCATGGCCGACCACTCCCACACGATTTTTCACAACCCGCGGTGTTCGAAGTCGCGGCAGACTCTGCAACTGCTCATGGACAATGGCATCGACCCAGCGGTTCGGCTCTACCTGGAAGACCCTCCGTCCGCCGACGAGTTGGCTGCCATTCTCAAATCCCTGGGCATCTCCGCCCGCGATCTGCTGCGCAGCGGCGAGGACGAATATCGTCAGTTGAACCTCGCCGATTCCGAGCTGTCGGATGACGCCCTGATCGCAGCCATGGTCGCCCACCCGCGACTGATCGAGCGGCCCATCGTTATCCGGAAAACTGACGGCGCCGCCGTGCTGGGCCGGCCTCCGCAGAATGCGCTGGAAATCATCGAGTAGTTACTCCGCGGCGAACTTCGCCTCGGCGGCTTCGATCTCCTCGCTGACGGATGACCAGGCGGAGTAGGCGGATTGAATCTCGGACTCGAGAGCGTGGAGTCTTTCGCCGGCGCTCTGGGCTTCTTCGGGCTGCTTTTTGAAGAACTCGGGATCGACCATTTTGGCGGTCAGCCCGGCCTTCTCGGTTTCCAGCGCGGCGATGCTGGTCTCGGTCTGCTCCAGCCGGGCGGTGAGCGGTTTGAGGGTTTCCGATCTTTTCTGGCGACGCTGGGCATCGCGTTTGCGCTGTTCCCTGCGATTGGCGCCGGAGGTTTCGCCGCCTGTTCCCGCCGCGGGTTGCGCCGACGGGCTGGCGGCGGCGAGTTCGGCGGCCTTTTTTTCCAGATAATCACCGACGTTGCCATGGAACACCCGCATCGGCCTGCCGGGGATGAACTCCAGCACTTTGGTCACCAGCGGATCGAGAAAGGAGCGGTTGTGGGAGACGATGGCGTAGGTGCCGGTGTAGTCGTCGAGGGCGCGCTGCAGCACTTCCTGCGACTGCATATCGAGGTGGTTCGTTGGTTCGTCGAGGATGAGAAAGTTGGCCGGCTGCAGCAGCATGCGGGCGAGGGCGAGGCGGCTGCGCTCGCCGCCGGAGAGCACGCCGACACTTTTGAAGACATCGTCGCCGCGAAACAGGAAGGCGCCGAGCAGGGTGCGCAGGTTCATCGACGCGGCGGTCTTGGAGACGCCCTGCTCGATGGTCTCGAGCACGGTCCTTTTCGGGTCGAGCTCGTCGGCGTGGTTTTGCGAGAAGTAACCGACCTCGACCTTGTGGCCGAGCTTGCGGGTGCCCGAGGTGGCCGCCTCGGTGCCGGCGACGATGCGGGAGA
This sequence comes from Acidobacteriota bacterium, assembly GCA_024277255.1. GTDB lineage: Bacteria > Acidobacteriota > Thermoanaerobaculia > Multivoradales > SZUA-115 > SZUA-115. The sequence continues at coordinate 2,208 of JAJRVQ010000161.1, read as the reverse complement.
AGGTGGATTTTCCGGCGCCGTTGACACCGAGGATGGCGATGCGGTCGCCGCGCTCGAACTCGAAGTCGAGATCTCGCAGCACCTCGTTGTCACCGTAGGTTTTGCCAATGTCCATGAGCTTGAGCACGCTCTGGCCGCTGCGCTCGGGCTGGGGAAAGCGGAAGCCGATGCCGGACTCGTCGGTCTCCATCTCGATGCGCTCCATCTTGTCGAGCTGCTTGATGCGCGACTGCACCATTTTTGCTTTGGTGGCTTTGGCGCGGAAACGGTCGATGAGCTGCTCGGTTTTCTCGATCTGGCGCTGCTGATTCTTGTAGGAGCGCTCGAGTTGCTCGCGGCGGGCGAGGCGCTCGCTGAGGTAGAAGGAATAGTTGCCGGCGTACTGCTGGGCCTGGCCGTTCTCAAAGGCGAGGGTGCGGTTGGTGAGGTTGTCGAGCAGGCTGCGGTCGTGGCTGATGAGGATGATGGCGCCGCCGTAGCCGCGCAGCCATTGCTCGAGCCATTGCACGGTCTCGATGTCGAGATGGTTGGTGGGTTCGTCGAGCAGCAGCACGCTGGGTTCCCGCAGCAGGAGTTTGGCGAGGGCGATGCGCATCTGCCAGCCGCCGCTGAAGGTTTCGGTGGGCCGGTCCAGGGTTTCCGGGGCGAAGCCGAGGCCGCCGAGCACGGTCTCGATGCGCGGTTTCATCCGCGAAATGTCGTGGTGCTCCAGCCGCAGCTGCAGATCACCGAACACCTCCAGGGTGTCGGCGTAGGCCTCGGCGTCGGCTTCTGCGGTGGGATCGAGGGCCTCGAGTTCGCGCTCGACCTCGGCCATTTGCTTTTGCAGCAGCAGCACATCCCCAAAGGCCTTTTCGGCTTCGGTAAACAGCGAGCAGCCGACGTGTTTCACCCCCTCCTGCGGCAGGTAACCGACAGTGACCTGCTTGGCTTTCACCAGGCGTCCGGCGTCCGGCGTTTCCAGCCCGGCGATGATCTTCAGTAGCGTCGACTTGCCGGCTCCGTTCGGTCCCGCCAGCGAAAGCCGGTCCTTGGCGCGCACGGTGACCGACAAATCCTGAAACAGAGTCCGCCCGCCGAACTGGATGGCTACTTTCTCGACGGCAAGCATAAGGGGAAAGTCGGAACGCGGAAGCGGAGAGCCGGAACTGAAAACTGACGACTGAAAACTTGCTACTTCTTCACTGCTTCCTGGCAGCCTTTGAGGTCGAGTTTGCCGGAGGCGAGGTGGGGGATCTCCGGCACTTCGACGATCTTCTTGGGGATCCACAGAGCGGCGATGCCTTTCTCCAGGAGAAGGCGACGGAGTTCTGACACTTCGATGTCCGGGTCGGCGCTGAGCAGGATGAGGGCCTCGCCCTTGGCCTCGTCGGGCACGCCGACGATGGCGACCTTGCGCTCCGCTTCGGGGTCGAGGCCGAGCACCTCGTTGATGACCGCCTCGACGGTTTCGTGCGGGATCATTTCGCCGCCAATCTTGGAGAAGCGCGACAGCCTGCCTTCGATGTAGAGAAACCCGTCGTCGTCCATGCGTCCGATGTCGCCGGTGCGGAACCAGCCGTGGCGGACCACTTCGGCGGTTTTCTCGGGCTGGTCGAGGTAGCCCTCGAAAATGTTGGCGCCGCGCAGCCAGATCATGCCGCTGTGGTGCAGCGACACGGGCTCGTCGGTGTCGGGATTGGTGATGCGTACCGCCACGCCGGGCAGCGGCAGACCAACCGAGCCGGCGCGGTGGTTGGGGATGACGGGGCGGCTATCCTCCGGGCCGTTGGGTTCGGCGTCGGGCAGGTTGACGTTGCTGGCCGGGGAGGTCTCGGTGAGCCCGAATCCCTCGCAAACCGGCTGACCAAAGCGTTTCTCGAAGGCGTCGGCCACCTTGGTCGGCAGTTTCTCGGCACCGGTGACGAAGAGCTTGACGCTGGCGAGCTGCTCGGGCTTGGCCTTTCTCAGGTAACCGCGCAGGAAGGTCGGCGTGGTCAGCACCAGGCTGATGCGGTGCGACTCGATCAGGCCGGCGAGCTTGCTAGTGTCGAGCGGGCTCGGGTAGGTGACCAGGGTGATGCCCTCGATAATGGGATACCACAGGGTCACGGTGCTGCCGAAGCTGTGAAACAGCGGTAGACAGCCGAGGATCTTGTCGTCGGAGCGCAGATTGATGCGGCAACTGAACTGGTTGACGTTGGCAAGGACGTTGTGGTGGGAGAGGAT
>JAJRVQ010000160.1 GCA_024277255.1 Acidobacteriota bacterium | reverse complement strand
TGAGGATCCAGTTCCACCTTTTCCGGCGCGCCTACCGAGAAGCCTCCCGAGCGCTCCGAGCCGGCGACGCCAATGCTGAGTTCCCGCCGGGCTGCCATCGCCCTCCGTTGCCGTTTGTCCGCGGACACCCTCCTCTTGTGCCCACTTGAGGATCCTCCTCGCCAAGACACCATAGAGAAAGTGGTAAAAGCGTTCGAGAAAACCCTCGGCGGCGTGTAAAGGCTCGTTCGAGGCCCTGGCGAAACTCGTCGAGGGAACTCGAAACACTGGACCAAGGTAACAGAGGGGAGAATCCGCCCACTCGATCCCAAGCCGCACAACCGACAGAGGTGCTGAGCTGCCATTTCTTGAGGAAACGTGCCCAACTCGCCGCTGCTGGTCCCGAGAAGGGTGAGGCGTCGAGAGGCGTCGAGAGGGGAAGATTGAGGCATCGAGACGGAAGGGCAGGAGGACCTGCCCGAAGAGCTGGTGACCGAAGGCCGGCCTTGCTTTAGAATCTGACTATGATTAGCCAACCTTGGACTCTTCGCAGCGACGCTCCTGCACACCCTGCCGCGGCTCGGCTCGCCGCCTGGGCGCCGATTCTGTTCGCTTTTCTCATCATACTCCCAGCGGCGGCTCCCGCCATCGAGGTGGCGCACCTGGCGATTGGCGATCCCGGGCGCAAGAACAAGACGGTCGAGGTCCTCCTCGACGCTGTCACCGACACTCGCACGGGAGAGCTGCTCTCACCTGCTCAGCTCGTCGAGCGTCTGGCTGACGTCGACATCCTGCTTATCGGCGAGAGTCACACCGATATGGAGTCGCATCTCATCCAATTGCGCGTCATCGAGGAGCTTCACCGCGCCGGCCGCCAAGTGATGATCGGGCTCGAAATGTTCCCCTACGGGCAGCAAGAGATCCTCGATCGCTGGTCGCAGGGAACCATGTCCAGCGAGTCCTTCGTCGCCGATGCCGAGTGGTATCGCTACTGGGGATATCACTGGAACTACTACCGTGACATCTTCCTCTTTGCCCGCGACAACAAGCTGCACATGTTCGGCGTCAACGTGCCCCGCGCGGTGGTCAGCACCGTGCGCAAGGAGGGGTTCGACAGCCTTGGAGAGGACGCGCGAGCGCACATGCCGCAGCAAATCGACACCACGAGCAGCGAACATCGCCAGATGTTCAAGGCCTTTTTCGACGACGATGACGAGCTGCACGCCATGCTCAGTGAGGAAGCCTGGGATGGAATGTACCGGGCCCAATGCACCTGGGACGCAGCGATGGGCTGGAACGCTCTGCAGGCCCTGCGCCGGCACGGTGGCGAGAAAGCGATCATGGTGGTGCTCATCGGCTCCGGCCACGTCACCTACGGCCTGGGAGCGCAGCGCCAAATAGCGCTGCACTTCGACGGTCGGATCGCCAGCCTTATTCCGGTTGAGCTGGACGACGACGAGGAGCCTACCGTGCAGGCCTCGTACGCGAACTTCGTCTGGGGTGTGCCAGATCTTGAGTTCGAACTCTACCCCTCTCTGGGTCTTTCTCTCTCTGGATCGATCGGCCCTGAACCGAGGAAGGTCATCCGCGTCGGCGAGAACTCCCCCGCCGAGCAGGCCGGAGTGGAGGTCGGCGACGTCTTGCTGGCGCTGGGCAAGACACAGATCGACGCTAGCCCCGACCTGCGCCGAGCGGTCAGCCTCTACCGTTGGGGTGACGTGGCCCCTCTGCGACTAGAGCGTGGCGACGAGGAGATCACGGTCGAGGTCGCCTTTCGCCGCATCGCCGAGGACGACGAGGAGGTCGAGGAGGTCGAGCCTGGAGAGGAGTTGGGACATCAAGAAGAGAGCGGTGGAGAGAAAGCGCCCCGCTCGCTCGATTGATCGTCTTTCCTGGGCGACAGACGGAGGCTTGAAAGAGATCTGATCGATACCTCACCCGATACCTCACCCATTTCGGGGAGAGGCAGGTCGAGGCTGTTCGATACCTCACCCATTTCGGGGAGAGGACCTTGTAGCGCAGGTCAGATCCACTGGCCAAACCCGCATGGGCTCGCAGGCAGCAGGGAGCGGGGAGCACAACGCTCCTCGCTCCTTTCCTTCGCAGTATGGCCTCCGGGATGAAATCAGTCGACGCTCAGACCGACCTGCTCCTGTGCCGCCTGAGAACAGCCAATCCGCCGATTCCGAGCACGGCCAGCAAAGCCGACAGTCCCATGGAGCCAAGGGTGGGGATCTCCACCGGTGAGGCGCTGGCGCCGAAGGTGAAGTCGGCGGTGGACGACAGCGGAATGGGCTCGCCGTCGGTGCCAACCAGTTCGGCAAAGGCCGACTGCAACGGGTCGATCACGGTGATGCGCCACACCCACACGGAATCGCCGGGCATGCCACTGAGAATGTCGAGAGTCACGTTGTTCGACGCCCCGTCCAGCGCCAGAGATGCGATACCCGAGCAGTCCTCCACCGTGCCTTCGATGACGGTCTCGCTCTGGCTGGTGACGGTGATCACCGGCGCCGTACCGTCGAGGCAGGGATCGCAAGCATCGCCCATACCGTCGCCGTCGCTGTCGATCTGATCCGGGTTGGCGATGGTCGGACAGTTGTCGCACACATCGCCCACGCCATCGCCGTCGCCATCGATTTGCGCTGGGTTGGCGTTGACCGGACAGTTGTCACACACGTCGCCGAAGCCGTCGCCGTCACCGTCGGCCTGATCTGGATTGGCAGTTATCAAGCAGTTGTCGCAGACGTCGCCCACGCCATCGCCATCGCCGTCCGTTTGTGCGGGATTCGCATTGATCGGGCAGTTGTCGCAGGCATCGCCGAAGCCGTCACCGTCACCATCGGCCTGAGCGGGGTTGGCGGTCAACGGACAATTGTCGACATCGTCGGGGATCGAGTCGCCGTCGAAGTCGGTCATCAGGAAAAGGATGAAACCGTCATGGTCCGACGATCGATCGGCGATCGCCGCATCCTCGATCCGCTCTTCCGGCGCTTCCGCGTTGCCGCGGCCGTACTCGAAACCACGCACGTACGCGGCGGTGGCGGCGGAGGTCAGCGCGTGGTCGAGAACCTGGGCGTTGCCGCGGAACTCGAAGGAGTGCTGATCGCCCGCCGGCAGCGACTTCACCTGGTTGGTCAGATCGGGATTCACCAGGTCGACACCGGGCAACAGCGCCCCCAGCGGGTCGAGGTCGCCGGCGATGATACCGACCACGTCGACGTAGCCATCGGTGAACTGGAAGGCGTTGAGATCGCCGATCACGGTCAACGGCACGGTGGGATTGGCGGTCTGGAAATCCTGCGCCTTCTGAGCGATGGAACTCGACTGCTCCAGCCGCTTCTGGCGCACTCGCGGACCGCTGCTCGCGCTGTCGATGCCACCCAGCGAGCGAGTATGGTTGACCATGACGGCGAACGGGAAGTCGGCGCCGTTGCCCTGGTAGCGGCCTTCGAGCAGCAGCGGCGGTCGGTCGTGGAGCAACGAGCCGTCGAAGGTCAGGATCTCGGCCTTGCCCAACTGGGTCACGGAGTCGACGGCGACCAAGGCTCGGGTCAGGAAACCAACGTCGATGGTGCCGATGTCGTTGCCCTCGACCAGATGGGCCGTGTAGACCACCGAGGGATCGGCGGCGGTGATGTCGGCCGCCAACGCCTGCAACACCTCGATCTTCTCCACCTCTTGGACTCCCAGCACATCCGGCGCACCGAGGACATTCAGGATGTAGAGGACAAACTTGGCCCGGCGGCGATCCCATTCGGCCGTCGAAACCACCGAGTCGTCACGGCCGTCCGGGTCCACCGGGTCGTCGACGTCGTCGAAGAAACGGAACATGTTGAGGCTGCCGAGGGTCATCTCGCCAGCGGCACGGGCGCGCACCGGCTTGGGTAGCGGGTTGTCGGTCGTCGCCAAGCTGGTGGCAAAAAGCTCGTAGCCGCCGAACTCGAAGCCGAGCGGCCCGGTGGCGTCGAAGGTCGACCCGGCGTTGAGCAGCAGACCGGCGTTGGCCGGCAGCAGCTTGTCGGCGTCGAGCTCGAAGACTTCCGGGTTGCCGTCCCACACCGGCAAGGCGGGCAGCCCGGGGAATTCGATACCCGGCTCGCGTAGGCAGCGGCCCGACGCACTGACGAAGACCTCGGCGATCGGGTCGGTGCCGAAGCCCTGGTTGCCCGAGCAGACGGTGCCACCGACCACCTCGATCAGCATCCCTTCGTAGCACTCGAACTCGATGGCGCAACTCGGCGCCGTGGGATCGGTGGAGGGAACGGTGGCGTCAAAAGTGACGACTGCTGGCAGCGGTGCCTCGCCGGTCTTGACGCGATAGATGGCCGGCGCCGCCGCTCGGCGCAGCCCCAGTTGGCTCATCAACCCCTCGACTTGGCGCGCTTCCATACCGGCGAACGCGGCGCGCGGAATCGGAGTGCCGCTCCCGTTGACGACAACGATCGGTGAGCCGGTCAACTCGGTGAAGTCAAAGAACTCATCCACCAGACCGATCACGTCCACCAAATCGCCCACAGCGACGGCCGGTGCCGTGTTGGTGAAGACGAAGATGCCGTTGGAGGTGTCGATATCGACGTCGGCGCGGGCGTCCGGCGTCTGGATGAAAAAGCCGTTGGAAGCCACGGCGGTGACCACGTTGTCGAGCGTCTCTACTTGCAGGCCGTCGAACGGCGAGGCCAGACCGTTGCCCTGGATCTCGAAGATCTCCAACGTCGCCGCGATGCACAGGTTGGTGCCGCCCGGCGTGGGAGTGCCTTGGATGTAGGCTGAGGTGTTGCGCGCGCCACCGGCACCATTGGGGCAACGCGAGTTCGATTCGGTGTCCTTGGCGCCGCCACCGCCCTCGTTGACCTGCGGCTCGCCGGCGTTGAGCAGCGCCAGCAAGCCGGCATCGTCGCCATCGTTGGTGTCGTAGACCACCGCATCGATCAACCCCGCGGTGGTCAGCGCGGTACCGCTGGGAAAGTCCGTCCCGTTGCCGACATAGAGCGCCGCGGCATCGGCGCCGTTTTGCAGCGAGTTTCCTCCGAAGGTCAGGCCGACGTTGGCCACCCCCGTGTTGCCGAGGACGAAGAAGCCGTTGGCGTCGGTCGAGAAACCATCCAGATCGATGGCATTGCTCTGCCCACCCAGATTGTAGGAGAGATCGTTCGAGCCGTTGTAGACCACCAGCACCAGGCCGTCGAGCGGCGTGTTGCCGGCGCCGCCGTCGAACAGTTCGATGAACTCACCGGCGTCGGTCCCCGTCTGATCGGCGTCGATCTCGTTGATCAAGACGAACGAAGCGGGCGGGGTGACGCAGTTCTCGCTTCCCGGCGTCGGCTGGAAGGTAGTGTAGGTCGAGGTGTCCCGCGGGCCGCCGGTACCGTTGGGGCAGCGCTGGCTGGATTCGATGTCTTTGGCGCCCATGCCGTTTTCGTCCACCTGGCCGCCGCCGAGGAGCAGGGTCAGCAAGACCGGATCGTCACCGTCGCTGGTGTCGTAGACCATGGCGTCGAGGAGATTGGTGGTGGTCAACGGCGTGTCGTTGGGAAAGTCCGTGCCGTTGCCGGTATAGAGAGCCACCGCGTCGGCACCGTTTTGCAGACTGTTGCCCGAGAAGGTGATCGAGGCGTTGGGTACGCCGCTGTTGCCCAGCACGAAGTAGCCGTTGGCGTCGGTCGAAAAGCCGTCGAGGTCGATGGCACTACCCTGGCCGCCCAGGTTGTAGGACCGATCGTCCGAGCCGTTGTAGACCACCAGCACTAGGCCGTCGAGCGGCGTGTTACCTACGCCGCCGTCGTAGAGTTCGATGAACTCCGCCGAATCGGTACCGGTCTGGTCGGCATCGACCTCGTTGATCAACAGGTTGGTCGACGGTCCCGGGCAGGTGTTGTCGGCGCCGGGGCTGGGTGCCGCCTGCAAATAGGCGGAGGTGTTCCTCGCCCCTCCGGAGCCGTTGGGGCAACGTTGGTTGGATTCGGTGTTCTTGGCCCCGTTGCCATTCTCGTTGACCTGCGGCTCGGCGGCGTTGAGCAGCACCAGCAAACCGGCATCGTCACCGTCGCTGGTGTCGTAGACCAGAGCGTCGATCAGGTCAGTGGTGGTGACGGCGGTGCCGCTGGGAAAATCGGCACCGTCGGCAAAGAAAAGGGCCACGGCGTCGGCACCGTTTTGCAGCGAGTTGTTGCTGAAAACGAGATCCACTCCGGCCACCGCGGAGTTGCCCAACACGAAGTACCCGGACCCATCGGTGGTCATGCCGTCAAGATCGATACCGCTTGTATGCCCGCCGAGGTTGTAGGAAAGATCGTTGGAGCCGTTGTAGGTGACCAGCACCAGGCCGTCCAGCGGCGTGTTGCCGGCGCCGCCGTCGTAGAGTTCGATGAACTCCAGAGTGTCCGTTCCGGTGGTATCGACATCGACCTCGTTGATGATGATCGGCGGCGGCAAGGCCACCGTACCGGCGACGCCGGGGTTGGGCGCCGTGAAAGCGCTGTCCCACGTCATCGAGATATCTTCGCTGGTCTCGTCGTCGCCGGTCAGACCGTTCGGCCCGGCGGCTTCAAATCCTGTCTCCATGGCGATGCGCTTGGTCGAGACTCCGAATCCCGGATCACCGGCCTGCTGCGGCATGGTGAAGGCATCGGTGCCGTAGGTGGAGGCGGTGGTGTCGGCATCCGGTCCGTCGACCGAAACTCCGCTCTTGTCACCGATGTCGTTGGTCGCCGAAGGGGTGCCGATGTTGAACATGTCGACGTCCGACACCAGATCGCTGGCTCCGTCCCAGAAGAAGAGAACGGCGTTCTCGCCCGAGTTGGTCAGCCCGGCGGAGGCGCTGCCGACGTCGGTGGCGATCATGTCGGGAACACCGGCGTCGGTGCCGTGGATCTCGAAATCCGCCACCAAGCCGTAGGTGGTGAAGAACCCCGCGGCGCTGAAGGCGACGGTCACCACTCCACCAGCGGGGATCGAGGCGCCGGCAGGAAATTGCACGATGAAGTCCGAGCCGCCGATGTTCGGCGCCGGCCCGGAGCCCGAGACACCGGGCAACAGAGCGTAGTCCTCATCGTCCGAGAGGTAGTAGTTGTCGAGCGCCACGGCACTGGCCGTCGGGTTCATGATCTCCAGGAACTCACCCGCCGTCGGGGTGACCACCGCCTCGCTCAGCAGCAAATGATCGTCGATCGCCGAAGCCTGCGCGGCAAAGAGGAAAGAGAGCAGCAACAGGCCGGCAGCGCGCAGAAGAGAACCACGGAAAACAGGCAGAGAAGACATGGGAATTCCTCGCAGGCAGATCCAAGAGTCATCGCCCAAGGCGACGGCAAATCGACACGACAAGAGTGGCACGAGAAGGTGGATTCTACATCACCGCTCCCCGGGGAGAACCGTGGGGCGAGAAGGTCCGTGGACTTCTCAGACCCCAGCCGCGACCCGCGCCGCGCCGCCGCAACCCCGTCGCCGGCGACGGATTCTTCTCAGCGGTCGACCTTCTCGATCCAGCAACGCACGACGCCCTCTTCTTCGACCATCTCGACCAGCCGGTGGCCGGCTCGTAGGCAAAAGATCGGCATGTCCTCGAGAATCGCCGGATCATCGCCCACCACTTCGAGGATCTGCCCCGGCTCCAAACGCAGCATCGCCTTGGCCGACATGAGGAGCGGCAGCGGGCAGATGGTACCCAACGTATCGAGGAACTCGTGGGGTGTTGAAGCGGCGGAAGGTGTTGTCATGGGGAGATTCGAAGAGACGGATCGCACTAGCCGATCCGCCGTTGGCCATACAATACGACGCATGCGGCAATCGGCCAAGAGCGTCCACCTCTTTCCCCTCTCTGCGACCGTCCTTTTCTTGCTCGCCGGGATGCTCTGTGTTTCCGCGAATTCAGCCGCGGCGTGGACCCGCCAGACCCAGCTGACCATCGCCCGCGAAGCCGCCCGGCTGGCGCCGCCCGATCTGGCCCGGCAGATCAAGAAACACCAGAAACAGCTTGAACGCGGCGTGCTGGCCCCTTTCGCCGACACCGACGCCGACCGCCACCGCAGCAACCCGGACGGCTCCGGTCTGCTCGACCAGGTCATCGCGGCGGAGGTCGCCCAGGCGATCGAGATGATCGAATCGCATCGGCCGTTCGCCGAGATCGTCTGGCGCTTGGGGGTGATTTCCCACTACGCGGCCGAAGCCAACAACCCTCTGGCCGCCTCCGATGGGGATCGAACGGAAGCTCGCTACGCTAACGACTACGCGCGCTACGTGGAGAGCATACTGCCCCGCTGCCCGTTGATCTTCTACGGCAAGCCGCCCGACCTGCTGGACGAGCGGGGGGCTGAGAGGTTGATCGACCGGGCGCTCGAACGTAGCCGAGCGCTCTACCCGACGATCGCCAGTGAGTACCGCCGCATCGAATACGCCTCCGGCCGGTTGAGTTTCGACGACCGTTCCACCGCCTTCGGCGTCTCCTCGCTGAGTTTCAGCCGGGCGGTGAACGACGTGCTGCTCCTCATGCGCCACATCTGGATCCGGGCCGGCGGCGCCGATCCCAGAGGGTTGCCCAGCGAAGGCAACCGCCGGATCAGACTCCCACGCCTCGCCCCAAGTCGGTAGGACACTGGCTTCTACACATCCACCTCCAGCCCTTCGAAGGAGACCGCAACCATGCTTCCCGCCAGCCGTGCGCTGCTTTCCGTGTCGGACAAACGAGGCCTCGCGGAATTGGCGCAAGGTCTGGTCGATCTCGGCATCGAGATTCTCTCCACCGGCGGCACCTTCCGCGTTCTCGAAGAGCACGGAATTCCGGTCACTCGCGTCGCCGACCTGACCGGTTTCCCGGAGATCCTGGGTGGCAGGGTCAAGACTCTGCATCCCAAGATCCACGGCGGCATCCTGGCCGACCGCTCGCAGTCGCACCACCTCAAAGAGATGGCCGAACACGGCATCACCCCGATCGACCTGGTGGTGGTCAATCTCTATCCCTTCCGCGAGACCGCGACGACCGAGGGCGCCGCCTTCGAGGAGGTGGTCGAGATGATCGACATCGGCGGCCCCTGCATGTTGCGCGCGGCGGCGAAGAACTTCCGCAGTGTCACCGTGGTGGTCGAGCCGGACGACTACCCGCAGGTGCTCGCCGCGCTCGAACTGGATGCCGGCGAAGGTCCCCGTCAGGTGCCGGAGCCGCTGCGCCGCGGCCTGGCCCTGAAGGCATTCCGCCACACCCAGGCCTACGATGCCGCCATCGCCACCTGGCTCGAAGCGCAAGGAAGCGGTAGCGAGCCGCCCTTCTTCCTGCGCCACCTGACGCTCGACCTGGCACGGGAGTTCGAGCCCCGCTACGGAGAAAACCCCCACCAGCCGGCCGCCGTCTACCGCAACGACGGCGGCGCCGGCCTTTTCGGCGGCTTCGAGCAGCTACAGGGCAAGGCTCTTTCCTACAACAACCTGCTCGATACCGACGCCGCCCGCAAGATGGCGGCGCTCTTCACACAGCCGACGGTGGTCATCGTCAAGCACAGCAACCCCTGCGGCATCGGTAGCGGTGAGACGCTGGTCGAAGCCTACCAGCGGGCCCTGGCCAGCGACCCGGTCTCCGCCTTCGGATCGGTAATCGCGATCAACCGTGAAGTGACCGGTGAGCTGGCAGCAGCGATGGCCAAGCTCTTCGTCGAAGTCATCGCGGCGCCCTCCTTCGACGCCGGTGCCCGCGAACTCTACGCGACGAAGAAGAACCTCCGCCTTCTTGAGTGCCCGCTCTACCAAGCCGCCGACGGTGAGGTCGAGTTGCGGGCCGTGGCCGGCGGTTTTCTCGCCCAAGTCCCGGACGCCGCGGCGGACGACAGCGCCACCTGGGAGTGTCCAACCCGCCGCGCCCCCACCGATGTGGAGCGCACGGCGCTCGAATTCGCCTGGAAGGCGGTGCGCTACACCAAATCCAACGCCATCGTCGTCTGCAACGCCGAGAGCACTCTTGGCATCGGAGCCGGTCAGATGAGCCGGGTGGACGCCTGCAACCTGGCGATTCGCAAGGCGGCTGGCCCGCTGACCGGGGCGGTCGCCGCCTCCGATGCTTTCTTCCCCTTCCGCGACGGTCTCGACGTCCTGGCACAGGCAGGAGTGACCGCGATCGTCCAACCCGGCGGCAGCAAGCGCGATCCCGAAGTCATCGCCGCCGCCAACGAACAGGGTATGGCGATGCTCTTCACCGGCCGTAGGCACTTCAGACATTAGGTCGTTCATCAGGTCGTTCCCCTCGGCATGGGGCTTGCTAGCGGAATTCATTATGCAACGGACACACTTCACCATCTTGCGCACCGCCCTCCTCGCCCTCGTTCTCCTTTCACCACCCCTCCTCGCCCAGGAGGCTGCCGCTGACTCCAAGGTCAACGCCAGCCCATGGACCGCCTTGGAGCAGGTGCGCCTCAAGCTGGCGCAGCGGGGGGCGACGGCGGCAACGTTTGAACAGACCTTCATCGCCGCCGGTTTTTCCGGAGGCGAATCCGAAACGGGTCGGCTCACCTTCGCGCTGCCGGATTGCTTGCGCTGGGACTACGCCGATCCCTATCCCAAGAGCTTTCTGGTCTGTCAGGACACCGTCTGGTACTGGAACGAGAGCGACATGACCGGTCGTCGTCAAGAAATCGACAGCCGCAACGAGCCGGGACTCGATCTACTCTTGCTCTCGGTGGACAGCCTGGCCGAGCGCTACACGGCCAGTTCGGAAACCGGCGACGGCAGCAGAGTGATCCTGACTTTGCAGCCCAAGTCGGAGGCGAGCGAGATCCGCCAGGCTTGGCTGACCCTCGACCCCGATGGCGGTAGCGTGGTGCGCCTCGAGTATCGAGACGTGGAAGGCAATCGCACCACCTTCGTCATTGGCGACCACACGCCGCTGGCCAACGGTGACCACCTGTCGCCACCGGAAGGAATCTCCTGGGAAGAGGGTTGACCCTCTGCGCACCGGCGCGCGGAGGGCCGAATTCAGCCCACGACCCGGCGATCAACGCCAGATCTCGAACTCGTCGAGAAAGATCGATCCGGTCGGGCCATCAATGCCCAGCGCGCCGAAGCGCACCACTTCGATCTGCGTCGAACCGGTCTTGACCTGGTCGATCTCGGCCACCTCGGTCGAGTCGACCCAGAGCCGGGCACGCCCTTTGTCACCGCGCAGCGCGTTGGCGTTCCACCACTGCACGGTCAAACTCTGCGGCCCATCGATCAAATCGGTCCAGTTGCTCGCCCGGTGGCCGTCATCGTCCCAGATGTCGAGCACCACCCGATACACCGAACCGCTCTTCTTGATCCGCACTTGCAGCTGCAGATCCCCGGCGGGTGTCTCCTGGCCATAGGCGGTGAAGACCGCGACATCGTCAGTGCCCAGATCGATGCTGTTGGGGTCGAGCATGAAACGGTCGGTGATCAAGTCCTCCGCCGCCGGAGTCTCGGACTGCAAGAAAACATGCGAGGTCGCTTGCAGTGAGACGTCGAGACCGGACCCTCCGGCCAGAGCCGCCGAGGAACTGTAGGTGAGGAGGCCTCCCCCAAGGAATGAGGAAGTCCAGGTGACATCACCGTCGAACTGGTCGGCGAAGAAGATCTGACGCTCGGCCACCAGGTTGCCGCCCCAAATCTGTAGATCGTCGAAGTACAGCTGCATGGCCGGTGGGTTGTTCAGCTCCATGGCACCGATGCGGATCAAGTCGACGACGAGAGGGTCGCGCAGACCGTTCAGTTTGCCGGCAAAGCGGTCATCGATGCGCAGCAGGATCCCGTTGTCCTCCTCCTCAGACCACCAATCGAGACTCAGCTTGTGCGGCGCATCGGTGATCGAATACCACGCCGTTTCATGGGCACCGTTGCGGTCGTAGGCGACAGCGCGAACTTGATAGCCGGCCGTGACCGTGGCCTGCAACTCAATGTCGAACGAACGAGGCTCGGCAAGACCGGGAATCGAGGCGCTACCGAGTGGCTGCGCGGCCTGGACGAGGGAGAACGGTAGAAGGTCGTCATTGACCGGCGGCGGAGCGTTGGGATCCATCTTCACATCGAGCCCACCGTCGTCCGGGTCCCCTTTCGGATTGCCCGGCATCAAGTCCATGGAATAGTCGATGAAAGCCGAGACCGAGTTGCCCGCTTCAACCGTCACTTCTAGACCCATCAGCCCATTGAGCGCCGCCGCGGCGGTGATCGCCGCTTTGGTGACATCGCCACCAATCTGGCGATTGGCACTTGCCGTCTCGAATTCGTCGAGAAAGAGGAACTCGCGCCTGCTCCCCGCTTCGACAAGCAGCCGGGTATGGTCGACCCCGGAACCCGGTCCATTGGTGGAAGAGATGGTGAGGCTGTCGAATCCCACCGCCCAGAAGTCGCCGGCCGGCCGGTAGGAGATTCCTCCCGGAACGAGGGTCACCGTTGCGAAGTCACCTCCCGCGATGGCGGTGATCGTACTGTTCGGGTCCAGTCCGAGATCGGAGAAGGTGAACTGATGCACGATCTCCTCCGGCGCCAAGATGTAGGCGCTGGAAGTCAAACCGCTGGTCTGTGCAGTCGCTGCCGAGACCGCGACAAGAGTAAGAGTAAGAGTAAGAGTCAAAGTTAAGACCACCGGCAAGAAGCCGGCGACGCGTCTGCCTATCCCACGTAGGCTGCGGTTCATTGGATACTCCCTTCGATAAACAGACGGTTCCGGCGCAGATAGATACCTTTCTCTACTGCCTTGCACCAGCTGTGGTGTCCCCCTCAATCCTGAACGCGGAATCGTCGCGCCACATCTATCAGAGTATTTCTTGCGCCGCCCTACCGGTGGTTCACCGCCGCCCTATAATTCCTCCATGGCCGCCGAAGATCAGGACGTCACCCAACTCCTTCTCGACTGGAGTTCCGGCAAGAGCCACGCACTGGAGCGCTTGATACCGCTGGTCACGGACGAGTTGCACGTGCGCGCCCGGCGCTATCTCGCCCGTGAGGGCCCCGGACACACCCTGCAGCCGACGGCTCTGGTCAATGAGGTCTACCTACGGCTGGTCGACCAGCGCCGGGTGAGCTGGCAGAACCGGGCGCAGTTTTTCGGTTTCGCGGCGGAAACCATGCGGCGCATTCTGGTCGACCACGCCCGAGCGCAAAAGGCCTGGAAACGGGGCCATGGGGCGGCCAAGATCCCCATCGAAGAGGCCATCGGCCTCGCCGACCAGCGATCGGTCGACATCATCGCTCTCGACGATGCTTTGAAGACGCTCGCCTCGATGGATCCCCGGCAGTGTCGCATGGTGGAGTTGCGCTTCTTCGGCGGCCTGACCATCGAGGAGACCTCCGAGGTCCTGGGAGTCGGCGTCGCCACGGTGAGCAGAGACTGGGTGGCGGTCAAAGCCTGGCTGCACCGCGAATTGAAAAAGAGTTAGGGCCGCGCGTGCAAGCGGATCGCTGGCAGCAAATCCAAGAGCTCTTCCATGCCGCCTTGGAGCAAGCGGAGGCCCAGCGCTCGGCCTGGCTGGATGGTGCGTGTGACGATGAGCAACTGCGCCGCGAAGTCGACTCGCTACTCGCCAGCCATCACGATGCCTCCGTCTTCATCGACCGGCCAGCCGTCGATCCGCTGGCCCTGCCCTTGCCGGGCACGATGGACGACAGCCATGTCACCGGGCGAAGAATCGGCCCCTACGAGCTGGTGCGCCTTCTCGGGCGTGGCGGGATGGGGGCGGTCTTTCTCGCCTTCCGGGCCGATGACAGCTACCGCCAGCAGGTGGCGATCAAGCTGCTGGAGCGCAATCTGGTACAGCTCGACCTCGAACGCCGGTTCTTGAGCGAGCGCCAGATCCTGGCCAATCTCGACCACCCGGGCATCGCCAGGCTGCTCGACGGCGGCAGTACCGAGGACGGTTCGCCCTACCTCGTCATGGAGTACGTCGACGGACTGCCGATCACCCGCTATTGCCGGCAACACCGTCTCGGCATCGAAGAGCGCCTTCGCCTCTTCATCAAGGTCTGCGCGGCGGTCGCCTTCTCGCACCGCAACCTGGTGGTCCACCGGGACATCAAACCGGGCAACATCCTGGTCTCCCCCGCCGGTGAACCCAAGTTGCTCGACTTCGGCATCGCCAAGCTGGTGGGTCAAGAGGACTTCCCCGTGACCATGGTGCAGACCCAGTCCGGCATGCAGCTGATGACCCCGAGCTTCGCCAGCCCGGAGCAGGTGCGGGGAGAGACCATCACCACCGCCACCGATGTCTACTCCCTCGCCGTATTGCTCAATGTGCTGCTCACCGGCCAACTCCCCTACCAGCTGGATTCTCCGGCTCCCCACGAGTTGACGCGCGCCGTCTGCGAGCAAGAGCCTCGTCGCCCATCGGCGGCCGCCGACGACGCGCAGAGCGTCGAAGAGGCCGGCATCGCCGAGCGCGCGGGCAAACTGCATCGCCGGCTCTCCGGCGACCTCGACACCATCATCTTGATGGCCCTGCGCAAGGAGCCCGACCGGCGCTACAGCTCTGTCGAACAACTGTCGGAGGATGTCGAACGCCACCTGGCCGGCCTTCCGGTTCGCGCCCGCAAGGACACTTTCGCCTACCGAGCCGGCAAATTCTTCAGCCGCCACCGTCTGTCGGCCACCGTGGCCGCCGTGGCCCTCTCTCTGCTCATCGCTCTGCTCGCCGGCCTGCTGGTGCAACGCAAAAAGACCCTCCTGCAACGCGATCGAGCCAGCGCCGTCTCTCAGTTCATGGTCGACCTGTTCGAGATCGCCGACCCCGGACAATCCAAAGGCGAGAAGATCACCGCCCGCGAGGTACTCGACAAGAGCGCCGGTGAGCTGCAACGCTTCACGGCCCAACCGGAGATCCAGGCCAGCCTGATGGAAACCCTGGCTCAGACCTATCTGGGTCTGGGCCTCTTCGATGAGGCCCACGAGTTGTTGACCTCGGCCCTCGGCAACCGGCGCCAGCTGTACTCGAAGGACGATCCGAGGTTGGCCGTGACGCTGGAAACGTTGGGCCGAATCGAGACCCTTCAGGCGAGCTATCCGCAGGCTGAAGAACGACTGCGCGAGGCGCTCGCCATCCGCCACCAGCGGGAGAGGAAAGAGCCCGAGGGGGTCGTCTCCAGCCTTCACAAACTGGCCAGTCTCTATCAACTCCAGGGCCGCTACGGCGAAGCCGAAGCGTTGTTCCAGCAGTCGATCGATCTGCTCGAACCCGACACCGAGGAGCGTACTCAGCTGCTCGCGGCCGGTCTCGATGCGCTCGGTACACTGCAACGCCAACTGGCGCACTACCAAGCCGCCGAGGGGTTGCACCGCCGGGCGATCGAGCTGATGAAGGGCATCACCGACCGCCACCCGCTGCTCGCCGGCGCCACCGGCAACCTCGCCAGCGCCCTGCGTCGCCAGGGGCGCTACGCGGAGGCAGAAGAGGTCTTCAACGAAGCGGTCCGCCGCCAGCGCCATCTCTATCCCGAAGCGCACCCGCTGTTGGCCACCACGCTCAACAACCAGGCCGCCATGCTGCGCCATCTCGGCCGCCTCGATGAAGCGGAGAAGCTCCTCGACGAAGCTCTCGACATCCGTCGCGAGGTCTATGGCGACGACCATCCGTCGGTCGCCAAGACCTTCGACCAGCTGGGCGAACTGCGCCTGGCGCAGGGCAGGCTGGCGGAGGCCGAGCCATTGTTCCTGCGCGCCCTTGAGATCCGCCGCGACAAGCTTGGGCCTCGCCACCTCGAAGTCGCCCAGACGCTCAGCCGATTAGCCGGTCTGCGCTTTGAGCAAGAAGACTTCGACGAGGCGCAGCAGCTCTACCTGGAGGCGATGGGAATCTATCTCGCCGAGTATGGCCAGACGCACACTGAAGTGGCCGCCGTCACCAACAACCTGAGCCTGGTCTACGCCAGCCAGGGGCGGCTCGATCAGGCCGAGGCGATGCGCCGTCAAGCCCTGGAGATCTCGCTCGAAATCCTCGGTCCCAACCACCCGACGATCGCCACCCTCTACTACAACCTGGCCACGATTCAGCTCAACCGCGGCAACCTCGCCGAGGCTCGCCGATCCTACGAGCTGGCCCGCCGCATCGCGGTAGAGAAACTGGGCGAGCAGCACAGCGTCACCCTGACCATCTCCGTCGCCCTCGCCGGCGCTCTGCTGCGTCTGGAAGAGTATGCGCAGGCCGAGAGGCTGGCCGGCGAAGCGCTGAGCGCCGCCACCGAGTCGGGTGCCAAACCGATCACCACCTCCGACCTCGAGCGCGCCTTGGGGCTGGCCTTGCTACGTCAAGGCCAATACACGGAGGCGGAACGACGGCTGCGCGCCAGCCATGAGACTCTCCTCGCCTGCTGTGGCGAGCAATCGGACCGGCTGCACAGGACCCGCCGCTACCTGCACGAGTTGTACACCAAGTGGGGACGGCCGGCGCAAGCCCGGCGGTTCGCCCCTGAAGGTTAGCCGGGCCTATCCGCCGTCTTTCTTCTTCGCCCTTATTTCCTCGTTGCGCCGCATCGCCACTTCGAACCCTTTGGCCAAAGCTTCGGCCTTGCGCCGCTTGCCGGCAGGCAGGCTATTCCAGCGATCCCAGAAGGAGTCTTCGAGCACCCGGTAAGCGTAAGACCCCTCAATCTCAGCCAGCGCCTTGAGACGGGCTTTGGCCTCCGGGGTAATCAAGGTATTGAAAACCAAGATACCCTCGGATCTACTGCGCGGTCGGCCTGGGCGTCTACGTGCCGTGTAGGCAAGACGTAGCGCGGAATCGTCACCCTGTCCAGTTCGGGACCAGCGACGCAGAGGGGTCCTACTCTCTTACTCCGGTGGTTCCAGCGTCAACTCCAACGTCGAATCCGCCGCGAGATAGCCGCTGGCGCAGTTGGCGGTGCGGGCGAGTTGTTGGTCAATGGATTCGGATGTTCTGAGAGTTCGGCGTAAGAGGCAGGCTCGATATTGCCCGGGGGCAAGCTGCGGTACTGACATCGTGGTCTCACTTTCACTATTGACCATCGCCGGAAGTCCGTGCCCCAGGATCCAATAGACGAGAGCCGGCGTATCGAGAATCAACCCGTTCTGAAAGAATACGATCTGGGTCCCTTGATCGATCAAGTCTTGCTCACTCTTTGGGACTCGCACCCGCAATGTGCCGCTTTCGGTCCCCACTCGCACCGTAGTTGGTGTCGTGCCAAACTCAACCAAGGCGGCAGTCAGAGCGTGACCTGGTGGGCTAATAGTAAGTCTTAAGATCTTACTTTGGCGGTCTACGGTACCGTGAAAACCACCATCCAAGTCTGTGCGAGCTTTACCGACGTACAGCAGCTCAGGCTCTTGTGATGTCCACGAAATGATCGCCCCCGGTACCGGGCCACGCTCTGAAACGATCCTCCCGGAGAAGGGTACCGTGGCGCGAAGGCGAAGCTCGAACGGACCTACCGGCTGCCCTTCCACCACTTGAAACCGAACCGGATCACTAGTCAAGTCCCCATCTGGGCGCCTATCCTTCGCGGACAACTGGCCCGGCCCCAACGGAACGGCCAGGAACTGAAAACTCCCGTCTGGCTTGGAGAAGATGTACACACCGTCCGCACTCGACGCAAACTGCACGCTAGCCCCCTCCACCGGCTGGCCAGCTTCATCTACCACGCGGCCGAAGATTTCACTGTCGGGAAGTTCAATCTCCACCTCAGCATCCCTCGCCTTGGAGGGCCGAACCATCACCTCGACGGAGGTGTCGATCTTTGCCCCCTTGGCCTCAATCTCCACCAGCCATCTACCACCGCGCGGCAAGACCCCGTCAAAGTGGCCTTCCGCATCCGCCACCATCTTGGAACGCTGCGCCCCGGAACGCCCACCAAACCAGAGCGTTGCCACCAGCGGCTCGTCGCGGAACGAAAGCTCACCGCGCAGGTCGATGAGTTCGAGCTGGATCTCCTGGTGGGCCGACTCCGGCCCGGTGATGAAGAGGTCCGAGTTGTCGTAGAGACGATTGCCCAGCGAATCGATCACCATGATGTCGAACCGGCCGGGGCTCTGATTGGGCAACCGCAAGAGTCCCGTACGGTCGGCTCGCAACTCCTTGCGGGTACTCGAATCGTAGGCTGTCCCGAAATCGACCCGGCGCACCACCAGCACTTTCCAAGGCTGATGCAGCCAATCGAGGGCCGGGTGGATCTGGAACTCCACTTCCAACGGCCGGCGCAAGATCAGTGGCTCTTGCAACGCCGACTCGGATCGCGGCCAAACCTCCACCGGTTGCATCCTCGCAGGAGCGTAGCCAGGTTGCTCTACCTGGAGAAGATAGCTTCCCGCCGCAACCCCCTCGAACTGGAAATAGCCCCGTTCGTTGACCGGTGCCGTTCTCGCCGTCTTGCCCAACCGTTGCTTCACAACGAAGCCGCCGGAACCAGCGTTTCCCTCCTGGGTAAGCGGTAACAACCGCGCAACGCAGCTCTTCGGATCGAGGGCACCCTCTTCCACCTCCACCGTGCCGAGGATCGAGGCTCCTCGCTTCAGATCTATCATTCCGAGCGCCAGCGTTTCCTCTTCCGGAATCCGTAGATCCCAGAAGTAGCGCGGAATGTAGCCAGGACTTCGCAGCCGCAGATCGAACCGGGCCGCCGGCAAGGCGCAAGAGAATCTGCCGTCCTTCTCCACCGGGCAACGTTGGGAGATCCGGCGGGGTACCGTCTTGGATCTCCCGTGATGCAGCGGCACCTCGCCTTCGAGAACCAACGACGCCGGAAGCACCTCCCCCTTGGCCACACGCAAAGTGGCCGAAACGGCTCCCGCCGGCCACCAGAAGAGGCGGCGAAGCTCCCTAGCCCCGCTGCTGCCTACGGTGAATTCGAGGGTGGGAGCCCAATGACCCTCGATAGTGCCGTGCATCCGCCACCGCGAGCCGGGCGGCAGGGCAAGCTCACGGCGGGAAACACCGGCGAAGGTCACCGAGATCACCTCCGGCTCCTCGCTGGGCTCAGCGTCGAGCGACAACAGCTCGACAACCCCCCGTTGCGGCGCAAGAAGTTCCTCGCCGAGACGCAGCTCCACAGCCACCGTCACCCGAGGTGCGGGATCCTCCCCGGCCGCCGGCAAAGCGACTGAGCCGCCGAGCATCAACCAAAACAGGGCGACGTAGAGGGGCCAACGGGCTCTTTTAGAAACTACCATCAGTACTACTGGGCATGGACTGGAGCACAGACATTACTTAACAACTGACACACCATCAATAGCTCGGCGCAAGCAAGACGGTTCGTGGCAAAGGAGAGAGCGGGCTAACGCCTATTCGCCCTGCCCCGGCCGCAGAATCAGTTGCCCGCCCGGCAGCAACTGGCCGCTGTCGCAACGCCCCGGAGGCAGGACGCCAAGGCCAAGCCCCACATACTCAGCGCTCGTCGCCAAGCAGGCGGTGTAACTTGCGGGTTCCATGAAGGGTAGGAAAATCCTCGCGGTATCGCTGATATCCAGACCGAGCGACCGAGCCCAGCTAATAAGAAAATGGAACCCCTCCACGGCGGAGCCTCGAAGCAGGTACGGTTTGAGCGTCGTGGGATCGATCCAATCCACCGGCTCTTCCATCTCCGTGATCAAAGTCCCCACCGTTTGGTCGACACGCACGTTGAACTGATGGTTCTTGGGAACGGGAGTCCGCAACAGCCTCAGCGCAAAACCGGGAGCCGCCACAGAGACATAGATCTCCGCCACGCTCGGAGGCACCACCAGCTCGTAGCGACCCTGCGCATCGGTCGTCGCGGTTCGGACACTGATGTATGGCGTCGCCGCTGGCGCCACTTTGACCTGAACGCCCGGCACCGGGCCGGCCGCCGAAAAGACAGTCCCTTGCAACCGAATGAAGTTCTCCACAGTCAAGACCAGGGGCTCCTGTTTGTCGGCATCTTTCAACACTTGAAATGTCTTGCTCGGAGTTCTTGGGACCTGGGATAGCGTTAGGGATCCAGGGATCCCAAGGAGGACGAGCGATGGGTAGAAAGAGCGGACTGTCGGTTGGTGAGCGAGAGGAGGCGATCCTGCGGTGCCTTCG
>JAJRVQ010000159.1 GCA_024277255.1 Acidobacteriota bacterium | reverse complement strand
TGAGGATCTGGGAGAAAACGGTAGAATAGTGAGCCAAGGTCTGGTTTCCTCTTTGTTGTCAGTGGTTTGGCTTGTACCTCCATTGTAACAAAGGACTAGGAAATCAGACCTTTTTTGGTCGAGTTAGTGGGACAGCAGTGAATTCCACCAAACCCAACGCAACGCAAGTTCGTGGCAGCCGAGGAGAAACCGACAACCCCTGACAAAGGAGAAGAGTATGTGCAAGTCAAGAAGTTGGAACTGGCGTCACGCCCTCGCGTTGCTGGCCCTCGTTGCACTGTTAGCCTGGACAGTGCCCATCAGCGCCCGACCGGCCTGCAGGAACTATAACAACAGCCGAATGGTCATTAACATGGACATCGGAGCCGTCTACTGCGGTAACACCGGTGGAACGTGCGAAGAGTGTTTCAATATAGGTGGTGGAGGTACAGCGGTAACTACTTGTTGGTCGGACGGCTGGTCTGTGATCTGCCAGGATCCAGACGGCTCCATCTACGTGTACTAGTCGCGCACCGACTCATCCATGCTCCTCTGGCTCTACCTCCTCTTCCACCCCCCCACACCAGCGGCTCAGCCCTGGTGGATCGTCACTCATGCCGACGGCGCCATCGAGAAACTCTCGGTGGCCCCGAAGCCCGAGAGCTTCACCGAGAATCCGCCCCTGGCCCTCTGGTACGGCGCGCCTGGCGCCGCGCCGCGTCGGCTTTCCGTCAGCGAGGCTAGCGCGCCGCCGGAGCGTGCGGACTCGGGGCGGCTGACGGTGGTGGCGCTCGGCTGGAATGAGGAGCTGGCCAAGGCGAAGGTGGAGTTGATCGCCGCTCCTTTGGCCATGTGGCGCGAGGCACCGGAAGAGTTGTTGCCCCACTTCCAGTTGGGACGCGACGGCCGGGCGCGGCTGGCCTGGCGACCGGGGGAGGCGTGGCGGGTGCGGCTGGTGGGGCAAGGGGTCGGCAGTTGGTGACTCGACTTGGCGCCGGGAAAAGCGCGGGCCCAGGTGGCGCTCTCGTCGGCGCAAGAGGTGGCGGTTCAGATCGTCACCCCGGAGGGCAACCCCATCGCCCCGGCGGAGATCTCGGTCACTCAGCGCGGCACCGACGCCGCCGACGGGCCACGGTTGCTGGCCCGCTTCCGCACCGCGACCGGCGCCTTGACGCTGCCCGGTTTGCCCGACGGCTTCGCCATGACCCTCACCGCCGGCGCCGCCGGCTGGCTGCCCCGTGGGTTTACCGGCTTCGCCCCGGACGTGCCCAGGCGCTGGGTGCTGGCGCGCGGAGTGAAATTGGTGGGCCGGTTTGTCAATGCCGAGCACCAGCCGGTGGCCGAGGTGCGGGTGATCGCGGAAGGCTGGGCGCCGGGGGTACCGTTGCCGCAACGGCGAGAAACGCGCACGGACGAGACAGGCCACTGGGAGATCGAGAGCCTGCCAGCGGGAGCGCTCTCGTTGGCGGCGGGCGAGCCGGGGTTCGCGCCCTGGATCCGCCAACTCACCTTGCCGCCCACCGGCCTCGACCTCGGCGCCATCCCGCTGGTCACCGGGCTGGAGTTGCCGATCCAGGTGCGCACCGCAGAGGGCGAGCCGATCGCCGGCGCCTCGGTGGCGATGCGCGCCGTGCGCCCGCGCATCACCGATGCGCAAGGTTGGGCCACCTTGCCGGGGTTGGCGGCGGGGCGACCGAATGAGGTGTTTGTCGAGGCACCGGGCTACCTGGCGACCAAGGTCTTGGTGCGCCCGCCGCCGCCAGAGACTCTGGAAGTCGAGCTCTCCGCCGCCTTGATGGTGGTGGGTTTCTATCTCGACGAGCAAGGCACGCCGCTACCGGGAGCCACTTCGACTCTGCGCAGCGGCACCCTCGTGCAGCGCGAGCCCGTGGCGAGCGACGGCGCTTTCGACTTGGCGCTGCGCCCCGGCCAGCGCTACGAGTTGGAGCTGGCTTCGGCGATCTCACCCGCGACGCAGCTGGCCATCGAGGCCGGTGAGAGCGGCGAGGAGCGCGACCTGGGCATCATTCGCGCTAGACAAGGGCGCTGGGTCAGCGGGCGGTTGGTGCGCGCCGAAGATGGCGTGCCGGTGGCCGGGGCGCGAATTTCGGCGCCTCGCTCAGGCAACCTTGCCCCTTTCTCCGACCGGTTGCACGGCGAGCTGCTCACCGCGACGAGCGACGCCGAAGGGAGCTTCCGTCTCGCCGGGCTGGGCCTTTTCAGCACCACGCTGCGCATTGAAGCTCCGGGTAGAGCCCGGCTGGAGAGGGCGATCGGGCCGGGAGCGGAAGGGGTCGATCTGGGGGAGATCGAGTTGACCGGCGGGGTGGAGGTGCATCTGTTCGCGGCCGAGCTGGACGGGGCGCAGGGCGAGGCGGGCGCCACGGCACGGCTCGATCTGGGCAACCGCTGGGCGGAAACCGAGATGCTCACCGCGCCGGTGGCCGGCGGCTGGGCAACCTTCCGCCACGTGCCGGCCGGGCGGGCGATCGCCTCGGTGGTGCGCGGCCGGGAGTTGATTTGCGATACCGAAATCGAGGTACCGGCCAGCGGCACGCTGGAGGTGGAGTGCGACGCCACCGCCAGCCGTGTCTCCGGAATGGTGACGGTGGGCGATGCACCGCCGGGCGCCGGCATCTTGCTCTGGCTGCCGGCCGGTCGCGAACTTCCCGGCCTGGTGGTCCACCATCGCACTGCGCTGGGCACCGAGCGCTCGGAGGCCTTCGGCGCCGGCCGGCCGCAGGTCGATGTAGCGGTCCCCCCGGGCGGTGCCTTTTCGACCGTAAGGCTGCGACCTGGTGTCTGGGATGTGCTTTTCGCCGCCGAGGAGGGTTGGACGACCTCGGCCCTCTCCGTCGAGCTACCCGCCACCCTCACCGACGGCGCCGAGCACTCGATCGAGCTGCCCTTCCCCGGCCATGGCCTCGCCGGCCGGGTGGTCGACGCCGAAGGCAACGCGGTGGGCGCGGCGCGGGTGCGCGAGCTGAAATCGGGAGTCGTCACCAACACCGAGGCGAACGGACAGTTCCAAATGCTCGGCTTGGCCCCGGGTAAGGTCTTTCTGAGAGCCTATTTCGAGGATCGTTCCAGTGCCGCGCTCGCCGTCGAGATCGGCGCCGAGGAGCCTGCCCAGCCGGTGACGTTGGTCCTCGAAGAAAGGCCCGAAGATCAACTGCGGCTGCGCGTCGTCGACCGCGAGGGACAGGCGGCGGGCGCAGCCCTGGTCTTCGTCGAGCTACCGGGCCGCGGGCTGAGGATTTTGACCACCACAAGTGACGGCAGCGCCTCGATGACGATCGATCCGCCCTATCCCGCCCAGGTACGCTGCGCCGCGCTCACCGGCGACGACTGGATTCTCGGCCCCTGGACTGCGTGGAGCGATCTGCTCGCCGAACCGTTATTGCTGGCGGCGGACCCCACCGGCTCGCTTCAGGTCGAGTCCGACGAGACTACCGGTCGCGTCAGCGTGATCTCGGCCAGCGGCTGGGATCTCACGGCTCTGGCACGGCGGGCGGGTATCCCGGTGACCGTCTCGCCGCATCAGCCGCTTCTACTCACCGGGCTTCCGGCGGGCGGTTACACGCTGGCGGTGGGCGGTCCGGCTCGCGCCATCGCCGTCGAGCCGGGCGAGTTGGTGGAAATCGAACTCGACTGATCGCCGGTTGCCGCAACGAGCGGTGGCGCCATGCAGTAGACTCGGCGATCGATGACTGAGAACAAGACCGATTCGCTCCCCTCCTCCCCCGAGGACTCCAAGCCCGCACCGCCTCGCCCAGCCCAGCCGCTCGACGCCCTGGTCAACGACCCACAGGACGACGACATCGGATCGAGCGCCCTGCGCCAGTTCCTCGGCCTCTTCGTCGTGCCGTTAGCGGTGGTGATCCTCTGCGTCGCCGTCTTTATCGGCTTCGGCTGGATCGCCTACGAGAAGAAATCGACCTCGGACTACATCGACGACTTGCAGTCCGGCTGGGGACCCCGGCGCCGGCAGGCGGCCTACGAACTCTCGAAGATTCTGACCACCCGCCCCGACGCGCTCAAGGGTGAACCCGGCGCAGCGGCGGAAGTGCGGCGACTGTTCACCGAATCGGACGACGACGACCTGCGCCAGTATCTCGCCCTGGTCATGGGCCACATCGGCGATCCGCAGGCGATGCCCCTGCTGGTCGAAGCTCTCGACAGCGACGACTCCCAGACCCGCATCTACGCCACCTGGGCCCTGGGCTCACTCGGCAACAAGGCGGCACTGGAGCCGCTCGCCAAGGCGCTGCGCGACTCCGACGCCGGCATTCGCAAGACGGCCGCCTACGCCCTGGGCTCGCTCGAAGATCCGGCCGCCATCGTCAAGATCGAACCCCTCCTCGCCGACGCCGTGGCCGACGTGCGGTGGAACGCCGCCGTCGCCCTGGCTCGGCTCGGCAGCCCCAGCGGTGCCGAAGTCCTCGAACAGATGATCGACCGCCGCCTCCTGGCCCAAGTCCCCGGCATCACCGAAGGCCAGCAAGAAGAGGCGATGATCGAAGCCATCCCTGCCCTGGCGGCGGTGCGCGGCCCCAGCGCACTGCCCATGCTCGCCCGGCTAGAGAAGGAAGACCCCAGCCTCAAAGTCCGCCAGGCCGCCATCGAAGCGCGCAAGGCGCTGGAAACGGCGGACAGCTAGCCCTTCGCGGCAGAGTGACGGCGCTGGCACCGTTCCGCGAGGAGCGCACGCGTTAGCGAACCCTTGGCGCCAATTCCCAGGGGCGCTCCCAACCTCCATCCGACGACTTGAACCCAAGAAATAGAGCTATGGCCCCAGGTCAACACGGTTGACTACAGCCAACTCGGATGGTTGCATTGGTCAAACAAGAATAATCCTTTGCGCCGCCTCCTTGCTTGTGCTCCCGCAGGGGCACTCGTGTACTCGAAGCCAACGAAGCCTCGTCCCGCAGCCCAACGCACCACGCCATCCGGGCCAGCGCGCACCCGCCAAGAGCGAGAGCGTCCGCCGTGGAGAACCATCCGATGTCACCGCACCGCCTGCTCGACGATCAGCCCATCGAAACCGGCCTACTGCCGGGGTTAGAAGAGCTGTCCAACAAACTGGCCGAGCACTTGCCGACCTTCCCGGCCTCCTCGCCCGTGCTGATCAGCGCTCCCTGGGGGGCAGGGAAGACTTCGCTGCTGATGCAGCTTGCCAAGACGTTGAGGGAGACCGAGACTCCCGTCTGTCTCTTCGAGGCCTGGCGCTACGAAGGCGAACTGCCCTTGCTCGCCGCACTGGTGCGCACGATCCACGAGACGATCGAGAACGACCCCGCTTGGCTCGACAGCACCAATGCGACTGAAGCAAAGAAAGCAGCGAAAAGCCTGTGGAAGGCGGCCGTCTCCTTTTCGCTGGGCGCGGCACCCGCCCTGGCCACACTCCTGGGAGGGCCGCTGGGCGCCGTGATGGCAAGCCTCGTCAAGGGTCTGAAGGAGGCGAAGAAGACGGATGGGAAAGTTCCGACTTCGGATGAGTTGCTCGACGAGATGACCGCCGACCACGACCAAGAGCTGTGGGATGCCTTCCGGGAGCTGATGAGTCTGATCGCCACCCCGGAGCATCCCTTCGTGATCCTCATCGACGACCTCGACCGCTGCTCGCCCGAGGCGACGGTGCGCCTGCTCGACAACATCCGCCACATCGTCGCCCGCGCGAGCAGTGGCAGAGCGACGGGCGGCGCGGAAACGAAGCAGGAGGTCCCCCTGCGCTTCGTCGCCGCCCTCGACCGCGGCGTGCTGGCCGACGCCATCCGCCACAAGTTCGCCAACCTTTCCACCTACGACGGCAACCGCTATCTGGAGAAGATCTTCCCCTTGGTGTTCACCCTGCCGATGCCGAACAGTCGCGAGATTGAGAGGTTTGTCAACACCGCGTCGAAAGCGTTACCCAACCTGGTCAACGAAGACCAAGCAAACCTCCGGAAAGTCTTCGCCAACCCAATCTTCGCCAACGCCCGGCTGATCAAGCGGGTCCTGAACCGGTACGCCCTGTGGTTGAGGTTCGAGGGGGTAAATGCCGGGGATGCTGCATCCCAGCTCAGCGAGACGGAACAGCTAGAGCGCCTCAACCTTGTGCGCTGGCTCGCAGTGTGCGAACGGTGGCCCGCCCTGCGCGGCCTGCTGGCGCGGCGCGACAGCGTGTACTGGACAGATCTTTGGGACTATGCACAATGCACCGAAGGCATAGACCAACCTCCAGATGCCGAGGCAGGCAAGACACTCGAGGAACAGGATCTCAGGACCTGGCTCGCCCTGAATGAGCTCAAGGCAAGAGGCGCGGAAGCGGCCGAGCGAGCACTGCGCAAGTGGGGTTTATGAGCGGCTGGGCTCTAGGCGTCATACGCCGTGTGGCCTCCGAGGCTCCTGAGGATGTCCACGAAGCGCTGAACAACCTGAATCGGCTCGCCCAGGAGGTCCAGAACCACCTTGCGGTGGACCGCGCCAAGATCTATCTCGTGCGTCGCTCGCCGGCAGGGCCGCTGATCTGGAGAGTCAATAGCGGTGGACCTAGACAGTCGAAACGGGTGACCTACTCCGCTACCGAAGGCCTCGCCGATTGGGTGATCCGGAAGAACTCCTTGCTCCTCATCCCACCACCGACGGAGAAGAGGAGAGCTGGAACTCCCCTACTTTTCCAAGGGGAAGATAGGGAAGGAAACGCCGTCGAGGTTGTGGCGCGACCCGAAAAACAGATGAGCGGCCCTGTGCCCAATGGCGTGCCCAACGACAATGAGTGCACTCTCCTCTACGTACCGGTCAGCACGGGTGACCAGGTCAGCGCGGTGATTGGAGTTTCCCGTGACTGGCGAAGTGGCAAAGTCTCGTCCGAATCACTCATCGCTAAAGACGCCAGGCCCTTAGAAACCATCGCTCCTGCCGTGGCTATTGCCTGCCAGCGCTTCCTCCACCTGGAAAAAGCATCCGTACACTTGGCGCAAATGCAGCTACTCACGCAGGAGCTGTCGAACGCAAAGAATCTGGCCGCTGGGTATGAGGCAGTGGCGAGGTGTGTTGGAACGCTGGCCGACTGTGCCGCGGCGATCCTCCTGGAATTTCGATCGCAAGAACTGGGAGGGGTCCTGTTCGAGACCGGCTTCTGGTCAGCGGAGGGCACTCACCTCGCTACGCAGGCCCCACTCTCAATCTCCTGCACCAACGAGCGCCAAGACTGGGAAGAGGAGATCCGCGCTGCCCTCGAACGGCGCCAGCCATCGCTGCGTCTGCGGCGGCTGCTGGTCGCCGACGCCGGGGGAAGCAAGCACCGCCGCGTACTGGCCATCTGCGACATCGAACTCGACCTGAAAGAACCCTCCTACTTCTCCGACCGGCTGCTGGAACGCTATACCGGCATCTTCTTCGAATCGGCTGTTGGCTCCCTAGACGGCCTGATCACGCAGCTGGGCAACCGCTTGATTGAGGATCTGACCTGTTCGCCGGAGGATTCATCGCAACCGGAGGAACCCCGTACCAGCCATCCAACAACCGACCTTCTCACCACGGCCGCGAAGCTCTTGCGGCGGGCCACTGGAGCCGACAGCGTGCTGGTCTACGGGGGGGAGAGCCAAGCCCGAGTGCTCGCCACCGTGCCCGAGTCGGATCTGGAATCGTGGCCCCCTATCGGAGCCCGCTCCCGCACTGCGGAAGCACTCATCTCCGGCGAGGGCTACTGGATTCTCGACACGAAGGTCGAGGCTCGCATGCTGGACGGGAAGCTCCTTGCTGCACTTGAGAAGGTCCTCAGATGGCCCGAGGGCATCGGCCCATGGCAAGTGGTTCCTGTACTGGATGGGGAGCGAACCGTGGGTTTGCTCAAGCTGCTGGCTGAACATGGCCACCCCTTCCTCGGTGGCGACCATCACGAGCTTGCCAAGACAGTGGCACAGCAAGCGGCTCGAGAAGTGCGGCGCGAGCTACGCCGTTCGGCCCTCGAACGGCTCAATGCCGAGCTCAGTCTAATCGGCGCCGCAGAAGGCAGTGAGCTAGGAGAAAAGCTGGTGACGGCGCTACGCCACTGGGCGCGAGAGACGCTGATGCGGCCCAGGTGCGAAGTTCTTCTCTTCGCTCGCAGCCTGCGCTCCGGGACTCTCATCGAGGCGACAACACTCGAATGCGATTTAAGGGAAATCCCTCGCGACCATCGTCTCTTCCACAAGGAAACCCGATGGGATCGCCACCAGCGACAACCCATTCCTGTTCAGAAAGAACTGAGTAGGGCCGGAGCCTCCGCGCCTATCAAGGTTTCAGGAGATACACGGCTGCAAGGATTCGTCGCTATCGCCGATGGCCGTGAGTTCGACCCATCGGAGGCAGAGGTTCTGGCCGAAGCAGCACGCTTCCTCGCCGTCTTCTTGCAGGCGGAGCGCGAGCGCAATGACGTGCGCCTCGACATGGGCCTCTTCCGCCACCAGGCCCTCGGCGCCATCCAGGGGCTCACCTCCAACGCTAAGGTCTTGGCCGAGCTTGCCGTAGAGGCTGAGGGGCCGACCAGCGAAGTGCAACTCTACAGGAAACGGGTGGAATACGAAGCGACACAGCTGCGGCTGTGGCGCGAGAACCAGCGCTTCTACCTCTCGGGCGCGCAGTCTGAGCTGCGTAGGTTTCGCCAACCCTTGGCCCCGATCCTCAAGCGATGCTTTGCGCGTTATCGCTCCGCCGCCGAGCTGCGCCGAGTGGAATACACCCTAGAACTACCTCAGATGGGCAACATCTCCGCCTATATCGACACCGGAGCACTCGAAACCGCCATCTCAAACTTGCTTGACAACGCCGTTAAGTATGTCTTCAATAAACGCGAGATCATACTGGGGCTACGCAGCAGCCGTGAGGAGATCCAGATCTGGATCGAAGACGTGGGCCACGGAATCCCCGCGGAGTTCAAGGAGCGGATCTTCGACCGAAGCGCGCGACGGGCTGGCCCTGACCCCTTCCGCGTCATCGCGGGCCAGGGTCTGGGGCTCCACCTGGTGCAGAGAATTATCGACCAGCACGACGGGTGGATTACGGTCACCTCACTCCAAGAAGACGTGGGACACCAGCCCGGGACAACATCCCACCGGGTTCGCTTCACCATCCACCTCCCGTTCTAGAGGAACCATGTCCAACAACACCGAGAACCTACTCTGGATCGACGACGACGGCGAGGAACGCTTCCCTTACGAGTGTCGGCTACTACAGAAAGCCGGCTACGAGATCTTCTGGGCCCGATCGGGTCAGCAGGCGGCGGAACAACTCCTCGCCCAAAGCTACGAGGTCATCTTGCTCGACCAGCAGCTCCCTTGGCAAGAGGGTGTCTCCCACGTCTGGGGAGGTGTGATGCTGTATGCCTGGGCGACGACGCAGGATAGACCTAGGGAAGCACCTCCTCTGGACGGCTTCGATCAGCTCTTCAGCTGTCCCCGGGAAAAGCCAATCCAAGCCCAAGTTCGCATCGTCTCCGCCTTCTATAACGAGGGCGTGGCCACGGTTCAACGAGAGCTAGGCCTACCGGATGCGGAGGTCTTTGCCAAGCCGATCGACATGGAAGCTCTGCTCATATCGCTCGGGAGTGAGCCTGCATGAGCGAGAGTCTCGTCTACAAGCGCGCTGCCGACCTCGTCGGCCATGCTCTACGCTACCTCAAAAAGGTCGACCACCAGCAAGCGGAACAAGGGCAGACTCCGGCCAAGCTTCCGCAAAGCGTTCTGCAGGCCCTCGCTAACACCTTTGGGAGAACCATAGACCGGAGAGTGCAGGCGCTCCTGCGTACTGAGGACGGCGCCGTGCTTCATCGAGCCGAAGCGGGAGAGTTCGGCGAGTCCGAAAAGCTGGATCTCGAAACCCAACTACAAGGGTTCAATATCGATAGCGCACCGATCAGAACATGGCAAATCCAAACTGACTCTGATGAATCAAATCCTACCCTGATCTGTGGTCAGCGATTGGAGGCAGCCTGCTGGTCAGGTTCGGAGCTTTGGCTCCTGGTGCCTCGGTGCACACCGAACACCCAAGAGCTGCTTAGTCATGTGCAGACTTGGCGAAACTTGCTCACCCTCTTCGACAGATTCAAGACCCTTCTCGACGTCAAGCACTACCTCGCCGCCTCCAGAGATCTCTTCGACGACGAGAACCGGGAGACCTTCCTCTCAAGCGAAGCAAGGAAGAAGCTGGAGAATCTCAAGCTGAACTACTTGCCTGCGGAACTAAACCCGGCAGTCGAGGACGCGCTCAGAACGCTGGTCCAGGCTGCCCTTCTCGTAGATGTGAATCTGCCCTTCGAGCGAAATTTCTCGAATCAACAGCGCCAACGGATCGATGAACTCAAGAGATGGATCGATCTGATAGCACCAGGCCCTAGAGAAGACCTAGCTCCTGACCATCTATCTCTGATCGATGTGCTCGAAGCTCTCTTTGGGGAGGTCGGAAGCGGCCTCCCCAAAGAGGATTCAAGCAACGATCAAGGGAAGCTCTGGTGGCTAAGCCGGTTAACAGCACTACTCCATCAGCTCGACAGAAACGGCACCGATCAGAACTGGGAAGCGATGCGTCCAGCCATGACCTCCGCCACCGCCCGCTTCCTCGCCGAGTGGTCCCCTCACGACGGTCGCCAAACAGAGAACGGCATTCAGAAGTGGGAACCCAGAGGCTTCCGCGCCAACTACATCTCCCCCTGGCTGCGCCTCTGGCTGTGCTACGAGTTGATGCGGCACGAATTGGATCCCAACACCGGAACGAACGGGGTTTCGAGCGCGCGCCTGCGGCGTTACCGGCGAGCGTTGGTCTATGTGTTGCGCGAAACGGTACGCTTCTTTCTCTTTGGGCGGCGGGCCGACTACCGGTTCCGGCCGCGCCTCTTGAGCCGCGCCTTGCGCCGGTTGGTGGTCCACCACGCCGAGCAGGTTGTCGGTCTCGATGTGGGGCTCGACCTGGCGGAGCTGCTGAGACGGATCGAGCGCTCGGGCGAAGCGAGCGGTCGCGAACTCGCCACCGGCCACGTGCAGCACGTCTTCGAGGTCTACATCGCGGGAGAGTTCCTGGGCAGTCTCGGGGACGGTGAGAAAGACTGCGGGAAGGGCGACGGAAAGAACTACGACTCTCTCTGGAGCCACCTCGCGGAGAAGGTTAAGAGTACGTTGACCCCGCGGTTGCTCTCCCCGAAGCTGCGCCGTGGCTTCGCCGTCGCCGCCCTGCTCCACGATTTTGGCAACCTGCTCTTTCCGCCGGGCGGTTCTGGGTTGCCGACTTTTCGTGACCTGGTGCGCCAGAGCGAACCGGTGCTCGACCAGCTCAAGGAGTCGCTCCACGGCGCCGCCCGCGCCGTCGCCGGCTCGGCGCTCGAAACTCTTCGCCGCACGCCACACCTCTTCACACACGCAGAGTGGGAGGCGATTGAGCGCTGGCAGCAGGAGCGGCTGGCGCGGTGCGGCGAACCCGAGCCGGCGATCCTCGCCGCCTGGTACGTCCACGGCTTGATGGCCGAAAGCGGCCTGGAGCCGGAGATTCACCGCCACGTGGTGCGCGCCATTGTCTTGGATCGCGTGACGACGCTCACCGTAACGGTGGAGGAAGACCCGGTGGCGGCGCTGTTGATGGTCTGCGACGCCCTCTTCGCCTGGAACCCTCGCTCACCACGCCACCCGGAGGCGCTGATCGGGCGCACCTTCAGCTCGCTCCATGGCGCCGGCCGCCACTTGGCGGCACAGTACGACACACTCACAATCCCTGGGCTGACGTTTCGCCTCAAGGAAACCGGCCACGGGACAAACGGCACTCGCGCCACGGTCGCCCGCTTCACCGCGAAGCTGCCCGCGGGGCGCAAGACCCTCTTGCCTTCGTTCAAGATCTCCTCGGGCGTCGCCTTGCGCGGCGACCCCGAAGCGGTGCTCGCCCTATGGCTAGACCTCTCGATCGCACTCGGTCGCGTCCAAGACACCTACGGAGAGACTGGAGAGACCAAGCCTAGGCCCTGGATCGAGATCCTCTCGGCCTGCGATGGCTCTTTGGTGAGCGAAGACTTCCAGCTCACCGACCTGGTGACGGAAGCGGCGCAGCGCTCCTCGGCACCGTTGCGACGAGCCCTGGAGCGCTGGTTGGCCCGGCTGAAGGCAGAGAAGGGAACACCGGACAAGGGCGACGGGACAACAGAGGCCGAGGAAAAGAAGACCACTCCAAGCGAGGTCCATGGAACCAGCGAACGGGCCAAAGCCACCGAGCCTGATAACGAACCCTCGGCCAAGTTGGTCACGGACAAGCAATCTCAACGGTTAGTCTTCCAATGCACCGGCGGCCCCTTCGCCGACCGCGATCCCAGCGCGATGCTCGACGAACTCACCGGCCACTTGCGAACGGTCATCCTCGAACAACGGGCCGCGCGCCGCTGAGAAGCGGACGCTGGCCACTCCACAAGTGCCACCCGATTCCTAAGCCATTGAATCCAAGTGATTTGTGTATCGGACGCCACCCTGAGCAGCACTGTGGGCAGCCCTCCTCAACCAGCAGTCAGGATTGATTTTTCGGCGAAACTGCGCTAGGTTCCTACGGGAGGTTCCCATGCACTGTGTCAATGTTCGACAGCTCAAGAACAATCCGTCTGAGGCACTGCGATGCGCGGTCAAGGGCCCGGTGTTGGTGCTCAAGGGAGATCTGCCGGAGGCGCTGCTTCTCCACTTGTCGGCAGGAGAGGCCGCGGAAGAGGCGGACTTGAGACTTGCGCTGGCCGTTGCGCTGTTCAAGGACGGAGCGCTGTCGCTGGGACGGGCGGCGCAGGTGGCCGCGAGGCCGGTATCCGAGCTGGTGAGCCACCTCTCGCGTCTCGGTATTCCGGTTGCGGCCGGTGGCCGCGCCGAAGCGGCCGCGCAGCTGGAGAGTCTGGACGAGTGGCTCGCCTCGTCCTGACCGACACCAGCCCTCTGATCGGCCTCGCTCGAATCAACGGTCTAGAGTGGCTGCGGGACCTCTTCGGTCGAGTCGAGATGACCACCGCGGTCTTCCTCGAACTGTCGCGAGCGGGGGGGCCGGAGCGAGCCATCCTCCAGGCAATCGAGGAGGGTTGGCTCGTTCGCAGAAAGAGTGACCCCGAGGACCCACAGCGGCCTCCGCACCTCGGTGCCGGCGAGTGGAGCACCTTGATAACGGCTCGGGTACACAAAGGGCCGGTGCTGATCTTGATGGACGACCGCCTCGCCCGGCGGGAGGCGCAGGATCGAGATTTGACTGTCGCCGGTACGGCCGCCGTAGTTGGAATGGCCCGATCCAGAGGCTTGATCCCCTCGGCTCGCAGTGCCTTTGAAGCCTTGCTGCGAGCGGATTTCCGCATCTCACGAGAGTTGATTCAGGAAATCCTCGACCGCGAGGAGGGATAACCGATCGGCATCGATCACCGGACTGTCCCCGAAGCGGGTGAGACCTCGATCTGTTCCCAAAACGGATGAGACATCGATCGGCCGTCAAGCAGGCTCGGTGAAGGCCAGATAGTAGCCATTCGGGTCTTGGATTCCGAACTCGCGCATTCCATGGTCCATCACTTCCGGGCCCCAGGCGAACTCAACCTTGCCGCGAAGCTCCTCGGCCAGCTCCGTAACACTCGCCGGGAAGAGGTAGAAGGTCCCGCTGCACACCGGCTCGGGCGGGGTCCCACAGGGCGGCTCGGTGTGAAACTGAAAGATCACCGCATCCCGCTGAACCTCGGCCCAGGTCGCCGTCGCCTCCGCCGGATGGCAACCGGTCAGCCGAAAGCCCAACCGGCGGTAGAACTTCAGCGTCTGGCCCATGTCTCGGACAAGCAGGGCAGGCACCAGACGTTGACCGATGTTGGTGGTGGCTGACATTACGATCCCCTCGTTGCGCCGGATATCTTGCCGATCAGCGGCCGGCGAAGCCGGTCCGCTGCATCAGCTTGTTGGACGGCAGCGGCATCCTACAGCTCCTTTCGAAAGCAACGTACCGTGCCCAGGTCGGCAAAGCCGAGCGATCGGTGGGCGGCAGCGCTGACTTGGTTGTCCACGGATGTGTCCGAGGCAAACTCGGCGCAGCCTTGCGAGCGCCCCCATCTCTCCGCGGCCGCAACCAGCGCACGCCCGACGCCATTTCTTCGAGCCTCAGGCAGAACAAACCAACCTTCCAGATAGGCCACCGGACTGGTTCGGCAGCCCTCGGCGTAAGGCCGAAGAGACAACTCGGCGAGACCGACTACGCACCCGTCTTCAGCTTCAGCGAGGAACACAGCCCACGGGTCGCGCGGGAACTCACCGGCAAAGAACCGATCCATCTCCTCGCGGTGCTCGGCCTCGGAACCCTCCGGCCACAGAGCCTGACGCAGCTGCAACCAGGCGACGGAGTCGTCCGGTCCTGCTGCTCGCACCGTTACCCTTCGATTCATCTGCGCCCAATGACCAGGCTCATCCGCCACCATGCAGTGCAGCAGAATTGCGGCGGGCGAGGCACCTCGGCAGAAGTGTCACGCCGAACCACCGCGCTTCCTCAGCCGCAGCAAGCCCTGAGCCACCGGAAGAATCAACAGCAACAGGAACCATCGTGAATAGTCTGTCAGCAGCCTGATGGGTAGGAAGAAACAGCTGCTAGCAAAATAATCTCTGGCAACCTGATCATTGGCATGGTTGGCGATGGCCAAACCTCCCAGTGCAAATTCATGGGCCACCGCCAAACCACCGAAAGCGGCTTCCCATGCCAACGCGGCACCTCCGGCAGCCAGAATTCCGGCGGCTACGCCCCCCAGGGCAAGCCCACCGATCGCCAAACCGGCCAACGACACGAGGCCAACCGCCAGCCCTCCAACGGCAATGCCACCAACAGCGACCCCTCCCAGCGAAAAGAGGACCCCGAAAGAAATATCGCCAACGGCGATCCAGCCTTTGGCGATTCCTCTCCTGTAGCGTCCATTCTCCATTCTGCCGGATGCAACATGGACGAGAGGAAGACCCAGTAACATGAAATCCGATTTGTAGCTCATTGCCTCTCCTCAGTCGACTTGGATTTCCGGCACCCAAATGTCCCAACCCATCGGCGGGCCGCGCAGCAGCCCACTCGGCAAAGCATCCACCGCGACTGCCCGATGCCGATACGAGCGCCCCCTTCAGCATGCCCGCTCGGTACGCTGTAAAGAACCATAATCTCTCTACGCAGGAGACTTCGATCCAATTCTACACCCGGCACACCCTCCCTGGCTTCGAACAAAGCATCGATGGCACTAGAGATTGTTGCGCTGGCACCTCACAACCTCATGAGAGAAATCGCCGACGCAGTTCGGGTGAGGGAACCTTGCAGCTGTCGAACTTGCCGAACCAGCGGTAGCGACCGGAGGCAATCCAACCGTAGACCAGGTCGCGCAAAGGTCGCGGCACGAGGCGTAACCAGTAGAGGAAACTCCACGGTCCTCCGATCACATGCAGAATCCGTAGCACCGCCGTGGAGGCGGTGCTGACCCGCTCGCGGTCACTGCCCATCTCTTCGACGAACACCACCCACCCCAGATCCAAGTCGAGGGCCCGCCGTTGGCTGAGCCTGCCCGCGAGTTCGCCCTGCAACGGGCTGTAGTGCAGGACACCTTCGCGATCGACATCGAGAAGGAATCGCACCGAACGATCGCACAGGCCGCAGACGCCGTCATAGAGCACCACGTGAACGCCCTCTTGCGCGGCGCGCGCTCGCGGCCAGCGCCTGGCCTTCTTGACGACATAGGTCGAAGCCGATGGCTCAAAGCCGCTCATCGGCCTATTGTGGCAGCTGCGGGACGCAAATCGCGGAAAGATCATCACCGGTTGGAGCCGCGAACGCTTCCTAGCGGCATACTCCACTTCCTGCACCGCTACGCAGCAGCGGCGTTGTCACCGGCACAGGATGTCGGACGCAGCTGGATTCGATCCTCGCGGATGGCTTCGCATCATGCGATCTCGCGATAGGGTCAGGCGCCACGCCGTCGCAGCGTGCCGTGAGGGGTGTGGCTCCCTCCCAACTCTGGAGAAACGATGACCTCAAATCACAAACGGAATATGCCGCTCTGTTTCATCGCGCTTGTCTTCGCGGCGGGTTGTTCCGTGGCAAAACCACCAGTCCCCAATGATCCCGTGCCGCGACATGAAACCTTTCAAATCCAGTCAAAGATCTTGGATGAAACGCGGGTGATCTGCGTCTGGACGCCTGCGGATTACTCCACGACGCAGCGTAGCTATCCTGTTCTCTACATGCCCGACGGAGGTGTACACGAGGACTTTCCTCACATCGCCAACACCATCGCCGAACTGGTGGAACAGAGCGAAATCGCGCCGGTGATCGTCGTCGGTATCGAGAACACCGAAAGGAGGCGGGATCTCACCGGTCCGTCGAACATCGCCTCCGACGCGAAGATCGCGCCCGTCACGGATGGCGCAAGCGCCTTTCGCGCCTTCATCAAGAATGAACTCTTTCCGGCCATCGAAGAGCGCTACCGCGTGGACAACCAGCGAGCCATCGTGGGCGAATCCGCTGCAGGCCTCTTTGTGGTGGAAACGCTCTTGCTAGCACCAACGATGTTTGACGTCTACATCGCGATGGATCCTGCCCTGCACTGGAACGATCACTATCTTGTACGCCATGCCTCTTCCCGACTGCCATCGTTGAGCAGCAAGGAGGTTCGCTTCTGGTTCACGGCAGCCAACACACAGGATATCCAACCGCACACGGAGATGCTCTCGGCGATCCTAGCGGCGGAGGCTCCACCAACCCTGATCTGGCAATACTCCCCGCGGCCCAAGGAACGGCACAATACGATTTTCAGAGCCACGAAAGTGGAGGCGTTCCAGTGGGCTTTGTGGTCCAACACCATGAACGATACGGAAGATCTTGCAGAAGTCCGTCCCGCAACGCCCTCCGAGGTACACTAGCTGGCCATGAAGGTTCGCAACGGCAAAATCTTTGCTCTCATTCTGGCCCTGGCGATGATTCCAGGGACCTTTGAGTTCATCGAGAACGCGGTTCACCTGGTGACCGAGGGCCACATGGCGCACGCCGAGGCGGCGGGCGATCACCATGAGCCGGCCGGCCCTGAGCACGGTTGCACGCTGACCTTCCATCTCTGTAGCTGCCATGCCAGCCTGGCCTTTCTCGGCTCACAGAGCCCTCCAATGATCCACCTGCACACCTGCGAGCTTGCCAGCTCGCTGGCGCCGGATCCTCCGTCGACCGCCTTCTCGCCGTCGATCGATCGTCCTCCCCGAGCCTGAAGTCGAACTCCGCGTTGGCGGAAGAGGTGCGCCCGATCGCACCGGCCCCGCCGACGCGACCCACGGTCCAACTCGATTCCGAGAGCCGTGGTGGACGCCGTGTTGGCGGCCCACCGCGCGCGCCGCCGCGAACCACGCGCGGTATCGAAGGCTTCTCGGCACAGGCTAAGACGACAGATACGAGGACTTGTCATGTCTCGACTCCGACCGCGCCGACCTGCTGCTCGGCGAACATTTCGACGATCGCAATTACCCGCCGCGCTGGCCATGGCTACCCTGCTGCCGGCGCTCGCCGCAACAGCTCAGGAGCCACCCCGGTGGACTCTCGACGACGCCCTGGAGCACGCCTTCGGCCACAGCCCGGCGCTGCGCGCCCGACAGGCTGAGGCGCAAGAGGTCGCCAGCCACCTGGTAGGCGCCCGCACTTACCTCTACAACCCCGAACTCTCGCTGGAGGTGGCGGACCGCAGCAACCCTGGCGGTTCGGTCACCGATCGCGGCATAAGCCTCTCCCAAGAGATTGAGGTCGCCGGTCAACGGCGCAAACGCATCGCCGTGGCGCAAGAAGAGTTAGCTTCGGCCGAGGCGGCCTTGCTGCGCGACCACCGACAGCTGGCCTTCCAAGTGGAGACGGCCTTCGCGCAAGCTGTGAGGGTGCGGGAGCTTCTCGGCGTGGCCCGAACCGATGCCCTCTTGGCCCGTGAAGTCCTCGACTATTCGCGGCGCCGGCTGGAGCGCGGCGCCACAACCCAGATTGAGGTCAATCTCGCCCAGGCTAGCGCTGGCCGGGCGGAGCGCGCCGTGCAACGAGCCCTAGCGGCGAGTTTCTCGGCGCGCAGCCGACTGGCACAACTCGCCGGCGCGGACCCCGCAAACCCGCCCGAGCCGCTCGGCGAGTTGGCCTTCCCGCAAGAGGCCCCACCACCCTTGGCCGAACTCTTGGCGCAAGCCTTCGCCAATCGGGGCGACCTTCTCGCCGCCCAATCGCTAGAGCTGGCGGCGCAAGCGGCGTTGGAACTCGCCCTGGCCGAGCGGCGGCCGAACCTGATCGTCGGCGGTTTCGCTCAGCGCGAGGATGGCACCGACGATATCTTCGGCGCCACTCTCGGAATCTCGTTGCCCCTGTTCAATCGCAATCAAGGGGCCATCGCCGAGAGTCGCGCCACCCGCCAGCGGGTGCGCCACGAGCACGAGGCGCTGCGTCTGCTGGTCGAGCGTGAGGTGGTTACCGCGCTGAACGACCTGCGGGCGGCACGCCAAGCAGCGGAGTTTCTGCACGATCAGGTGCTCACGACCCTCGAAGAGAACGTCGACCTGCTCCAGCGCTCCTTCACCGCCGGTCGCATTGGCGCCACGGAAGTCGTGACGCTGCGCCGTGAGTTCGTCGCCAGCCGGCGTGAGTACATCGAAGCACTGGCCGACGGTTGGCTGGCACGCATCGACCTCGATCTGGCCACCGGCCGCTTCCCAACCCCGCAAACCCCGACCGTAAAGGAGCTGCCATGAGCCCGTTCAAGAATGATCATTGGGTTGTCGCCATCGCTATTGCCCTTGTGCTGCCCCTGGTCGTGGCTTGCTCCAGCCCTGAGCCCGGGACCCAACTCGCTGACCCCTCGGCTTCGAACCAACCTGAAGGAGTCGAGAAGCACGGGGACCACGAAGACCATGAGGAAGGGGTTGTCGAACTCAGCGCCGAAGCCGCTTCCCAGGTGACCATCCGCACCGCACAGGTGGAGCGACGCCTCCTTGCGGCGGAACTCGAGACCACCGGCCAGGTGGACTTCGACCAGACCCGATTGGCCCATGTCAGCCCGCGCATCTCGGGCCGGGTCCACCGCGTCGACGCGCTGCTGGGCCAGCAGGTCCGCGCCGGCCAGAAGCTGGCCGAGATCGATTCGATCGAACTCGGCCGCGCCAAGGCGGTCTTCCTGCAAGCCAAGGCGAAGGAGGAACTGGCGCGCAAGAGCTTCGAGCGCGCTGAGGGTCTGGTCGCCGACCGCATCGCCTCCGAGCAGGAGATGTTGGAGGCCGAGGCCCAGCTGCGGGAAGCGACCGTCGCACTGCGCACGGCGGAGGAGACCCTCCACCTCTACGGTCTCAGCCAGGCCAAGGTCGACACCCTGACCTACGACGACCGCGAGGCTTCGATCTACCCCGTGCGGGCGCCCTTCGCCGGCACCCTGGTCGAGCGCCACGCCACCCTCGGAGAGCTGGTCACGCCGGAACGCAATCTCTTCACCCTGGCCGATCTCAGCCGGGTGTGGATCTGGATCGACGTCTACCAGCGCGACCTCGGCGGCGTACACCTCGACGACCACGCCCGGGCGCGGGTCGACGCTTTTCCGGACGAGCTCTTCGAGGGCAAGGTCTCTTACTTGAGTGCCAAGGTCGACTCCGCCACCCGCACGGTTCGAGCCCGGCTCGACGTGGCGAATCCCGAGGGCAAGCTGCGCCCCGGGATGTTCGTGGAAGTGGAGCTGATCGATCCTCACGCGCGCGATGGCGCCCAAACCCGGGCGAAAAGTCTGGTGGTACCGGAGGGCGCCGTGGTGCGCGACGGCGAGGAATTCCTCGTCTTCATCGCCAGCGGCGAGCGCCGCTTCGAGCGCCGCGAGATCCGCCTCGGCCGCAGGGCCGGCGACTTCGTCGAGGTCTTCCCGGAACACGCGCTCGACGGGCTCGCGGCCGGCGACTTGGTGGTCGTCGAGGGAGCCTTCCTGCTCAAGTCCGCGGTCTCCAAGGACTCGCTGGGCGGCGGCCACGAGCACTAAGGAGCCAACATCATGATCAAAAAACTCGTCGACTTTTCTCTCGACAATCGCTTCCTGGTGCTGGTGCTCTGGCTGCTGGTGGTGGCCTTGGGGCTGGGCGCACTCACCAAACTGCCCATCGACGCCGTACCCGACGTGACCAACGTTCAAGTACAGATCCTCACCAACAGCTCCGGATTGGCGCCGGAGGAGGTGGAGAAGTTCATCTCCTTCCCGGTGGAGACCGCGATGAGCGGCCTGCCCAAGATCGAGGAGATTCGCTCGGTCTCCAAGTTCGGCCTGTCGGTGGTTACCGTCGTCTTCGAGGAGGGAACCGATATCTACTGGGCACGCCAGCTCGTCGGTGAGCGGTTGACCGCCGCCCGCGAGCAGATCCCCGAGGGCTACGGCGAGCCCGAGATGGGACCGATCTCCACCGGCCTCGGCGAGATCTATCAGTTCGAGGTGCGCGGCGAGCCGATGTGCCCGCCCGCCGGCGCCGACACCGAGAGCTGCTACACGCCGATGGAGCTGCGCACAATCCTCGACTGGATCGTCAACTACCAGCTGCGCTCGGTGCCCGGCATCGTCGAGGTCAACTCCTTCGGCGGCGAACTCAAGACCTACCAG
The DNA here is from genome assembly GCA_024277255.1 of Acidobacteriota bacterium. Taxonomy (GTDB): domain Bacteria; phylum Acidobacteriota; class Thermoanaerobaculia; order Multivoradales; family SZUA-115; genus SZUA-115. The sequence continues at coordinate 18,188 of JAJRVQ010000159.1, read as the reverse complement.
GTCACTCTCGAGCCGGACCGGCTGGTCTCCTACGGCCTGGCGGTCGGGGATGTCTTCGCCGCCGTCGAGGCCAACAATCGCAACGTCGGTGGCGGTTACATCGCCCGCGGCGGCGAGCAGTATCTGATCCGCGGCGAAGGGTTGGTGGAGACGCTGGAGGATCTCGAATCGATCGTCCTCGCCCATGACGAGAGCGGTACGCCGGTCTACGTGCGCGATGTCGGCAAGGCCGAGCTGGCGCCGATGATCCGCCAGGGCGCGGTGACCCGCGACGGCCGCGGCGAGGCGGTGGTCGGCATCGTCATGATGCTGATCGGTGAGAACTCGCGGGTGGTGGTCGACCGGGTCAAGAGCAAAATCACCGAGGTGGAGAAGACTCTGCCGGAAGGGGTGACCATCGACACCTTCTACGACCGCACGGAGCTGGTGCGGCGCACCATCAAGACGGTGGCCAAGAACCTCGGCGAGGGCGGGCTGCTGGTCATCCTGGTGCTGCTGCTCTTGCTCGGCAACCTGCGCGGCGGGCTGATCGTCTCTTCGGCCATCCCGCTGTCGATGCTGGCGGCCTTCATCGCCATGCGTCAGGCGGGTCTATCCGGCAACCTGATGAGCCTCGGCGCCATCGACTTCGGCCTCATCGTCGACGGCTCGGTGGTGATGATCGAAAACATCGTCCGGATGCTCCACGAGCGGCGCCACGACACCACGGTGTCGCACCTCGAGAAGGTCCGTCAGGCCGCCCATCAGGTGGCGCGGCCGGTGGTCTTCGCCGTCGGCATCATCATGATCGTCTATCTGCCGATCCTGGCGCTGCGCGGCATCGAGGGCAAGATGTTCCGGCCGATGGCGCTGACCGTGGTCTTCGCTCTGGCCGCGTCGCTGGTCTGCGCCCTGACCCTGATGCCGGTGCTGGCGAGCCTCTTCTTGAAGCGCGTCGCGGAGAAGGAGCCCTTCCTCTTCCGCCTCGCCAAGCGGCTCTACGTGCCCGTGCTTGGCCGCTCGATGCGCCACAAGAAGGTCACCGTCGGCGTCGCCGTCGGCCTCTTTCTGGCCAGCCTGGCGATCGTGCCCTTTCTCGGTGCGGAGTTCATCCCGCGCCTCGACGAGGGGGCCATCGCCATGCAGATCTGGCGCCTGCCCTCGATCTCGCTGGAGCAGTCGAACGAGATCTCGACCGTCGCCGAGAAGGTGTTGAAGGAGCAATTTCCGGAGATCGAGACGGTAATCTCCCGCACCGGACGGGCAGAGATCGCCACCGACCCCATGGGGGTGGAGATCAGCGACACCTATCTGATGCTGGCACCGCGGGAGAGCTGGCGCTTCGACAGCAAGGAGGCGTTGATCGAGGCGATCGACGAGGCGATGCAGGAGAACGTCACCGGCGCCATCTTCAGCTACTCGCAACCGATCGAGCTGCGCGTCTCGGAGCTGATCTCAGGGGTCCGTTCCGATGTCGCGGTGCACATTTACGGCGACGACCTGGGGCTGCTCAAAGAGAAAGCCGACGAGGTGGCCCGGGTACTCCAGGAGATCCCGGGAGCTGCCGACGTCAAGGCGGAGCAGACCATCGGTCTGCCGATGCTGCGCATCCGCATCGACCGCCGTGCCATCGCTCGTTACGGCATCAACGCCGCCGACGTGCTCGACGTGGTGGAGACCATCGGCGGCAAGGAACTGGGGGTGGTGCTGGAAGGTCAGAAGCGGTTCGTGCTCCAGGCCCGTTTCGGCCCCGAGGTCCTCACCCGTCTCGACCGGTTACGCGATCTGCGGGTGGTGGCGCCCGCCGAAGCGGGGGCGGCGCCGCGCCTCATCCCCCTGGCCCAGCTGGCCGACATCCAGATCGAGGACGGGCCGGCGCAGATCAGCCGCGACCGCATCAGCCGGCGGATCAACATCGAGGCCAACGTGCGCGGGCGCGACCTCGCCTCCTTCGTCGCCGAGGCGCAGGAAGCCGTCGACCGCGAGGTCGAGCTGCCGGCGGGTTGGACGGTGGAGTGGGGCGGACAGTTCGAGAATCTCGAGCAAGCCTCCGGCCGGCTGGCGGTACTCGTTCCCCTGGCTCTGCTGCTGATTCTCGTCCTCCTCTACACCACCTTCGGCTCACTGAGGCTGGCGACGCTGATCTTCTTCAATGTTCCGCTGGCGATTACCGGTGGTCTGGTGGCACTCCTCGTGCGCGGCTATCCGTTCTCGATCTCGGCCGGAGTGGGCTTCATCGCCCTGTTCGGTATCGCGGTGTTGAACGGCGTGGTTCTGATTTCCTACGTGGTCCAGCGACGCCAACAGGGGCTCGATGCCGACCAGGCCGCACAGGAGGGGGCACTCACCCGCCTGCGGCCGGTCTTGATGACGGCGATGGTGGCCTCGTTCGGCTTCATCCCCATGGCGCTGGCCACCAGCGCGGGAGCCGAAGTGCAGAGACCGCTGGCCACCGTGGTGATCGGCGGGCTGATCACTTCCACACTGCTAACGCTCCTCGTGTTGCCTGCGATCTACGGCTGGTTTGCCGAGCAGCGCACCGACGTCGAGCTTTGAGAGAGGACACCGAGATGAAAGAGATCAAAGCCATCATCCAACCCTTCATGTTGCAGAAGGTCCTCGACGCTCTCAACGCCCTCGATGACCTACCGGGCCTCACCGTCTCCCAGGTCATCGGTTGGGGAAAATCGCGGGGGGCCAGCCTGGAGGATCCGATCCACGAGGCGGGCCATTCGTTCGCCAAGAAGACCAAACTCGAAATTGTCGTACCTGCCCGGTTGGTGGAGAGTGTCATCGACACCATCGCCCACGCCTCTAACACCGGTAGGGTGGGCGACGGCAAGATCTTCGTCTACGAAGTGCTGGACGTACTCAAAATTCGCACCTGGGAGCGCGGTCACAGTGCCATTTAGATATCGAGAGAGGGCTACATGGAACTAAGAATTCACGGCATGGACTGCGCCGAGGAGGTCGCGGTCCTCAAGCGGGAACTCGGCCCCTTGGTCGGAGGCGAGGAGCGTCTCGCCTTCGACGTCCTGCGAGGCAAGCTGACGGTTTCGACGGCGACCGTTTCAGCCGAGGTCGTCGCTCGGGCCGTCTCTCGCACCGGGATGAAGGCCGAGCCCTGGCAAGACAGGCCCCAGAGGGACGGCAGGAACGAGGGACGGCGGCGGCTGGGGAGAAGGCTCACCATCGCCAGCGGCCTGTTCACCGCCGCAGGGCTGGCAATACATGGTTGGTTCGCCGGCGGTCTCGGTCCTGCCTTGGGCAGCGAAGGCTCAGCGCTGGCGAATGGCGTTCCACTGCCGGCGAAGCTCTTCTACCTCGCAGCGATTGTCACCGGGGGCTGGTTCATCGCCCCCAAAGCCTGGTTCGCGCTGCGCCGCATGCGGCCCGATATGAACCTGCTGATGACCGTCGCGGTCAGCGGCGCCGTGGCCATCGGCGAGTGGTTCGAGGCGGCTACTGTCGCCTTCCTCTTCGCCCTCTCCAACGCTCTCGAAGGGTGGAGCGTCGGCCGCGCACGGCGGGCGGTGGAGGCCTTGATGGATCTCTCGCCGGCCACGGCGAGGGTCAAGGAGGAGAGCGGCGAGGAGCGGCAGCTGGCTGCCGCCGAGGTGCCGGTGGGCACGATCTTCGTCGTCCGGCCGGGGGAGAAGGTGCCCCTCGACGGCACCGTCGTCGCCGGGCGCAGCGAGGTGAATCAGGCGCCGATCACCGGCGAGAGCCTCCCCGTGGCCAAGGAGGTCGGCGACGGCGTGCTCGCCGGCACGGTCAACGGCAGCGGTGCCCTCGAAGTGCGCTCCACCAAGGGGGCGAGCGAGACCACTCTGGCAAAGATGATCCGCCTGGTCGAAGAGGCGCGCTCACGGCGGGCGCCGAGCGAGCAATGGGTCGAGCGCTTCGCTCGCCTCTACACGCCGGCGGTGATGGTGCTGGCCCTGCTGGTCGCCGTGGTACCACCGCTGGCCTTCGCCCTCTCCTGGGAAAGCTGGTTCTACCGCGCGCTGGTGCTACTGGTCATCGCCTGCCCCTGCGCCCTGGTCATCTCGACCCCGGTCAGCATCGTTGCCGCCCTGGCCGCCGCGGCGCGGGCCGGCGTGCTGATCAAGGGCGGCACCTACGTCGAGGCCCCGGCCCGACTGCGCGCCATCGCCTTCGACAAGACCGGCACGCTGACCCGCGGTGAGCCTTCGGTGGTGGAGGTGGTGCCGCTCGGCGAGCATGACGAAGCGGAGTTGCTCGCCCGCGCGGCGGCGCTCGAAGCGCGCAGCGAGCACCCGCTGGCCGCGGCGATTCTGCGCCACGCCGCCGAGCAGGGAGTCGAAGTCCGGCCGGCGGCCGACGTGCAGTCCCTTCCCGGCAAGGGCGTTGCCGGCCGCTTCGCCGGAGAGCTCTTCTGGCTCGGCTCCCACCGCTATCTCGAAGAGCGCGGCCAGGAAACGCCCGAGGTCCACCGCCAGCTCGAAGCGATGTCGAGCGCCGGTCGCACGGTGGTGGTGGTCGGCAACGAAGAGCACGTTTGCGGCCTGATCGCCGTCTCCGATCGGCTGCGGCCGCAAGCCAGCGAGACCCTCGCCGAGCTGCGCCGGCTGGGGATCGAGCGGCTGATCATGCTCACCGGCGACAACGAGGGCACCGCGCGCGCCATCGCCGATGAACTCGACCTCGACGAGGTGCATGCCGAGCTGCTGCCCGCCGACAAGGTCGAAGCGGTCGAGCGGCTGGTCGCCGGCGGCGCGCCGGTGGCGATGGTCGGCGACGGCGTCAACGACGCACCGGCGATGGGCCGCGCCTCACTCGCCATCGCCATGGGCTCGGCGGGCAGCGACGCGGCCATCGAGTCCGCCGACATCGCCTTGATGTCGGACGACCTGCGCAAGCTGCCCTGGCTCATCCGCCATTCCCGCCGAACCTTGCGGGTGATCCGCCAGAACATCTTCTTCGCCCTGGGCGTCAAGCTGGTGGTCTTCGCCCTGGCAACGGCCGGCCAGGCGACGCTGTGGATGGCCATCGCGGCGGACATGGGCGCCTCGCTCCTGGTCATCGCCAACGGTTTGAGGCTCTTGCGCTCACGCTGAGGAGAGGCTCGCAGCCCGAGGTGCAACTCGCTCTGCGAGTGACGGCTGCGATGACGGCTTTTTTCCACCTTCCGCGCGTTCCGTGGCGAAGACCCTGAATCCAACGGTTCTCGCCGGCACCCCGGCGAGGACCTCGATCATGAGGAGACGCCCATGAACCGCTCACTCGCTCCATCTTCCGCCGACCCGAGCCCGCCACACCGCTTCTACACTTCCGGCTTCTACACTTCGCATCGCCGGCAAGAACTCCCTGCGTACTCTTGCAGTCCTCTGTGGAGGATGCCATGAAGACCTTGTTCAAGATCCTGGGAGGTCTGGTTCTGCTGCTGGTACTCGCGGTGGGTGGTTTGATCGCCGCCGGCACGATGCGGCTCGAAGCGAAGATAGAACTGCCGCATCACGGTGCACCCACCGCCTCGACCGATCCCGCATCGATCGCCGAAGGGGCTCGCCTGGCCCGCGTCTTCGTCTGCGCCGAGTGCCATGGTGAAGGGCTCGAAGGGACGAACTTCCTCGAAGGCGGTCCCTTCATGATGCTGCCGGCGCCCAACCTGACCGGCGGACGTTTCACCGACGAGGAGCTGGAGCGCGCCATTCGCCACGGCCTCGGCGCGGACGGCAGAAGCCTGGTCATCATGCCGGTCGATGTCTTCGCCGGGATGAGTGACGAGGATCTGTCGCAGATGCTCGGCTACATTCAATCCCTACCGCTCGTCGAGACCGAACTCATCGAACGATCGGTGGGCCCGATCGGGCGCGCCGTGGGGGCCTTCCAGGCCGCCAAGCTCCAGCCATCCAGATCCATCGAACAGACCGTCGAGCATGCCAGCACCGCCCTCAATGTCGGTGAGTACTACGCCGCGACCTGCCAGGGCTGCCACGGCGCCGACCTCGGCGGGCAGATGGTGGAATTCGGCCCGCAGCCGATCTGGTCACCCAACCTGACCCAACACGCGAGCGGCCTCGCCGCCTGGAGCGAGGGCGACTTCGCGACCGCGGTTCGCCAGGGGCGAACGCCACGCGGCGATGAACTCAACGCCACCGCCATGCCGTGGAAGGCCTTCCAGTGGATGCACGACGAGGAGCTGACCCAGCTCTGGAACCACGTGAGAGCTCTGCCGCCGGTCGACCGCTCGGCGCCGGTCGCGGAGTAACACTCTCACCGCGCCTCACCTACCGCGAGGTGGACGGCTCGTCGCTCCTGGCGGGCTCGTCCACCTCGATCTCACCGACCTCCTGCTGTGCTGCTGAGTTGCGATTGCCGATCCGTTCACCGCGGCGACGAGCCTCGGCCGCCTCCGCGCCGCGGCCCGCCAGTTCCAGAGTCGAGGCAAGTTCCGTCCAGGCTTCGCCCACGTACTGGTTCTCGGCGCCCAGATCGTCGATGCGCAACTCGAGGGCGTTGCGATAGTAGCGAATCGACTCATCCAGTTGGCCCCGGCTACGGAACAGAAGGCCAAAACCCATCGCGACGTACGAGCGCTGAAGACCGACCACCTCGATCCTCTCTTGAATCCGCGCCGCATCGCGCAGCAGCCTCTCCGCCTCGTCGAAGTTGCCGAGCTGGATTTCGACCTCGGCCAGATTGCTCAAGGCAGTGGCCATGTCGGGATGGTCCCGCGGCAAGGTTTGCCGGCGAATCGCCGCCGACTCGCGCAAATAGGGAGCCGCCTTGTCGAAGCGCTCCAGGGTCCAGTAGAGGCCTCCAATGTTGTTGAGCATCGAGGCGATCCACGGGTGGGGGCCGTCGAAATGGGAACGGGCCAAGACCAACGCCTGTTCGAAGCCCTCGGCGGCGGTGGCGTAGTCACCACGCTCGTAGGTGATGAGGCCAAGGTTGTTGTAGATCTGCGCCAGAGACCAATCCTCGGGACCGACCAGTTCAATGCGCAGGGCCAAGGAGTCTCGCAGACTCAGTTCGGCCTCGTCGAACCGTTCCAGAACGATCAGAATCGTCGCCAGGTTGGAGAGATTCGTCGCCCGCTGCTCGACCACCACCGGGTCGGTGGAACCCTCCTGCATCTTGAGGGCGCGGCGGGTCAGCTCTTCCGCCTGGCCGTAGTCGCCCTGGCTGACCCGCAGCCCGCCGAGATTGCCCAGGGAGACCGCAAGCTGCGGCGAGGAGGGGCCCAGTTCGCGCTCCAGTAGGGTGATCGCCTCGGTAAAGATCTCCGCCTGCTCCAAACGTCCCAGGTTGAGGTAGATCTGGCCGAAGGTGTCGAGTAGCCGAGCCTGCACCAGCGGTTGACCTTGCAGTTGCGTGCGCACCCGCTCCAGCCCTCGGTCGAGGAGTTCTCCGGTGGAGATGGGCTCGCCCGGCTCGCGAGTCGGGTCGGCCAGACGGAATGTGTCGACGAGAAACTCCGACACCCGGGCCGTCGCCTTCGCCTCGGCCAGGGCGTGACCTTCGGCGCGCAGCGCCCGCTGCAAACCGACCACCACGCCAACGCCACCGGCGAGGAGAGCCAACAAGGCCAGGGTGGCGGCGGCGACCACCGCTCGGTTGCGGCGCACGAACTTGCGGCCGCGGTAGAGCAGCGAGGGCGGTCCGGCGTGGACCGGCTCATCCGCCAGCGCGCGGCCGAGATCGTCGGAGAGTTCCGCCACCGACTGGTAGCGCCGGTCGCGGTCGCGATCCAGCGCCTTGAGGATGATCCAGTCGAGATCGCCGCGCAGCCGGCGCACCCAGGCGGCGGGCGTCATCCGCCGCTGCTGGGGCAACTCGGACCGCCGAGCGGTCAGCCCCGAAGCCCGCGTACTCGGCCGCGGCGGCTCTTCCTGGTTGAGCCGCCGGCGCATCTCCTCGAAGCCCGAGGCCTCCCTATCCGACTCAAAAGGCCTCACGCCGACCAGCAACTCGTAGAGCACCACGCCCAGGGAGTAGACATCGGTGCGCAGGTCCACATCGAGCGGGTTCGGCGAAGCCTGTTCCGGGCTCATGTACTCCGGGGTGCCGACCACCCGGCCGACCTCGGTGTAGAGGGTGCGCTCGGTGAGCCGCTGGGCGGTCGCCTTGGCGATGCCGAAGTCGATGATCTTGATGCGCGCCTCGCCGTCCCCCTCGACGACCAGCAGGTTGGAGGGCTTCAGGTCGCGGTGGATCACTCCTTTGAGGTGGGCGTGCTGAATTCCGGCACAGACCTGGCGGAAGAGTTCGATGCGCTCGCGGGGCGCCAGAGTTCGCTCGTCGCAGTAATTCGTAATCGGCACCCCGGCGGCATATTCCATGACGAAATAGGGCCGGCCGTCCGGCGCGGTGCCGGCGTCGTAGACACTGGCGATCGCCGGGTGGGCCATCAGCGCCAAGGCCTGCCGCTCCCCCTCGAAGCGGGTGAGCACTTCCTGGCTGTCGAGGCCGCTCCTCACCAACTTGATCGCCACCCGGCGCCGCACCGGTTCGCTCTGCTCGGCGAGAAAGACCTCCCCCATGCCGCCGGCGCCCAACCGCCGAAGCAACCGGTAGGGCCCCAGGTGGTGCTCGATGTGCACCGCATCCAGCCGCGGTCCCGCCGGGGCTTCATCGGCTTCCAGCAGCGAACGAACCTCCTCGGCCAGCGCCGGGTCCTCGCCTTCGATCTCTCTCAGCCGCGCCGCGCGGGCCTCGGCGCTGAGATCGACAAGTTCGGCGAAGAGTTCCTTGACTTGACGATAGCGGTCGTCGGGACCGTCCTGCTGGGTTGCTCCCGGCGCCGGGGGATCCGAGTGTTCGCTCATCGCGGAAGCTCAGCCCCTCGCTCCATATCTTCCGCTGAATCCGTCAATTCGCGGCGCAGCCACGCCCGGGCCATGCGCCACTCGCGCTCGACGGTGGCGGCGGAGACGCCGAGGGCCAGAGCCGTCTCCTCCACCGTGGCGCCGGCGTAGAAGCGCAACTCCACAACTCGCACCTGGCGCTCGTCGAGCCGTGCCAACCGGTGCAACGCGCGGTCGAGGTCGATGGGATCAACCTCGCTCTCGACCACCACACCCGGGGCCTCTTCGAAACCCGAAAGGGTGACGCGAACCGCTTCGCCGCCGCACTTGTGAGCGACCTTGCGCCGCGCGTGATCTACCAGGACGCGGCGCATGGCACGAGCGGCCAGGGCCAGAAAGTGCTGCCGGTTGTGAAAGCGGTTGCGTTGCCCTTCGAGGCGCATGTAGGCCTCGTGCACCAAGGCCGTCGGTTGCAGGGTGTGCGCTGTCCGCTCGGCCTGCAAACGCTTTCCGGCCATGGCGCGCAGCTCCCCGTACAACAGCTGCAGAAGCTCGGCGGCTCCTGGGTCGTCAGCGCCCTGGGGCGCCGACTTGGCATTGGTTTCGATCGGCACCGGCTCATCCATCGAGCGCCGGGCACCACTCTTGGGCCACCACCAGCGCCCTCCCTCCGCATCGTCCAGTTGAATCGTTGTCGCCCAACTCTATCGGGTTTCGCGCCCCGGGGAGTAGCTAGGTGTGTGGCTCGGTCTCCTGGCTCGGACAACGACAGAGCCTCCTCAGGAGTCGGAGTCACCCAGTTGCGCCACGCGCAGCCGTTGGCGGAGTCTCTCTTGGAGTTCCTCGGCCAACGGCGGGGACGAAGAAAGGGCGGTGCGAAGCTGACCCACCGTCGCCGCATACTCCCCGCCGAAGCGCTCGCACACGTCACAACCGCGCAGATGGCTCTCCATGGTGCGGCGCAGCTCGTCGTCGAGTTCGTCGTCCACGTAGTCGCAGAGATTCTCCAGAACCTCCCGGCACCACAATCCGCCCACGTATCGTTCACCTTGCATTTTGATCTCCTCCGCCGACGAGCGCCGTGAGGCGCAGCCGCGCGCGGTGCAGCCGGCTCTTGAGCACCGGCACTTCGATTCCCAGAACTTCGGCCGCCTCGGATGCCGAGAATCCCTCCACATCACGCAACAGGATCACCTCGCGATCGTTGCGGGCGAGGCGCGCGAAGGCCTGCTCCAGATAGATCCGGTCGTCGAGACGCGTCTTCCAATCCTCGGAGTCCCTCGCCACCCCCCAGCCGGCCTTCACCGCCAGATCCTCGATGGGAGCTGAGCCTTCGCCGCTCGCCGGGGGCTCGCGTTGGGTGAGACGGTAGACCCAGCGGCGCGCGATGGTGAACAACCAGGAGCGCGCGGAACCCTCGCCGCGAAAGGTGTTCGCCTTGCGCCATGCAGCCAGAAAGGTCTCCTGCAGTGCATCCTCGGCCGCTGCCGGTTGGCGTACCAGTGTCTGACAGAATCTCAACACAGCAGCCTCATGGCGGCCGACGAAGGCGGCGAAGGCTGCATCGTCGCCCGCCGCGGTTCGCCCGAGAAGTTCGCGGTCGAGGCGATCCGCCTCGCGATCGGGTGTCGGTCGAGACATGCGGGCAGAATAGCAAGCTCCTGTCCAGCGAGAGGAACCACAGACCCGGTGGAGGCGCTGTGACCTCACCGGGCCGGTGCAATCGAGGATTGGGCTAGCGATTCTTGAGCGGGCAGGTGCTGAGGCCGAGAAGGGTATAGGCCGGGCAGCTGCCGAGCAGAGCCGTTGCCAGCGGAACGATACCGAACCAACCCCAAGCGGTCTGCGGACCGACGAAGACGAGACTCAAAAGGCCAAGACCCAGGACAACGCGCAGAGCCCGGTCGATGGAACCTACGTTTCTGGTGAGGATCTTCATTGCCATGGTGTTTCTCCTTAGTGAGCCGTTTGCGTTTGTCGCATCCGGCCGTTCATTCAGGAAGAGTCACCCAAGGGCGAAAAGGATTCACCCTTTTTCAGCTTCCTCAGTGGTTCCGCGGCGGCCACATCCGCCCGAGACGAGTCGGCAGGACGCGATCGAAGGTGACTTCGCGGCCGCTGTCGAATCGGTCCCAGAGCAGCCGGTAGCCACGGGTCCAGCGCACCGGTCGCACCCGGCGCTGGAAGAGTTCGATCTCGCGCTCGGTCGCCGTCCGAGGCGCACCCGCGGTTCCCGACAAACGGATGGCCGGCGCCCGCGGAAAACGACCGGAGATCAACGCGCGCCCCCACAACAGCAGCCGCGTATCCACCGCCATGGCGCAAAACCGTGGTTGCACCTCCACATTGGCCGGCATCGTCGTGGTGAACCGTTCAAACCAGAACCCCCGGCCCGGCTCGCGGTGGAGGATCAACGAACCGATCGGCGTCACATGGGGAAGCCCTTCCCCATCGACCGTGGCGACCGAGGCGAAGAACGAGCGGGCGAAGAGCCGGCGAATCTCCGGCCAATCCTGGTCAATGTCCACTTATCTCTCCTTGCGGTCAGGTTGGGGGGGAAGATCGGAACACTCGAACCATCCAGATCGTAAAGGTAGGACGATACCGTCCGCACTCGATTCGACGAGGAGAGTATCTCAACCCTCTCTTCTCACCGTTTCGTTGCCCGCCGGCGGCAGTGACTGCCGCAATAATCCATAACATGTACTATCATGGCGCACGCGCAACTTCTCTCGACTTGAAACTTGCATTCCATATACACGGAGGACGCATCGATGATACGCAAGGCGCTTGGCGCCGCGGTGGTGGTGGCGACGATCGCCATCACCACTCCAGCCGCAGCGGTGATCGGCACCACCGACGAAGTGCCCGCCGCCACCCTTCTGCTGCCCTACTTCGAGGTTGACCTCGACAACCCGACCGGCCCCAACACGCTCCTGACCGTGACCAACGTCAGCCAGCTTCCGGCCATTGCACACTTCACGCTGTGGACGGACTGGTCGGTGCCGACCTTGGGTTTCAATGCCTACCTGACCGGCTACGATGTCGTCGAGGTCGATCTCAGGGCCCTCTTTGATCAGGGAACCGTCCCCAGCACCTCAAGCGTGGATACAAACATCAGCCCCGTTGGCGGTTTTTCCGTCGTCACCAACCCAGACACCGGCGTAGGCCCCGGCACACCCAGTTGCGTCACTCAGCTTCCTCAGCCCACTCTTCCGACCACGCTGCGCAACCACATCCGAGCCTCCCATGCAGGCCAAAGTTCGGCCATCGCTGGCGGTCTCTGTAGCGGCAGCAACTTTGGCGACAACGTGGCACGGGGCTACATCACTATCGACAACGTCAACTTCTGCACCATCGACCTGCCGACTGACGCCGACTATTTCCGCAACGGCGGAAGCGGCATCGCCAACAATCACAACACCCTGCTCGGCTCCTACAAGATTCTTGACGTCAGCTCGAACACAGGGTTCGGCGGCTCGATGGCCCACCTGGAAGCCTCCGCCAACGACCCGCGAACCGGCCCCGGCGACTACACCTTCTACGCCCGCTATTCGGGCGGCAAAGACAATCGCGAGCCGCTGGCCACCACCTTCTTCGCCCCTTTCGTCACCGACCAGACCGATCTCATCGTCTGGCGAGACACCAAGCTGGCACCAAGCCGGGCGAAATGCGGTTCCTCCCCCGCGTGGGAACCGATGGCGCAAACGCAACTGCTGCTCTTTGACCAGGAAGAGAACCCGGAGCTTCCCGCCGGCGCCCCGGCGGTGCCCTTCCCTCTAGCCAGCAACCGAGTGCAAGTTGGCGCCATAACCTTACCGACCGCTCTGGCACAGGGCTGGCTCTTCTCCAACCTCAACGCCGACACCGGTGGTCTACCCGCCTTCGGCGCGACCGCCCAGTCGTGGATCACGGTGGTTTCCCCCTTCGGCCTCGGTGTCTCCCAAGAAGCCTTCGCCCTCGACAACGCCAGCGCCCCATCGGGGGCGACGATCCCCTGCCCGCCGGTGGGCTCTTCCCCCTGCGGAGAGACCACGGCGCCTCACTCGGCAGCCAGTTCCGTGCCGAACAACGGCCCGTACGGCCAGCTGGCGGGAGGTAGCGACCGATGAACCACCAATTCCGTTCCACCATGCTCCTCGTCTGTCTGCTCGCGGTGGTCGTCATGGGGCCGATCCAAGCCGAGATCGGGAAACTAGATACCGTGCCGGCCGCCACCCTCTTGCTGCCCTACTTCGAGGTCGACCTCAACGGTGGGCCAACCTCCACGACCTTGCTCACGATTGCCAACGCCCGGGAGAGTCCAGCTCTCCTGAACATTGTGTTGTGGACTGACTGGGGTGTCCCGACACTCAACTTCGCCGCCTACTTGACCGGCTTTGACGTCATGGAGCTCAACCTGCTCGACCTTTTCGCTTCTGGAATGATTCCCCAAACTTCGCACACCAATACTACGATCAGCCCAGTCGGTTCCTTCTCGCTAGTCACCAGCCCGGAAACCGGAGTCGGCCCCGGAACGGCGTTCTGCAGCCAAATTCTGCCGCTTCCCCCGCTCTCATCCTTACTTCTCACTCACATTCGTGCCGCCCACAGCGGCCTGGCCTCGCCGATCTTCGGTGGCGCTTGTAGTGGCTCGAACCAGGGGGACAACGTGGCGCGTGGCTACATCACCATCGACAACACCAACAACTGCTCCCTACTCCAACCAGGAGAATCTGGCTATTTCGTCAACGGCGGCAACGGTGACGCCAACAACGTCAACGCCTTGCTCGGTTCGTACCGGATTCTGGAAAGCAGCGGCGACCTGGTTCACGGCGGCGCCATGGTCCACCTGGAGGCTTCGAGCACCGATCCGCGGACCGCCCCCGGCAGCTACACCTTCTACGCCAAGTTCTCCGGCGGAGCCGACAATCGCGAGCCACTATCCAGCGCCCTCGCCGCCCCCTTCGTGAGCGGAATGACCGATCTCATCTACTGGCGCGACACCAAACTCGTCCAATCCCCGGTCAGTTGCGGAACGCTCCCCTTGCCTTTCCCGATGAGCCTGTCGCAGGTCACCTTCTTCGACCAGGAGGAGAACCCGGAGGTCCCCGAAACCTCTCCATTCTCCCCACCCTTCAGTGCCTTCGCCGCGATACCCTTCCGCTTCGCAGCGGGTCGGGTCACCGTCGGCTCAGCCGAGATGCCGACTATTCATGACCGTGGTTGGTTGTATGCCGACCTGGTCAATGACCATGGTTCAGCCTTGCTGGACCCCAATGCGCAGGGCTGGATCGGCATCGTGGACCGCGATCCCAGCGGCTTTCTCACAACCAGCCAGCCCGCCTGGGAAATCTACAACACCTCCGAAGAGCAAGAGATCCTTCTTCCATGCTCCGGCAACTTCCCGCCACCGCTGTGCGGCAATCCCACGCGGATCTTCGGCGATGGTTTCGAATCGGGGGATCTGTCCGGCTGGAGTTCGGTCGTGCCCTGACACCGATCGAGGTCGCGGCGCCACTGCCCGCGGGCGGAAGTGGCGCCGCAGTCCCATCCCCGCGTGAGACTCAACCGTTCGGACCCACGGTCCGCACCGAGTTCCGATCCCAGACCAGGGAGAGGGACTCCAAGTCAGATTTGACGTTCACGGTGGCCAGTGGCTTCGAAGTCTTGTCTGCTGACTGGAGACGAATTTCATAGCGCCAGCCCATGTAAGCCTGAAAACTGAACGAACTCGCACTCTCCAGCCCCAACGGTGATCGACTTGGGCGCCGCTGGAAGCACCGAAGGCGGCAACTGCGCAGAGACCGCAAAGGTGCCTCCCGAAGGCAATACCAGTGCGTAGTATCCATTCTCGTCGCTCAGCGCCGTCATTTCCTTCTTTTCAGACCCCGCCGCAGTGACCGGAACGTTCGCGAAACCGTGATACTCGACATCCTCCTCCGCGAACTCGCGCCGCACTTCCAGCGCACGACCAGCAATCACCGCCGGGGCCTGCGGCGTGGCAGCGAGCCGAGCATAGTCCAAGAAAGGATCCGCCTGTGTCCCGCGTCGTCCTCTCCTGCTCACTTTGATATCCTCGCCTCAGCTCTCTTGCAAACAGCACGATTGGTTGACTCTCAGGAGGTAGCATGGCTAACTCGCAACCACGGGCCAGTGAGGCCAGCAGCGGCCGGCAAGCCAAGACGGTGCGCTCCTACGACGCGGCGGCGGCCTGGGGCCTCGGTATCGCGATCGCGGCCCTGGTCGGAGACGCTTTCTGGTCGACCGTCAGTTGGGCGAAACTGCCCTTCACCAAGCTCACTTGGTCCCCGTCACCCACCCAGCACTGGCTCATCCTGGCCGGTCTCACCGCGGTAATCCTGTGGCTGGCGGGATACAAGGCCAACGGAAAATGGTTCGGCGTTCTCATCGATGAGCGCCGCCGCACGAGCCTGTCCCGGCTGCAGATCGGGATGTGGACAGTGCTCGCGATGTCGGCCTTTCTCGCCGTCGCGCTGGCCCGAAGCAAACCGGCGGCTCTCATCAAGCCGACCGCCGAGGCCGTGGCGGCGTGCAAGGCTGCTCTCACCGAAGACCAGAAGAACCAGGCTGACGAGTTCTGTTCATCCGAGCCCGACCCGCTACGCATCATCTTTCCCAATGAACTCCTCGTCGCGCTCGGCATCAGCACCCTCTCTTTTGCCGGAGCGAGCCTGGTCAAGACCAACAAAAGATCGAAGCGAGCCCTGGTCCTGATCTCGGACCTCGAAAAGAGGAAGGAATCGGCGGCGGCCGAACACACCAAGGCAAGGGCGGCTTTCGAGGCGGCCGACGCGCAATACAAGAGCAAGTTCGCTGAATATCTCGCCAAAAACCCTGGCCATACACAGACTCAAGCGGAACAGACGGATGTCGAGGTCGAGGCTCTGGGCGCCACGCGTGAGGCGGCCAAGAAGAAGCTGGAGACGGCCGAAACAGCCAAAGAGGCCGCCGCCGAAGAGGCCGAACTCGCCCAAGCCAAGGTCGGGATCTTGAAGATCAACAAGAGCGTCGATGAGGCGACCCTGGGCGACATGTTCCAGGGCAACGAGGTGGGCAACTACAACCTGATCGACCTCAGCAAGGTCCAGATGTTCCTGTTCACCATCGCCATCGGTGTCGCCTATTCGGCCGCCCTGGTGGGCTTGTTCCAGGGCAACATTCTGAACCCATTCGGTGTCGAGTTGCCCGAGTTTTCAAACAGCCTCAACGTCCTGCTCGGCATCTCGCACGCCGGATACATCGCGACCCAATCGGTCGACCACAGTCAGGCCATCGAGTAGCCGAACCACCGCCGAGGAGCACAAGCGATGAGCGCAGGAATCAAGTTCGGCAAGGTCACCTTCTACAATCCCGCAACGCAGAAGGGGATCATCGAAATCGAGGACAGTGAGGGCGGCGAGGCCAAGCAGCCATTCGACGCCAGCCGGTACGAGTCACTCAAGACCAGGCTGACCGCCATCGTGGGCCATGTCCCGAGCTGGGAGGCTGTCGAGCTTCTCGAGAAAAAGCCCGTGGACGTCTTCATCCAGACTGTGCCCGGCGACGAGGAAACTCAACCCAAGATCGAGGTCCTGGAGTAGGAGCTCCCAGGCTGCCAGCCTTCAGGGTTGCGCCGTCTCGAAGCTCTGCTCGACCGCCCAACCCGGTTTCGTATCAAGATCGATTTCGAAGATTCTCGGCCCCAGGGAATAGAAGAACAGGGTGACCACAACCACCCCGATCAAGTTGAGCACCAGCCCGACCCGCACCATTTCCGGAATGCGAATCCTTCCGCTGCCAAAAACAATGGCATTGGGAGGGGTGGCGACCGGCATCATGAAGGCACAGGAGGCGGAAATGGTGGCCGGAATCATCAGCAGGAGAGGATTCATCTCCATCGCCACCCCGACCGAGGCCAGGATGGGCAGTAGTAGTTCCGTGGTGGCCGTGTTGGATGTCAACTCGGTGAGAAAGGTCACTACCAGGCAGACACAAGCGATGGTGATCAGCGGCGGCAACCCGGCGAGACCGGTGAATTGCTTGCCGATCAAGATCGACAGGCCGGTGGACTGGAACCCCTTGGCGAGAGCAAAGCCACCTCCGAACAAGAGAACGATGTGCCAGGGAATGGCCTTGAACACATCGATATCCAGCACCGCTCGGCTCTGCGTTTTGGAGGGGGCACGCGATGGGATCAAGAAGAGCAGCAGCGCCATGAAAACGGCGACCGTCCCATCATCGATCAAATCCGGATAGGGCAACAGGTCCGACCAACCCGGAATGATCAAGGAGCCGATTTTCAGATCCTTGCGAAACACCCAAAGCAGAGCCGTGGTGAGAAAGACCAGGCCGACGGCGCCTTCAGCAAAGCGAATCGAACCCAAAGCGGCGCGTTCCTGCCGAATGACGTCGGGGGACAACTCGAGATCGCTCGGACTGCGGAAAAAAACCCGGGTGAGTAACAACCAGGTCAGGAGCAGCAGGGTTAGACACAGCGGTAACCCGAGAAGAAACCACTGACCGAAGCTGATCGCTTTCGCGCCGGGGAAGGTGATTTCAAAAATCCGCACAAAGGAAAGGTTGGGCGGCGTCCCGACCAGGGTGGCAAGACCACCGACGCTGCACCCATAGGCGATACCCAGCAACAACCCGACGCATAGTTTGTGGGTCCGCTGCGAGCCGAATTCGGATTCCTCATGCTTGATAATGGCCAGACCGATCGCCGTCATCATGATGGCGGCCGCGGTGTTGGAAATCCACATCGAGAGAAAGGCCGAGGCCAGCATGAAGCTCAACACCAAGCGCGAAGGGCTGTTGCCCAACGCGCCGATGATCCACAAGGCGATGCGTCTGTGCAGCCGCCATTTCTCCATCGCCAGCGCAATCATGAATCCGCCCACGAAGAGGAAGATGACGTGGTTCACATAGACCGGCGCCACCTCTTTGCCCTTCATGATGCCGAAGAGGGGATAGAGGACCAGGGGCAGCATGGCGGTGGCAGCCAAGGGAATGGCGTCGGTAATCCACCAGATCGCCATCAAAGCCGCCACTGCGGCCATACGGGTTACCGCGGGGTCGCCGGGTTGCAGGTCGAGCAGCAGGATCGCCAGGAAAACGACGGGCCCCAGAATCAATCCCACGACCTTCGAGCCCGCCCCTTTCGAGCGCTTCTTCTCACCAAGAAGCTCGGAATCCCTCATCGACCTCACCATAGCAACCACTCAACGAAAAACCGGCGAAATACCGCCCGCCCCCCCGGCATCAGGTCACGGCACGGCAATGAACAGGGTGTTGCTTTTCGACGGTTGCAGTCTAGTGTCCTGATTGACAAGTTCGCGCGATATTTGAGGTTCTTTCAAGAATAAGGTCAGCGTCGGCTGTCCACTTGAACGGAGTTGGGTCTTGGTTGTGCTGGTCGAGGTATCCACGAATGGCTTGCTCGAGTGCTTGGAC
>JAJRVQ010000158.1 GCA_024277255.1 Acidobacteriota bacterium | reverse complement strand
GCCGGAAGTGCTGGCCGCGATGCGCCGAGTACCTCGCCATGAGTTCGTTCCGGAGAGCTATCGAGCCCAGGCCTATGAAGATCATCCTCTGCCGATCGGCCTCGATCAGACCATTTCTCAGCCCTACATCGTTGCTTTGATGACCCAGCTGCTCGATCTTGACTCCGCCGACCGTGTTCTCGAAGTGGGGACCGGCTCCGGCTACCATGCAGCGGTGATGTCGCAGGTCGCCGGCAGGGTCTACAGTATCGAGATCGTCGAAGCTCTGGGCCGGCAGGCGCAGAGGCGGTTGGCCAAGTAGGGATTCGATAAAGTCGAGGTGCGTATCGGCGATGGCTACCAAGGGTGGGCGGAGGAAGGACCCTTCGATGCCATCATCCTGACCGCCGCTCCGCGCGAGATTCCGGGCCCTTTGCTCGAACAGTTGGAGGTCGGTGGGCGGATGGTTCTGCCGGTGGGAGATAGCATTCAGGTGTTGGAACTGGTGACACGAACTGAGCACAGTTACGAGCGCGAGCGCATTACAGCGGTACGATTCGTACCCATGACCGGCGAAGCGCAAGTGCAGCGAGACTGATAGCGGTGATTTCCCTCTTTCAACGACCGCGACCGACCGTCGTGTGGAGATGGGCCCGGCTGGTGCTGGTCATCATCGCCTTGCTGGTCTCCAGCCTTGCAACCCGCTCCAGCGGCGCGCAATCGGGCGATAGGTTCAACGCCAAGCGCGCGGAGATGGTCAGGACACAGCTGATCGAGCGCGATATCACCGATGACAATCTCCTGCACGTGATGTCGGTTGTGCCGCGCCACATGTTCGTTCCTCCAGAGTTGCGCTCGCGCGCCTATGACGATGAGCCGCTTCGGGTCAGCGATGATCTGAGCATTCACCAGCCCTATGTCGTCGCCCTGATGACCTCGCTGCTGAACCTCAACAAAGGGTCGAAGGTCCTCGAGATCGGCACCGGCACCGGCTATCACTCGGCGATCCTCTCGCAACTGGCTTTCCAAGTATTCTCGATGGAGATCGATCCGGATGTGGCTAGAACCGCCCGCGCCAACCTCGAGCGATTTGGCGCTCGCAACGTGCACGTCAAGGTCGGCGACGGATATCAGGGCTGGCCGCAGGAAGCTCCGTTCGACGCGATCATCCTCACTGCCGCACCGCCGCGCATCCCCCACCCGCTGATCGATCAGCTGCGGCGCGGTGGAGTGATGGTGGTACCGGTCGGCACGGCGATCCAGCAGCTGATCGTGCTGACCAAGACCAACCGGGGTATCGAGAAGCGGACCACCGTGCCGGTGAAGCTGCCGCAGATGAGCGGCGAAGTGCAGAAGCGGTGGACTCGGCCGTAGCGGGTATAATCGCCCGCTGTGTGCCGCTCCTCCCTGAACTCGAGTTTTCTTGGCAGTACTAGAGTAGGTCACTAGGTGGATCCGATCACCGAGCGCCGGCCGCGGATCTTGCCTCGCGCCGAACACAAGATCTCGCGCCAGGACATCGACCCGAACGCGGTCAAGGTCCTCTACCGCCTGCACCGTGCCGGCTTCAAAGCCTTCCTGGTCGGTGGTGGAGTGAGGGATCTGATGGTGGGTCGCCGGCCGAAAGACTTCGACGCCGCCACCGACGCACGGCCGCAGGAGATCAAGCGGCTGTTTCGCAACTCGCGCATCATCGGTCGGCGGTTTCGTCTTGTCCACGTCTTCTTCAAGGACGGCATCGTCGAAGTGGCGACCTTCCGCCGCAACCCGTCTCAGAATGAGCAGGGCAGCGCGCCGGGCGAACTGCTGATCACCAGCGACAACCGCTTCGGCTCACCCCGTGAAGATGCCTTCCGGCGGGACTTTACGATTAATGCGCTGTTCTATGACATCGCTGATTTCTCGCTGATCGACTACGTCGGTGGTATCGACGATCTCGAACGCCAACTTATCCGGGTGATCGGTGACCCCGGCGTTCGCTTCCGCGAGGATCCGGTGCGCATGTTGCGCGCTTGCGAGTTCGCCGCCCGTTTGGGCTTCGGTATCGAAGAGCGCACTCAGGAAGCGATTCAGCGTCACGGCAAGGAGTTGAGCAAGGCGTCACCGGCGCGCGTCACCGAGGAGATCCTGGCGTTGATGCGCTGTGGCCACGTGGGCACGGCGATCCAGTGGCTCCTCGAACTCAATCTGCTGGCGGTGCTGCTGCCGGAAGCCTACGCCATGGTGTCGCCGCAGGCTCGTGGCCTCGGCGATTTCTCCACGGTGCTGCCGACGATCGATCGCTGGGTTGCCGAAGGGCGAGAGCTTTCGGACGGGGTGGTGATGTCGATCATCGTGTTGCCGAAGCTGCTGCTGCGCCGCTATGACATGGAGAGTCGCGGCGGTGGCTACAGGCCCCTGTCGCGGCGGGCGCTCGACGATCTGGTGCACCGGGTGATCGAGCCTTTTGTCAGCCGATTCCAACTTTCGCGAGCTCGTTCGCAGGCACTCTTCTATGCGCTGGCCGGATTCCTGCGCTTCGCCGCTGCCTCGTGGCGCAGCGGCGAGCGGGCGCGCTTCGTTCGCCGCTCAGGCTTCAAGGACGCCCTGGTCTTGCTCGAGATCCTGGTCGAGGCGACCGCTGAGGGACAAGACGAGTTGGCACTGTGGCGCAAGGCCGCCCAAGAGGCGAGCGACGAGGCCCCCAATCGCGCAGGCGTGCCATCGCGGCCGAGGCGCCGCCGCCGTCGGCGTCGCCGCTAACCCTGACCAATCGGCGTGCGGCGAGAGGGTATTTTGCCCACCCGTTTGGGTGTCCCAGGTCGCTGCCATCCTGGTAGAGTTGGCTAGTTACGGGCACCTGTACGAGAGCCTTGGCGGCAGAGTAGCCACGCTGCCGGAGGGCCGATGGTCTTTCCCAGCTAACCGGGTCCGAATCTGTGGGCTCAACGATCGCGGCAAGAGGGGACTCGATGTCCAAAAGCGGAACTTTTTACAGCTCGTCTCTGGGCAAGAAGGCGATCATGGCGCTGTCCGGTATCGCTCTCTTCGGGTTTGTGTTGGTCCACATGCTGGGCAATTTGAAGATGTATCTGGGGGCCGAGAGCTTCAACCACTACGCCAGCTGGTTGCGTGAGGTTGGCTATCCGGCGCTACCGCACGGTGGCGCACTGATCATCGCCCGTGGGGTGTTGATCGTCGCCGTCCTGGTGCATATTTGGGCCGCTTGGCAGGTGACCCGGCAGAGTCGTGCCGCGCGCGGACAGCGCTATGTCAAAGCGCACACTGTGCAGGCCGACTACGCGACACGCACCATGCGGTGGGGCGGCGTGATCATCCTGCTGTTCGTCGTTTACCACCTGTTTCACCTCACTTGGGGCACGGTCCATCCAGACTTTGTACATCCGACGACTCTGGCGGATGGATCGATCTCCGCGCAGGCGTACCACAACGTGGTGGCGGGCTTCAGCGTCTGGTGGGTTTCCTTGTTCTACATCGTGGCCAATATCGCCCTGGCCCTTCACCTCTACCACGGCCTGTGGAGCCTCTTCCAGACCCTGGGCTGGAACCATCCGAGGCTCAATCCTTGGCGCCGCCGGCTGGCCAGCGCCTTCGCCTTGATCGTCGCCGCGGGCAACATCTCATTTCCGATCGCGGTCCTCACCGGGATCGTCAGCTAGGGGGGCAGGGCGATGACTGACCAACTGAGTTCGAAAATCCCGAGTGGCCCTATTGCCGATCAGTGGCGCAATCACCAGGCGAGTATCAAGCTGGTCAACCCGGCCAACAAACGCAAGTACGAGATCATCGTCGTCGGAACCGGGCTGGCCGGCGGCGCGGCGGCGGCGGCGTTCGGTGAGTTGGGCTACAACGTCACCAGTTTTTGCTACCAGGACAGCGCCCGGCGGGCCCACTCGATCGCGGCGCAGGGCGGGATCAATGCGGCCAAGAATTATCACAACGACGGCGACAGCATCTACCGGCTGTTCTACGACACCGTCAAGGGCGGCGACTATCGAGCCCGCGAATCCAACGTGTACCGGTTGGCGGAGATAAGCCTCAGCATCATCGATCAAGCGGTGGCGCAGGGTGTTCCTTTCGCTCGCGAGTACGGTGGTCTTCTCGATAACCGCTCTTTCGGCGGCGCCCAGGTATCTCGGACCTTCTACGCCCGCGGCCAGACCGGTCAGCAGCTGTTGCTCGGCTGCTACCAGGCCTTGGCACGCCAGATCGAGGCCGGCAAGGTCAAGCTGCACCCGAAGACCGAGGTGCTCGATGTCGTGGTGGTCGACGGCCGCGCCTGCGGCGTGATTACTCGCAACCTGAAGACGGGCGAAATCCGCCGCCACAGCGCCGATGCCGTGGTGCTGGCGACGGGCGGCTACGCCAATGTTTTCTATCTGTCGACCAATGCCAAGGGTTGCAACACGACGGCGATCTGGCGCGCTCACCGGCGCGGTGCCTTTTTCGCCAACCCTTGCTTCACGCAGATTCACCCGACGGCGATTCCACCGAGCGGCGATCATCAGTCGAAGCTGACCCTGATGAGCGAGTCGCTGCGCAACGATGGCCGGATTTGGGTACCGCGGAAGGAGGGCGATCATCGCCCCGCCGATCAGATCCCGGCGGCGGAACGTGACTACTTCCTGGAGGCCCGCTATCCGAGCTTCGGCAACCTGGTGCCGCGCGATGTCGCTTCGCGCAACGCCAAACAGGTGGTGGACGAGGGGCGCGGCGTGGGGACGAGCGGGGTGGGAGTCTTCCTCGACTTCGCCGATGCGATCACCCGCCTCGGCCGGGAGACCATCGCCGAACGCTACGGCAACCTGTTCGAGATGTACGAGCGCATCACCGGTGAGAATCCATACCGCCAGCCGATGCGGATCTACCCGGCGCCGCACTACACCATGGGCGGCCTCTGGGTCGACTACAACCTGATGAGCAACCTGGACGGGTTGTTCGTCATCGGCGAAGCCAATTTCTCCGACCATGGAGCCAACCGGCTTGGTGCCAGCGCATTGATGCAAGGGCTAGCCGATGGCTACTTTGTGATCCCGGTCACCATCGGCAACTACCTGGCGGACCGGCGGGACGATCGACCCTCGACCGAAGATGCCGCCTTCGCCGATGCCGAGAACGAGGTGCGCGAGCGCACCGACAAGCTGCTGTCGATCCAGGGCTCGCGTACGGTGGATTCCTTCCATCGCGAGTTGGGCAAGATCTGCTGGGACAATTGCGGTATTTCTCGTCAACGCAAGGGGCTCGAAGAGGCGTTGGAGCGGATCCCGCAGCTGCGCGAGGAGTTCTGGAACGACGTGCGGGTCTTGGGTGACGGTGAGGAAATCAATCAGTCACTGGAGAAGGCCGGCCGAGTTGCCGACTTCTTCGAACTCGCCGAGCTGATGTGCCGCGACGCCTTGCACCGCGACGAATCGTGCGGTTGCCATCTGCGTCTGGAGCATCAGACCGAGGAAGGCGAAGCGTTGCGTCGCGATGATGAGTTCAGCTTCGTCTCGGCCTGGGAGTGCGGCGATGCCGGTGCCGATGGCCACGGCCCAGGCGAGCCGACCCTGCACAAGGAGAAGCTCGAGTTCGACAACGTCAAGCTGACCCAGAGGAGCTACAAGTAATGGATCTCACGCTTCACGTATGGCGCCAGCCTGGCCCGGACAGCGCCGGGGAAATGGTGCGCTACGAGGTCAAAGACATCAGCCCGGACATGTCATTTCTGGAGATGCTCGATGTTCTCAACGAGGATCTGATCCTCCGCGGCGAGCGTCCGATCGAGTTTGAGCACGACTGTCGCGAGGGAATCTGTGGCTCCTGCGGAATCATGATCAACGGCACCGCCCATGGACCGCAAGCAGCCACGGTGACCTGCCAGTTGCACATGCGCCAGTTCAAGAGCGGAGATACGCTCTACCTCGAACCGTGGCGCTCACGCGCCTTTACCGTGGTGCAGGACTTGGTGGTCGATCGTAGTGCCTTCGACCGCATCATCGAGGCCGGCGGCTACATTTCGGTATCGACCGGCAGCGCGCCGGATGCCAACCTGGTGCCGGTGGCCAAGGAGAATGCAGAGCTGGCGATGGACGCCGCGACCTGCATCGGCTGCGGAGCCTGCGTCGCACAGTGCCCCAACGGTGCGGCTCACCTCTTTACCGCGGCCAAGATCTCTCACCTCGGTTTGCTGCCCCAGGGACAGACCGAGCGGGACTCCAGGGTTCTGAACATGGTGGGACGGATGGAGGAGCTGGATTTCGGTGCCTGCTCCAACTTCCGTGAGTGTGAAGCCGCTTGCCCGAAGAGCATCAGCATCGACTGGATCGCGCGAATGAATCGCGACTTCCTCGCCGCCCAGCTGCGGCGCCGCGACAGCGGTCGGAGCTGAACTCCGCGACCGATGAGAGTTCCCGCTGCGGTTACGGGAATTGGAGAGGCTATTGAGAGGAGCTTCAGGCTCGCTGCCTGGCCAGTAGGTCTTGTCGTTCTGGCTTTGCTGCATGCCTTGGTGTCAGCCGCCGATGAGTCCGACCGGCTACCGAAGCCGGTCAAGGTCGAGTTCAGCCTCACCGTGCCGGTGGAACTGAAGGCGGAGTGGACTCTGGTGGTAACTCCGCACGGCGAGGGCTTGGCGACGATTCGGCAGTCGATCTCCGGTACTCAGCCGACGACTCTGATGCTGCCGGAAGGGAGTGAATGGGAGCTGGCCGGGGAACTGCCCGGCTTCTGGGTGAAGCGCCAGCTCGTCACCATCAGCCCCGGTACCGATCTCCGGCGAGTCGAACTCCAACTCTGGCCGTTGGGTACTCTGCGCGGGACTCTGCGGGGCGCCGGCAAGAAGGTCAGCCTTCCCGAGACTGTGGTGGTGCACACGCTGGTCGTACCGGAGGTTGTCGGCCGGCCCAAGAGCCCGGCGGGCTCACTCATCTGCCCGGTGAGCGAAGAGGGGCAGTGGAACTGTGAGCTTCCGGCGGGCAAGATGGATCTGACTCTGATCGCCGAAGGGTTCATTCCCCACTACGTTTGGGGAGTCGAGGTGCCGCCGCACGGAGTGAAGACTCTACCGGCTTTGGAACTGCGCAGGGGCGCCTCGGTCGCCGGATGGGTGGCGATTGAGGGGGGCAAGATCGATCCGGAAAGCTGTATCGCCCGCCTCGTTCCAGCGACGAACTGCCGCGCTACCCCTGGCCAAGCGGTGCGCAATATCGCCTCCGCCGTCGAGGCCCATGTTGGCGGTGACGGTTTTGTCCAGTTCACCGATCTGGCGCCGGGCCACTACGCACTGGAGGTTCGACAACCTGGCTATGCCACGGCCACGGCAGCTCTCATCGAGGTGGTGGCGCGGCGCGAGACCTTTCTTACCGAGCCTCTGGTACTGGCAACTCCATTGACCCTTCGTCTGGAGATCGATCCTCCTCTCGACCTGTTGGATCAACCGTGGCGGGTCCAGGTCTACAGCTGGGCCAACAGTGCTGCCAACGGGGGAGTACCGGCGACGGTCTTTGACGGCTCCGCCGATGGCGAGGGGCGGTTGGTGGTGAACGATCTGAGTCCAGGAGAGGTTTCGGTCGATATTGACGATGCTGAGGGTAACCGAATCTTCGACTCCAGAACCGTCTTAGGTCCATGGAAGCTGGTCACTTCGGCAATCCGCCGTATCGAGATTCCCCAGATCCGTATTGAGGGCCGGCTCACTCTCGGTGAGGACCCCGTGGCCGCTACTCTCTGGTTCGGCGGCAAGTCGGGCGCGCAGAGAGTTCGGCTGGAGTGCGATGAAGATGGCCTCTTCGCCGGTGTCCTGCCGCGTGAGGGGCTGTGGAGGGTGGCGGTCGTGGCGGAGGAGCCACGCCTCGACACTTCGGCGCTGGTCACCATCCGCCCCGGCCGATCCGGTGAAGCCCATGTCGATCTTGAGTTGCCGGATACTCGGGTCTTTGGTCGCGTGGTGGACCGCGGTGGCCGACCGCTCGCGGAGGTGACGGTTTCGGCCGTTTCGGATGGCAATACGGTCTTCAATGTGGTGGGGACCGATGCGCTGGGCGCCTTCGAGCTGCGTGGCTTGCCCGCGGCTGACCTTTCCTTGTCGGTCTACGAAGACAACCCTTCTTGCCAGACAGAGCTGCACCTCACCCGGCTCGCCGAGGGTATGGAGGTCGGTCCGATCGAGCTGCGTTGCAGCGAGATGAAGCAGGTCCAGGGTACGGTGGTTTCCAAGCGTGGTCCGGTGGCTGGTGCCGTTGTCGGGCTCACAGCCCGCCCGCCAGCGAGTGGAGGGGACAAGACCATCAGTGGTCAGGATGGCTCGTTCAGCTTGAATATTCCCGCTGATCTCAACGTCGCGACCGTGTATTGGAGCGCCGAGAGCTACGGTGCGCAAGCTCGGGTAGTGAGCTTGCAGGACTCGCCCCTGCGCCTCAACTTGCAGGAGGAAGTTGGCGAGATCGAGGTCGAGACTCCATTCGCTCCGGAAGACTACCTGCGGACTCGCCTGCGCATAGCCCTTTATTCTGGCGGGATCGAGATTCCACTTCGGCTCGTACCGACTCGCACCTACCCTGGTGCCGGCGGCGTGGGGGCTCGCGTTGGACTCAGCCAGCTAGCACCGGGAGACTATGCCGCTTGCTTCGTTCCGGCGTCCATCCTTCCTGGAGCGACTCCCGGTAGCGAACGGACCTCCTGCGCCGCCGGGCGGTTGGAAGCTGGCGGGCGACTCACGCTAAGCCCTCAGCCTCCGCCCTAACCCTTCGTCGGTTCGTCGGGGCCCTGGTCTAGGCCGCCGATGTAGCGTTCGAGGATGGTCTTGTGCTCGGCGGGCAGTTCGAGAAACTCGACACCCAGCCGGTAGAGGGTCGGCTGGCCGGGCGGCGAGAACTCTTGGAGATGGACGATCCGGCCTTGGGCCATGAAGATGGCGCCGAGGTTGACGCGCATCTCGAAGACCGAGTCGAGGGCTGGTGAAAGGCCGGTCTCGATCAACATTCCGGTGGCGCTGATCTGCTGGACCGAGAACTGATGTTCACGGTCCAGCTTGACCGGATCGGAGAGTTCGAGGCGGAAGCGGCCGGTGACCCGTGTTTCGAGCGTTACCCGGTCTGATTTACGAATCAGGTCGAGCAGCGCCTTGGCCTTGGCGGTGAAGACGTCGGCGAAATTTACTCCAGCGCTGTAGACCGGCTCGCTGTCTCCACGGCCATTGTCGCGGGTCGAAACCAGCCGGCACCAGACCACCTTGCCGGTCATGCTCAGCTCCTTGCCGGCCTGGCTGGTCTTGAACTTGAGCATCTCCCCAACCTTGAGATAGTGGCTGGTCTCGACCGCCGCGCCGGTCATGCTCATGTTGAGCACACGCGCCTCGGCGGTGAACAAAAGCACACCGCGAACGTCGCTGACGACGTGACGGGGGGATCGTCTTCTCTCTCTCACAGCTTGGGAAGCGGATACTAGCAGACCTCCTTCGCCGTTATGAGAAGAGCTTGAACCACCAGGAAAATAGCTTCTTGACGGTTGGTGTCAGCGAGCCACGCCGGTAGAGGTCGCCCATCTTCTTGATCACCTCACCCTGAGTGGGGTAGGGATGAATGACCGAGACGATCTTGCCCAGGCCGATTTTGTGGGTGACCGCCAGGCAGAGTTCGCCGATCATGTCTCCGGCATGCGCCGCGACCAGGGTCGCCCCTAGGATCTGGTCACTGCCCTTTTTCAGGTGGACGCGCAGGAATCCTGCATCCTCGCCATCGAGAACGGCGCGATCGACGTCGTCGAGGGGAATGGTCAGCGTGTCGACCTCGAGCCCCTGCTCCACGGCATCTTTCTCATACATGCCGACGTGCGCGATCTCCGGGCTGGTGTAGGTGCACCAGGGAATGGTCAAGTCACTGGTCTTGGCGCGGCCGAAGAAGAGGGCGTTTTGCAGCACGATGCGAGCCTGCGCGTCAGCGGTGTGGGTGAACTGGTACTTGGTGGCGATGTCGCCGGCGGCATAGATCCGCTTGTTGGAGGTGCGCAGCCGCTCGTCGACCTGCACGCCGCGTCGGCCGTACTCGACTCCCGCCGCTTCCAGCCCCAGGCCGTCGGTGTTCGGAGCCCTGCCGACCGCGACCAGTAGGTGGTCGGCGGCAACCTCGAACTCTTGGCCGTCGCGCTCAAGATGGACCACGATCGCGCCGTCGCGCTGCTCGACGCTGTTGACCTTGACCCCGAGTTCCAGGTTCACGTCGTCTTCGACCATCGCCTCTTGCACCACGGCGGCCGCGTCCTTGTCCTCGCGGATCAGCACCTGCGGCGCCATGTCGATGAGGGTGACATGAGAGCCAAGGCGGGCGAAGGACTGCGACATCTCACAGCCGATGGGGCCGGCTCCGATGACGGCGAGCCGTCGCGGCAACTCGGTCAGCGAGAAGATGGACTCGTTGGTCAGGTAGTCGACATCGGCCAGGCCGGGGATCGGTGGCGCGGCGGCGCGAGCGCCGGTGGCGATCACCGCGCGGCGAAAGCGCAGGCGGTGGCCGGCGACCTCGACCGCATCGGCGGCGACGAAGCGACCCGAGCCGATGAAAACATCGATTCCCAGGTCGTGGAACCGTTTTACGCCGTCGACCTTGCTGATGTCGGCGCGGATGCGGCGCATGCGGCGCATCGCCTTACCGAAGTCGCCCTCGCCGGTGGTGGCGGGGGCACCAAAGTGCTCTGCCGCCGTGGTCGCCTCCTTCCATGCCCGTGCGGCTCGAATGACTCCCTTGGAGGGCACACAGCCGACGTTGAGGCAATCTCCGCCCATCAAGTCACGTTCGATCAACGCCACCTTGGCGCCGAGGCCGGCAGCGCCGGCGGCGCTGACCAGGCCGGCGGTGCCGGCACCGACCACCACTAGGTGGTACTTGTCGGCCGGCTCGGGGTTGACCCAGTCGGGTGGATGAACGTTGGCGATCAGTCGCTCGTTGTGTTCGTCTTGGGGAAGCATGGGATGGGATAGTGGCTCAGCCATGATCTGGCTCCTCAATGGCTTCGGCCGCACCGTTGTCTTCGTCGACGGCGGAGTCAAAAGCCTGTTTCGCCTTCCTGGTGACTATGACGACCACCAGTACGGTGGCCAGCAGGCCGACGGCCAGCGCGGCCCACTCGAGGGGTGTCTTCTGTGCTTGACCACCGCCGGCCTGGACTGCCTGTCCGGCGACCGAGCCGAGGTAGACATAGAGCAGCGTGCCGGGGAACATGGCCAAGGAAGCGAAGAAGTAGGGCAAGAACTTGACGCTGGTCAGCCCGAGCGCATAGTTCAGCAAGTTGAAGGGGAAGACCGGCGCCAGGCGCATCAAGGCGACCATCTTGCCGCCGTCGCGGCCGATCGCGCGGTCGATTTGGGCGAAGCGAGGCTGGTCTTCGAGCCTTTTTTCGATGGCGCTACGGGCTAGATAGCGCGCGACGAGGAAGGCGACGCTGGCTCCCAGCGTGGCGCCGAGGAAAGAGTAGAGTGCGCCCCACCCGATCCCGAAGATCGCGCCGGAAGCGGCGGTGAGCAAGGACCCGGGTATGAACGCCACCGTGGCGACGGCATAACCCAGGATGAAAACCAAGGGAGCCCAAAAACCGAGCCCCTCGATCCAGTCGTTGAAACGGGGGATATAGTCACCGGCCTGCCGGCCGAGAAGAACCAAAGCGGCCAAGGCGGCCAGGGCGAGCGCGACCTTGATCGCGGTCTGAGCCTTGGACGAGCCTGTCGATGCGCTCTGGGAGCTGGAAGCTGCCATGCTGTCTCCTTCGTTGTGAACTGCAACAGGCGACCGGGGGTGGCACGCCGTGTCTCGCACACAGGTACGGCAGCCAGGCCGCGGCGGTTCAGTGCCGTGGTGTCGACTGAGCCGCGGTTCCGGCTTGAGTGGCTATGGAGCGGCCTAGGCCGCGGTCCACAGCGCGGCAGCTAACAGCACCCCGCCCATACCGATGAACATGCCTGCCAGCGCGGCGAAAATGCCCCACAAGGTGCCGGCTTTGGCTGTCTTGCCTAGAACCAGCAGACTGCCCATGCAGACCGCCAGCTGGACCCCCGCGAAAAGCCAGACCGTGGAGCCGGCGCTCGACTGCGCGGACTGCCAGTTAGCGCCGGTCAGCGCGATTCCGATCACCGCCACGGCGATCGCTACCAGATCCCAAAATGTCAGCTTCGGCAAGCTGATCTTGGACAAAGAAAGCTTGAGCATGGGCGCCGGTTCCTCCCCAGGAATGGGCAATCAACAGAGAGTGGATAGATCGAATCCTAACACACCGGGAGGCTGGCCCCGGGCTGTCGGCTGCATTCCGGCGGTGGCTCCACAGGGCTGAAAAGGTCAGTGTCGATCGTGATTTGTGTCGTTCGAGTGATCCTGAAATTCTTCCCAGCCGTCAGAAATGCGGGTTCAAAATGCAGAATAGCTGTTGAAATCACCGCTGGTGAACTCTAGAATGCGCCCATCGGTCCAATTATTGAGATCGCCATGGAGGTTACGATGAATCGGGAAGAGATACTCAAGGTCGTCGATGCGCAGCGGGTCCACTTCATGCGCTTGCAGTTCACCGACTTGATGGGGATCATCAAGAATGTAGAGATTCCGCGCAGCCAGTTCGAGAAGGCGCTCGATGGGCAGATCATGTTCGATGGCTCGTCGATCGAGGGCTTCACCCGCATCGAGGAGTCGGACATGTTGCTGGTGCCGGATCCCTCGACCTTCCAGGTCAACCCGTGGAGCAACCCGGATGGCTCGAAGGTGGCGCGGATGATTTGCGATATCTATTTGCCGGACGGTTCCGCCTTCGCCGGCTGTCCGCGGCTAGCCTTGAAGCGGCAGGTGGAGCGTGCCGCCAAGATGGGCTACACCATGGTGGCCGGGCCGGAGGCGGAGTTTTTCCTCTTCCGCACCGACGAGCGGGGCAACCCGTTGCTCGATACCCACGATGTGGGCGGGTACTTCGATTTGACGCCGGTCGATATGGGCGAACACTGCCGGCGCGACATCGTGCTCGTGCTCGAGGCGATGGGTTTCGAGGTCGAAGCGGCACATCATGAAGTGGCGCCGGGGCAGCACGAGATCGACTTCAAATACGGCGACGTGCTGCCGACCGCCGACAAGGTCTCGACCTTCCGCTTCGTGGTCAAGAAGGTGGCGGTGGAACACGGACTGCACGCCACCTTCATGCCCAAGCCGCTGGCCGGGGTCAATGGTTCAGGAATGCACGTTCACCAGAGCTTGCTGGACCGCGAGGGCAACAATGCCTTCTACGACGAGCAGGCCGAGTGGCAGCTGTCCAAGGTGGCCTTGGGTTACATCGGTGGCGTGCTCAGGCATGCTCCCGGCTTTGTCGCTTTGACCAATCCGCTGATCAACTCCTATAAGCGACTGGTTCCCGGCTACGAGGCGCCGACCAACATCTCGTGGTCGGAGAAGAACCGCAGCCCAATGGTGCGCGTGCCGGCCAAGCGCGGCATGTCCACCCGCTGTGAGGTGCGCGTTCCCGACCCGGCGTGCAATCCCTATCTGGCGATGGCGGCGATGATGGCCGCCGGCCTCGAAGGGGTCGGGCAGGGCTACGACCCGGGCAAGCCGGTCAACAAGAACATCTTCACCATGAGCCAGCGCGAGAAGAAGCGGTTGAAGATCGCGCAGCTGCCGCCCAGCCTGTCGGGGGCGCTGGACGCGCTGGAAAAGGACAAGGTGATTCGCCGGGCGTTGGGCGACCATATCTTCGAGCACTACGTGGCTGCCAAACGGCAGGAAGTCTCCGACTACCTGGCCCACGTCCACCCGTGGGAGCAGGATCGCTACCTGTCGGCTTTCTGAGTCCGCGCCGGTGGCCCGCTGCGGCAATGGCGCGGTAGCGTGATATCTGGTCAATTCTGTTGGGAGGTTTGCGATGTTGAAGAGATGGATGCTCTCGCTGGTGGTCGTGTTGGTTTGGCCGGGAGTTTGCCTGGCGGAGCACAGGACGGTGGTCTGTGAATCGACGGATGGGTACTACCATCACTGCCCGGTGGATATCGATGGTGAGGTGTCGCTCAGCCGGAAGCTGAGCCAGTCTCCTTGTGAGTTCGACAAGAGCTGGGGCTACGACTGGAAGGGTATTTGGGTCGACGACGGTTGCCGCGCCGAGTTCGAGTTGACGACTTCCTCGGCCCAGGGTCCCTCCCAGCCACCCACGCCGTCCTCCTCTCCCTACCCTCCCGCCTCGCCACCGCCGGCACACGATCTGGTGGTTTGCGAGTCGATCAACAGTCAGCGCCGCTATTGCAGGCTCGACACCGGTGAGGGTGTCGAGTTGGAAAGGCAGCTGAGCCGTTCAGCCTGCGTCGAAGGGCAGAGCTGGGGCTGGGACCGGGATGGGATCTGGGTCGACGGCGGTTGTCGCGCCAGATTCCGCGTGTTGAAACACTATGAGCCGACTCCACATGGCCCGGATCCGCATGGTCCGAATTCGTCCCCGCCACCGGGTTGGCGGCCGGAAGGTCGCGACGAGAGACTGCTGCGCTGCGAGTCCCGGGGGAGGCGGCTTGTTGAATGTGGGGCTGACACCAGTGGTGGAGCCTGCCTGGAGCGGCAGCTGAGCCGGGTCGAGTGCGTCTACGGCGTCAACTGGGGAATCTCGCGCGACAAGATCTGGGTCGATGAAGGCTGTGGCGGCGAGTTCCTACTCGGCCGTGCCAACCGCTATCCCTGATGCTCGGGCCGCAGGAGATCTAGCACCGTCTTGACCGGAGCGAAGGTATGGAGTGGAACCTCGACGAAGAGGCTGTTCCAGCCGGCCATCGCTCCGTTCCACAACCCCGGTCGTTCGAGCGCTCGCAAGGCCCGGTCGCCGACCCTCTTGTCGGCGACGAAGGCGGTGTCCGGGTCGACGTAGCATGCTAAGTCGAAGGGCCTGCCGTGGCGATCGCGGGGAGCACAGACTAGATCGACAGGGTTGAAGTGGGTCGCCCTGGCGAGCGCTTCGGCCTGCGCCGGGTCGGCGGTATCGATTTGTGCCCGCTCGACGATCTGCGGTGAATCACCGAAGGCCGCGCTGCGCACCCAGTAGGGTCCGCCGCCCGGTTCGCCGGTGTTGACGACCATGCCGCAGACGCGCAGTGGCCGCTCCAACCGCGCCAGGAGTTGACTCCGCCCTGCAGTGGTGAGGTCTGGTAGGCCGAACTCCGTGGATAGGAAGTGGGCGGCCTCGCGGGCGGCACCCGCCCGGCCTTCGTCGAGCGCGGCGGCGAGTTCGAAAGAGCGTTGCTGAAGCTCGCTGGCCAAGCCGATCAGAACCCGCTTCCAGCGGGCGATCTGTGCTTGCGCCCGTTGCGGTACGACATTGTCGATGTTCTTGATCACCACCAGGTCGCCGCCGATGGCTTCGAGATTCGCCAGCAGCGCACCATGGCCGCCGGGCCGCAGCAGGAGCGTGCCGTCCTCGCGCCGCGCCGGTTGCCCCCGACCATCGAGAGCGAGGGTGTCGGTCGCCGGTGATTGAGTCGAGAAGGTGACCTCGAAGGTGGCGCGGTTGGCGAAACGGCTGCCGGCCTCCGTCGAATGGCGTTCAACGGCGGCGCGATGGGCGGCGGCGACGGTGAAGTGAAGGCGGCATCGCCCGTCGCGGTCTTTGGCGTAGCCGGTGGCTTCGACTAGATGTTCCTCGAAGGCGGTGCGGTGGCCGGGCAGCGCCGCGTCCGTGTGGTCGCGGTGAAAGGGAATCAAACCCTTGGGCAGATCGGCATAGCCGAGACCGGATGGCCGCAGCAGGGCGCGGAGCACCGACTGCGGGTCGGCCCAGAGATCCGACGATGCGGGCTCCAGGCCGCGACGACGCAAGATGCGCGCGAGATCGGGAAAGAAGGGCAGCGAGCCGGCGCCATCGAGGAGCTGGACCACCTCGGCCGCGCACCGATCGTCGCCGGCCAGCCGGCGCAGACTCTCGGCGGTGAGCCCCGGCCGATCGAGCAAGCTCAACGGCGCCTGAAACATCCGTGTGGCGGCGCCCGAAGCGGGAACCAGTTTGCTCACCCGGCCGTCTCGCGCGGCGATCCTGCCCGCTTCCTCCAGCCGCTGGAGCTGGCCGGCGTCGAACTGCCGGATTCCGTCGCCCACCAGGCAGGGCCGCAGCAGGCGAACCGGTGGCGGCGGCGAACGCAGCTGAGCCAGCTGCCGCTCGGCCTCCTCGACGGAGATTCCGGCGGCGGCGAGTTGTTCCAGGTCGGTCGCCGTCAAGGAGCCTTGGGTCATGGGGTGGCTTGCGCTGTCGGGTTCGGGTCCGGTGCGGGTGGCTGGGAAGAGGGGTAGACGGGTAGGCGATCGAGCACCTCGGCCAGCCGGGGCGCGTCGCGATCCTTGTCGGATAGCACGGGCTTGCCAAGCGGCCATTCAATGCCGATCTCCGGGTCATTCCACACGATGCCGAGTTCGTCGCCCGGGGCGTAGAAGTCGGTGCACTTGTACTCGACCTGGGCGCGGTCGCTCAACACCGCGAAGCCGTGGGCGAAACCGGGCGGTACGTAGAGCTGGCGGAAGTTGTCGCTCGACAGCCGCTCGCCGACCCACCGCCCGAAGGTGGGGGAACCGCGCCGAATGTCGACCGCGACATCGAAGATCTCGCCTTCGATGGCTCGCACCAGCTTGCCTTGGGGGTGCGCCAGCTGAGCGTGCAAGCCGCGCAGGGTGCCGCGCACCGAGCTGGAGTGGTTGTCCTGGACGAAAGGCGCCGGGATGCCGCCGTCGCGGTAGCGGTCGGCGCGGAAGGTCTCCAGGAAGAAGCCACGGTGATCCTGAAAGACCTTTGGCTCGACCAGAATGACTCCGGGTAGGGCGGTTGGGCGGAACATCAGGAGGCCTCGGAAGCGGAGTTGTTCGACGCGGGCGGCGGTGCGGCCAGACCGAGCCGTTCGCGGCCGTAGCCGCTGGCGCTGACCGCCGTGCACCAAGCGCGGTTGTCCAAGTACCAGCTCACCGTGCGGGCGAGGCCCGAAGCGAGGTCGTAGCGCGGTTTCCAGCCCAGCTCGCGCTCGATCTTGGAGGTGTCGATGGCGTAGCGCTGGTCGTGGCCCGGCCGGTCGCGGACAAAGGCCTTGAGGTCGCGGTAGACCGACAAGCCGCGGGCCTTGAGCGCCGGGTTGTCGGCCGCCGGAAGCGAACGCTCGACTTCGTCGCAGAGGGTGTTGACGATCTCCAGGTTGGTCAGTTCGCTGTTGCCGCCGAGATTGTATTTCTCTCCTACGCGGCCGTGCTCGAGGACGGTGAGCAGACCCCGGCAGTGGTCTTCGACGTGCAGCCAGTCGCGCACGTTGCTGCCGTCGCCGTAGATCGGCAACTCGCGCCCTTCGGCGGCGTTGAGCACCATCAGCGGGATCAGTTTTTCGGGGAACTGGTAGGGGCCGTAGTTGTTGGAGCAGTTGGTGATCAAGGCGGGCAGCTGGAACGTCTCGTGGTAAGCGCGCACCAGGTGGTCGGCGGAGGCCTTGGAGGCGGCGTAGGGAGAGTTGGGAGCGTAAGGGGTGGTTTCCTGGAAGAGGCCGGTGGCGCCCAACGAGCCGTAGACTTCGTCGGTGGAGACGTGCAGGAAGCGGAAGTTGCTGCGTAGATCTCGAGAGCCGTCGCTCTCCTCGGCGAGGTAGGCGCGGGCTGCCTCCAGCAACTCATAGGTGCCGACGATGTTGGTGCGAATGAAGGCGCCGGGATCGTCGATCGAGCGGTCGACATGGCTCTCGGCGGCAAAGTTGAGAATGGCTCTCGGGCGATGCTCCCGGATCGCGGCGCGCATGGCGGCACCGTCGGCGATGTCGGCCTCGATGAAGGTGAAGCGCGGGTTGTCGCGCACGCCGGCGAGGTTCTCCAGGCTGCCCGCGTAGGTCAGCTTGTCGATCACCACCACGCGGGCGTCGGTTTCGGCGAGGGCGAGGCGAACGAAGTTGCAGCCGATGAAGCCGGCTCCGCCGGTGACGAGAAGAGTGTTCATAGGCGCGGTAGTATACCGGCGCTTCGAGAGTCCTTGGAGGGTGGATTGTGACGTCGATGGGCAGTGACTCCAGTTTCCGGCGGGACCCTTTGCGGTCGGTATCCCACACCCGTCCTCGCCCGTCGAGCCGGGCCGCGGGCGGCTGTGGGAACCCTCCGCCCGCTACCCGCCGGAAAACTGAGTCACTACCCATCGAGGAGTGGATGTGGGAGTGAGGAAATGAGTCTTGTGCAGGCGGTGCTGCTGGCCCTGTTGCAGGGGGGGACGGAGTTCTTGCCGGTCAGTTCCTCGGCCCACCTGGTCCTGCTGCCCTGGGTATTGGGCTGGGAGGATCAAGGGTTGGCCTTCGATGTGGCGGTCAATACGGGGACTCTGCTGGCGGTGATCGCCTTCTTTCGCCGCCAGCTGGCCGGCCTGGTGAAGGGGCTGTGGCGGTGGGTGCACCGGCCCGCTTCGCGGCGGGCGGAGGAGGTCGCCGAGGGTCGGCTCGCCCTGCAGATCCTGGCGGCGACCGTTCCGGCGGCGATCTTCGGCCTGGTGGCCCATCGCTGGATCTCCACTGCGGCCCGCAGCCCGCTGCTGATCGCCGCCACCTCGATCGGCTTTGGCCTGCTCCTCTGGGTGGCCGATCTTCGCGGCCGCCGCCAACGCGGGATGGAGCGGCTGGGGTGGCGCGACGCGCTGCTGGTCGGGCTGGCGCAGGCGCTGGCCCTGATCCCCGGAACCTCGCGCTCCGGGATCACCATGACCGCTGCCCTGCTGCTCGGCTTCGATCGCGATACGGCGGCACGGTTCTCTTTTCTGCTGGCCGTTCCGATCAGCCTGCTGGCCGCCGCCAAGACCACCCTGGAGGTGGCGGCCCACGGGTTTCCCGCTTCCTCCTCTTGGCCCGCGACTCTGCTGGCGTTTGCCGTCTCGGCCGTGGCCGCCTACTGGGTCATCGGCTGGCTGCTCGCCTGGGTGAAGCGCCAGAGCATGGCCGTCTTCGCCCTCTACCGCGTGGCGCTGGGTTTGCTCATCCTCGCGCTGGTGGCTCTACGGTAGGGCGAGCCTCTTCGGGTTCGTCCGCGAGGGTGACGATCGTCGCGCCCCAGCCGCCGGCGTTGCCGGGTGCGTCGGCGAAGCGCTCCACGCGGGCGTCCCGTTCGAGAAGCGTGCGCACCATCCGCCGTTGCACGCCGGCGCCGCGGCCGTGGATGATGCGCAGCCGGCGCAGCCCCTTTGCGTAGGCGAGGTCGAGCCAGTCGGCCACGAGCGCCTTGACCTGGCTCGGCGGGAAGCTGTGCAAGTCGAGGACGTCGGTGATCTCGAACTCGACAGCCTCGGCTTCATCCGGACCGGGAGGCAAGCTGCTCATCGCCCGGTTGGGTCAGTTGAACAGCTTGAGGAAGACGAGGTTGAGAGTGAAACCGTCGTCAGGCCCGGCCACCGGCACTCCCACATCGACGCGCACGATGGTGCTCCACGGACCGAAGAACTGACCGACGATACCGGCGCCGGCCAAGAATTCGTTGTCGAGCGACCCGATCTCGTCGTTGACCAGCGCCAAGTCGACGACTCCCTCCAGCCGGAACCCCTCGCCGACGCCCAGTCCGTAGGAGAAGTGCGAAGCAAAGCCATCTTCGGCGCGGACCCGATCGGTCTGGTAGCCGTGAATGCGGATGTTGGCAAAGGAGCCGAACTGATACTTGCTGAAGCGGTCGAGATCCTGCCCGCCGAAGTAATCCAACTCGGTGCTGAAGCGGCGGAACTTGGGCAGATACCAGGTCTTGGAGGCCTTGGCTTGCCACAGCAGGTAGTCCTCGTGGTCGGGATCGAACTCCGCGTTGCCGGGCAGCCCCCAGAACTCCCAATCGGAGCGGCTGTTGAAACTGCCGGTGAGCGACAGGCCATAGCCTGCCCGGTTGTAACTCAACCGGGTCTTGAAGGTCTGGGTCACGTTGTCTCGCGGCAGGATGAAACTCTCATCGGTGTTGCCGGTGTCGCTGTAGTTCACGAAGGTCGCTTCATACTCCAGGTTGACCTTGAAGAACTGACCGATGGGGCGCCCCAAGAGCAGCGAGAAGTTGCCGCTCAGGGACTCGACCTCCTCGCGCTTGATCTCCTCTCCGTTGCGGTAGAGAGAGTCGGCAAAGGGCAGCGCCACGGCGAAGAGGTCGAAGCCGGCGTCCCATTTCGACCCGAAGAGGCTGGGTTCCGCGTAGTCGACGGTCAACAGGGCGCCGGCGAAGAAGACGTTGAGCTGGTTGGCGCCCACCGCTTCGCCGAAAGAGAAGTAGTTGAGCCCGGCGAGCGGCAAGGGGAAATCGAGGGCGTCGTCGTAGAAGACACCGCCGACCAAGAAGAGCTTCTTGGAGTCGAAACCCTCTTGCTCGACCCGCCCTTCCCGGCCCTCTTCCTTGACCAGGTACTTGAGCCCCGCTTCGGAGTCTCGGACCATGGTCGAGTCGGAGGCGAGGATGGCGGCGAGCTGGCTGTCGAAATCCTCGGGGTTCAAACGCAGCTGGGTGAGAACGACCTCGCGCTCGACCACCACCGTGGTGTTGAGCACCGAGAGCAGCTGTTGGGCGACGGTGCGCACCGGCAGGAAGTAACTATCCGCGCTCCACGTCGCCGGTTGGCCATCGGGCCCCAAGGGCTGAAAGGTCACCGTCTCTTCATTGGACAGAACCTCGCCTTCGAGCCCCAGTTGCAGGGCCCGGGTTTGGACCCGCGCGAAGAGTTCCTTGTCGACCCAGACGGTGCCCCTGAACAGCTTTTCCTTCTCAGCCAGTTCACCCTCGGGCCGGAACTCGACCACCCAGCAGTCGCGATCGTTGACCACCGCGGAGCCGCGCAGGCGGTAGCTGTAACGCTTGGTCAGTTCGATGTCCAGAGGCATCGAGGCGGCTTTCTCGGGCTGGATCAGTGGAATCTCCGGCAGTGTCTTGTTCTTCCAGCGCACGCCGTTGATGTACAGACTTTGCCACGCCCAGTCGTAGCCCGAAGGCTCGCTGCCGACCCCCTGATGGAAGAAGAAGTCGCCTTGGAAACTGACTTCGACGGTGTCCAGGCCGGTACTGGGTTGGAAGCGCAGATGGGTGGTGTTGACCGCCTGGTAGCGCTGTAGCTTGCGCTGTTGGGCGTCGTCAAAGGTCTGCAAGCGGCGAACGATCTCCTCGACCGGGATCTGGCGTTCGGAGGCGATGGTCAGCTCTTCGGCGACCCCCTCCAACTGCTCGATACTGGCCCGCGCCAGTCGCAAGAGGGTCACCGGCTGGGGATTGTCGAGGGTCAGTTCAAAACCTTCCGCGGTCTTGCGGATACCGAACAAGGGGACCGCTTCGCCGGTTTCCGGGTCGATCTTTTCCGGGTAGCGCAACTGCGAGTCCGAGAAGGTCAAACGTAGTTTCTCGCCGCCGGCCGGCGCGCGCACCACGACGCGCAACCCGAGGTCGCTGCCGCGGACGAAGGACCATGCCCCGTCAGCGCCCGCCGGCAGTGAGTAAGGATCGAAGGAAAGTTCGCCGCGGAACTCGTTGGCCATCATCACCAAGGGGCGCAGTTGGCCGGCGTTGGGCTGGTTCAGGTCGAAGAAGGCGATGGCGGCTCCGGCGCGTGCCGACTCGGCGGCCGCTGCCAGAGCCAGGCTCGGTGGGTCCGGAAAGGGCGTACCTTCGACGATCACCGGGCGTCCCGGATCCAGCTGCGCCAGATGGGGTGCCAGCGCTGTTAAGTCGAGCCCCGGTGCCGCCAGCGCGATGCCGTCGATGTAGGCTGCAACCTCG
The DNA here is from genome assembly GCA_024277255.1 of Acidobacteriota bacterium. GTDB lineage: Bacteria > Acidobacteriota > Thermoanaerobaculia > Multivoradales > SZUA-115 > SZUA-115. Next base: position 32,798 of record JAJRVQ010000158.1, on the reverse strand, counting down.
CTGGCGTAAAAGGTCGAAACCGCCTGCTCACTTCCCGGCAGAGGCGCGGTGAGGACCCGTGCGTCGGTGCGGGCGCCGGAAACCGCCACCGCCGCGCGCTTGAACAGGAAGGCGTATTGCGCCGTGTCGATCGCGTTCTCTTGCCCTCCGGCCGGTTGCCAGAGGATCTGGAAGTGGGTTACCTCGCCGGCGCCGCGAACCAGCTGGGTGGCGGCGCGCAGTTCGGCTTCAAGCTCGCTGAGGTGCTCGGCCACGGGGGCCGGGGTGGAGAACTGAACGCGCAGCCACGGCGTGGCGCCGGCGGCGTCGAGTTGGGAGACCTGCCCACCAACGGTGGCCGGATCGGCATCGACGGCGACGTCAAAGGCGACGTAGAGGCGACCGTCCTCGGCGATTGCCGGCAACTGGGTCAGTGCACGAGCCGCTGCCGCGGGGTCGTCCACGTGGACTCCGACACACGGATTGCAGGGTGGGGTGGGGCCTTGTGCGGTGGCCGATGAGGTGCAAAGGAGGGGCAGGCCGGCAAGGAGAACTCGTAGTATTCGCATGGGCTCTACTAGTGAGAAAGTGGGTCCTTGGTGGATAGGGGGTCGGCCTATCCGCCAGGGAGGTGTGGCTACAAAGATCCGGCGATCGTGGCAGGCCGTGGCGCGGGTCGCTCTATTCCGGTGGACTGATCTGTCTGGTGGCTGAGAGGGGAGCTATTCGAGGGCGATGATGCCTTCGACCTTGGGTGTGTGGTCCAGTCTTTCTCGCTGGGCTCGAAGTTCGCCCGCACGGTCGAACAGGCGTAACGCCTCTTGGATCATCTTGTCCGCCTCGGCGATGGCTCGGTGCTGATCCGCTCTGCCGAACTCGCTGTGCAGAACCTCGGAGCGGATCATCGTTTCCAGGTAGCGGTGACTCTCCGCTTCGCCCAGATGCTCGCTGACCTCCTCCGCCGTGGCCAGCTCTTCTTCGATCAGCCAGCGTTCGAACTCATCGAGCATCTCCGGCTCCGGCCGCCATTGCGGTCCGGGAATCTCGTGGCTCGCGATGTAGTCGACGGCGAAGTTGACGAAGGCGTTGCGAGCGAGCAGGAACTGCTCGAAGGTGTTGAGGGTGTCCGGCTCGACGATGTAGTCCGGAGTGATGCCGCCGCCGCCGCGGACCTCTCGCCCGAGATCGGTGAAGAAGATCGGGTGGGTTGTCGAACCGTTCTCGGTGCTCTCCAAGTCAGCGAGGAAATCGGAGGTGTCCGCGGTGACGTAGTCGTAGTAGTCACTGTAGTCGCGCTGAATGAGCCGTCCCGAGGGCGTGTAGTACTTGGCGGTGGTCAACGCCAAGCCGGCGCCATAGGAAAGGGTATACACCGTTTGCACCAATCCCTTGCCCCAGGTCGGCGTTCCGACGACCAGCCCCATGTCGTGATCCTGGATCGCTCCGGAAACGATCTCCGACGCCGAGGCGGTACCTCGGTTGACCAGGACGATGACCGGTAGGTCGAGGTCGGCACCCACTCCGCTGGCCGAGAATGGCTGAATCTCCCGCTGATCGCGACCGCGAGTCTCGACGATCAGGGTATTGCGCGGCACTAGCAGATCGGCGATCTCGATCGCTTGATCGAGCAGGCCGCCGCCATTGTTGCGCAGGTCGAAGATCAGCTGCACCATTCCTTGGTCCTTGAGGTCGCGGATGGCGTCCTCCATTTCCTGGCCGGAACTACGGTTGAAGTCGGTCAACCAGATGTAGCCGGTCTTGTCGTCCAGCATGTGGGAGTAGCGAACGGTGGTTTGCGGGATCTCCGCCCGGGTGACCGTCATCTTGAGCGGCTTCGGTAGGCCGCGCCGCGAGATCTCGATGTTGACCTGGGTATCTTTCGGCCCCTTGAGCCGGCTCACCGCTTCGTCCACCGTCATCGTTTCGGTCGGCTCGCCCTCGATGCTACTGATCACATCGCCGGCGCGAATGCCGAGGCGCGCGGCGGGCGTGCCTTCGATAGGGTTGACCACGGTGAGCATCCCGTTGCGGCTGCTGACCAGGATCCCCAAGCCGAAAAAGCTGCTTTGCTGCTTCTCGCGCATGCCGGTGTAGGCCCGCGGGCCGAGAAAACTGGTGTGTGGATCCAGCGTGCGCAGCAGCCCTTGGATCGAAGCGAAGACCAGCTGCTTGTACTCGACTTCGGCGCCGTAGCGCTCATGGGCCACTTGCACCAACTCGGTGTAGACGCGGATATGATCCCGCGCCTCGTTGCTCACCGCGAGGAGCCGATCGCCGACCGTGGCGCCGACGATCAGAGCGATGAGGAAAAGTACGGTTGCCGCGATTCGCCAAGTCTTACGCATGCTTTGAAGTCTAACACTGGGTGCGGGTGGGGATATTTCCACCAGCTCGACGAACTTCGAGCTTGACTTCAGGCCGGCCCGAGCTGATCATCAGAGGAGTAAGGAGGTCCCGTGCTAGGTCTTGGAATGCCCGAAATCTTGTTTATCCTGGTGCTCGCCCTGTTGATCTTCGGTCCAAAGAAGCTGCCCGAGATCGGACGAACGCTCGGTCGAGGGCTGGGAGAGTTCCGCCGCGCTACCAACGACCTGAAGCGGACCTTCGACTCGGATATCCAGGCGCTGGATCGAGAAGTAAAAGAGCCTGCGGCGAAGATCGAGCCTCCGGCAGCGGCTCCGGCCGCTACCGTGCAGCGGTCGGAAGTGGGCAGACCGGCGGACGCCGCTACGGCGGACTTCACCGACTCTCCTGCTGAACCCGCGGACGAGGCCGCCACCTCCGACTCCGCGGTCGTCGAGGAGACGCGCGATCCGGCCTGAAGGCCGACAAGCCAACCGTGGAGAGTCTTCCCGCCGCCGAATCGCCCGCCGAACAGCTAGGGCGCATGTCGTTGCTCGAGCACTTGACCGAGCTGCGCAACCGTCTGCTCTACGCGTTGGGCGGCATCGCTGTCGGCTTCGCCGTCTGCTGGGGTTTTCGCGAGCGTATCGTCGAGTTCATCGTCCAGCCGATCCAGCCTCACCTTCCCGCCGGCGAGAAGCTCAAAGTCCTTGCGGTGACCGATGCCTTCTTCATATACATGAAGATCGTCGTTCTCGCCTCCTTGTTTCTGGTGGCACCTTGGGTGATCTACCAGGCGTGGAGGTTCGTGGCGCCCGGTCTCTACAAGAAGGAGCGCGGCTGGTCACTGGTCGTGGTCATCCTGGGTTCGATTCTGTTTGTCGGTGGAGGGTTGTTCGCATACTACGTGGCATCGCCCTTCGCCATCGAGTTCCTCGTCACCTTCAGCGATCAGTTCGACTCCGACATCACGGCACCGAACTACCTGAGCTTTCTGATGACGGTGATCCTCGGCCTGGGGCTGATGTTCGAGATGCCGATCTTCATCTTCGCCCTGGCTCAGATCGGGGTGGTGACGCCCCGCTTCTTGATGCGCCATTTCCGTTGGGCCGTGCTGATCATCTTCGTCCTTGCCGCGATCATCACGCCGACACCGGATCCGTTCAATATGTGCCTCTTCGCCCTGCCGGCGATCCTTCTCTACCTACTGGGAGTCGGTGCGGCCTGGATGGTCGGGCGCTCCAAGCGGAAGAAAGAAGCCGCCGCTGCCGCCGAGGGGTAGCATCCACCCTCTCGATCTTGCCGCCTACTATGCCGCCGGCTTCGCAAGGCGTCGCCTGTGCACGCACAGTTCCGATGGAGGTGGTAAACCTCGACCGAATGCAGAGGAGCCGCCGGCCGGATCCACTAGGAGATGTGAACCCGACCGGCGACGGACAACCAGTGCTGTCAGAGGCTACTTACAGGACCGGCCGTAACTGTTCTTCCCAGGCAAAGAGCGCAGAGCGGAGACCGATCACCTCAGAAAAGCTTGGAGTTCGGACTCCGATCGCCTCTACGAAGCGAGAACTGCTGGTGATGAGGGGGTTTACCGCCGTATTCCGCTCTCTTTACGAGAAATGTGTGCCTCGTCTTGCTGCTGGACGGGCACTTCTGGTCCCCGTCGTCGTTGAGCGGCAAAATGGGAGAGGCGCGTTGAAGGAAAGCGAATGCCGAGCCGAGACCACCCGACGCTAGAAATGGACAGCATCCTGGCCGAGTGGAGCAGTCAGGATCGCCAGACCCTCGACTCGCTACTGCCGTCGGTCATCGACGACCTGCGGCGGTTGGCCCACCATTACTTTCAGCGCGAGGACCCCGGTCACATCTTGCAGCCGACGGCGCTGGTCAACGAGGTCTATGTCCGCTTGCGTGAAAGCCGGTTGACCGGCTTCGAGAATCGCCGCCAGTTCCTCTCCTTCGCTTCTCGGCTGATTCGACAGATTCTCGTCGATCACGCGCGCGAACGCCGAGCCGAGAAACGGGGAGGGGGGCTACGGCCGGGGCCCCTGGAGGAGGCACGTGCGGCACCGGCGACCACGAATCTAGACGCCGAAACGTTGATTGCTCTCGACGAAGCGCTGGAGAGTCTGGAGCGCATCGATGCCCGTCAGGTGCGCATCGTCGAGTTGCGCTACTTCGCCGGTTTGAGTCAGCCGGAAGTCGCCAAGACGCTGGGTATCTCGCTGGCGACCGTCGAGCGAGGATGGAGCGCGGCGCGTTGCTCGCTGGCCAGAGCGCTCGGGCGGCGCGCTTCAGCGCGCGGTGGCCCTGCGTAGCGTCTGGAGTGCCGTCTCGGCATCTCGGGCGCGCGGGTCTCGGGCGCCGGTCGAGGCGCGTACCCGCGGGCTCGAGCGTTCGAGCAGTTCGAGGGCGCGCTCTCGCTGGCCGGTCGCGGCCAGGATGGCGCCGAGGACGGCTTCGGCGAGCGCCACCTCCGCGCTGTCGGCAGCGAAGGGGCCGCGCAGTGTCTCGGTGGCCATCCAGGCTTCGCCGAGTGCCTCGGGCGCTTTGCCCTGGGCGAGAAGGGTGCGGGCCAGGTCCAGTCGTGCTTCGGCCACCGATGTACTTTCTTCCCCCAGCACTTCGAGACGCAGTTGCAGCGCTTCACGGGCCAGCGTCTCGGCCTCGGTGAGCCGGCCCTGCAGCCGCAAGGTGGCGCCCAGCACCGAGTGCACGCCTGACCAGGAGAGATGGTCCTCGCCCATCTCCCGTCGCCACATCTCCGTCGCCTGGCGAGCCAACCGTTCCGCCGCCGCCAACTCTCCACGGTGCATCAGCACTTCCGCCTGGTGATTCAGCACCCGGGCTATCGCCGGATGCGACTCACCGAGCCGGCGACGATAGCTGGCCACTACTTGACGATAGAGAGGTTCGGCCTCTTCCGGCCGGCCGAGCTTCTTGAGTACGGTGGCGAGGTTGCATCGCTCGGCTGCGACCTGCGAGTGGTCTTCGTCGAGGACCCGCAAGGAGATATCCAGTGCGCGGCGCAGCCAGTACTCGGATTCTTCGTAGCGGGCCGCATAGTAGTAGGTCAGTGCCAGGTTACCCTCGACGGAGGCAGCCCATTGGCTCTCCTCCCCTTCCTGGCCGATGATGATCGCGAGCACCTCTTTGAGCAACGGCAGGGTTTGTTCGGGCTGGCCGGTTTCCATCAGTACCAGCGACATCATGTTGATCCGGTTCACCGCCAACCTCTGCTGCTCTTCGGATGCCAGCAGTCGGCGATTGATTGCCAGTGCCTCGCGGTATAGCTGCCGGCCTTCTCGGTAGCGACCGCGCTTGAATTCCAGCGTGCCGAGAGCTTGCAGACTTTCGGCGAGATCCGAGGTGGAGGTGTGAGGATCACGGCGCCGGAAGTCGAGCGACTGGTCCAGCAGGTACTCTGCCGGCTGGATCTCGTCGAGATCCCGATACCCTGTTCCGATGGTCAGGCGAAGCGCGGCCTGCAGACCGGGTTCGTCCACCATCTCGCGGTCGATCTTGTCGGCGGCGCGGTCTAGCACGTCGAGTGCCCGCACCGTGCGTCCCTTCTCGCTACTCAATGACGATAGGTCGAAGAGTTCGACCAGGAAAGCGGAGACTTTCTCCGCTCGCTGGCGCTGGGCTTCGGTGCGCTCTTGCTGGATCTGGCGGTCTACGGCGTAGCCGATGAGCAGCGCCAGGACCAAGACGGCCACGGAGACTGCTCGCGCGTGGCGGCGCAGAAACTTGCCGGCGCGGTAGAGGGTCGTACCGCGGCGCGCGGCTACGGGATGCCCTTTGAGGTAACAACACAGATCTCGCGCCAGCTGGTCGATCGACGGGTAGCGTTCGCCCGGCTTCTTGGCCAGGGCGTGTAGCACGATGCTGTCGAGGTCACCGCTCAGCCGGCGGACCAATCGCCTCGCCTCGATCCCCGACACCGCGCCGGCGCGCTTCTCGCTCAGACGGTTCGCCAGGGCCCGGCTCGGTGCCGGCGGCTCTCGCTCACAGACGGCGTCGTAGACCTCCACCAGCGTCACAGCTCGCGGGTAGGGAGTCACTCCGCTGAGCAGCCGATAGAGGAGCACGCCGAGCGAGTAGACGTCGCTCGCCGTGGTGATCGCATCGCCGCGGATCTGCTCCGGGCTGGCGTACTCCGGCGTCATCAGACGGGCGCCGGGAAGCGTCGATGCGTCCCCATCGCCGACTTCCGGTCCGAGCAGCTTGGCGATACCGAAGTCCAGCAGTTTGGGCTCGCCAGCCTCGTCCACCAGGATGTTGCTCGGCTTGAGGTCGCGGTGGACGACCAGATTCTGATGTGCCACCTGAACCGCGGCGCACACTTTTAGGAAGAGTTCGATGCGGGCAAGGTGGTCTAGCTCTTCTTCCTCGCAATAGCGGTCGATCGACCGGCCGGCCACATGTTCCATCACCAAGTACGGGCGGTGGTCCTCGGTCGTCCCACCTTCGTAGAGCTGGGCGATGTTGGGGTGTTGCAGTTGTGCGAGGATCTGGCGCTCGGTGTGAAACCGGCGCACCATCTCGTCGCTGTCAATGCCTCGTTTGAGGACCTTGAGCGCCACTCGGCGTTCGAACTCGCCGTCGGCGCGTTGTGCCAGGTAGACGGCGCCCCAACCGCCGCGGCCGATCTCTTCGACGATCTCATAGGCGCCGACCCGTTCCCCCGGGCACAGCGTCTCCTGCCCTGCCTCGTGCAACTCGTGCAGTGAGCGCTCCAACGAATGCAGGATCGAAGTATCTGCGCCCATCGCCGCTTCGACCTCCGCCTGCAAACGCCGATCGCCCTGGCATCTCTCGGCCACGAACTCACTGCGACGGTGCGCGGGCTGCGCCATCGCTTCGAGCAGAAGCGCGTTGACTCGGCGTGAAAGCTCGATGCCGGATGTGGTTCCTGTCGCCACTGGTGAGTCTCGTGATCCCCGAACGAGAAATGCCAATGCGTTCATTGCAGCATGATTTTCTCCACAGGACAACCGAGCGACGAGCTGCGCCGGAGCTCGGCCGCACTCGCCGGCTGGCCGGAAGCTAGAGAAAACCGCCTCCGAGTACTTCCCGGAGGCGGTTGGGAAGTCAGTACAGGTGAGACCAGAAAAGGCCCTGCGAGGCTCCTTGGACGGGCTTCCTAATCGTCCCCATCCCCGTCACCGTCGTCACCGTCGTCATAGTCATCACCATTGTCAATCCCTTCGAGGAATCCCGCGGCGAACGGTCCACCGGCGCTACCTACCTGCGCGACGCGTAGGAACTCGGTCTCGGCGATACCGTCGTCGCTGTCCACGGACTGCGCGTCACCTTTCTGGCCGTTGGGAACGAACAGTTCCGGGTGGTCAAAGGGTGCGGACTGGTCGACGACGCGCTGATCGGTCAGCGTTTCAAGAAAGGCCACCATCGCATCGATCTCCGAGTTGGTCAGCTCCAGCCGGCCGATCTCGAAGTCCATGAAGGCGGTCTGCGGCACGTTGTTCGGCCCCACGTGGTCGTGGAAATCGCCGCCGCGGTTGTAGAACTCGATGACCTCGCGCAAGGTGCGCTGGCCACCGTTGTGGAAGTAGGGCGCGGTCAGCGCGACGTTGCGCAGCGACGGGATCTTGAATGCTCCGGGGCTGCTGGTCCGTTCTCCCACCGCGATGGGCGGAATCGTCGATACGGCCGAGATTTGTGGATAATCGATGGCCAGCAGGACCTGGCTGGGAATGGTCGCCGGATCGTCAGTTGGCGATATGCGCGCCGGTGGATTTTCTGAGCAAGGTACCTTCTCCAGCGGGAGCTGGATTTACTTTTCCGGGCGGAGGATCGCTTGAGGAGCGGCGGGCGCGAGAGGCCTCCGTACCGCCTACAGGTAACCGAGTGCTCTGAGCCGCTCGATCTCTTCGTCGCTGAGGTTGCGCGGCAGCGCCTGCCGGCGGGGTTGACGGTCTTCGACCCAGTTGGCGAGTAGCTGGGAGAGTCGCTGTTCGACGGCGGAGGCCAGGCCGGTCAGGTTGTGGGTTTCGCCGGGATCCTTGCTCAGGTCGTAGAGATAGCTTCCGTCTGGGATCTGTGGGTTGCCGGCGCTTTTCATCAGCCGGTGGGTCGAGCTGCGTACGGTCAGGCCGAGGAGCGAGGCGTGTTCGGAGAAGATGACGCGGCGACCGCGGCGACCCTCGGCGGTGAGCTGGCGCAGATCTTCGCCGTCCTGCAGCGGCGGCTCGATTCCGGCGGCGGCCAGCAGGGTGGGGAAGAGGTCGAGGGTCTGCACCAACCCGTGTTGCCGAGTCCCCGCGCCGCTCGCCGCGCTCTTTGCCGAACTGGGCCAGCGGATCATCAGGGGGACGTGGGTGGTGGTTTCCCACAGCCCGCCGTGGCGGTGCAGGATGCCGTGTTCGCCCAGGTTTTCGCCGTGGTCGGCGGTGAGTGCCAGCAGGGTGTTGCGGCGGGCGCCGCGGCTGTCGAGGAAGTCGATCAGCCGGTCGAGTTGACGATCCAGGTAGGCGACTTCGCCGGCGTAGAGGTCGCGGTGGCCGCCGAGGACCGGCTGTTCGTAGGTGACCGGGCCAACGGGCCGGAACGGCACCCAGGATTCGACGCGGCCGAGGCCGTAGGGTTGAGCCGGCCGCAGCCCCGAGGCATAGGGCTGCGGCGGAACGTGCGGCGTGTGTGGGTCGAAGAGGTGCAGCCAGACGAAATAGGGGCCGCTCTGCCGGGAGATCCAGTCCATCGCCGTCGCCACCGCCATCTCGGCGGCGGCGTGCTCGGTGGCGGTCACCACCTGGTCGAACCCTTGGCCCAGCCCGGAATTGTGGTCGCCGAGATGGCGGGCCGAGATCACCGCCAGGGTTGCGTAACCGGCGTCGTGAAGCAATTCAGCGAGGGTAGTGTGGCCGTCGGGTAGCGGCGTGCGAAGGTCGTAGACGCCGTGATTCTTGCCGTAGAGACCGGTGAGGATCGAGACAAAGCTTGGATTGGTGACGTTGAAGGTGGAGTAGGCGTCGAGCCAGACATCGCTGTCGGCCGCTAACCGATCCAGAGCCGGAGTGAGGGTGGGGCCGCGCCAAGAATTGGGCTGCGTCGCCGGCAAGGGGCCGAGATGGTCGGCGCGCAGGGTGTCGATTCCGATCAACACGATGTTGGGCTTCTTGGCGGTGCCGGTCGCTCGGTCGGCGGCGGCGGTTCGGTGGTAGAGCGCCGGGCTGGCCCAGCGCACCTTGGCTCCCCGCCTGCTGCCGCCGGGGGCGGAATCTACCTGCAGCAGTAGATCGACCTCCTGCCCGGCCCACCGGCCGAGGTCCAGCTCGACCTCCGCGGTGCTACCGCGCGGGGCCACCGTCGGCGGCGGGGAAGGGCTGAGGAACAGCTCGTCGCTGGCCAGGCGGAAGAGTTCGATGAGCGCGCCTTCAGCGGAGCGCAGACCGGCGCGGAAGGTACAGGCGCAGGGATGGTCGAGGTCCGGCAAGGGGGTGAAAGTCCACACCGGTCGGTCGCCCAGGTGCACTCTCCAGGCGAGGCGGGAACCGGCCTCTTGCTCGAGGCTGCGCACTTGCCCGGCGCTCTGCTGCCGAAAGGCGGTCCGCGATGCTTCCGGTACGCGGTCCATGTCGCGCACTTCCCGTGCGCCCAGATAACTGACCACCGCCGCGAGCGGTTCGCTGGCCAACTGCGCTTCGATCTGCGGCGTGGCCCGGGTCAGATCGAACCGTTGCCATTCTCCGGGTTCCTCCCCTTTGCGACTACAGCCGCCGCAGGCGAGGGCGGCAACGAGCACGAGGGCGGGGAAACTTCGCAGTGACACGGCGGCGATGGTAGCACCGGCGGGGCTATTCACCAGGCGGCTGCCGGCGCCAGCGGCGGTGCATCCAGACCCACTGCTCGGGGCACCGGCGGATCTGCTCTTCGATGGCTCGGGTCATCACTGCGGTGGCCGCGGTGGGATCCGAAGGCAGGTCGAGGGCGGGATGGAAGCGGAGGTGATGGCGACCGTCCGCCAGCCGCTCGATGAACGAGGGGAAGACCGCCGCCTGCCGCTTGAGCGCGATCTTCGCCGCGCCGACCGGGGTGTAGGCGGGGTGATCGAAGAAGGGCACCCAGACCCCGGCGACCCGGGTGTCTTGGTCGATCAGCATGCCCAGTGCGCGACCGTTGCGCAGCACCTTGAGCAGTTGCCGGGCCGCCCCCGGGCTTGAGCGCTCGATCGTCCGGGTTCCAAAGCGGGCGCGCAGGCCCAGGAGAAGCTCGTTGAGCTGGCTGGCGTCGAGGCTGCGCGCCACCACCTCCATGCCCAGTCCCCGGCAGTTGGCCAGGGCGGCGAGGAGTTCCCAGTTGCCGCAATGGGCGCTGAGAATGAGGATCGGTCGGCCCGCTGCCTGGGCTGCCGCGACCTGCTCCCAGCCTTCGACATCGATCAGCTCTTCGAGCCGTTCGCGGCTCATCGACAGCATGGCCAGACATTCGGTGAGGTTGGTGCCTTGGTGGAGGAAACTGGCGCGCCCCAGCCGCCGGCGCTGAGCCGCGGAGAGATCGGGCAGCGCCAAGGCCAGGTGATCGAGCGCCCGGTGACGCTCGCGCCGGGTGAGCCACCAACCCAGGTAGCCGATGGCCCGGCCGAACCGTTGCACCGCGGGCCACGAGAGGCGACCCATCAGCCAAGCGATGGCGCGCAGCAGCGGTGCCAGGACGAGGGCGCGGATCCGGCGGCGCAGCGGCAGGGAGCTACTCACCCTCGATCGTCACGGGCGGCGAGGATCATCTCCGCCATCTGGCGAACCGCGCCGCGCCCGCCCGGCGGGCCGAGTACGACATCCACCTGCGTGCGCACCGATTCGACAGCATCGGCAGGGGCGAAGGAGAGGCCGCAGCGCTTCAACACCGGCAAGTCGGGCAGGTCGTCGCCGGCGAAGGCGACCTGGCTTTCGCTGACATCGTTGCGGGTGAGAAAAGAGGAGAAGGCCTTGTCTTTGTCTTTCTCTCCGGTCAGTAGCAGGTCGAGACCGAGGTCGATGGCCCGCTGGTGGACCGCATCATCGTTGCGGCCGGTGAGCAGTCCGATGAGGATTCCAGCCCGTTGCAGCAGCTTGAGACCTTGCCCGTCTTTGACATCGAAGGCTTTCCACAGTTGACCGGTGGTACCGTAAATCAGTCGCCCATCGGTGAGCACTCCGTCGACGTCGAAAAGCGCCCAGGAGAGTTGTGCGGCTCGGCGGGAAAATTCCTCGCCGTCCAGCCGTAGCCTCGCAGCCTTGCCGGGCTGGCTCATCGCAGGCGGGTTCATCTCAGCCCCCAGAGATCGTGTAGGTGAATGATGCCGCGCAGCTTGCCGCCGTCATCGGTGACGAAGAGCGAGGTGATGCGCTTGTTCTCCATCTGGCGCAGAGCGACGGGAGCCAATTCCTCGCCGCCGATGGTCCGCGGTCGGGGTTGCATGCAGTCCTCGACCTTGCGGGAGAGCGGTTTGTCCTCCTCTTCGAGCAGGCGTCTCAGATCGCCGTCCGAGATGCAGCCGGCCAGCCGGCCCTGGCGGTCGACGATGGCGGTAATGCCGAGCCCCTTCTTCGACATCTCGTAGATGGCGTCGCGCAGCCCGCTTCCCTTCTCGACCATCGGCAGGGTGTCCCCTTGATGCATCAGCTGCTCGACTGGCAGCAACCTCTTGCCCAGCCGGCCGCCGGGGTGGAGGCGAGAGAAGTCGTCGCGGGTAAAACCGCGCGCGTCGAGCAGCGCCATGGCCAGTGCGTCGCCCATCGCCAAGCAGGCGGTCGACGAGGCGGTGGGCGCCAGATCGAGCGGACAGGCTTCGCGATCGATCGCCACCGGTAGATGAACGTCGGCGGCCTCGGCGAGCGGACTGGCCGGATTGCCGGTCATCACCACCAGCGCCACGGCGCGCCTCTTGAGTGTGGTGATGAGTCGCAACAGCTCTTCGGTGGTGCCGGAGAACGAAGCCGCGAGCACCACGTCGTTGTCGACGATGACGCCGAGGTCGCCGTGGACGGCGTCGGAAGGATGAAGGAAGAGCGCCGGGCTGCCGGTGGAGGAGAGGGTGGCAGCGATCTTTTTGAGGATCAGGCCGCTCTTGCCCATGCCGGTACAGACGATGCGGCCGGTGCAGTTCCTCATCAGTTCGACCGCCTGCTCGAAACTCTCGTCCAGCTGCGCCAGCAAACCGTGGACAGCGGCCGCTTCGATTTCGATCACCTGTTGGGCTACCGCCCGCGGCGATCGTCTTGCCGGCGCCGGTGGTTGGCTCATCGGGAAACCTCAGCGGAGACTACGTCGTTGCTCTCTGCGTGGATGAGGCGATAGAGGTCGAGCAACGATTCGACCAGCGCCGTGGCGCGCTGTGGAGGCAGCTGGGTGGTGGCGTCGGAGAGGGCGGCTTCAGGATTGGGGTGGACTTCCATGAAGATCCCGTCAGCGCCCGCCGCCACCGCCGCGCGCGCCAAAGGCTCGGTGTATTGCCGGGCGCCGCCGGTGGTCTCGCCGCCTCCGGGAAGCTGCAATGAGTGGGTTGAATCGTAGATCACTCGCACGCCGGCAGCGTGGAGCATGGCGAAACTGCGCATGTCGACCACCAGGTTGTTGTAGCCGAAGCAATAGCCGCGCTCGATGACCACCACTCGATCGTTGCCGGTCGAGCGCGCCTTGTCAACGATGCGCACCATGTCTTGCGGAGCCATGAACTGGCCCTTCTTGATGGCGATCGGCCGGCCGGTCTCGGCGGCGGCGACCACCAGGTCGGTCTGCCGGCAGAGGAAGGCCGGAATCTGTAGCAGATCGCAGACCTCGGCCACGGCTGAGCACTGGCTCGGCAGGTGGACGTCTGTGACCACCGGCAGACCGGTGGCCTGGCGGACTTTGCCGAGGATGATCAGTCCCTCTTCGAGGCCGGGTCCCCGGTAGCTGGCCAGCGAACTACGGTTGGCCTTGTCGAATGAGGACTTGAAGATCGCCGCGATGCCGAGGCGGCGGCTGAGCTGCGCCAGCCATTGAGCCACCGTGATCGCCAGCTGCTCATTCTCGAGCGCACAGGGGCCGGCGATCAACGGCAATTCGCCGCCGCCGATCTCGACCCCTTTAGCCAGTTGGATGGAGTCGCTCACCCTTCCTTTGCCTTCGCCAGCGGCTCGACCGGCCGCGGCCCGGTCGCGGTGCGGACTATCGGGCGCGGAATCGGCTCGGCATCACCTTCGACTCGCGCCGCACGGTTGGCCAGCGCCGCCTCGATGAAGGAGACGAACAGCGGGTGCGGATCGATCGGCTTCGACTTGTACTCGGGATGGAATTGGCAACCGATGTACCAGGGGTGATCGGTCAGCTCGACCATTTCGACGAATTTGCCGTCGGGCGACAGGCCGGAGACCACCATCCCGTGCTCGACCAACGGCGGCAGGTACTTCTGGTTGACCTCGTAGCGATGGCGGTGGCGCTCGCTGATCTCGCCGGTGGCGAAAATTTCCCTCGCCTTGCTGCCCTCGGTGAGGCGGCAGGGGTAGGCACCGAGGCGCATCGTCCCGCCCATTTCCTCGACTCCGAGCAGATCTCTCAACTTGTAGATGATGTTCTCTTGCGCCTCGCGGTTGAACTCGGTCGAGGTCGCCGCCTCGATGCCGCAAACGTGGCGGGCGTACTCGATGACCATGCACTGCATTCCGAGGCAGATGCCGAAGGCGGGAACCCGGCGTTCGCGGGCGTAGCGCAAAGCGCTGATCTTGCCTTCGCTGCCGCGCACGCCGAATCCGATGGGCACCAGGATGCCGTCGACTTCGTGGATCTCGCGCGGCCAGTTGCCGGTCTCGATCTCCTCGGCGCTGATGTAGACCAGTTCGATGGCCGAGTCGTTGGCGATGGCGCCGTGGAGGAGGGCCTCGTTCAGGCTCTTGTAGGCGTCGGGGAAGGCGACGTACTTACCGACGATACCGATCTTCACTTGCCGCTTCGGATGGTGAACGCGCGCCACCAGCCGTTCCCAGCGCGACAGGTTGCGCTCGTAGTGCGGCAGGTTGAGCAGATCGAGAATCGTCTCGTCGAGCCCCTCGCGGCAGTACAGCAAGGGGAGTTCATAGATCGAGGGCACGTCGCGAGCGGCGATGACCTGATCGTGATCGACGTTGCAGAAGAGGGCGATCTTCTTCTTCATCTCTTCCGGCAAGGGGCGGTCGACGCGGCACAGGAGGATGTCGGGCGAGATACCGATGGCCCGCAGCTCGCGCACCGAGTGCTGGGTCGGTTTGGTCTTGAGTTCGTCGGCCACGGCGATGTAGGGAACCAGCGTCAGATGGATGTTGGCGGCGTTGTTGCGTCCCAACTCCTGGCGGAATTGGCGGATCGCCTCCAAGAAGGGAAGGGATTCGATGTCACCGACAGTGCCGCCGATCTCGACGATCACCACATCGTGTTCGTCGCCCAGCCGCTGCATGGCGTCCTTGATCTCGTCGGTGACGTGCGGGATGACCTGCACCGTCTTGCCGAGGTAATCGCCGCGCCGCTCCTTTTCGATGACCGCCTGGTAAATCTTGCCGCTGGTGTAGTTGTGGGCCTTGCTGGTCACCGTCGAGGTGAACCGCTCGTAGTGGCCCAGGTCGAGGTCGGTTTCGGCGCCGTCATCGGTGACGAAGACCTCGCCGTGCTGATAGGGCGACATGGTCCCGGGGTCGACGTTGATGTAGGGGTCGAGCTTCATCAGCGTCACAGAGAACCCGCGCGCTTCGAGAATCGCGCCGATCGAGGCGGCGGCCACTCCCTTGCCGAGAGACGACACCACGCCGCCGGTCACGAAAATGTATTTGGTTGCCACGATCAATCTCCTCCACCCAGAATAATAATGCTCGCCCCGGTCGATGCCGGTCAATCCCGCCGTTGTGAGAGCGCTGTGATCTAGCCTCTAGATTCCTCCCGCAGCGCTCTGGCCACTCTCTCCAGGTCCTCCGGCGTATCGACGCTGTAGGCGCCACCTTCCACCTGTAGTACTCGAATCGGGATGCCGTTCTCCAGCGCCCGCAGTTGCTCCAACGACTCGCTACGTTCCAGCGGCGTCGCCGGCATGGCCGCCAGTTCGAGCAGCGTCTCGCGCCGGTAGCCGTAAATGCCCCAGTGTTTGAGTGGCGAGGCTCCCGCCGGTCGCTCGCCGCCTCGCAGATAGGGGAGAGGGGCACGGCTGAAATAGAGGGCAAACCCCTTGCGGTCGCAAACCACCTTGACCGCGTTGGGATCTTCGAACTCGTCATCCGTGGCCTCCACCGCCAGGGTGACCATGGGATCCGCCGGGTGATCCCGCAGGTGCTTGACCATACGGCCGATCAAGGGCGGCACGATGAGCCAGTCGCCCTGCACGTTGAGTACCGCGTCAGCCTGCCACCGGCGGGCGGCGAAGGCAATCCTGTCGGTGCCGCTGAGGCAGTCGGACGGCGTCATCTCCCATTCGCCACCGAACTCTTCCACCGCCGCGCCGATCCGCTCGTCGTCGGTCAGCACCACCACCCGAGAGAGCCCCTCGGCCGCGGCGGTGCGGCGGTAAACATGCTCGATCAGGGTCTTTCCCGCGAGTTTGGCCAGCGGTTTGCCGGGCAACCGGGTGGAGGCATAGCGAGCAGGGATGGCAGCGACAACGGTGCCGCTGTTCTCCGCGATCCGGTCAGTCGTTTCGACAGGGGGCACGGCCCAATCTAACAGCCGAGGTTGGAGTCGGCAAGAGCGTGACACCCGGCGGCGGGGAAGCGTACAATCCGGCGGAGGGAACCTGAACATCTTTGCCTGGCTAACATCCGTCATCGTGGCTTTTCGCCGTCGTCCGGTCACCCGCCGCCGCTGGGTCGCCGTAGTCGTCGCCGTGGTGGTTTTGGCTGGGCTGGAGGCGGGCTATCGAGCCTGGGCGGCCACCGCTCCCGCGAGTGGCTCGGCGGCTTGGATCTGGGCGCGCGAGGAGCCCCGGGCGACGCAGCCACAGGCCTTCTATCTGGTGCGGGATTTTCACCTGGCGGCGGCGCCCGAGAGGGCTCAACTGCTGGCGATGGCCGACGAGGAGTACCTGCTCTACCTCAACGGACGGCGCATCGGCTCCAACATCTACTACTCAGGGGCGCCGCTCGATCGCTATGACGTGACGCCGCTGCTGGTCGCTGGCGGCAATCGTCTGGTGGCGGAGGTGCGTAGTCGCAAGGGCTCTGGAGGTTTCTTGCTGCAACTGAGCGCCGAGGGCGAGGAGTTGGTGGTCACGGATGACTCGTGGCATGTCGTTCGGCGCTTCGCACCGGGGATCCTGGGCGGCTGGTCGTCGATCGACGAGGCGGATCCGCCGCAGGTCTGGGGACGGCCGCCGACGGGCCGGTGGGGGCGATTGGAGGTTGGTCCGATGCGCCCGCTTTTCGTCTCCGACCTGGAGATGCGTCCTTTCTCCTCGCCGGCACGAGAGGGCGATCCACTGGCCTGGCGAGCTTTGCCGGAACGATTCCGCGATCCTCTCGAACGGACTCAGTGGCCTCGCTCCTGGATATGGGCCGAGGTCGTCGAAGGCTATGTCGAGCTGGAATTCGAGGAGGGAGCGCCGACGGCCGGTTTGGTCTACCTCAACGAGGATCCGGTGGAGCGTTTGGCGGCTCTGCCCACCGATTGCCTACTCTCTCCACCCGGCGCGCCGCGCTGGTCGTCGGCGGTTCCGCGCCGCTTCCGGCGCGTCGCCGTGGTCGCCGCCAAGCAGCCCTCCGCGGTCGGTGTGCTCCCGCTACCGGCCGGTTTGACAGTGCGACAGCCGCACACCAGCGAGGAGGGGATCTTGGGCATCGCGCCACCGCCACGCACTTCGCCGCTGGGGGACGAAGTACTGCGATTGCTGGGCGAAACGCTGCAATAAGATCCTCCTTGCGGTAGGCTGGCGCCATCGGATGATGGCGGTGCGATTGCGACAGCTGCAACAAGGACCATCCAACCGGATACTATTCTTTTACTATGGCAACAGGGCCCAAATCGTTCGACTTCCGTGAGTCGACCCGGACACCGGTGCGTACCGAGGTTCAATTACAGTTCGATCGCGACCAAGATGTCGTTGGCTTTTCGGCGAATCTGTCACCCGGTGGGATCTTCGTCACCGTCCGTGACCCTAAGCCCATCGGCACTTTGCTGCGTTTTTCCATCAGCCTGCTGGAGGGCGAGTTCGTCCGAGGCTACGGCGAAGTAGTCTGGATCCGCGTCAAGTATCACGGGCCTGATCGCCCGAGTGGAATGGGGATTCGCTTCCGCCACCTCGAAGACGACGGCAAACAGCGGGTCGAAGAGTTCATCCTGCAGATGACGGGAAGCGAGCGCGAGCAGGAGACGGGGGAGGATACGGTCGCGGCGGTTCCTGACAGTGAGCCGGCGGTGGTTGACGCCGCTGCCGCCGCAGGCGGTTCTCCGCAGGCGAGCGCCGATCCGGCGGCTACCCTGGCTGTTGCCGCCGGCGAGGAACCCATGGCCGAGGTTTGGCTCGGTGAACCTGGCGCCAGCGGGCCACAGGACCGCGTCCTGGGCCCCGACACGGATCAGTTGATGCCCATGCCGGTTCTGCCCATCGCCGATGAAGCGGGGAGGGCGGCGGAGGTGACTCCGGCGCCTTCGGAGATGTTGCTTCCACCGACAGAGTGGACCGAACCGGCCAGCGAGACGCAGCCGCCGGCAGCGGATGTGGACACGGCTGTGTACCAGGAACTGGCGGTAACACAGCCGATCGAGTTCATCACCGAAACGGCAGACAGCGACCAGCCGTCCGGCGATGAGACCCGGGGCGACGAAACTCTCGCTGCTGTCTTCGCCGGTACCGAAGGTGCCGAAGGCGAAGAATCGACGGGCGATCTGCCGGTCGATACGGCGGTGATCGAGGAGTCCGAGCTGCTGTCGCAAGATCCGACGGTGGAGACGTCGGTGCTCGAACCACTGGGGCGTGCCGGCACGAGAGTGGGTACAGACGAACTGAGTGCCGCCTTCGGCGACCTCTATCCGGCGGACCAGCAAGACGGATCCGCCGATGAAGATGGGGAAGGGACGCAGGCTTTCGCCGCCTCGCAAGTTGCAGCCGGTAGAGATGCCGATGCTGTTGCCGGTGAGATCACCCGTGGAGATGTGGACGCACCGCAGCTCGAGCCCCATGCTGAGCCTCACCCTGAGAAAACAGAGATCGATCCACAGCGCGAGGACGAACTGCCGCGGGCCGCTCCCTGGTTGACCACGCCGATGCCCGACGAGGAACTCGAAGAGACCCTCGACGGCCTGTTGCGAGAGGTGGACTATTCCGGCGAAGCAGCCGAACATGACCTTCCTCCGGTGGCGTCGAGGCCCCCCGCCGCCGAACGGATGGCGGGAAGGGGGGAGGTCTGGGCGCAGCGACCCAGCGGGGACAAGAGTCCCGCCAGTGGCCTTCCTCCAGGGTCGTCTCGCACCGCGATCGCGGGCGCCGCGATGGCCGAGGATCGATGGAAGAAGACCTTCCTGGGAATGCCCTCGCGCACCTTCCTGCGGCTTCTTGCGGTCTTGGCGGTGGTGGCCGTGATCGGTTCTCTCTTCGCAGGACGGATAGTGGACTGGATCGGTGATCGCCGGACTGCGGCCAAGATCACCGACGCGGGTGTCACAGAGAGCGCCGATTCGAGAGTTCGTTCCAGCGAACCGCTGGTGGCGGCACGGGAAACGACTCCTCCCGCTGCTGGAGATGCTGTGGGAGATGCAGCCTCGGTGCCCCCGTCCGAGCCGGGTGATGTGGATCCGGCTGCTGCTGCGGCCCCGGACTCCGCCTCCTCCAGCCAGCCGCTCAGCGATGTGGCGGGCGCCGATGCACCGGCGACCGGCGAGAGCGCTGGCCAACATTTTCGCGCGCCGGTACTCGCTACGCAGGACGGCGGGCTTGATCTCACTCGCTTGCAGCTTGAAGAAGGTATGACGCTGCGGAGGCTTCTCAACCTGCACGATCGGCCTGGCGCGCCCCGTTCGATGGGCCAGGTTACCGATCTTGTCTGGCGCCAACTCGGTGACGAGACGATCGTCAGCATAACCGGCGACGGTGCCCTGGAGGCGGGCAGGTACACGCAGGAGAAGATGCCGGGTGCTCAGCCGCGAGTGCTGATTCGAGTGCGTGGAATTCGCGGTGAGTTCCCCCAGCCGACGACGCAAGTGGACACTCCTCAGCTCTCAGGTATCCGGCTTGGCTACCACCAAGCCGAGCAGAGAGAACTCCATCTGGTGTTGGATCTGCCGCATGAGGATGTCCGGGTGCGCAGCCTCAACCAGACCGGCGCCGGTCTGGAAGTTCACCTCACTGCGGAGTAAGACGACCGAGTTGGGCCTTGGTTGCGGAAGCACCGCTCGATCATTGTATGATTGAAATACATTGATATTGGGCTGAAGGTCGATTGAAGTTCCAACACCGAAGGTCCATCCAACTCCCTTGAGGTAGAGACATGAAGTTTCGAGCCCTTCCGCTCTTCGTGGTCGTCCTCGCGCTGCTTCCCCTGGTGCCTTCGATGGCTCAGCCGCCGATTCTGCAACTCGATCTGGTGACCGGTGGTTTGAGTTCGCCGATCGCCATCGTCGATCCGGGCGACGGTAGCGGCAGGCTCTTCTTCATCGAGCAGGGCGACGAGCTGGTGCCGGGTCAGAAGACCGGCCGCATCCGCGTTTTCGAAGATGGCCTGCTTCTGCCAGCTCCCTTTCTCACCATCTCGGCCTTGGCCGCTGGCAACGAACAAGGGCTTTTGGGGCTCGCCTTCCATCCATCCTACGCGGCGAACGGTTTCTTCTACGTCAACTACACGCGGAGTAACGGCGACACCATCGTTTCTCGCTTCGCGGTTTCCGCCGGTAATCCAAATGTCGCCGATGCCAACTCCGAGATGGTGATGCTGACCATCGACCAACCGTTCAGCAATCACAACGGCGGTCATTTGGCGTTCGGGCCGGATGGCTACCTCTACATCTCGTCCGGTGACGGCGGCAGTGCCAACGATCCCGGAAACCGGGCTCAGAACCTCGGCTTGAGGCTCGGCAAGCTGCTGCGCATCGACGTGGATGGCGCCTTGCCCTTCGCGATTCCGGGCGACAATCCCTTTGTCGGGGTTGCCGGTGCGCTCGACGAGATCTGGTCCTACGGCCTGCGCAACCCCTGGCGCTTCAGTTTCGACCGCTTGACCGGCGACCTGCTGATCGGCGATGTCGGCCAAGACGCCATCGAGGAGATCGACTTTCAGCCGGCCTTGAGCAGTGGTGGCGAGAACTGGGGTTGGCGCTGCTATGAAGGGGACAACCCCTTCAATACCGCCGGCTGCGGCCCCGTGGGCGACCACGACTTTCCGATCCTCACTTACACCCATGGCGGCGGCCGGTGTTCGGTCACCGGCGGGTATCGCTACCGGGGTCCCTGGTCCTCTCTCTTCGGCTATTACCTCTACGGCGACTTCTGCACCGGCCAGATTTGGGGCGCCACCAGCGCCGACAACGTCACCTGGAACACCGTCGAGCTGCTCAACAGCGCGCTGTTGATCACCAGCTTCGGCGAGGATTCCAACGGTGAACTCTACGTCGCCGACCGGAGCGGATCGATCTTCCGGGTGATCGGTGTGCAAGAGGTGCTGCTGGACGGCTTCGAGAGTGGTGACTGCACTGCCTGGTCGAGCACCGTCGGCGGCTGCTGAACCGCCCCCAAGCGGGTATGTAGCTTGCGGCCAGGAGGTCGAATAGGCCGGTATCCGCTGCGCCACCTAAGCCGCTGGCTAGGTGGCCAAGGCTGGGGCGAAGCGGTTGCGATCCGGGAGAATGGAAAAATCTCTGTTGCTTTCTCAAGCGGTTTGCGCTGTGTAGAGACAGAGGCTGTTATCCAATGATGTCGGAGCGTCAGCCGAGCAGCGGTGGGGACGCGAAAGGAGGTACTGGAGTGTTCAAGAGGAGTGGTTCTTCACGTTCAGAGCATCGGCAGATAAGCGCGCCGATCTGGGTGGTCTCGTTGGCGGTTCTCATTTCGGCGGTGGTGGTGACCTCGGCGTATGCCGGCATGCCGACTCGTGGCGGCGCGGGCCAATCATTGGTGGATCCGCCGAACAAGGCGATCTTGCTGCCGAAATCACTCAGCGAGGCCTACATCATCACCGCGGACCAATTGTTGACGACCTGCACCAACGACGCGGAACCGGGCAAGATCGCCTGCGAAGATGTGGTCGGCGGCGTTGACCACCGGGCGGTGGCCAACGGTGCGCGCAACAACGGGTCGACCGTCCTGCAGATGCGGGGAATCGAGTCCGGTGCCAAGGGAGTGCGTGGCGATCTCTATGCCAGCGTGATCTTCGGCTTCGGCCTGGCTCCGGAGACTCTGGAACTCACCTTCGGCGGCCAGCCGGTGACCGTGAGCCTGGTGGCCACGACGACCGAGCCCTGCTGGGGTATGGGCGGCGAGATCGCGGTCTACAAGGGTTCGGTGACCACCTTACTGACGCCGGTGCTCAACGGCGACTACGCGGTGTCCGGTATTCCCTCGGCGCTCACCGGTGATGAGGATCCCTGGTCGATCGGCTTGCAGAACCCGCCCTTCGCGGAAGGGGCCGCTCTGGTGGTGGTCTACGCTCATGCCTCGATCCCATGGGGCTCGATGGTCGCGGTGCACGATGGAGCGGTCGACCTGTTCGCTCCTCTCGACGACCAGCAGTTCGTTGACATCGAGCATCCGATGAGCCTGCCGTTTCCCGAGGTGGTGGATGGCGTGATTCGTCACTCGCGGATCGCAGCCGATGGTCAGGATTCGTTCCGTAGCGCCTCCGCTCCCTACGTGGTGAGCCCGACCGTGGAACTCAAGACTTGGCTAGGCCCCGACTCCAACACCGTGGAGCAGATTCGAGGAGCCGAATCGAGCTACAGCAAGGCGGCCGACTTCAACGGTTCGGCAGGGGGAGCTACCTCCGCCCTGATGGACGCCGAGAGTTCGTTCTTGCCGGCCGAGAACAACCTCCTCCTCCTGGAAGGCAAGAGTGGCTACACGGTCAAGTACGAGCTGGATCTCGACTACCTGGCTCCGTCATGCGCCCCTGCGGGGGCTCCGTTGGCTCCGGAATTCGCCAAGACCGGCTCCAGCGAGGTCAAGGCGCAAGTCCATGTGCTCCTCGACTGTGTCACCGTGATGGTGGACGCGATCACCGTTCGCTGACCCGCGCCGCTCGGCTGCCTCGCCTTCGCCCATCGTGGAAGGAGGTGAGGCGGTTTCGGGCCTCGGTGGTGTCGGGGTGGTTCGCCCCTTTCGAATCCTGGAGCTGTCGCAGGCTTTCGGTCAGCAGCCGCTCGGCCTCGGCAAATCGGCCTTGGAGCGCCAGGCACGAGCCAAGGATGCCGCGGGCGGTGGCCGCTTCGGCGGTGGTGTCGGCACTGAGACCTTCGAGCTGTGCGAGCGCCTGCCGGGCGAGCGTCTCGGCTTCTTCGCCCCGTCCTATCCGCGCCAGGTGCTCGGCCAGGTAGGCCATGACGTTGCCGTACCCCGGGTGCTCCGGCTGGCGCTCGGCGTAGATGGTGGTGGCACGGCGCAGCGCGGTTTCAGCTTCCTCGCTACGGCCGGCTCGACTGAGCGCCATGCCGAGCCGAGTGAGGCCGAGAGCGTACAATGGATGGCGGTCGCCCAACTCCTCGCCGTAGACCTTGAGCGCATCGTTCAGGCTCGATTCCGCGGCGGCGAAGTTCCCCTGCGCCCGTTGTACCGTGCCCAGTCCGAGTAGGGCTGTACCGAGGTACTCGGATGCGGTCTGGCCCTCACGAACGTCGCGGATCGCCTGGCGGTAGAAGCTCGCTGCTTCCTCAAGGTCGCCGACGGAATATCTCAGCGTTCCGAGGTTGACCAAGTTGCCGATGATCGCCCGGGGATTGGTGCCGGGACTCTTGCGGCGGATCTCCAGCGCCTCGGTGGCCAGCGGGATCGCCTCTTCGTAGCGACCCATCCGGCGCAGGATTGCGGCCAGGTTGGCGAGGTACCTGGCAAAGGTGGGGTGCTCGCGCTCGCGGGTGCGCTCCCAGGTCTCGACCGCTTCTCGGGCGAGCGGCTCCGCGGCCGCCAAATCTCCGAGCCGGGAGACGGTGGTGGCGACGTTGTTCAAGCTCTCCAGCAGGTCGGGGTGCGCCGGGCTGAGCAAGCGGCGGCGCAGTTCGAGTGCGCGCCGGTGGTGCTGTGCCGCCACTTCGAAGTCTCCCTGCTCGTCGGCGACGAACCCCATCAGGTTCAGATCCTGCGCCACGGCGGTGCTGACCTCGCCGTAGATCCGCTGGTCGATGGCCAGCGCCTCGGCCAGCATCTCCTCCGCCTCTTCGAATTCCCCCAGGTCGCTGAGTAGGCGGGCCAGATTGCCTAAGATGCCCGCTACCCAGCGGTAGTCGCTGCCGGAGGCGTACAACAGCGCGAGCGCTTGGCGAAATAGCGGTTCGGCCTCGGTGGGCCGACCCTGTTCATAGATCGCCAGCGCCAGATCGTTGATGATGGTGGCCTCGTCCATCGGGCTTTCCAACTTCCCGCGGCCGATGCGTGACAGCGCCTCCCGATGGAGCGTTTCCGCCAGCGGGAATTCTCCGTTCTGAAAGGCGACGCTGCCCAGGCGGTTGTAGGTCTGTGACAGGCCGGCGGCCCTCTCGCCGCCCTCGGCGGTTCGAATCGTCAGCGCCTCTTCAAACTGTTGGCGGGCACGCTGGGTGAGACCGAGACGCAGGTAAACCAGTCCGATCTCCTCCAGCATGTCTGCCCGGATTCCCGGTTGATCGCTCAGCTCTTGCCCCACACTGGCGGTCACCCTGTCCAGGTACTCTTGGGTGGTGATGGTGGTTCCACGTGAGCGAGCGGGATCGGCGTAGCGGACCAAGCCGCCAACCAGGTCGATTACCTGTTGCGTGCGCTGTCGTTCGACGCGCGCGCGCTCGGCGCGATCCGAGAGAACTAGGCTAAAGCCACCGACGAGCAGAGCAAACGCCGCGGCCACCGCCACCGCCACCCGGTTGCGGCGCAGGAACTTGGCGGCGCGATAGGAGAAGGTGGGCGGGCGGGCTTCGATCGGCAAGCCGTCGAGATGGTGGCGCACATCCTGCGCCAACTTGTCGACGGATGGGTAGCGGTGGGTGCGATCCTTGCGCAGTGCGGTAAGGACGATGGTGTCGATGTCGCCGGTGAGTTGGCGCCTCAGTGCCTCCGGCCGGAGATTGCGCTGCCCAGCGATGACTTCAATGGACTTCTTGGAGGTGGATTTCCCTTTGTCGGTCTCCGCCCGCCGGGCCACCAGGGTGGAACTCGGTGGCGGAGCGGGATCTTCGAGGATCCGCCGCTCGGCCTCACGCCGGGTGACGTCGCTGAGGTCGAAAGGCTTGCGGCCGGCCATCAGCTCGAAGAGCAGGACGCCGAGCGAATAGACATCGCTCGCCGTGGTCACCAGGTCGCCTCGAATCTGCTCGGGACTGGCGTAGCTCGGGGTCAGTGCTCGTTCGAGGGTGAGGGTGGCTTCAGTGAGGTTGTCACCGTCAGTGGAGCTGAGCAGCTTGGCGATTCCGAAGTCGAGCAGCTTGACCGTGCCTTCCGCGGTCACCAGGATGTTGCTCGGCTTGAGATCGCGGTGAACGACGAGGTTCTGGTGGGCGGAGTAGACCGCGGTGCAGACGGTGACAAAGAGGTGAAGCCGCTCGCGAAGAGTGAGTTTCAGCCGGTCGCAGTATTGATCGATCGGCTCTCCCTCGATGTACTCCATCACCAGGTAGGGCAGGCCGGTTGCGGTGGTTCCGCCGTCGAGCAGCCGGGCGATGTTGGGGTGTTGCAGGCTAGCGAGAATCTGCCGCTCACGGCGGAATCGCTCCACCGCCAGCGGCGACCCCATCCCGGTGTGAATCACCTTGATGGCGACCACCTGGTCGTATTCGCTATCGGCCCGCGCTGCTCGGTAGACGGCGCCCATGCCGCCGCTGCCGGTGCGCTCGATCAGCCGATAGGGACCGATGGTTTCCGTGGCCTCACCGGAACCTTCCACCAACTCGATGCCGCCGAGCAGCGCCTCTTCCAAAAACTCACCAGCCTGGCGGTCGCAGTTGAGCAGCCGCTCGACGGTTTGCCGCAGGTCGGCGTCACCGCCGCAGCTGTCGTCGAGAAAGGGTGCTTGCTGCTCGGCCGGCAATTCGATCGCGGCGCGGAAGATCTCCTCGACCCGTTGCCAGCGCTCCGCGGCCACTACTGTGCCCGCTCCGGTCGCTTCAGTTGATCGAATAGCCAGGCGCGTGCCAGCCGCGCGTCGGCGATGACCGTCGCCGTCGAGACCTTGAGGTAACTGGCGGTCTCTTCGATGGTCAGACCGCCGAAGTAGCGCAGCTCGATGATCTTGCTCTTACGCGGATCGAGTTTCTCCAGGGCTTTGAGGGCATCGTCGAGTTCCAATACATCGGTCGCCTTGCGTTCGGCCACCTCACCGATCACTTCGAGGTGGACCTTGACCGCCCCGCCGCCGCGCTTGGAGGCATGCACCCGCCGCGCGTGATCCACCAGCACCCGGCGCATCACCTGTGCGGCGACGGCATAGAAGTGCACCCGGTCCCGCCACTGCGGATGGGTCTTGTCGACCAGGCGCAGGTAGGCCTCGTGCACCAGGTCGGTCGGTTCGAGCGAGTGGTCGGAGCGTTCGCGCTTGGTGTAGGCGTTGGCCAGCTTACGCAACTCCGCGTAGACCAACGGCATCAGCCGGTCGAGGGCGGCGGCATCGCCGTCCCGCCACTCGATCAGCAGACAGGTCAGCTCACTCTGTCGGACTTTGTCTCCGTCCGTCGACCCCATCTGTGTCGAACCTTCCTCGGTGAATCCCAGTGTGGAGAGGATAGCAGGTGGATCCGTAGGGAGACTACGCTCGATGGCTGCAAGGGGCTACGAGGAGGCCGAGGAGTATGCACTCAGGCCCCGCTTCCAGCCCCAGAGCGCGACCCAGAACAGGCCGCCGGCGACGCCTACGGCGAGCAGGAAACGGCTCAAGGTGAGGCCCTCGAAGAAGACCGCCGCCGGCACCGAGGCGATGAAGCCGAAGGGCAACACGGTGAGCAGGGCGCGGCGCAGCCAGGTGTCATAGATCTGCACCGGCCGTTCGGAGAGGGTGTCCATCGACCAGGAGAGTTCGCGCAGGCCGGTGCCGGAGTGAAGCCAGAAGGTGGGGATTAGGAAGAGCAGCCGGGTCAGGTAGAGGATGAAGGTGCCGAGCAGCAGGAAGGCGACGTAGAGCAGAATGCGCCCAAGGCCGGGTGAATGGGGATAGCGCAGAACGGCCCAGGCGGTCAGCCCCGAGGCCAGCACCAGGTTGAGGAACGAGTTGGCGGCGAACTCGCGCAGGCTGAGGAAGAAAAGCGAGGAGGCCGGTCGCACCAAGTAGTAGTCGAGATCGCCGCGATTGATGAAGATCGGCAGCCACCACATGTTGTTGGCGAAGATGGTCATGTAGAGCGCGTCGACCAACAGGTAGCTACAGACGAAGAGGTAAATCTGGTCGAGGTCCCATCCACCGAGAAGCGAAGTGTGGCGGTAGAGCACCGAGAAGAAACCGATGTTGACGGCATAGAAGACGGCGTCCATCACCACGCGAAAGTAGAAGTCGAGACGAAACTCCATGGCCCGCGACAGCGAGAAACGCAGGAAGTGCAGGTAGAGCCTGAGGTAGCGCAGCAGCATCAGATGCCCACCCCGGTGTAGACGCGGTAGCCACGCCGCCAGACGATGCGCGCCAGCCAGCCGATCGCCGCGCACCAGGCGAGTGCCACGGCGAGGGTGCGCAGCCACTCGCCGGTTCCCAGCCGGTTGAGCAGGGTCATTACAGGGAAGTAGAAAAGGGCCTGAAACGGCAGCACATCGAGGATCTGACGCGCCCAGGCCGGGAAGAGGTCGAGCGGCAGCATCAAGCCGCCCAACATGCTGGTGATGAAGCGCAGCATGACCTGAAGAGACCAGACGTTGTCGGCCCAGAAAGCGACGCCCTGGATCACATAGAGCATCAGGAAGAGAAGCATGTTGCCCACGGCCACCGCCACGATGGTGCGCAGCAGGCTTGCGGTGGTCACCGAGCCGAGCTGCGAGAAGTCGAACAACCACCAGGCGATGCCACCGAAGAGAACGAGCTGAATCAGCGAGGGCACCAGCGTACCCAGGTGTTCGACGTACTTGATGGTGCCATACCCGGTCGGGTAGAGCAGATACCGAGTGAGGCTTCCCTCGTAAATGTCCTGCGAGATCGACATCTGTCGCTCGCTACCGGAAACCACCTTACCGATGAGGATCGCCAGCACGTAATAGAGGATCATCCCGTCGCGGGTAAAGCCGCCGATCGTCGACCGGCCTGATTCGGCGAAGATCGCCACCCAGAGGTAGTAAGCGACCACCATCTTGGCGGCGAAGACCGCCACCGTGTTGATCCAGAAGTCGGTGCGGTAGCTCATCAGCTTGCGCGCCTCGACACTGAATACCTGGGTGGCCAGCCCCGGCCTCATTCTGGAGCCTCCTCCTCGTCTTCGCGCGCCTGCATGATGTGGGCGATGATGTTGCCGATCTCCTCCTCTTCGATCGACAGGTCGGTGACCGGCAACAATTGCAGGAGCCGGCCGGCAAGAGTGGCGACCCGCGCTCGCGGCGTGCGTAGGCTCAAGGTCAACTCCGCCTCGTGCCCCTCCTCGCAGGGCAGGAGTTCGCCGAGTTCGGCCAGTTCGCGCGCCAACTGTCGGCGATCGACACCGCGGCTGAGTTCCACCACTACCACCTTGTGGCTGGCGTAGCGTTCGGCCACCTCGGCCAGCGGGCCGTCGAAGACCAGTTCGCCGCGGCGGATGATCAGGATGCGCTTGCATAGCCGCTCGATGTCTTCCATGTAGTGGCTGGTCAGCAACATCGCCGGATGGTGGTCCTGGCGGTAGCGCAGGATGAACTCGCGGATGGCCCGCTGCGCCGTCAAGTCCAAGCCGATGGTCGGCTCGTCCAGAAAGCAGACACGAGGGGAGTGGAGAAGTGCCGCAATCAGCTCCATCTTCATGCGCTCGCCCAGCGAAAGGCGGCGGATCTGCACGTTGAGCTGCTGCTCGACATCGAGGGTCGAGGAAAGGTAGGCGAGCCCTTCCTCGAACCGCCGTTGCGGGATCTGGTAGATCTCGCGCAGCAGCAGGAAGCAGTCGGCGGCCGGCAGATCCCACCACAGTTGGGCTTTCTGGCCCATGATCAAGGCGATCTGGCGGCGCATGCGGTTGTCGCGTTGCCACGGGTCGTAGCCGAGCACGCGGGCACGCCCGGCGGTGGGCACGATGATCCCGGCCAGCATCTTGACCAGCGTCGTCTTGCCCGCTCCGTTGGCCCCCACCAAGCCGACGATTTCTCCCGGGCCGACGTGGAAGCTGACCTGGCGCACGGCGTGGCGCGGCTCTTTGCTGCGCTTGATCAGCGACTTGACCGAGCCCCACAGCCCGGCTTGTTTGCGATGGACGAAGAAGGTCTTGGACAGACCTTCGGCCTGGATCACCTACCTGGTACCCGTGTTGTTGTTTCCACTGCCGGATCCGATACCCAGTGTGTCGAGGAAGAAGGCGTATTCGAAGGCCGTCTCATGCAGACGGCTGTAGCGGCCCGAGGCGCCGCCGTGGCCGGCGCCCATGTTGGTCTTGAGCAGCAGTCGGTGGTCTCCCGTCTTGTTGGCCCGCAGCTTGGCGGTCCACTTTGCCGGTTCCCAGTACTGCACCCGTGGGTCGTTGAGACCGGCGGTGACCAGAAGGTGCGGGTATTCCTTGGCCTCGACGTTGTCGTAGGGCGAGTAGGAGAGCATGTACTCGAAGTACTCCTTCTCATTGGGATTACCCCACTCTTCGTACTCGGTGACGGTCAGCGGGATGGTCGGGTCGAGCATGGTGTTCATCACGTCGACGAAGGGAACCGCCGCGTGCGCCACGGTGAACAGATCGGGCCGCAGGTTGAGCACGGCGCCGATCAGCAGTCCGCCGGCGCTGCCGCCGCTGATCGCCAGGCGGTCCGGGTCGGCGTAGCCGGTGGCGATCAGGTGCTCGGCGCAGGCGATGAAGTCGGTGAAGGTGTTGCGCTTGTTGAGCAGTTTGCCGTCGTCGTGCCAGGGCTCACCCATCTCGCCACCGCCGCGGACGTGGGCGATGGCGTAGACGAAACCTCGGTCGAGCATGCTCAAACGGGCGGAAGAAAAGTAGGGCTCTCTGCTGGTACCGTAGGAGCCGTAGCCGGAGAGCCACAGCGGAGCCGGCCCCGCCTCCCGCGTACCGCGCTTGAACACCAGCGAGATCGGAATGCGCGTCCCGTCGCCGGCGGTGGCGAAGATCCGCTCGCTGCCGTAGTCGGCCGGGTCATAGCCGCCCCTGACCTCGGTCTGCTTCAACAGCTCGCGGGTGCGCTCGGCGAGGTTGTAGTCGAAGACCGACGCTGGGGTGACCATCGAGGTGTAGCGAAAACGCAGTGTCCCGGCCTCGTACTGGCGGTTGTCGGTCGGGAAGACGGTGTAAACCGGTTCGGGCATCTCGATGTAGTGCGGCGCGCCGTCGATCGGACGCACCTCGAAGCGGCGCAGCCCCTCGTGGCGTTCGACCACCACCAGGAAGCGTTCGAAGACTTCGATCCACTCGAGCTGTGTCTCCGGTCGATGGGCGATGACCAGCTGCCAGTTGTCGCGTCCGATGGCGCCGAGAGGAGTGCGCAGGAGCTTGAAGTTCTTGGCCTCTTCGTTGGTGCGGATGAAGAAGTGATCTCCCTGGTGATCGATCCTGTACTCGATCCCCTGCCGGCGAGCGGCGAACAGCTGTAGTGGCTCTTCGGGCCGATCCGCGTCCAGAAAGTAAGCCTCGCTGGTGAGAGCACTGTCGGCGGAGACGAGGAGGAACCGGCGGCTGCGGCTCTTGCCCAGATTGACGAAGAAGCGCTCGTCTTGCTCGTGGTAAAGGACCTCGTCACCGGCGGAAGGTTGGCCGAGCCGGTGCCGTTTGAGCTGGTAAGGGCGGTTGGCCGCGTCCGAGACGACGTAGAAGAGGGTCTTGTTGTGGTTACCCCACTCGATGCCGTAGGTGGTCTTCTCGATGGTGTCGGCCAGCAGCTCGCCGGTGGACAGATCCTTGACCCGCAAAGTGTAGCGTTCGCCACCGGCGGTGTCGTAGCTGTAGGCGAGGAGACGGTGGTCGGGGCTGACCTTGAAGCCGCCGATGCGGAAGTAGTCATGGCCTTCGGCCAACCGGTTGACGTCGAGCAAGACCTCTTCGGTGGCGTCGAGGCTGCCGCGTTTGCGGCAGTAGATCTTGTACTGAGATCCCTCCACCGAGCGGGTGTAGTAGAAGAAATGGTCGACGGGTGTCGGTACCGAGAGGTCGTTCTCCTGGATACGGCCGACCATTTCTCGATACAGGGTCTCCTGCAGCTGCTGCGTGTGCGCCATGACCGCTTCAGTGTAGGCGTTCTCCGCCTCCAGGTAGGAAATGACCTGCGGATTGTCGCGCTGGCGCAGCCAGCGATAGTCATCGACCAGGTCGATCCCGTGCAGCGTGGTGACTTGGCGCTCGACGCGTGCCATCGGCGCAGTGTCGGGAGCCGCGGCGACGATCGCCGCCGCGCCGTTGGCGGATGTCAAATCGGCGCTGGTGGCGGTGGCTGGGCCGCCCATCGAGGCTGAACTCTTGTCGTGCAGGCGATGGGTGCAGGAGAGGGTCGGAATTGTCAGCATTGCGAAGATCACCAGAGGTAGACTAGGGCCGCGGTTCAGAGACACGTGGAGGACCTCCCAGGCCAAAAGGGGTATCAAGACCGTGCGAGCAGTGGTGGCCTATCCCTCGCGGGCACCCACCTTGCAAAGAGCGGGATCGTAACATAGGTGTTGCTCACGGTCAGTGGTTGCCAACCCTGGTCACGGTGGTTTTTGCCCCCCATTACTCGATGGCCTCAGAGGAGCCTGTTGCGATGAATTCGACCAATTCGCCCATCCGCCGGAGGAACGGCTGGATCATCATGGCCCTCGCCTGGGGAATCTCTCTGGCGCCGGCTGCTGGCTGGAGCCAGGAGTTTTCCGACCAGGCGCGGGTGACGGCGATCGACCTCGTGGTCTCGGCGCGCGGCTTCAGCGGCTCGGCGGTCGAGAAGTTGCTGCCGCAAGAGCTGGTGGTGCGCGAGGCCGATGAGAAGCGCAGCGTGGTCAGCGTCGCACCGGTCGGGGTCGGAGAGGGTAAAGAGCCTTGGCGGCTGGTGGTCTACTTCGATCTGCCGCTCAGCTCCACCGAGACGGTCCGCGCCGCCGCCCAAACGCTGGCCCTGCAGGTCGCCGCTCTCGGCAAGCTGGGGACGGTGGAGATTTGGGTCGCCGATGAGGAGCCGCACAAACAGCTGGTGGCGACCTCGGATGCGGAGGCAATCGTTGAGGCTTTTTCCCGAGTCTTTCTGGAGGTGGCCGGCAGGGACCGTCTGTCGTCGCTGCGGCGCGAAGTGCAGAAAGAAGCGCAGGAGCTGCAAGGAGACCGTTGGACCGCTCAGCGGCGTTACCTGGCCGAACGGGCCACGGCGAAGGAGGAGCTACTGATTCAGCGCCGGTTGGACGCACTGGTGAGCTGGCTGGCAGCGGATCTCGATGCGGGCCCGCGGGCGCTGCTCTGGGTTCAAGATGGCTACGACTTCGATCCGGGGCTGTTCTATCGTCGTCTCGGTGGGGTCGGCGCTGTCGGCAGCGGGCCTCGCGAGCTGGCGGAGTCGACGCGAGCGGCGGCGGAGGCGATCAGTGCTCTGGGGTGGGTCGTGGTGCCGGTGGCTTACGACGCCTTCGATGACGCAACCTGGCTGGCGGACAGTGAGTTCGAGAGCTTTCGCACGCGGCGCAACGAGGAGAGCGATCTGCCCAATGAGACCGTCAACTTGAACGGCGCGCTCGGGCTGCTGTTCGGTCGCGGCAAGAAGAAGAGCGAGCCGGCGGGCTCGCTGCTGACCGCGCCGATCGATCCGCTGGAGGTTCTGGCCAAGACCACAGCCGGTGAACTGATTTCGACGGCGGAAGAGCTACCGCGGCGGCTGCAGCGGCTGGGCGAACGGTTCAGGGTCACCTACCAGGTGTCGCGTCCGCCCGACGGATTGCTTCGTGCCGTGACCGTGGCCAGCTCGAACTCGCGCATCACCGTCCAGGCTCCGGCGGTGGTGCGCTCCTCGATTCCCCCGCAGGTCACGCGGGCCCGGGTGCGGCGCATTCTCGACGGCGAGAGCGACAGTGGCGACTTGGTGGTCGACGCGCGCTATCGCCGGCAGGCCAGCGGCGAGACGGGCGAGACGGGCGCGCTACGCGGCAGCCTGAGGGCCCGTGTGCGCCTCGATCGGCTGGGGGGAGCAACCCTCGACCCGGACCGGGTGCCGGTGCGTTTGACCTACGCCTTGGTCGATAGCCCGCCAGGCGAGGGTGGAACCGTTGAATTCCACCATCAGTTGCTGGTCGATCAGGATTGGACCGGCGACTGGTGGAGCTGGGAGCAGGTGGTCG
>JAJRVQ010000157.1 GCA_024277255.1 Acidobacteriota bacterium | reverse complement strand
TCGCCTTCCCGTCCGGGGAATGGTACTTGGCGACCGAGAGAATTACCGCGCCGCCATCGGCCAGCGTTACCGCGCGCCGCAAGGCCGCGTCGCCGTAACTTCGCTCGCCGACCACTTCGCCGCGCTTCGAATCGAGCAGCGCCGCCGCCGTGATCTCAGCCCCGCGCGCCGTGCCGCGATTGATCAGCACCACCATCGGCAGATCGGTAACGGTCGTTTCCGGGCTCGCCTTGAAATCCTGCCGCGGAACCTTCTGGCCCACCAGATAGCCAATCTCCCCCTGGTTCAGGAACAGGTCCGCCAGCTTTAGACCCTCCGCCGGATCGCCCGCGGCGCACCGCCGCAGATCGAGCACCAACTGGGTGGCGCCCTTCTTAACCAACTGCCGCACCTGCTTCGCCACCTCGGCGCTCTTGCCGCTCTCCAGACTGTGCACCCGCACCCAGCCGATCTTACCTTCCAGCAGTTGCCCGGTAACCGGCGGATACTTCCACTTCGCCCGGACGAGCGTCAGCTCTTGCGGCTCGGTACCCTGGCTCACGCGCAGCACGGTCAGGTTCACCTGTGTCCCCGCTTTGCCCCGCAGCAACATCTCGGCGTAGGCCAGTGGCATGTCGCGCGTCGCCACTCCGTCGATCGTCTCGAGCATGTCACCGGTTCGCATCCCAGCCTTGTCCGCGGGCGAACCCGGCGTCACGTCCACCACGCTCACGAAGCCCACCTTCCGCGACAGGATCATCCCGAGCCCGGCTTTCTTCGCCCGCTGGTCTTTCTGATACTGCTTGAACTGGTCCGCGGTCAAGTAGCTGGCGAAAGGATCGATCGACTCGAGCAACCCGTTCAACGCCCCGTGCGTGACGTCCTTCATGTCCGGTTCTTCCACGTACTCGCTCTTGATCCGCGACAGCACCTCGGTATACACGGCGAAGTGCCGGTAGACGTCTTCCGGTTTCGGATCGCGGCCCAGCACCGTGCCCAATAGCAGGAACAGCACCAGACACGCCGAGGTCCCAACAATAAGTAGCTTGACGAGGCGATTCATAAAGGTGTTATCTCCAGGGGGAGCACAAACAATCCCCCCTCTCTTTCTGAGTGTCTAGTATAACAGACGCAATTACAACTACTTGGTTGCGTAAAACGCCGTCCGCGGCCACGGTCCGGCGGCGCCGGACTGTTAGACTCGGGGGTATGTTCCGCCCCTCCACCCGTGTCGTACCCATCCTCTTCTGCTGTGCCGGGCTCGCCTTCGCCGCTCCCAAGGAAAACGTGACTGACGCCGAGGTCCAGCGCGTCCACCAATCGGCCCTCCTGATTGACCTTCATAACGACGTCACCAGCGACACCGTCAAGGGCATGGACATCGGCAAATCCAACCCGAAAATGCACACCGACCTGCCCCGCTTGCACGCCGGCGGCGTCGGCGCCGTGTTTTTCGCCGCCTACGTTTCGAAGTCGTTCGTTGCCAACAACGGTTCCACTCACCGCCTTTTCCAGATGATCGACACCGTCCGCTACGATATCGTCGAGCACCACCCTGGCGCATTCGCCCTCGCCCTCACCGCCGACGACATCGAACGCGCCCACCGCGACGGCAAGATCGCCGCGCTCATCGGGATCGAGGGCGGCCACGCCATCGAAGACAGCCTGCGCATCCTGCGCTCGGCCTACGCGCTCGGCGCCCGCTACATGACCCTCACCCACTCGAACACGAATAACTGGGCCGACTCCTCGGGCGACATCGACGACCCGCTCATCCAGCACCACGGCGGCCTCACCGATTTCGGCCGCAAGGTGGTCCGGGAGATGAACCGCCTCGGCATGATGGTCGATGTCTCCCACGTCTCCGACGACACCTTCCGCGACGTCCTGGCCACCAGCACCGCGCCGGTTATCGCCTCCCACTCCTCCTGCCGCGCCATCAGCAACATCCCCCGCAACATGACCGACGGCATGATTGTCGCCCTGGCCGCCAAGGGAGGTGTCATCCACATCAACTTCGGTTGCGAGTTTCTCGCCCAAGCCTCGGCCGACTCCTCCCCCTATTTCAATCCCGCGCTGAAAGGCAAGGACCCCCACCTCACCGTTCCCGCCACCCTCGCCGACGTCGTCGCCCACATCGATCACGTCGTCAAGCTCGCCGGCATCGACGCCGTCGGCATCGGCACCGACTACGACGGCGTAAGCTGCGTCCCCACCGGTCTTGACGATGTCTCCAAATTCCCGAACCTGACCAGGGCCCTGCTTGAGCAAGGTTACACCGCGGTGGAAATCAGAAAGATCTACGGCGGCAACACCCTCCGCGTCATGCGCGCCGTCGAACGGGCGGCACACCGGCGCTGATCTTCGGCGTCCAATCTGAGAGGATATGGGTATGAAGGCTCGTTTGGCCATATTGGCGATGGTCTTTTGCCTGGCGGCGGCCGGGCAGCAGATCACCGTGCAGCAGCTTGTCCGGATGGTGCGCTCGTCGATCGAGCTCAGCCACAAGGATGGAGAGGTGGCCAAGTATCTGAAGCGGGTGAAGCTGACCGAAAAGCTGGACGCGTCCACGCTGGAGGAGTTGGCGGCTCTCGGGGCGGGTCCGAAGACGTTGAAGGAGTTGGCGAAGCTGGCGAGAGAGTCGGCGAGCCTGCCGGATCCGCGGCCGGTGGAGGTGCGCCGGAAGAAGCCGACCGTGCCGCCGCCGTCGCCGGCCGAGCAAGACCGCATCATCAACGCGGTGCGGGATTTCGCCCTGGGGTACCTCAAAGGGTTGCCGGATTTCATCTGCACGCAGGTGACGCGCCGGTATGCCGATCCGAGCGGCATGGGATTCTGGCGCAAGATTGACACGGTTACGGCAAAGCTCACCTACTTCGATCAGAAGGAAGACTACAAGGTGATACTCGTGAACAACCGCCCGGTGAACATGACCATGGACGACGTGCAGGGCGCGACCTCGTCGGGCGAGTTCGGGACGATGATGCATGAGATCTTCGACCCGGAGACGGACGCCGCGTTCCAGTGGGAGCGCTGGGGAAAGCTGCGCGGGCGGATCTGCCACGTCTACAACTACTTCGTGCGCAAAGAGAAGTCGAAGTGGTCGATCAGCTACGAAAAGAAGATGCGCACGATACCGGCCTACCGCGGGCTGGTTTACGTGGACCGGGACACGGAGATGGTGGTCCGGATCACGCTCGAGGCGCTGAACATCGATCCGTCGTTTCCGGTGCAAGAGGCGCGGACGGTGCTCGACTACGACTTCGTGAACATCAGCGGCGGGGAGTACATGCTGCCGCTGAAATTCGAGATGCGGATGCGGCAGGGGCGCTTCCTGGTGAAGAACGAAGTCGAATTCCGGCTCTATCGGAAGTTCGGCGCCGAGGCCGTGATCAGCTTCGACACGCCGGACTCGCTCCCCGATGAGATGTTCGCCGAGGAGCCGGCTGAGCCCAAGAAGCCGTAATTCGCGAGGAATTCGCTCAATAACGCCCGAATTCGTAAGCGGCGTCGAGCATGGCGACGACATTCTCCGGTGGAACATCGGAGAGCACGTTGTGCACTTGGTTGAACACGTAGCCGCCGCCGGGCATCCAGACATCGAGCCGCCGGCGGACGTCGTCGCGCACCTGCTCCGGCGTACCGTGGATCAGCGTGTGCTGGGTATCGCAGCCGCCTCCCCAGAAGGTGATGTCAGCGCCGAACTCGCGCTTCAATCGTTCCGGTTCCATGCGCCGGGCCGAGGTCTGGACCGGATTGAGGATCTCGACGCCGGCTTCGATCAGGCTG
Organism: Acidobacteriota bacterium; assembly: GCA_024277255.1. Lineage (GTDB taxonomy): Bacteria > Acidobacteriota > Thermoanaerobaculia > Multivoradales > SZUA-115 > SZUA-115. Next base: position 311 of record JAJRVQ010000157.1, on the reverse strand, counting down.
GGAATCAACTGGTAGATGCCGCCGCAGTTGTGCATGAACAGGTGGGCGCCGCTGAGTCGCTTCGCCAGCTCGTAGATCTTTTTGTGGCGGGGCAGGAACAGCTCGCGGTACATCGCGGGGGAGAGCTGGGGGCCGCTCTGCATCCCCAGGTCGTCGCCCACCACGAGGATTTGCACGTAGCCCTTAACGGCGGGCAGCACGCGGCGGAGAAACTCCATGTGGTGCTCGGCCAGCCGGTCGAGAAAGCGCCCGAGTTTGCGTTTCTCCGAACCCAGGTAGAGGTACAGGTTCTCCATGCCGAACAGCATCTG
>JAJRVQ010000156.1 GCA_024277255.1 Acidobacteriota bacterium | reverse complement strand
TCGATCCCAACATCTTCATGCCTTCGAGCCTCGACCGATCGCTATCTATCCGGGCACTGGCTCCGGTGTCGCGAACGGCCCGGCTGGAGGGAACGAGCCTTCCGGGAAGCCGCACGGGTATTCGCCAGCTCGCAACTTGGCCGCGGCTTCGCGGAAGCTCGCCACGAAGGCGGCATAGCCTTGGTAGAAGCGGCGGCGGACCTTGCGCGAGTAGGCGTGAAAACTGGGGGCTGGCGACTTCTTGCTGCGCTTGGGGCGGCTGTGGGGATTCGCCTTGACGATCGCTCGGCGACCCAGCGGCCTCGTTCCCTCCTGGTCGTGACGCTCTTGGGTCTCTCGCTCGATCTGCTCGACCATCTCAGTTACGTACGTCTTGACAACCTCAGGAGAAAGATCGCGCCAACAGGGCAAGGGCGCCAGGTGCAGCGTGTGGTGGTCCGCGAAGTCCTTTGGCTTGAGTCTCTTACTCTGCCGCCGGCGCGCGTTGTACTCCGCCGTGCGGTTGAACCAGATTCCGGTCAGCGGCTTGCCTTCGCTGAGAGCTTTCGCGCAGTGAGCACCGGGCCAATCGGCGGGTTTAGCCACCAAGTTCTCCTTGCAACCTTGCCTCAGGATGTAGCGAAGCCGGCCGATCTGAGCGGCCTCTTCGCCACTGACGGAGATGGACCGATACCGGGGTTTGAGCAGAGAACCACTCCAGTTGTGGAGCCTGCCGGCCTCCTTGGAGAGGTTGGTCTTGAAGTGGCGCATGAAGTTGGCCAACTGGAGGGAATCCTCCGGCGACAGCAGGAGGTGCATGTGGTTCGAGAGACAGGCCAGGGCGTGAATCCGCACGGGGTACAGGCCCTGCGCTCGGGCCAAGATTCCTATCACGATCTCCCGAAAACCCGGGGTCGGCTTCAAGAGAAATCTTCTCTGCACAGTGCGGATGGTGACTTCCACGAGGTTGGACTCTGGCGGCAAGTATCGAAGTTTGTGGCCCATACCCTGCTCTGACGCAAGGGAGGATGAATCCTGTCGGGTCTTCTTGGAATATCTGAAAAACCTGCACGCCCAGCGAGGTTTCCCGCAGTTGAAGGAGAGGTCATCTAGGGCGGTTGGACCCCTCACTCGCCCAGCTGGCGGAGCCGCTTGAGGTCTGGTAGATCCTTATCCGGGCGGCCCGCGGCCTGTTTCATCGCGATTAGATCTTGCAACGATGCAAAGTGAGTGGGCACTCCGAGAAACTCGCCAGCTTCCCGGCGCTCCCACACTCGCTGCCAGTGGGCACCAGGAACCCGCGAGTGAAACTCCACCCGTAGGAGGCCTCCGAAAGAGAAATTTCGCCAGACAGGAAGTCCTCGATGGAGAACTCGGTCTCCTCACCGGCCCAGGACGCCACGGCGCGCCGCGCTCGTTGTGCATTCTCGCGGGTGGGCTCGATCAGGACATCAATGTCCCGGGTCGTCCGATACGGAACTAGCCGTATCACCGCCATCCCGCCAATCACGACATAGGCCACGCCTTCGTTGTTGAGTGAGGCCAGGAAATCGGCAAAGTCCTTGCTCATGACCTTCGAGCTCCGTCCAGAGAGAATAAGCCGAATCCAAGAGGGCGATCGCGGCAGCCATTCGCTCCTCTGGGGTCGCAGCCAAGGCGTCGAGAACTTCCTGCCGGATCGATTCCTCTGCGCTCTCGGACAGCGAGAACTTGTTCTGTTTCAAGGACTTGAAGCGCGGCATCGCACGCAGTCTATCATCGTACGGAACGCCCCCAGCAGCCATTTCGCGCAGGGTGTCGGTCACTTCGAAAGCGCAGCTTCACGAGGGGTCAGTCACTTCGCAAGTCAGAGCCGCAAGTCAGAGCAGAGCGAAGAATCTGTCGCCCATCTTTTGACGGGTCGGTCACTTCCTTGGGCTGCGGTCGGACTTCACGAAGGGTCAGTCACTTCGCAAGGTCAGGCCCTCCCAGATCGCAAGCGGCGGTCACTGAGTGGGAGCCGTCACTTAGTGGGAGGTTCCCCAGAGTTCTTTGAGCCTTCGATCGCGACCGCAGCCCTTGCGGTAGGAATGATAGCGCGCCGGGTTTTTCAGGTAGTAGTCCTGGTGGTAGTCCTCGGCGGGGTAGAAGACGGCGAAGGGCTCGATCTCGGTGGCGACGCGGCGTAGCTTTCCGCTCTCTTCTAGTGCCTTCTTCGACGCCTCAGCGGCCTCGCGCTGGGCTTGGTTGTGGAAATAGATTCCCGACCGGTACTGGGTGCCGTGGTCGCAGAATTGATGATCGACGGCTTCGGGATCGATGTTCCTCCAGAAGACGTCTAGCAGTTCGACGTAGCTGATCTTGGCCGGATCGTAGGTCACCTGGATGGCCTCGGCATGGCCGCTGCCGCCGGCGGAGACTTGCCGGTAGGTCGGATCGACGAGGTGGCCCCCGGTGTAGCCGGAGATCGTCGAGCGGACTCCGTTCAGCTTGTCGAAGGGGGCTTCCATGCACCAGAAGCAGCCGCCGGCGAAGGTGGCCGTCGCCAGGGTGTCCGAGCCAGGCTCAGGGCTCTCGCTGCGAGCGCTCAAGACCGTCAAGAGAGTGACCGCTAGACCCGCTGCCAGTGTGCCGAGTGCGACCCGCTTCATGGTCGCAGCTCCGGCAGGGGCTCACCGGCCGGCACGAAGAGCAAAGCCACCCCGTTGTTGCAGTACCGTTTTCCGGTCGGCTGCGGACCATCCTTGAAGATATGGCCCTGGTGGCCGCCGCAGCGGGCGCAGTGATATTCGGTGCGCGGGTAGCCGATTTTGAAATCGGTCTTGGTGGCGAGATGGTCCTCGATCGGCGCCCAGAAGCTCGGCCAGCCGGTACCGGAGTCGTATTTTGTCTTCGACTCGAAGAGAGGCAGGAAGCAGGCAGCGCAGATGAAGGTGCCGGCGCGCTTTTCGTCGTTGAGGGGGCTGGTGAAGGAGCGCTCGGTTGCCTCTTTGAAGAGGACGTTGTACTGCTCAGCGGAGAGCAGTTCGCGCCACTCCTGCTTCGATTTTTCCAACTTCGAGATCCCCGGCGACTCCGCGGCGGATGCAAGCCGCCGCAAGGGACCGGCGAGTGCGGCGGGAACGGCTGCAGCGCCGAGCAGGCCGCGTAGAAGCTTTCTGCGGGTCATAGGAACTTTCCTCCAGGTTGGGGTGACGGCCGCGAAACGGCCGAGCGACGAGCCGGCTGACAGGATACACCACCTGTTCGTCATCAATTCGGCGGCCGTGGGATCTCGGACTGGTGAGCGACCCGCGGCAGCTTGTGGTGCACCGCGGCCCCCTGGTGGGACGGACACCTGTTTGTCATACTTGCAAAGTTCGGCCATTGAATAAGCTGTGTCCGGCGGAACACCGAATCGACAACCGACCCAGATCGAGGTAAGCACTACGATGCAGTCTCCATGGCCAGACGAGTTCATCCGAGTTCCCGACGAGGAGTGGGCCTTGGCTCCCCTGGGTGAGCTGGCACTGAAGTACGACACGGTGGAGGGTCACGGTTGGTACTGCAACCTCGACCGCACGGTCGACGACCTGACCGCCTTCCTCGAACCACACCATCGCCTCCTCGACTACTCGGGAGGCACCGGCATTCTCGCCTCCCGGCTGTTGATGGAACTCGCCACCCGAGGCTTCGGCATCCTCATCGTCGATTCGTCGCCGAAGTTTCTACGTCTGGCGGTCGACAAGCTGGGGCGGCAGGAGCGAATGGGCTTCCGCCTCCTGCGCTATCTCAAGGAGGAAAAACGCCTCCAATCGCTGCAAGAGACGGTGGACAGCTCGCTCTACCCCGCCGGCTTCGACGCCCTGGTCTCGACCAACGCCATCCACCTCTACTACGGTCTCGCCAAGACTCTGCGCTCGTGGTGGCACGCCCTGCGGTCGGGAGGGAGGGTCTTCATCCAGTCGGGCAACATCGGTCTGCCCTACATGCCGGCCGGCTCTTGGATCATCGATGAGACGGTCGAGGCGATCCATCGGCGAGCGATGGAGATCGTCGCCTCAGAGAAGCGTTGGAGCGGCTACCGCGCCCCTCTCGGCAACGCCGGCCGGATGGAGCCTTACGATGTGCAGCGGCGCAAGTTCTTCTTGCCGGTGCGCCCCATCGAGCACTACCTCTCCCGGCTCGAAGAGGCCGGCTTCCGCATTCTCGAGGTGACTCACCTTCCTATCGAAGCCCACGTCGACCAGTGGTATGAGTTCTTGAGCGCCTACCACGACGGAGTGCTGGGGTGGGTCGGCGGCTCGAAGCGCATCGAAGGCAGCAGCCCGACGCCGGAGGCGGTGGAGGATCGGCTCCAGATCCTCCGCGACGCACTAGACGCCGTCTTCGCTTCCGGCAGCTTCCGCGCCATCTGGACCTACATCAACGCCGAGAGACCCGAGGAGGAGTAGCCCTTTTTTCTCAGGGCACGACGGCCGACCAGCCGCTGGTGTCGCCGCTTTCGAACCCATCGGCAAAAACCTCAGCATTGCGGAACACTTGACCCGCGATGTCAGAGGCGGACTTCTGGGTCGCCCATACGACCATGAACTCGCCTTGGCCGTTGGTGGCAATCTGCGGTGAATCTTGAAGGCCGGTGGTGTAGGAGTTGACTTGAAACTCGTCACCGGTGGGGCTTCCCGAGGGGGAGAAGCTGCGGGCGAAGACGCCTAAGGAGTTGTTGTTGTCCTGGCTACTCCAGGTGATGGTAAACCTGCCGTCGGGTTCGACAGTAATGGCTGGGTCCGCTCTACCAATGGTTGTGTCGCCGGCCTGATTCGCGATGCCGTCGGAAGTTCCGTCAGCCTCGTATTTGCGGAAAAAGATGTCCTTATTGTAGGCGCCTATGCCTGGTGCCCAGGCACGCCAGACCACCAAGAAACCACCGTCGGGAGTCGCCGCCACGTCCGGTGAGCGCGGCTTCGTGACAGTGCCGGAGTCGACGGTGAATTTGCTGCCCAAAGGGGTGCCGTCGGCAGCGAAGCGGCGGCCTGAAATCGCGTACCGCTCGGGTAATGGATAGGGAGAATAGAAACCGTCGAACTCGCCCCAAACCACCACGAACTCTCCGCCGGCCTGCACCGCAACTTTCGGCAGGTTCCACAGAACCGAGTAGGTTGTCGGCGTGACGGTAACCAAGGGCGTCGAGGGAGTGCCGTCCGCATTGAAGGGCTGCGCGACAACCCTGCCGTAGGGATGCTCGAGCCAGCTGACCACGAAGGAACCCGAGGCGTTCTTGTCGACATCCGCCGCACCGCCCAACCCGTCCACTAACAGCGGCGCGGCCAGGGGAACCCCGAAGCGATCGTAGCGCCGCACAAAGACCGCTCCGAGCGACGCTCCATACTTCTGGTCGAAGTAGTTCTCCATCCAGGAAACCACGAAGTCACCGGTAGCATCCCGCGCCACTGCCGGATTCACGAAGCCGTAGTCGTAGGGGATGGGGTTGGCAACCTGAAACTCTCCACCCAGTGCTACCCCCGCGCGGTCGAAGCGCTGCACGAAAACGCCGTGGCCGGGACAGCCTGAGCCGTAGCAATAGTCCGCCGCGGTGGAAGCCCACACCACCACGAAACCTTTGCCCGGACGCGCGGCGACGGCCGGGCTATGCTGAAATCGATCGGTAGTGGTATTGACCTGGATCTCGCCGCCGACCGGGCTCGGCACTCCCTGGGCCAGTGCTCGCCAGGGCGACGCGAGGGCCAGCGCACTGCCGACCAACACAGGTATGCAGAGAGCCAACAACCGGCCGAATCGGGTTCGCCGCTTCGCACACTCAGTTCGCGAGGCTCGCCTCACCCCGGTTCGGTCGACGGGTGGATCAGGAATCTCTACTTGGCGTAGACGACCGATAGTCAACAGACCTCCTAGAAATCGAACGTGCACATTGTAGCACATGCGCCAAGTTCGCCGCGGATCGGACCTCGGCCGGCAGTGCCGACACGAGGTGTCACTCACTTCGCAAGGTCCCGCCGCGACGAGGTGTCACTCACTTCGCAGAATCCTCACAACTCCATCACTGCCGCCACGTCCTCGGCCGGCTCCACCGGCCGGGTGCATAGCGTCACCGCGAAGAGCACCACGAAGGAGGCCGCCAGGGCGAAGCTGGAGGGCAGCACTCCGCCGGCCAAAGGAAACTTGGGCAGACCGGGGAAGAAATTCTGCCTGGCGAGAAACTCTCCCACCAGGCAGAGGACGATCCCCGTCGCCACCGAGGCAGTGGCGGCGATCGGAGTCACCCGTTTCCAGTTGAGACCGATCGCCAAGGCCGGGGTCAAAGCGGCGGCGAAGGTGCCGAAGGCGAAGGTGCCGAGCAGCGCGATCAGGTCACCGTAGAGGTAGGAGAAAAGGGCCGCCGCCGCCGCCACGCCGAGGACCGCTAACCGCCCCCAACGCAGCTGCTCCGGCAACCGCCACCCCAGCGCCTTGGGCAGATCGCGAATCAGCGCCGCCGCCCCGATGTTCAGAAAGGAGTCGGCGGTCGACATGATCGCCGCCAAGATACCGGCGAAAACCAGGCCGGCCAGCAACTCGGGCACGAACTCCAAAACAAACAGCGGCGAGGCCTGATCGGGATCGGCCAGCGGCGCCAACCGGCCGGAGGCGACCAGCGCCGGCACTGCCAGGCCGATCCCCAGCCAGATCAGGATGCACAGGCTCTGCGCCCCGGCGATGACCGCCGGCAACCACTTGAGCTGGCGCGGGTCGCGCAACATGTAGAACTTGTGCAGCATGTGCGGCTGGCCGAGGGTGCCGACGGCGAAGGTGAGGAAAAAGCCCACGGCGGTAAATATGGAGACGCCGCCGAGCGGGTCGAGAAAGTCGGCGCCAAAGCGGTCCGAGGCGACGATCGTCCGGCTGATCTGGCCCAGTCCGCCGCCGCTGCTCAGCGCGAAATAGAAGACACCGGCGGCGGCCAGGGCCATCAGCGCCCCCTGCAGGAGGTCGGTGTAAACCCCGGCGATCATGCCACCGGCGATCGAATAGAAGAGGACGATGGCCAGGCCGATCAGCATGGCGACCGCCAAGCTCCACTCCCCCAGCCACTGGCGGGTGCCGAAGATCGCCTCGATCAGCACCCCCAACGCCTGCAACTGCGCCCCCAGGTAGGCGACCGTGCCAAGCAGGACGGCCAGCGCCGCCAAGCCGGCGGCGGCACGGCTGTCGTAGCGCGCCAGCAGGGCGTCGGGCACGGTGTAAAGCTCGCGCACCTCGGCCAGCAGGCGCAGCCGCTTGGCGACGCTCCAGCAGAGCAAGGCGGCGGTAAAGCCGACCGGCGCGGCGATGAACAGCGAGGCGATCCCCATCCGGTAGGTGAGACCCGGCCCACCGATGAAGACGAATCCCGAGAAGGCGGCCGACATGGTGGCCAGACCGGTCACCCACAGCCCCAGGGACTGACCGGCGATGAAGAAGTCCCGCGCGTTGCGCGTGCGCCGCGCCGCCCACAGACCGATCGCCACCACCAGGGCGAGATAGGCCAGCACCGCCAGGACGATCTGCGGTCGGTCCAGGATGGGCACCCTTAGCCCTCCCCTTCAGTGGCGTTCGCGTCAGCTCGAGGTTGAGCCCGGTGTCGGGCCAGAGAGCGCAGCCGCCGCAAGTCTTCGTCGCCAATCCCATGGTCGCTGAAGGTCAGGCCATAGGCGAGAGAGACGAGACCGAGCGGCAGCAACCAGACAGTGACGAGAAAGACCGCAGCAGCCAGCGGCAGGCCGGCGAACCACCGCCCCCCGGCCACCTGCCCGGCCAGCGCCACCATGGCGATGTAGCCGCCCTCGAGCAGCAGCGCCAGAACCGCCAGCACCGCTCCCGCCCCCCCCAGCCGGCCCCGGCGCAAGGCGCCCAGGGCCATCAACGCCGGCGGCAGCACCATGGCCAGACCACCGAAGAGGAGCTGCGCCCACCGCCCGCCGACCAACATACAGGCCACGAGGCCGGCGGCCAGGGCGGCGATCAGGGTGAGGAGCAGCCTCGGCAGCCTCTCCCCTCGACCTCTAACCGCGTCGATTGCCGCCATCCATCACCCACTGGCGCAGCCGCCGGTCGAGTTCCTCCCAACGCACCGCGAGCACTCCCTGCAAAGCCCTTGACGAATACCTCTGGTCGCTGGCGAGCTGGCGCAAGTAGTCGCGAAAGCGAGTCGCCAACTCCGGATCGAGGAGCAGATAGCGCACCAGCAGGGCACTCTGCTCGTAGTCGAACGAGACGACGACGCGATCGAACTCACCTCGCCCGAGGCCGACAAGCCGCTCCACGCTGCCGACCTTGCCCTCGCCATAGCCCCAGGCGAGGCGGCGCGCCTCTTCCTCGACGCCGGAAAGGCCGGAGAGTTCCCCGATCCCCTGCCCGCCGGCGCTATCGCCGATGGCGTCCGCCAGCCCCTCGGCAAGCCAGCGCGGCAGGTCGCTGCCCAGCGCTCGGCGGTTGACCAGATGGGTCAGCTCGTGGGCGAGGGTGGCCGCCACCGTCTCCACGGCTAGACCATCGGCGTTGAGGGCGACGAAACCCTGGGTCCCCCGCGCCACCCCCGCATAGCCAGCTCGCACCGAACCCTGCTCGGCCGTGAAGCGGCGATACCCCTCGCCGTGGGCGAAGAGAAAGATCGTCTCCTGCGCTTCGCCGACCGGTGCCACGGAGAATCTCGCCTGGTAGACCGCGTCAAGCCTCGTGCCGATGCGCTCGCAGGCCGCCAGCAGAGGCGGGTCGGTCACGTCCGTCCACAACCGGTAGGGGCCGCAGCGGTGCTGCGACCCGGCCGAACGCATGGCGGCTCGCGCGCGCGCAATCACCGCGCCGCTGGCTCGATTGGCCCGCCGTCCCGCCAGTCGCGGCGCAGGAGCGGGCCGATCCACCGCCGGTGGAACCGTCTTCACAGGGGTATCACCTGCCGGTTCCGATTCGGCCTGCCATCGTACACAGCCGTTGAGCAGGGTCCACAGCGAGACGACCGCCAGGGCGAGCAGGGTTCTCACCACGGAGAGCTTTTTCACAGATCTCACAGCCGGCCCATTCTAAGCCGTGGTGGCGCGAGACAGCAGGGAGGGTTGCGATCGGTGAAAAAGTCAGCGCCCCGGCAAAGCACCGGGGCGCTGACTCGCAGGGTATCGAGCCTCTTTGTCTCTACGAGTCGCCGCGCAAGTTCGGCAGCACCGGATCGACCGGCTGGAAAATTGGCTCTTCGCAGCGCGGGTAGGGGGCGCCGTAGCCCCTGTACTCACCCCGCCCGTAGATCTGATCGGCACAGCCCGGAACGACATTCCATCCCGGAACGACATCCTGCGGGCCGCGGTAGCAGCCGCCGCCCTGCTGGGGCAGCGGTGGGCAGGGGATGTTGTCGGGACAGGTGCCGTAGGTCATCACCACCGCGAAGGGCTGCGGGCCGACCGAGGCGACCGAGCGACCATAGACCCTGATCACGGGGAAGAGATAGGAGGCATTGACGGTGCCCATCGGGATGTAGACGTCTTCCACGTTGTTGTACTGATCGAAGGTGTTGCTGGTCAGAAAGTGGTTGCCACGGTAGATCTGGCCGTTGAAGGTCACTTCGAGGTCGAGATCGTTGACCAACGCCTTTCCCGCGCCGAGTGTCATCGGCTCGTCGGTCCACGCCAGGGTGATGCGCAAGATGTTGCAGGTCGCCCGCCACCGCTCCTTGATCTTCGGCTGGCGCGTCCACTGGCTGCCCGACACCGCCCAGGTGGTGGCATCCTCCCAGACCTTGAGTTCGCGGTAGCCGGCCGGTTCCAGGACGTTGTCGAGCACCGGCCGGCCGTAGCCCTGGTCGAAGTTCGGGTAGGCGTTGGCCGGCAGCCCGAAGAGGGGGTTGGCCTGCCAGGCGCTGATGTCGGAAAGGAAGACGGTGGAGTTGACCAGCATCGCCTTGACCAGAGCCGAGCTGGGCGGCAGCAGCAGGGGCGGGTCGGTGGGATCGTTGGGATACTTGTTCTGCGCGAAGTAATCGCGCACCAGAGCCGCGGCGGCGGAGACGGCGGGAGCGGCGACGCTGGTTCCCGGGAACGGGCCGTAGGCGCTGACCGCCTGCGCCTCGGAGGTGTCGACGCGCGCCGGCGCCACCACGTCCGGTTTGACTCGGCCCACCGCTGCACAGGGCCCACCCGAGCAGTCGTTGGTCGGTCCTCGGCTGCTGTTCAGGTACATCAGATTCCGCGCGCTGCCGTTCTCACTGCCGCCGACGGTGATCACGTTCTTGCCGTGCGCCTCGTCAGAGAGGGAATAGGAGGCATAGGCACCACCGTCGTACCCCTTGTTGCCGGCGGCAAAGACGACCACCTGCTCGCGGAAGTCCCAGATCTTGAGATAAGCGTCGGTGAAATAGGTCTCCATGGTGTAGCTACCGGGCGGATCGGTGTTGGCACCGTTGTGCCCCCAGCTGTCGTTGTGGATCATCGAACCGGCCAGCCAGGCCGGATAGAAGAGATTCAAGTAGTAGAGAGGGGGTGGGCAGAAGAAATTGTTGGCATCGACGATGTCTTGCATTCTGAGGTTGGAGCGCAGCGACAGACCGTCAAGGTCGTTGGCAAAGCCGAAGCCGCCGCTGGTGGCTCCGACCTTGTCGCCGAGCAGGGTGGTGGCCACCCCCGTGCCATGGCCCAGGCCACCGAAGGAGGTGTCCCCCAGGGTGGTGACACAGCTGCCCTGCGCCGGGAGGTTGGAGATGATCTTGCCGCCCGCGGCGAAGGTTTCGTGACGTAGCGGCGGCGGATTGAGACCACTATCGGCCAGCGTTACTATTTGACTGGCACCCCACACTCCGATCGCGTAGACGGGGTTGTAGAAGGCCTGATTGGCCAGGTAGTGGGCCCTGTCGGTCTGCATCACGACCCGCATCTTGTTGTTGTACAGCGCGCCCCGGCCGACGATTTCGATGCGCTCGACAGCCGGAAGCTCGGCGAGCTGGGCGGCTTCGCCCGCGGAAAGGTTGCCCATCAGCACCGTACGGCCCATCGCTTCGCTGCCCGCCAGCGCGACTCCCAGCTCACCGGCCAACGCCAGGACCTTGCCTGGCGAGCTGCCGGGAAAGGTCACCAGCCGCGAGGGCGCCCGGGCCGGACCGGCGACGAGGCGAGGATCCAGCTTCCATTCCGCCAGGTAGGGGGCTACCTGAACCACTCCTTCGCGCCGTTGAATCTGTTCGAGCGCCGCCGCGTCGGCGGTCACCAGCAGCGCGGCCGGCGGGATCGGCCCCACCACCGTCGCCCCCGCCGCTTCCAGCTCTTCGATCCAGCCGGCCACCGGCACGCCCTCGAAAACGACCAACAGCGGCCTCGCCTCCCTGCCCCGCGGCGCCAGCGCCCGCGTCAACGGTGGCTCTCGCAGGTCGACGACGCCGGAGCGCAGAGTCACTCGGTAGGGGTCGGGCAGGACCTCCACTCGGTATCCGTCGGCCCGCAGGGCGGCGCGCTGCGCCTGATCGGCGCGCAGGACAACCGCGTCTGCCAGCTCCTGCACCAGCTCCCCGCCTTGCTGAGCGGCCAGCAGGCTCTCCCGGGGCTCGCCGCGGGTGAAAACCAACACCCTGTCGAGGGTGCCGCCATCCATTGGAGATGCCGTTGCCGGCAAAATGGGCAGTAGGACGAGTATCAGAAGACAGCGCATGAATAGCGTCCAATGCATGAGGTGTGCTCCTTTCAGCAGAATCTAGTCAGCAGGCTCCCACCAGAGACTGCGCAAAACCGCCGTCGCACAAGCAGCTCGAAATGGACGAAATCTCTGTCAACCGGTTCATCGGCACAGTCCGGCGGCGGCCCGCGCGGTGCGACCTCGCGGATCGGCCGGCGGCAGCAGTTCCAACGCCTCGCTGAGCAGCGGCTGGGCACGGTCACAATCCCCCCGGCCGGCGAGCATCGCACCCCAGTCCGCAAGAACCCTGCCGACGAACGGATGCTGGGGGGAGAAACTCTGGCGGTAGGTGGAGGCCGCGGCGGCGAACAACGAATCCGCTTGCTCGAACCGCTCCTGGCTAGTGCGCAAGCCGGCCAGGCTGGCGAGACTCTCGGCGACCTCGGCGCTCTGCTCTCCAAGCAGTCCGCGGCGCAGCCGCAGAGCATCCAGCAACAAGGGCTCGCTGGCGGCGAGATCACCCTTCCGGCGCAGCACGTCACCCAGATGATTCTCCGTGCGGGCGACCAGCGGATGCTCCTCGCCGTAGATCCGGAGTCTCTGATCGAGCGAGGAACGCAGCATCTCCTCCGCTTCATGCAGCTTGCCGGCAGCGTGCAGGGTATGACCCAGCAGGTCCTTGACCTCCGCCTCGGAATCCTCGTCCGCATCCAGCCGCTTGAACTCCAGAATGCGGCGAAACAGCGGTTCGGCTTCGCCGTCCTCACCTTTGTCGTGCAGGAGGAGAGCCAGGTTGTACTGCGTCTTGATCGTTTGCGGATGGTCCGCTCCCAGCCAGCGGAGATTCTTCGCCGCCGCCTCGCGGTAGAGCCCTTCCGCCTGGCCGTAGTCTCCCGTTTCGTGGAGCACGAGGGCCAAGCTGTTGAGGCTGGTCAAGACATCCAGGTGGCCTTCGCTCAACTGCTCGCGACGGATCGCCAAGGCTTGCCGGAAGAGCTGTTCCGCCTGCTCGAACTCCTCCTTGCGCGCGCTGGCCCGCCCATAGTGGTAGAGGCTCTCGGCCACTTCCAGATGACGCGGACCATAGAGCTGGCGACGCTGTTCGAGCGCCTGACGGAAAAGCTCCTGCGCTTCGTCGAACAGCCCCAGCTGCTCGTAGAGCCCACCGAGTGTGTCGCGCAGCATCGCTTGGTCGCGCGGCTGTTCGTCAAGACCGGCAAGTTGCTCCTTGCCGCGCTCCAGCAACTCACGAGCGGTGATCGTGCTGCCCCGCTGTGCCGTGGGGCCGGCGACCTCGAAGAGTTCAGCGAGCATGGCCGAAACCCGTTCGGCGCGGTCCCGCTGCCGCGCTGTGTGCTCCTGCTGCACCGCCATCGCCAGCGCGAAAGCGACTACCAGAGCGACCGCCGCGGTGGCGAATAACGTCGACCAGCGGTTGCGCCCCACGAACTTGCTCACCCGGTAGCGCAGAGTGACCGGGCGGGCGATGACCGGATGGCCTGAGAGATGGCGCTCGAGGTCTTCGGACAACTGTTCGACCGAGCCGTAGCGCCGCTCCGGCTCCCGGCGCAGACACATCAGCAGGATATTGTCGAGGTCGCCTTCGAGGCTGCGCGCCAGAGCGCGGGGCCGCTGGCCGCGCAGCGCGGCAACCTCGGCCTCCACGGCGGCGGCGGCGACACTCGGGCGTAGCGGTCGAGACGGCGTCATCGCCTCGATCGGCGTCGGCGGCGGGCCGGAGGCCTCGCCCAACGGACGCTCCCCGGTCAGCAATCGATAGAGCAAGACGCCCAACGAGTAGACATCGCTCGCCGTGGTCACCGGCTCGCCGAGAAGCTGTTCAGGGCTGGCATAGCCCGGAGTGCCCATCCACAGCAACGAGCGAGTGGCGTCGGTTGCCGCCGCCGCTTCGTCGGCCAGCAGCTTGGCGATCCCAAAGTCGAGAAGCTTCGGTTCGCCGTCTGAATCCACCATCACGTTGGAGGGTTTGAGGTCACGGTGCACCACCAGACTGCGGTGCGCCGAATGGACCGCTGAGCAGACCTTGCGGAACAGAATCAGACGCTGGCGCACGGACAACCGATGCTCGTCGCAGTAGCGATCTAGCGACAGGCCGTCGATGTATTCCATGACGAAGTAGGGAACACCGTCGGCGGTCGAACCGCCATCGAGCAAGCGGGCAATGTTGGGGTGGCGCAAACGGGCCAGAATCTGCCGTTCGACGAGGAGCCGGCGGCGCAGTTCCTGGCTGAGAAAGGGGTGAGCGATCAGCTTGATCGCCACTTTCTGTTCGAACTGCGCATCCGAGCGAGCCGCCAAGTAGACCACGCTCATGCCGCCGCGGCCGAGTTCGCAGAGCAGCCGGTAGTGGCCGATGCGCGCACCGACCCGGTCCTGGCTCGTCTCCGCGGTGAGCACCGCCGCCTGGCCTTCGACGGCGGATTCGATCCGCCCATGAGCGCCCGCGTCGGCAGCGAGCATCGCCTCGACCTGCTGCCTCAGCCGCTCGTCGCCGCGGCAGGAGTCGTCGAGAAAGCCCTCACGCTGCTGCGGATCCAGTTCCAGCGCGGCGAGAAACAACTCCTCGACCCGCGCAAACCGCTGGCTCGCTTCGCTCAAGCACCCCCCACCGCCACGCGGGCCAGGAGCCAGGCTCGCGCCACGCGGGTGTCGGTGACCACGGTCGACATCGAGACCTCGAGAAGCTCAGCCACTTCCTTGACCTCGAGCCCACCGAAGAAGCGCAGCTCGACGATCTTCGCCTTGCGCGGCGCCGATTCGGCCAGCGAGGAGAGCGCTTCGTCGAGTGCCAGCAGCTCGACGGCCGGCGCCACCGAGAGACCCGGCGTCTCCTCCTCCAGCGGCACCATGGGACCGCCACCGCCGCGCCGCTCGGCTTTCACTCGCCGCGCGTGGTCGACCAGGATCTGTCGCATCAGACGGGCGGCGAGGCCGTAAAAGTGGCGCCGATTCTCCAGGTCGGGCGGCCTCCCCTTGGCCAAGCGGAGGAAGGCCTCGTGGACCAAGGCGGTCGGCTGCAAGGTGTGGTCGCCACGCTCGGCGCGCATCGATCGGGCGGCCAGCCGGTGAAGATCGCTGTACACCAGGGGGATGAGTTCGGCCAAAGCCGCCGTCTCGCCATCTCCCCAGCGGTCGAGCAGTGCTGTCACTTCCTGTTGACGAGTGGCCATCCTGAAAACTCCCTCGCTGTGCGGTTGCGGCCTCCGGGAACGAAAATAGCTACCGCTCCTATCTCTATTCAGCGCAACCGGCCAACCGAGACAATAATCTCACTGAAATCCGTGCTAGCCGATGGATCCCGGGTTTTGAAAGCCGAGCCCGAGGCTACTCGCTCTTGAGCAGCGGCAGCAGCCGCAAGGCGAGGACCCGGCGCACGGCGGCGAGGCTGGCCAGCAGGCCGACGACGAAGACGCTGGTCAGCGTGGCGGCCAGCTCCAGCCAGGGCGGAGGTTCGGCGCCGCGGAGCAACGGGGCAGCGGCGGCAGCCAGCGCCGCACCGGCTCCAATGGCGATTCCGACCGCCAGCAGAAAGATAGTCTCGGCCACCACCATGCGGGCGAGTCGCGAGCGCCGAAAGCCGAAGGCGCGCAAGGTGGCCAGCTCCCCACGGCGTTCATAGACGTTGCGTAGCAGGACGACACCAAGACCGAGGGTGCCGAGCAGCAATCCAAGGCCACCGATCGCCTGGAAGGTGGAGATGTAGGTATGTTCCACCGCCTTGAAGGCCGCGATCTTCTCAGCACTCAGCGTGGCGTCGAAACCGAAGCGGCCGAGCGACGCTTCCAGGCCGGCGGCGACCGCCCGAGCCTCTGCCGGCGCGGTCTCGACGAGAAAGACCGAATATCCGGAGCGGCTGGGAAAGTGGCGGATGAATGCCTGCTCGGAGATCAGCAGTTCGCTCTGGAAGAGCGATCCGTCGAGCAGACCGACCAGGCGCAGCCGCACTTCGCGCCCGGTCTCGTCCTGGTAGATCAAGTCCTGGCCCAGCCCTGAGTGCAGGATCCAAGTCACCGAGTTGAAATCGCCGAAGGCCGGGATCACTACCTGCCCCTGTTCATCGGCCAACGGCTCGTCGAGCAAGGTCCACGGATTCTCCACCGCGCGCAGGGTCGACTTGAAACGGAATCCACCGCGCTCGATCAACTCCTCAGGCACTCCGAGAACCCGGGGTTGGCTGGGCGCGTACAGGTTGAGGCAGCTGGCATCCTCGCCCGGGAGCAGTCGCATCGGCACCACCGTGGCCCCGGCCATTACCGCCTGCGCTTCAGGAGTGAAGCCGAGGCCCCGGCGGACCTCGGAGCGATTGAGATCCTGAATCAACGACACGTCGGACTCTGCGATCAAAGAGAATCCTCCCACCGCCGAACCGCGTCGGGTCACATCCACCTCGACGCCGCCGCGGAAGGCGCCGACACTCACGATCACGAAACAGGCGGTGGCGATCAGCGCCGCCGACAACAAGCTGCGGCCCGGATTGCGCGAGCTGCTGCGCGCGGCCATGGCCAGCAGCCCGCCACCGAGTCGCTCTTCACGCCGTCGTCCAGGCGAAATATAGAGGGCCAACGAGGCCAGGCCGGCGATCAGCCAGCAGACTCCGGCGCCGAAGGTCAGGCCGGGCGAAGGCCTCTCGCCATGGACCCATCCGACCACCGTCAACCCCAAGGCGGCGAGGCCGAAGCCGATGGCCAAGGAGCGGGCAAGCCGGCCCGGCCGGCGGTCGCGCCGTAGCGGCAGCTCAATCGAACCCGCGAGCAAGGCCGTCTCCGACACCCTGCCCAGCCGGCGAATCGACCACCAGAGAGTGAACAGCACCACGGCGACGGCGATGGCCCATCCGATCGCCAGAGTCGCCGGTCGCACGGAGAGCGACAGAGCCGGCGTACCGACCGCCGGTAGCCAACGGCCACGCAGGCCGGCGAGCATCATCGCGGCATAGGCCACGGCGCCGCTGAGCCCCAGCAGCGCTCCAACCATCGCCACCATGCCGCCCTCGGCGAGGAAGCGGCGACGGATCGAGCCCACCGGGTAACCGAGAGCTCGCAGCAGACCGACCTCCTTGGCCCGTTGCTCGATGCTGAGCCGGAAGAGCAGCCCCACGAGGAGCGCCGCGGCGACGATCAAGAACTGGCTGAAAGCGAGGAACAGGCCGGAGAAATCGGTAGCGCCGGTGGCCGCCGCTAAGCCCAGCTGGCGCACCGGCCGGAAAGTCAGGCCGAAAGCGTCGAGCCCAAGGTGGCGAGGTAGCGCCGCAGTCAACCCCTGCGCCAACTCCTCGACCGAGGCCGCCGCCGCGGGTGCCAGACGGACCGAAGTGGTGTCACCGAACCGGCTCCGCCACAGCTGGCGCCCCTGGGCCAGCGCGACAAAGGCCTTCGGTGCCGCCCGGTAGAGATCCCAGTATTCCTCGTCGCGCTGGCCGATCCTGTCGAGATCGACCGGGAAGGGCGGATCCCATTGCGCCATGTCGCCGGCCCCCGACATGCCGGGGAAGTCGGGAGTGAGGGTGGGGTCGCAGCCCTGCCCCTCCATGGCGACGATGCCACGCAACCGGAAGAGGCGCTCGACGGTGGTCAGTTCGTCGCGCGGTCCGAGTTCGAAATAGGTCATCACCAGCGAATCGCCCACCGCAGCACCGAGGTCGGCGGCAGCCCAGCCGTTGAGGAGAATCTCACCCACTCCAAGCTCCGGCACCGGCGAGCCATCGACCAGCCGGAAGGCGCCCAACGCCTCGCTGACCGGCCGCTCAAACGCCGCCACCGTCGAGTAAGGAACCTCCCCACGCACCCTCCCCCGCGAGGTGTCACTCACTTCGCGAGAATCGGGTGGCACCTTGAAGCGGACGGGCGTTTTGTCCACCTTACGGTCTTCGAAGCGGAAAATTAGCTCGCTATACCCCACTTCTCTGTCATTTTCTACGGGTTTGTCACGGTAAAACTCCACCGAGCGGATCGAGTTGGCGAGATAGGTGAGCACCGGTTGAGCCGTGGCACCGAGGTTTTCGGCCTCATCGACCACTGCCGCCGCGATCTGTGCGGGTAGAACAAACTCCGAACTCTCCACCACCAACAGCCCCTTGCCCTGACGAAAACGGAGGCCGAGATCGTCCGCCGTGGCGCTTCGTAGCAGAGCCGCCTCCACCACCTCGGCCTCCCCCACCGCCAACAGGGCGTTGACCTTGCCGCGCTCGCCGAGCGCCCGCTGCAGCCGTTCGAGGTCGACGAAGGCGTTGTGGGGGCGGCTCTGATGGGCCAGCAGAGCGAAGCTGCCGATTCCACGGTCGGAGAGAATCTCCGTGACCACCAGCCGCAGGCTCTCGACCCTCTCACCCTCGTCGTGCCTGCCGACCAGGCTCTCTTCGGGGATCTGCGCGGCGCGCCGGAAGGAGAGCAACAATTCATCGCCAACCTCCGCGCCGAGTTCGACGGCCAGGCTCTCGTTGAGTACCACGGAGGGGAAGAGCTGGCCCTCACGCGGCGAAAGATCGATCGCGGACCGCTCGAAGAGGGTGGCAAACCGCTCGTCGATGCCGGCGATGTTGACTTTGGAGGCGCGGGCGGCGCTGCCACCGTGAACCGCCGATCCTTGGAAAAGGAGGGCTGGCACCACGTCGCCGGCGCCTCGCGTCGCCAACTCCGCCGCCAATTCCTGGCGCAGAAGCCGCAGAGAGACCAAAGCCGAACCGATCCGGCCCAGCCGCTCCTCGGTCAACCGGCGAAGGCTGTCGCGCACCGAGTCGCCGACCACCAGCGCCCCGGCCAGCACCGCCGAGGCCACCGCCGCGCTCAGTAGGAGAGCGAGATGGCTGCGCCAATAGTGGACCAGGCTACGCACCATCTCAGAGGTTCACCACCCGGCCGGCCTCCAACTCGATGCGCCGGCCGAAGCGCTCAGCCAGAGGCAAACTGTGGGTGACCACAAGCAGGATGTTGCCGGCCTCCTGGTGCAGTTCGAACAACAGGTCGGCGACCGAGTCGGCGGTCGCCCGGTCGAGGTTCCCGGTCGGCTCGTCGCAGAGCAGCAGAGCCGGCTGGTTGACCAGCGCCCGAGCGACGGCCACACGCTGCCGTTCGCCTCCCGAAAGTTCAGCCGGCCGGTGGGTCAAACGCTCTTCCAAACCAACTCGGTCGAGCAGCTGTCGGGCCCACGCGCCAGCCTTGCCGCGGTCCGCGCCCGGAAATGCCAGGGTCGGCATCAGCACGTTCTCGAGCACCGAGTACTGCGGCAGTAGGTGGTGATCCTGAAAGACGAAGCCGATCGTCTCATTGCGGAAACGGGCCAGCTCCGGCTCGCTCAGCGAAAACGGATCGCAGCCATCGAGCCGGACGGTGCCGGAGGTCGGCGGCTCCAAGGTACCCAGCAGGTGGAGCAAAGTGCTCTTGCCGGAGCCGGACGGCCCGGTCACCGCCATCGCTTCGCCCGCAGCGAGTTCCAGCGACACCCCGCGCAGGACCTCGACCGGCGGACCCAGGCCCGAGTCGAATCGTTTGCACAGTTGGCTGGCGCGTAGACCGTCAGCCATCGCCGGCCTCGAGCGGCGCCGGCTCCAGCTGATCGGCGATGAACGGTGGTAGAGGAATCGCCCGCAGACCGGTCGGATCGTCGAGCACGCAGCAGATCGCGGTGATCCGACCGCGCGCCGCCACCCGACCCTCGACCTCGAACGTAAAGCCGTAGGTCATCGTGGTGCGCCCTTTGCGCTCGACTTGCACGGTGATCTCCAGCTGGTCGCCGAAGCGCAACGGGCTGACGTACTCACAGGACACCGCCCGCCGTGGCCAGCCGATCTCGAACCCCTCGTATCGGGTGTGGATGGTGACACCGAGCGAGCGCAACATCTCATGTTCGGCAGTCTCCATGAAGACGAAGTACTTGGAGAAGTGGACCAGGCCGGAGAGGTCGGTGTCGGCGAACTCGATGCGGCGCCCTGTGGTGAATTGATACATCGTTTCGAGTCCCCCCTCCGGCTCGCGGCCAATCCCGCGCGGCCGGCCGATCTTATCGCTTCAACCGTCCGCCGACCGACCCAAGTCGCCAGCAGCTGGTGGCTCAGCACAACCCGTGTCAAGTGATGCCCGCCAACCCGAGAGCAGATTCTCTGCGGAAAAGGTCACTGCTTTGGGCCGCTTTCTGCGCTTAGACCTATGTAGCCACCTGTTCCACGGATGGCATCGCCAGCGTCCTTCAACTCTGACCGGAGGTACCCGTTATGCATCGACCCAGTTTCATCTCAGCCCGCTCTCCACTCCGCATCTTGCTCATCGTTCTTCTGCTAGCGCCCCTGGCCGCCGGCCCCTCGTGGGCGCAAGTCGCGGTCTCTCCTGATGCAGGACAAGCGGGGGTAGTGCAGCCCTCGGGCCAGATCCCGGGCTACGAGGAGCCACCGTGGCCTGATGAGTCTCCTCTCTTCTGGACCTCCCCCGATGACCCCGAGATGAGTCTGATCGCCACCGCTACGCTGATCGACGAGGCCGGCGATCTACAGGTCTGGCACGGCGAAGCCATCGACGCCATGACCGGCGACCTCATCGTATCCCTCGATGCCACGATCACCTATAGCGATGCTGGAGCACTGTGGGATGTTACCTTCGAGCGTTTCGCCAACCGTTTCGGCTTCGACCCCATCGGACGGTCGAACACCGTTGAGCTGTTCGAACCCGACCCGGACGGCGGCGACGAAATCGCTGTCCCCGGCGACATCACCTGGTTGATGATCCTACTTGCTGCCAACGCCCTGACCCTGGTCCTCTCCGCCGGTGGCTGGAAGCCCAACGGCTGCAACAAGCCCTGCTCCAACAAATGGATCCTGTGCTGCAACCCGCATGACGCCTGCTATTGCGTCGGCGGCAATGAGGCCAACCGAAAGTTCTGCGATATCGCTTTCGCGGTCTGCCTCGCCCTCGCCGGCATGCCGGCCAAGTCGGTCAAGGCCTACTACCGCGGCGTCCGACTCTTCGGCGGGTGGTTCTTCAACTACAAAAAGAAGCCGAAAGGCAACGTAGCTCCACAGCCGGTCCTCCCTGGGGTTCGCTAGCCGGCGCGTCTAGATAATCCTTGATGTGGCGGTGGCGGTGGCTGCCGCCGTCACATCAGCGTAGAGCGCGGCGGTCGCCCTGGCCATGGAATCGGCGGCGAAGTGATGCCGCACACCGGCGTGGCCGGCACGGCCGAGTTCGCGCCGGCGCGCAGCATCGGCGATCAGTTCGCCCAGCGCCATCGCCAGTGCCTCCACCGACTCCGGCTCCACCAGCACACCGCCTCCCGCCCTCTCGACCATCTCGGGAAACGATCCGTGGCGCGGCTGAACGACCGGAACACCCTCCGCCATCGCCTCCAGCGTCGACAGCCCCTTGGCCTCCCGGTAGACGGTGGGCACCGAAAAGAGGTCGAGGGAACGTAGAAAAGCGCGTTTTCCCGCCAGATCGACCTCACCGTGATACCGGAACCGATCGCCCAGCCCCCTCTCCTCCAGCCGCGTCTCGATCTCCTCGAAGTAGGCGCGATCCGCCGGGCCGAGATAGCCCGCGGCGTGAAGGTGCAACCGCTCACCACCGGGTTGCCCGGCCAAGGACTCGAAGGCGTCGGCGAGGAGATGAAAGCCCTTCTCCGGGCAGACGCGCGCCAGATAGCCGAGCACGAGACGATCCCCGCTCTGCTCCTTCTCCACGCAGGGTGGCTGCGGATACAACCGGATCCCCAACGGCACCACCCGCATCCGTTCGACCGGCACCTGGAGCATCTCGCTCATCCGCGCGGCGTAATAGCCGCTGGGGGCGACAAAGGCGTCCGCGCCCTGCGCCTTCTCGGCCAACAAGGCAATGGCGCGCCCCCGCCAAGGCTCCTCCAGCTGTCCCAAGAAGAGATCCTCCCCCTGCACCGAAACCACCACCGGAACCCCGAGCACCTCCTTCAGCCGGCCCACCGAGCCGAGAAACATTGAATTGGTCAAATGGACCACATCCGGCTTGAACTCATCCCGCAGCCAAACCGCCAGCGCCTCCACCTCGCCGCCGTTGGGCCCCTCGTCCCCCCGCAACATCGCCACCGCCATCTCACCCAACAACTTGGCATCGGTCGAGTGCGCCCCCTTGGTCACCCAACGCAAGAAACTCGGCCGATCCAACCAGCGAGTCAAAAACCGAGGCAACCGCCGAAACAACCCCGACTTCTGCTGCAAATAGACATTCACCGCGCCAAAAAAGACCCGATCCAGACTCACATCCTCCTCATCTGTCCGCAGAGGCGTATAGGTAGGAATCAACGCCACCTCATGACCCAATTCCCCCAACGCAACCGCCAAGGCGTTGTCATGAATACAACTCCCACAAATCATCCCCCCAGCCCCCGCCGCAACGTAAGCGATCCTCACCCCACCCCCCACGCACCTGACGACATCGCGCCCTGCATTTCGCTTTCTCCAGCAGAACTCAGACCCACTCCTGCACCAACTCCCCACCACCACTCTCCGGCAACGCCACCTCCCGCCCCAACACCGCCAAGAACTCATCCACCGGCTCCCGATAAATATTCCCCACCAACATGTGGATCAAATCCTTCCGCAGATGCGGGTAGGCCTTCAAGAACCGGCCAAAACTAAACTCCGGATCGTAATAGGCGTAGATCAGCCGCCGCATCGCCTCCATCCCAGCGATAAATCGCTCCCCGTGACGCCCCAAACTCGCCGCCGAAAAATCTCCCACCGCAAGACTGGCACCGATCGAATCCGCCGCCATCTCCGCCGACTTCAGAGCCAGAAAAACGCCCGTCGAGTAAATCGGATCCAGAAAACCGAAAGCGTCGCCCACCAACGCCCAGCCGTTACCGGCCACCCGCGTGGCCCGGTATGAAAAATCGCGTGCCGCGCGGACCGGCATCACCTGCCGCGCCCCCGCCACCCTTTCGGCCACCGCCGGACAGATCGCCATCTCCTCCCCGAAAATCGCCTCCGCGTCCCCCTCTCGGTCGCGAACCAGATAGTCGATAGGCCCCACTACGCCGACGCTCACCGTGTCGTCGGGAAGCGGGATATACCAGAACCAAGAACGCTCACTCTGCGTGTGCAAGATCACCGTCGCCCCCTCATCGATCCCCGCATCGCGATGGGCGCCGCGATAGTGCGTATAGATCGAAGCGTTGCGCAGGTTGGGCTCCTCCCGTTTGATCCCGAAGCGATCCGCCAGCGTCGTCTTCTGGCCCGTGGCGTCGACCATCACCCGGCAGCCGATCTCGCGTCGCGCCCCTGACGCGCCGGCGATCAAGACACCGCGCACCGAACCGCCCTCTTGCGGGTCGCCGTCGAACAACACCTCGACCATGTTGACCCCACGGCAAACCTCCACCCCGTGCTCAGCGGCGTTGTCGAGCAACATCTGGTCGAACTCGCGACGCACCACCTGCCAGGTGTGCGAACTCTCGTGGCGATCAAACTCGGTGAAATAGAAAGGCGCCGTCCCCTTCCCGCGGCCGCTGAAGAACTGAACACTCTGCTTGTTGACAAAGCGGCTGGCCTTCATCTTGTCCAGCACGCCCAGCCGCTCGAAGGTCCAGTAGGTCGCCGGCATCAACGACTCTCCGACCTTGAAACCGAACTTTGCAGAACGTTCCACCAGCAAGACGCGATACCCCTGGCGGGCCACAAGTGCGGCCACCGTCGATCCGGCGGGCCCGCCTCCCGCCACGATGACGTCGTACTCCTCAGCTCTCGGCGCCGTCTCAACCATCAGCGTGTTGCTCCCCTCTCCACCCTCGTTCAAAACCGCAGTTCAACACCGACCCTGGCGCTGAACGGGCGCCCCGGGATGACCGAAGAGGAACCAAAACCACGCGTCTCATACTCCTCGTCGGTCAGGTTGTCCAGCCACAGACTCCACCGCCAATCCCTCCAGTGGTAGGAGAAAGCGGCGTCGACAAGGCCGTAGGAGTCCAGTTCCGCCGCGTTGTCCTCGGCGATGAACTGATTGTCGACGTAGCGCCCCCCGAGACTCACCGTCAAGCTCTTGCCGATGCGCTTGCTGAGCCAGAGATTGGCCAAGTGCTCCGGCGCGAAGGCCGAACGGTTGCCGGAGCGGTCGAAAGTCCGAAAGATCAGCACACCGTTGGATTGCATGCCGGCGAACAACCGCTCACTGAACCGAGTCAACTCAGAGTCGGTATAGGCGTAGGCGAAGGTGGCGCTCCACCCCGGAGCCGGCTGTGCCTGGATCTCCAGCTCGATGCCACGGGAGCGCTGGTCACCCGCCTGCTGGGTGAATCCGTTGTCATCGGGAATGGCAATGTTGTCGCGCTCGATCTCATAGGCGGCGAGGCTGGCGGAGAGCTTGCCGGCGAAGAGCCGCTGGCGCAGGCCGACCTCGATCTGCCGGCTCTCTTCCGGCTCCCGTTCGCCCGCCACCCGCACGGAAGGAGGGGCGAAAGACCGACCGAAGTTGGCATAGACGGCCGTCTCGGCGAGAGGAGAGAAAACCACCCCGACCATCGGGCTCAACTTGCCTCCGTCGCGCTTCGTACCGCTCACCCTGTTCTCGAAGTCGATCGAGTCGTAGCGGGCGCCGACCAAGACCTGCCAGTGTTCGTCAAAGCGCATCTGATCGACGAAGTAGGGCGCCACCACCGTCGTTTCCGTCTCCCCCGCCGAAGGTGGCGCCAGGGGAAACTGCGGCTCCGGGGGCTCCACCGGGTTGAGCAGAGAGATCGTCGGCAAGCTGAGCACATCCAGCGTGTAGTCGTCGCTGGCCAAGCTCACCTCGACACCGGCGAGAAGACGGTGGCTGATCGCACCGGTCACCGCTTCGAAGGTCATCTCCAGCTGATCTCCCCACACCCGCTGATCGTCGTCGAGAACAATCTGGGTGCGAGCGACCACACCATCGAAGCCGAATTCGGGCAGAGCCGGTACCGCGCCAAGAAGCAAGGTGCCGCTGGAGATCCAGTCGAGCTCGCGGCCGTAGAACTTGTTGCGCACCGAAAGGCGATCCGAGATGGCATGCTCGAAGTCCACCTGGAAGCGCAGCAGATCTTGTTCCGAGTTGTCGCTCGGCGGCGCGAAGGAGGTGTCGCGATGCACCTGGCCGGTGACCACGCCGTCGATCAGCGGCAGTCCGGCGTCGGGCCGGTAGTCGGACGACAGCGCCTCGATGTTGACATGGAGCGCAGTCTCGGCATTCGGTCGCCAGGTCAAGGTCGGATTGAAGGCCACCACTTGCCCCTCCCGGCCATCGCGCCAACCGTCGGTCTCGCGGTAGAGGCCGTTGAAGCGGAAGGCCAGGTCACCGTCCGCCGACGCCGAGTTCCAGTCGACCTGGCCTTCGGCGGTACCGAAACTGCCGAAGGTGGCGCTCACCAGGCCGAACTGAGCCGGGATCGGCTGCTTGCGGACGATGTTGACCGCCCCCGCCAGCGGATTGGGCCCGTAAAGAAAACCGCTCGGCCCTTTCAATACTTCGACCCGCTCCGCGTTGTAGAGCTGATAGAAGGTCACCTCGGGCTCCGGCGCGCCGTCGGTGAGGACCAAACCGCTCGACAACGAATCAAAGCCGCGCACCACGAAGTAGTCGAAGACGCCCGAGCCCGTCTGCACATTGAGGCCACTGACGTTCTCCAGTGCATCTCCCAACACGGTCGCGCCCTGCGCCGCGAGTAGCGGCAGATCGACCACCCCGACGTGGGCCGGAGTCAGTGCCAGTTCGACCGGCAGTTTGGTGGCGATGGTGTTCGAGGTTGGCGCGAACTCCAAACTCTCACGAACGAAGACCTCCGCCGCGACCGTCGCCGTGGGCTGCTGATCCTCCGTCTCCTCGTCGCCGGCCGGTTGCGCCACGGCGATGAACGGAAAGGCAACGCAAAGCACCATCTGAAAGGCGATGATGAGGCCAACGATCGACGGGGTTGAAGTTCTGCTAATAGCCACAGGTAATCCTCTTGCAGGGTTTGAACTCGGAGCGATCGGCACCGAGTGAAGAGTTGAGGTGAAAGGTCCGGGGTGCTAACCGCGCAGATCGAGCACGATCAGCTGTTTCTCACTACGCAGATAGAGACGGCCATCGGCCAGCGTCGGCATGGTCCAGGTCTTGGCCTTGAACACTTCGGTCCTCGCCTTCTCCCGGTAGCTCTGCGGAGTCGCCTCGACCAGCGCCAAGACACCCCGTTCACTGAGCACGATCAAATGGCCGTCGGCGTAGATCAGCGAGCCCTTGAGAAAACCGCGCTGCTTCCAGCGCTCGGCGCCTGTGGCAGCGTCGATGCACTTGAAAGTGCCGCCGTCGAAACCGTAGAGGTGGCCGTCGACCAGGACCGAGCTATTGAAGTGGTTCTTCATCACCCGGCTGCGCCACACCTCTTCGCTGACCATCCCATCGCCTTGGCTCTTGATGCGAAAGACCGCCGCCCCCGAGTCGTAGCCCGAGGAAACGAAAATCTTGTCCGGCGCGATGAAGATCGGCATCGCCGCGTTGACGTCGTAGGAGGTCTTCCAGGGTTCGCGCCAGAACGGTTTGCCGGTCTTGGGATCGACCGAAACCAAACTCGAACCGGTGAAGAAGACCACTTGGTGACGGCCGGCGGCGGTGAAAGCCAGCGGGGTCGAGTAGCCCGGGATGTCGGTCTGCGAGGCCCACTTGAGCGCTCCGCTCTTCTTGTTGAAGGCCAACAGCGAGTGGCCTTCACGGCCACCGGCGTCGATCAACAGCAGTTCCCCTTCGATCAACGGCGAGACCGAGACTCCCCAGGTCGGCACCTTGGCGCCGAACTTTGCCGGCAGGTTGACCTCCCATAGCACTTCGCCGCTCTCGCTCTTCAGGGCGTAGAGGTGACCCAGAGCGCTCACCACATAGACCCGGCCGTCCTCGACCAGAGGAGTCGAGCGCGGCCCGCTGCCGAAGTGGTCCTCGCGGTCCTTATCGGTACGAAAGCGCCACAGTTGCTTGCCGGTGGCGGCGTCGAAGGCCACCGCGTGTTCGCTGATGCCGTCGCCGTACATGGTGAAGACGCGGCCCTGGCTGATCGAGATGGCCGAGTAGCCATCGCCCAGCTCGGCCATCCACAGCCGCTTGGGACCGTCCTCCGGCCAACTCTTGAGCAAGCCGGTTTCCGCTGAGACTCCGTCGCGATTCAGCCCCCGATAGGCCGGCCAGTCGGCCGCCGTCGCCGGCTGGGCGAGCGCCGCCAGGGCGAGGGCGAGTAAGCAACCACGCAGGGTGAGATCTCGGCAAGCAATCATCGGGTGCTCCTTCGTAGGTAGAGGACTAGGTGTAGCGGGCGTTGCGATATTGGTCTTGGTAGAACTCGGGCAGCAGCAGATCGGCGCGCAGCAGACCCTGACGAGTGAGGTGGACGCGGTCTTCGCCGAGTTCGACCATTCCTTGCCGAGCCAGACGATCGAAGGCCGGCGCGAACCGGCTGAAGATGTCGACGCCGAACTTGTGGCGGAAATAGCCGCCGCCGAGTTCGCCGAGCTTGAGTTGCAGGATCAACTCGCGGATCAGCCGCTCCTGCTGGTCGGTGGAAAAGGCTCGACCGAGTGGCAAGCGGTCCTCGCCCAGGGCGGCGATGTACTCGCCCCAACCATCGACATTTTGAAAGTGAACGCCGGAAAGGTGCGAGAACGAGGCGACGCCGGCTCCGAGCATGTCGCAGCCGTGCCACACCGAATCACGGTAGACAAACCGGCAGTCGCTCGCTTTGCGCACCACCGTGTAGGCACTGGAGGTCTCATAGCCCGACTTCTCCAGCTGTTCAAAGGCGTAGTCGTGCCAGGCCCGTTTGGTCTCCCAATCGGCGAGCGGCGTCGCCAGACTGCCCTCCTTGACCCCTTGCGCCAAGCGGGTATTGAACGGCACTTCCATCTGGTAGATGGTGACGCTGTCGGGCGCCAGGTCGACCGTCTTGGCCACCGTCTCGCGCCAGCTTTGCCAGCTCTCCCCCACCATGCCGGCGATCAAGTCGATGTTGAGTTGGTCGAAACCGACCTCCTCGATCCACGGCAGGCAGCGCCAGATCTCTTTCGATTGGTGGGCGCGGCCGTTGAGGCTCAGGATTTCGTCGTCGAAGTTCTCGATCCCCAACGAGAGACGGGTCACCCCGATCTCGCGGATCGCCTCCAGCTTCGCACGCTGGAGGGTTCCCGGCTCGCACTCGAAGGTCACCTCCTCGGCGCCCTCCCAGGGGATCGCGGCTTGGATCCGGCTGGCCAAGCTCTCGAGGTGGGCGACGCTGAGGTAGGAGGGAGTCCCGCCGCCGATGTAGACGAACCTGGGGCTGCGACCGGCGATGGCGGGCTGGGCGGCGTAGAGCTCCACTTCGCGCACCAGCGCATCGAGATAGCCGCCGATCTCGTCGTAGTTCCTATCGGTGTACACGCGGAAGTAGCAGAACTTACAGCGCTTGCGGCAGAAGGGAATGTGCAGGTAGAGGCCAAAATCGGTCGCCTTGTGGGGCGTGCTCGCCAGCGCCGCCTCGACATTCACCAGCTGATCGCGGTGCCAAAAAGAAAACGGCGGGTAGTTGGAGACGAAGATGCTGCCGACCTCGGTCTCCTGGCTGACCTCGCCGGTCGCCGGCGCGGCGCGGCGATGGGTTGGGGCGTCGGTCTCTTGTCGAGTCAAAGTCAATTTCCTTGTCCTGTTGGATTGGGACGAAGCGGTTTGGGGCGAGGCGATTCACCACCGGCGGGTTTGCCGCGCGTGGGTTGTCCGAAGGCATACACGGTACCGCCCAGGGTGGCGATGATCAGCCGCCCATCGGCCACGCTGGGGCTGGCGACGACCGGCTCGCCAAGATCGTAGCTCCACACTTTCATGCCACTGGCCACGTCGAGGGCAAATATCTCGCCGTTCTTCGCCGCGCCGAAGAGTCGCCGGCCGACCACCACCGGCGAGGCATCGATGCGGGCTCGGGTGGTGTAGGACCAACGCTCTTCACCCGTCTTGCTGTCGAGTGCATGCAGTATCTTGTCGCGACCGCCGACCATCACCAGCCCCTGAGAGACGGCCGGTGAGGAGTAGTACGGAAAATTGTGTTGCGGGTTCTGGAAACGCCACACCACCTTGCCGCTCGCCAGATCGATGGCGAGCACTTCGCTGTCGAAGGTGCCGACGTATGCGCGACCCTCCCCCAGGGCGGTGCTGGCGGCGATGTAGGCTCCCAGCTCGAGTGAGCCGACCTCACTGCCGGTCGCCGCATCGACCAGCCGGAAGTAGCCGTCGCAGCCGCCGAAAACCACCAACCGGCGGTGGTTCACCGGGCCGCTGAGCGCCGGTGTGGCATGGACGTAGGATTGTGTCTCCAGCTTCCAGTTCAACCGGCCGTCGGCCGCCGCCAGGCTGTAGAGGAAGCCGTCGTAGGAGCCGAAAAGGAGATCTGTCCTCGACGTGCCGTCCGCACCCACATGGTCGAAAAGATTGGCCGAAGAGATGATCTCGGCCCCCGTCTCGAAGGTCCACAGAGCCTTGCCATCGGCGACGCCGACGGCATGAAAGATGCCCGTTCCATCGCCGAAATAGACCACTCCCCGCCGCACCGAGGGCGAGGACTTGATCTCCTCACCGGCTTGGTAGCTCCACAGTCGCTCACCTGTTGCGACATCGAGAGCGATGAGCCGGCCATCGAGGGTGCCTACGAAGGCTCGCCCGCCGGCGATCGCCACGGTGGAATCGATCCCTTCTCGCGCGTCGAAGACCCAAATTGGGACCAGTTCTTCGGGTAGCCGCGCCTGCACCACGCCGGTGAGAGCAGCATCGCCGCGAAAGAGGAATCCGTGCGCACTCTCCGCCGATCCCGCCACGGCAACGGCGGCTAGGCCCAGGCCAACACCCAGACTCAAGCGGAATCGGGCCAGACCTTTACCAGGCAGCGGCATACAACTCCCGGAAGTCCTGTTCTGAAAGCGGCCTCGGGTTGTGCCGGGCGGTCCACTCCCGGCTCGCCCGGCGGGCGAGATCGGCGAGCGCCGAGCGCTCGATGGCGAACTCAGACAGACTCCCGGCCAGCCCCGCGGCCTGCCGGTGGTTCTCCAGCCTCCGAGCCAGCCACTCGGCGGCACTGCCCATCTCGCCGGCGGCGAGGCCGCTCAGTCGCCGGTAGAGGTCCTCATTCTCCTCGCTGCCCTCGCCGTTGAAGCGGACCACGTGCGGCAGCATCACCGCAACCGCCGCGCCGTGCACGATGCCGAAGCGTGCGGTCAGCGGATTGGCCGCCGCGTGGGCGGCGCCGAGCATCGAAACCTCGATCGCCACGCCGGCGAGGTGGGCGCCGAGCAGCATCGACTCGCCGGTTGGGCGATCACTTGCCTCGCCATGGCTGGCCAGATACCGCGGGAAGGCGGCATCGAGCCAGGCCCAAGCCCGCCGCGCCAGCAGCGAGGAGGTGAAGTTGCGTTGACGGGTCACAAAGCTCTCAACCGCGTGCGACAGGGCATCGATTCCCGCCGTAGCGACAACCTCGCGCGGCGCCGTCGCCGCCAGCTCGGCGTCGAGCAAGACCTCGGCGAAGCGCGCCTTGGTGTCGCCGCAGGCCATCTTGCGGTGGCTCTCGGGGTCGGTGATCAAGGCGAAAGACTGCGCTTCACTACCGGTGCCGGCCGTCGTCGGCACGCCGATCGAAGGCAGCATGGCGGATGTAGCCTTGCCGAATCCCCAGTAGTCTTCCATCCGCCCACCGTTGGTGAGCACGAAGTTGATGCCCTTGGCACAGTCCATGGCACTGCCGCCGCCGAGGCCGATCAACAGGTCGCAGCCATGCGCCCGCGCCGCTTCGCTGCCCAACTCGACCTGGCGGGAGGTGGGATTGGAGGTAAGACCGTCGAAGAGCGACGCTTCGACCCCGGCGCCGGCCAGCGACGCCAGGGCGCGGTCCACATGATCGGTCGCGGCGCGCAGGCCCGGATCGGTCACCAGGAGCGGTCGCCGACCGCCGAGCCGCTCCACCGCCTCGCCCAACGTCGCCAGGCAGCCGCTGCCCACGGTCAGACGGATCGAAGCCAGGGTTCCCGTCCACACCCTCTGCCGAGCCAGGCCGTCCGGCGACCGCCGTTCGTCCAGACGGGCGACTTCAGTCTCGATCGAACGAGCCTCGCCCGCGCGATCCCTCCGCGATTGGCGGAGAGCGCGGCTCAAGCGACGGCTCCAAACGGGGAACTCTGCACCGCCCGTTGGCGGTATAGGTGGGCGAACAGGTTGCCCTCGTGGGGTTGATCCCAGGCGACGTGGGAGGTGGGGATCGGACCGAGATTGAGCCGCTCGACAAACGGAGAGGCCATCAAGTCGGCGCGCAGTTGGCGATCTCGGGTCAGCGCCGTGACCACCAGGCTGGGGCCGATGCGACCGGCCAGTTCACTCTGCGCCACCTCGACCACGCTGGCGAAGGGAAAGAGAAACTCGGCCTGGGTCAGCGGATGGTGCGGACTGTCGCAGAAGATGACGGTGGGCAGGAGGAAGGCACAGCCATCGACCTCGGCGACGCGAGGCGCGCGGCGAATCTCGGCGGTGAGATCGACCGCGCCCTCTCCGAGGCGGGCGTCGATGTGGTCGCTGAGCGCCTGCGCCGCCTCGCGGCTCGGCATGGCGGCCAGCTCAGCGCGCGGATCGTCCAGCGCCCGCGCTTCGATGGTCACCAAGCGCGCGGCCAGCTCCGCCGCCAGCCGGCGACCCTCGCCCGCCGTCCACACACCGGAGGCGTTGATGCAGGAGCGACCGCCGTTGTCGGCCACCGAGGCGGCGATCAAATCGAGGTAAGCCGGCCACTCGGCGGCCATCTCTTCGCCCACCACCACCTTGCTCCAACCCGGGCCGTGCAGCTGCACCCGTTCATCGCCGGCCCACGAGCCCACCGTTTTGGCATCGCCGAAGAGCAGGCTGCGCCCGCAGCGTTGCAAGATCTCACCGGCGCCGGCGTGGTGGGTGGGATAGAAGCCGATGGCCGCCGGCGGACAGCCGGCGGTGAGCAGCGCCTGGGCCAGGCGGAAGGGAGTCCACGGCTCCTGGCGGCCCGGCTTGATCGCCAGGCCGACCTTGAGCGCGATCGCCGGCAACCACAGGGAATGGACCCCCGGCGAGTTGCTGGGCAAGACCGCGCCCAGCAGATCGCTCTGCCGGCGATAGGAGATCGTCCGCCCCTCCTGCTCGCCGTAGCCCCGGTCGAGCAGACTCAGGTCGAGACCCCGGGTCAAACCGCCGAGCACGGTGGCCATCCGGTCGAGCACGAAGTGGATCTTGCCCATGTTGGCGCGCGCCATCGATAGGGGCATGCCGGTGGTCGCCGAGAGCTGACTCAGGTAGTCGTCCACCGATTGCGACCCCTCGCCCAGCGGCAACTCGCCGTGCAAGAACAACTCGCCGGCCCGCCGGCAGATGGCGATCAACTCGGCCACGCTCAGCTCTTCGAGCGCCCGGCGGGCTTCGCTCGACCGGGCCAGATCGCGGGCCACCAGGCCGGGATTGGCCTGACTCACCCTGGCCACCGGTCGGCTTCCGCCTTTTCCGGATCGGCGTCCCTGCCGGCGCAGATCCGGTAGTTCCACCTGGGCCAAGCTGTCGTAGGCCTTGCCACCGCGCAACAGCGGAATCCTCGCTGCCGCGCCGGCGCCGCGGGCCATCAGTAGACTCCCACCACCACCGAGGTCGAGAGTTGGCTCAATAGCCGCAGGTTGCTGACCCCGTCCCAGGGGTAGAGGTCGATCGGCTCCGCCCGCTCGCCTTCGTCACGTTCGAGGAAACGGGGCATGAAGAACTCCGGGGTCAAGGTGGTGAGCATGACGCGACCGGTTTCGCCGTACTCGACCGTGCGCTCGGTCTCTTCCGGGTCGACCAGTTCGAAAACTGCTCGCGGCGACGGCGGATAGTAGGTGATGGTGTAGTCGCCGGCCGCCTCGTCGAACGGCTTCGAGCAGGCCAGCCCCATCAACGTATTGCCGTAGGTCGGGATGAAGTCGATTCCCGGCACCAGCTCCTCACGGGCGAAGCGGTGGAACTGAGCGTCCATCTCGGTGCCGCCGCAGAAAATGCCCCGGATGCCCAGTTTGCCCAGCGAGACCTTCTCGCACAACGCTTCGAGCAACTTGGGAGTGGTAAACAGGCAGCGTACGGTGTCGTGCGCCCGCAGGATCTTGAGCGCCTGGTCGATGACGTGCTCCTTGTAGAGCGCCATCTCCTGGTGCTCGCCCCGCTGGATCAACTTGTTGACCCAACGCGGGTCGAGGTCGACGTGAAAGGCGACCCCGCCGCGATGCTGCGCCAGGTGCTCGATCGCCAGCCGCAGCCGTCGCGGGCCGGTCGGTCCGAGCATCAGCCAGTCGGCCCCCTGGGGGAAGGACTCGCCGGCGAGCGTCTCGCTGAACAGTTCATAGTCGGTCTGGAGGTCGTGAATGTTGATCCGCGACTTGGGTAGGCCGGTCGAGCCGCCGGTCTCGAAGACGTAGAGCGGCTGGTCGGCCAGCGCCCGGGGTACCCAGCGGCGGATCGGGCCGCCGCGCAGCCACTCGTCCTGGAAGTGGCCGAGGAGCTTGAGGTCAGCGTAGCCCGCCACCTTGTCGCGCGGATCGAAGGGCAGCTTGGCGGCGAAATCGAGCCAGAAGGGACAACCGGTTTCCGGGCTGAAGTGCCAGGCGACCATCTCGCGCACGTGGGCGTCGAGGCGCGCGCCCGCCTCGGCCTGCCGTTCGGCCAACCCTGGCTCCACTTCCACCGCCATCGGCCGTCAGTCCTCGCCTTCCGCCGCGCCCTTCGCCGGCTTCTCGGCTTTGGGAGGTGGGTTGGCGCCCTGGCGCAGAGCAAAAAGCCGGTTGCGAGTCATCAGGAAGAGGACACCGTCCTTGGCCACCGGCGTGGTGTAGACCGCGGCGCCCATGTTGATTTCGGCCAGTAGTTCCATCTTCTTGCCGTGCTTGAGGATCGCCACGTCTCCATCCTCATCGCCGAGATAGACCTTGCCGTCGGCGACGAAGGGGGAACCCCACACCGCCGCGAAGGCGTCGTAGGTCCAGTAGTGCTCGCCGGTGCCGGCGTCGAGGCAGTAGAGAAAGCCGGAGAGGTCGGCGGCGTAGGCCAGGCCGTCGGCGACGGCCACCGTCGAGATGGTGCGCTGGAAATCCTCGCCGCCGCGGTGCCAGACCACGCCGGTCTCGGTCACATCGCCGCTGCCGGTGCCGTCGATCGCCCACAGATGGCCCGGCGCCTCGCCGTGCTCCGGATCTTGGCCGACGGCGACGTAGACCCGATCGTGGTCGATCACCGGCGTGCCGACGATGTTGTTGCGCGTACCGGCACCGCCCAGCTGCCACTTGGAGTCCTTGGGGTTGCAGTCGAACTTCCAGATCAGCTTGCCGGTCTTGGGTTCGAGCGAGTAGATCCAGCCGTCGCCGCCGGGGTAGACCAGCTGCGCCTTGCCTCCCATCACGCCGTAGGAGGGGTTGGACCACGAGCCGTGCAGAATCCGCGGCCCGGGAGCGGCGTTCTCCCACACCACCTTGCCGGTCTTTTTGTTGACCGCGATCAGGCTGGGAGCAAAGGGCGCCGGCACGTTGATGTGCCCTTCGTCGACGCCGTTGCCGGTCACCGTGTAGAGGAGGTCGCCGACGGCCAGCGGATTGCCGGCCGCCAGGTTGTGCGGGAAGACGTCGAGTTCGCCGATCATGTCGATCTTCCAGATCACATCCTCATCGATCTTGCTCTTCTCCACCTCGTCGACGACGGCGCCGTCGTTCTCGCCGTCGCGAAAACCCTCGGTGTCGGCGCAGATCAACTCGGCCCGATTCGACACGTAGTAGAGCCGGTCGCCCTCCACATAGGGAGCTGAGCACACCCCTTGCAGCGGCCAGTCGTGGACCCGGCCGGCCGGCAACTTGGCGTGCGCCGACTGCCAGAGGAAGGCGCCGGTCTTGGCGTCGAAGGCCATCATGTTGCCGCGATCCCCTTCCAGCTTGGGATTGCGTTTGCCCTCGTTGTTGGTGCCGACAAAGACCTTGCCGCCGTAGACCACCGGGCCGCCGTAAGCCTGGCTACCCAGCTTCGCGGACCACAGCACGTTGGCGCCGGACTCCACATCCCAGGTGGCGGGCAACCCCTTCTCGGAGGAGACCATGTTGCGCGACGGCGTGTTGCCGAACATCGCCGGCTCTTCGCCGGCGAGGCTAGCCGTCAACCCCAAGGGCACGACGGCGGCGGCCAGGATGGCAAGAGTGGTCCGGCGGGAGCCGCGTGCGAGGTTCGTCCATGCGTTCATCAGTGGGGTATTCATCGGTTGGGTGTCACCTTGAGGTTGTCGTAGTAGATCGGCGACGGCGAGTAGCCGTAGAGGCCGGGGCTGCCGCTGGCGATCGGGTGTGGATCTTCCACGCTGATCGTCCACGCGGCCGGCTCGGGCTCGCCCTTGGGCCACACCTTGCCACGCACCAGGGCCTTGCCCTCTTGGACATCGACCCGCAGCTTCACCGTGTACCAGGTATCGGCAATCCATTGCAGCGGAACCTGATCGGCCATGCGCAACTCAGCTCCCCAGGAGCGAATCTGTACTTGCTGGTAGGCCACCATCATGTCCAAGGTGTAACCGCTGTTGATCAGCCCCATGTCGGGAACCTTGCGGCCGGTCTTGACCCCCATCAGATCCGCCTGGATGGTGTAGCCGGTATCGGTCGGTTTGCCCAACAAAGTGTGGTGGCGATGGATCTTGACCGGCGACGGCCCTTTGGCGATGACCTTGTTTCCATCGAGATCCACCACGCCGAAGCGGGAGATGTAGCCGAGAAAATAGGGCGGACGGGTGCCGGCTTCGTAGCTCTCGAAATCATCGCTGTAGGGAGGATCGGCCACCACCCGCACCCGCGCCTTGCCGCTCACCTCGCCCACCTTGGCCTCGACCATTCCGGTCTGGAAGGCGACATCCGGCGCCACCGTCAATCGACCGTCCTCGACCGTTCCGGCGAGGCCGGCGCCGGTGGCCCAGGAGGTGACCGGACGAACGCCGAGCGAACGACCGATGGCATCGAAGCTCTCGACCGAGAACTCGGCCGTCTCACCCGGCCGCAGGAGTACCTCGGCCGGCCGCACCACCACCGTCGCCACGGCTGCACCGGCGGCCACCGGCGGCTCCTCCAGCGCAGCGGCGGAAGGCTCGCCACCGGCGGCCGGCGGCCACGGCTGATCCTCCTTGCCGAGACAGTAGATGCCCTCCTCGGTGGTGAAGTAGATCCGCCCGTAGGCGATCGCCGGCGAGCCGTAGATCTCGGCGTGGCGCCCCTCCGGCATGGTGAGCTGCTCGCTGTCGATGATGGCCAATCCCTCATCGCCGATGTTGACGATGTGGAACTTGCCGTTGACCTCGGTGACGTAGATCTTGCCGTCGGCGATCACCGGCGAGGCCTTGCCCACCGTGCCGAGGCTCAACTCTTCGCCGATTTGCGCCCCGCTGGCGGCATCGAGCACATGCAGGTTGGCCGAGTTGTCGACCACGTAGAGGCGGCCCTTGTACAGGGCGGGGGTCGAAAAACCGGAGGAGACCGGCGAGCGCCAGCGCTCGTGCGTCCGGGTCACGTCACCGCTGCCGGTGGCATCGATCGCCACCACCCGGCCCATCTCCGGCTTGTCGACATTCTCTTCACTGTGGGCGACGTAGACGGTCTCGCCGTCGACCACCACCGAAGTGTTGATCCCGCGCTTGGAGAGTTGGAAGCTCCAAACCGGCTTGCCGGTGCGCGCCTCGATGGCGTAGATGCCGCCTCCCCCGTTGCCGGCGATGAGCAGGCGGCGACCGCCCACCACCGCCACGGCCGGGGTGGATTGGGTGTTCTTGTCGGCTTGCGAAGGAGCCGGGCTGGAGACCCAGATCAGTTCGCCGGTGCGTTTGTCGAAGGCGAAATAGCGGTGCAGCGGCCGGGCCAGCTTGCCCCAACTGGTATTCGAGAAGCTGATCACCAGCCGATCTTCGTCGATGGTCGCGGTCTGCGTGCGTCCGCCGTAGCCCTCCATGAAGCCGTACTCCTCCAGGAAGGACTTCGACCACACGGTGCTGCCGTCGCGGCTGTCGAGACACTGGAAGAGGCCGCCCACCCCTTGCGCGTAGAGGTAGCCGGTCTCCGGGTCGGCGGTGATGTGAGCCCAGCCGACGCGACTCCACGGCACCGTCGTGTGGTAGACGTTGAAGCGCCGCTCCCACAGCTTCTCACCGCTGCCGGCATCCCAACAGGCGACCGCTTCCTGACGATCGATCCCTTCTCCACGCCGGCCGTTGGCACAGACGCGACCGGCGACGACGACCGGTGTCGAGCGCCCGGTCCAATCGTCGCGCCAGATCAACCCTTCGCCCGCCTTCGACCAGCTCGAAACCAGGCCGGTCGCCGGCGAGGTCCCGTTACCCTCGGGCCCTCGCCAGGTAGGCCATTGCGAGCCACGGGCAGAGGCCGCTCGAGCCGGCCCACCGAGAGACAAGAGGAGCAGCGCCAGGAGCGCCAACGCGAGGCGATTTCGATTCATCCTACTGACTCCCAACGTTGCAGCTCCATGGAACGATCTGGCCTTCTACGACCTCGAGGCGTGTGCGGACGAGGCGGTGATGGTCTTGACGATGGTCGCCATTCTACGCCGTGGGTCTCCGCAACTCGCCGTGGGTCTCCTCAATCCCAACCTACCACAGCTGTAGTAGTAACGATTTGGCCTGGGCAAGCGCTGCCGAAAAGGCGAAGTTGGCGCATAATTCACTCCGCAACCCACTCGCGGCAAGCGATACCGCCGGTTCGCGGCAAAGAGTGCCAACAAGAGACCGCCGACAAGAGACTGACGCTGCGTCGATCCCATGCCCTCGATCCTCACACCGCGACCCACCTCCGCCGCCCCCTGGCGCGCAGATCGGCGCTGGCCGGCCGCGGCCCGCCTCTTCGTCCTCTCTCTGGTCACCGTCGCTCTTTTCGGCTGCACCGGCATGGGCTCCTATGAGACCCACCACGCCTGGATCAAGATCCGCTATTCCACCGGCGGCGCCGCACCGGTCGTCACCGAGCTGGCGATCAGCAACCAGGGCGATCTCGATCTGGTGACCACCGACTGGCGAACGCTGTCGAGGCCGGTGGCGGACCGGCAGTTGGCTCGGCTGCGCCGGCTGCTCAACTCGCAAGCGATGGCCGCGGAGCTACGCACCGCCCAACCGGCTGGCGCGCTGCGCTCGGCGAGCGAAGAGTCGGTACTGTTGAGCGTCGGCAAACGACAGTATCTCTTCCCCGCCGCACCGCTCCCCCCTACCGTACGCGCCTTCCTGGAGGCGGTCGACGACCTCTTCTCACGCACCCACGGCAATCGCTACAGTCTAAGAATTCCCCATTGACCGCTCAGGCGAGGCTGCTTCAGCGAAGCTAGGAGGGCGAGGAGGGCGAGGAGGGCGAGGAGGGAGTGGCCACCGCCACCGCTTTGGCCGGTGCCGGGGGCGGCGCAGGTGCCGGTTTGTAGCGCATCACCATACCGGCGCCGATCGCCGCCAGCAGGATTCCGGCGACGAACTGCCAGGGTAGCGCCTTGATGCCGCCGGCCGGCGGATGCAGCCACAGGGCGACGACGGCGTTGATGATCGGTGCGCCGGCAAAGATGATCGACATGACGACGGTCGGGCTTCCTTTGGCACCAAAGGCGAGCAGTACACAGAAAGCGCCGATCGCACCCAGCGTTCCGGCGAGCAGCGACAAACCGATGCCGCGCGCCGGGAAACTCCACGAGGCTCCCCGCATCACCAGCAAGACCAGCGGCGCCATCACCGCGGTGACGAAGTAGGCGAGACCGACGAACAGGAAGGACTTGATACGGCCATGTTCCGCATCGGCCATCGACAACTGGCCGCTGTGCAAGAAGATCCCGTAGAGACCCCAGGTGGCCACGGTCATCAGGGCGAAGAGCAGCCAGGTCATGGCGGGTGTCGCGGTCTCTGCGGCCATCGATAGCCTCCTTGGATCGGAGTGAGCGGGTGCGAGTTCGGTGGTTGGGCCGTTAGCTAGTCTCGGCGACAAACCGGCGACTGAACTTGCCACGAACCAGCCTCTTTGCCGCCACCGTCCGATCTGGAACCACGAAGGCGATGCGGTACCTTCCCGGCTGATTCAGCTTCACGGTGTGCGACCACAGCGCCCAACTCCGGGTGTTGGCCGGTGCGCTGTAGTCGGTGATCGGTTGGGGAACCATCGAGGTCGAGCCACGAAAATCCTCCGAGATGACCCGCACACTCAAGCGGTCGACCGGCTGCTCGCCGCCCCAGACAATACCCACAATCCGGTGGACGATCTCACCCTCGACCCGCCAGCGCTCCACCCGCACCGCCACCGCGGAAAGATCGATCTTGGCGGGCGGAAAGAGGCTGGCGTAGCGAGGTTTTCCGGCCACGAGAAGCGGTCGCGCATACTGCCGCATCTGAGAGGTCACACCGGCTTCAGAGTCGACCGCCACGATGTCTTGGACCCACTTGATGCAGCTGCAGCCGAACCACCCGGGCACCACCAGCCTCACCGGAGCGCCCTGATCCGCGGTCAACGGGCGACCGTTCATCCGGGTGGCCAGAAAGGCGCCGGTCTCCTCCAGTTGCTCGAAGGAGAAGATCCAGCTGGCTCCGGCCTGCTCGCCCGGCACCATGCGCGGGTGGCGGTCATAGCCCGAGATCAACAAGCCGTAAGGATAAGGATCCGCCTCGTAGCCCGCGAGCAGCTCGGTCACCGGCACACCGGTCCAGCGCGCCGCGCTGATCGCCCCGAAACCATTGGCCAGCCGGTTGCTCGTCCCCTCGATCAGGTGAACCCCGAGGTCTCGTTGGCGCTCGTGCAGCCAGTCGAGCCCGATCAGGCTCGGCCCTTCGCCGTAGAGCCGAACGCGCAGTTTCCACTCCTCCTCGGGAGGCAACCCCTGGGGAGCGCGGGTACGGATGAAGAAGCGGTCGGCCGGCGTGATGAGCCTCTCCTGCGACAGGCTCGACAGATCGAAAAAACGGCGCCCCTCCAGCCCTTTGCCGCTCTTCTGACCGAAGACAAGCCCCTCTGTTTTGGTGAACGGCACCACGCCCAGGAACTCTCCGGCCGGCTGACCGGGGGCGGGCAGTGCTTCCATCTCCTGCGCCAAGGCCGGCCAGCCGCTGAACAGGGCTAGCGCGCCGAGGCCGGCGCCGGCAGCTAGCAAGTCGCGTCGCGTGGGACCGTCTTTTTCGAGTAGCTTCTCTTCCGCCATGGTGGCACTCCTCTGTCGGTGGGGCGGTGATTGTACCCTCAGCGGGCCAAGATGGGGAC
This sequence comes from Acidobacteriota bacterium, assembly GCA_024277255.1. Lineage (GTDB taxonomy): Bacteria > Acidobacteriota > Thermoanaerobaculia > Multivoradales > SZUA-115 > SZUA-115. The sequence continues at coordinate 47,414 of JAJRVQ010000156.1, read as the reverse complement.
TCAGTGCGGCCAGGGGAGCCGCTCGGCGGGGCTCCAGGCGGCGAGGCCACCGCTCTCGAAGCCGTCGGCGAAGATCCGATCGTCGATGCGACACCAGAGTTCGTAGCGGAATTCGGTGAAGTCGGTGGTGGCGCGCCGCCTGAACAGGCGGCGTCGCTCGCCCGCCGGAGCCGGAGCGGCACGAACTTCGATGGCCAACGGACCGGCAGCCCTGGGCGGCAGGTGAAGATCGACCTCGCGCCACCGGCGATCGCCGTTGGGCGCGGCGTAAGAGAGAGCTGCCACCGGTTGCCCGTCGATCCAGATCTCACCGGCCTGGCCACCGTGCCGAGCGTCGAAGCGGCGGCGCAACAGCAGGCCGCCGCCACACCCGGCCGAGTCGAAGGTGAAGGTCGAACTCGACCCCGCTGGCCGGCGCAATCCGGCGGCCGACAGCGCCACCGCCGGCTCGCCTTCGAAGAGGCCGGTGAGCAGGTAGTCCCTGGCGGCGGGGTCGCTTTGAAAGTCGTGCTCGGCCCGCGAGGCGGGGTCCGACAGATCGAGCTGATCGACCGCGACAAGAGCCGGCGGCGGCGCCAGGTAGTGAAAGGCCACCGTGCGGGCGCGCAGGGTCGAGTCGCCGGTAGGACCGCGCTCGAACCCGGCCCGCAAACCGCCGGCGAAAGAGACCGCATCGGCCAACATCCACCGATAGGCCGCCGCCCTCTCCTCGTTGGCCACCGGACCAGCCACCCGGCGTTTGAACTCCATGCCGTGCAGGGCCCTGCCGAACGGCCCCTGATCAAAGTAGAAGCCGCCGTTGAAGGTATCCTCCACTCCCGTGCCGTAGAGCGCCGGATGGGCGGAGCCGTCCAGGTAGATCCGCTCGTCCCCCTCCAGGTAGAGGCTGTTGACCCCATCCACCGAGCCCATCTCGGCAAACAGGCCGACCCACTTGCCGGCCCCTTCGAGCGCCAGCACCGGCAGGTCTCCGGAGGTGGTCAGCGGCGCCGCCACCTTCAGGGTGACTGCGAAGCGGCCGCTGCCCGGTAACGGTCCCAGCGCGCTGCGCCGCACGCCGTAAGCCACCGGCACGGTCTCATCGCCCTGATTGAGCAACCAGAAGGTGGCGCCCGAATGAAACGGCATCGGCCAGTAGCTGTACAGCCGGCCGGCGGCGTCCAGCCCCAGCAAAAGCGATCGGGTTGGAAGCTCGCTCGCCAACCCCGGCTGGACCGATCCCAGGGCGAAGAAGTCGGCCACCGGCAGATCGGCTGTAGTCTCGCCGTCGAAGCGTAGGATCACCTTGACCTGCTGCCAGGCCTCGGCCGGCAGGTCGAGTTTGAAGGCGTCGAGCAAGCCGGTACCGACGGCGGCGAAGATCGGCGTCAGCTCTCCCGGCGCGAGATCCACAACCGCCTCGGTGGTGGTTCCCGCCGGGTAGTCGGACTGTGACAGCCAGGGGTCGGCCCCCGGAGTCGCCATTAGCTGGCGCAGACGGCTCAAGTCCTCATCCCCGGCGAAGGTGGCGAGCACCCGATCGGAGCGCAGCCGGTGGAAGCTGAACTGGAACCAGAGGTTGGTCTTGTCGGCCCCCTCCAGGGTGACCCGGCAGCCATCCTGATAGACCAGCGGCAGGTAGCTGAAATAGCCGCCGCTGGAACTCAACCGGTCACCCACCAGCGGCGCGGTGAACGGTGCGCTGTTGCCGCTGAACAGCTCCGCCAGCGGCAGGTCGATGCGCGCCGTCGCTTCACCGTCGAAGTAGATGCGCAGCCGGATTCTGGGGTCGATCGCTGCGCTGACGCCGGTGCCGGCACTGGTGGTCATCCAGATGCGGGTGATGGCGCCGGGACCCGCCTCCTCGAAGATCACCCCTTCCTTGCCGTCTCGCCGCAAGTAGCGCTCATCGCCCGCTGAATGGCGGTCCTTGCGGCAGCCGGAGGGGCAATGGCTGCTGCGCAACAAAGTGCGGCCGTCCTGCGGCACCACCGAGACCCGTCTCAGGTCGGTCCAGAATTCCCAGGGCGCCGTCCACGCCACGGTTTGTGCCGAGGCCGCTCCGGCCAGCAGCCACAAGGCGCCAACCAGGACGGCGACAGACCGTGGTCTAGACCGGCGGATCAAGAGACTTCGGCTTGGAGCGGAAGACCGGTGTAAAGCGTTCGCGCTCGCCACCGATCGAGATGCTCTCCACGTAGTAGTAGTAGGCCTTGTTGGGCTCGATCGAGTCATCGGAGAACTCATACTTGGTCGGCACGTCGCTGGTGCCGGAGCCGGGAATCGGGGTCTCGGTCAGACGGACGAAGGGTCCCTCTTCATGGTCGGAGCGATAGACGTCGAAGCCGAAGTTATCGACCTCGGAAGCCGTCTGCCACCTCAGTGTATTGCTCAGCGCGGATTTCTTCGCGGTCTGCTCCGGTACCGCCTCGGAGGTCGCTGGCGCCGAGAGCCTCTCTTCGGGTGGCGCAGCGCTCTGCGCTGCCGGCCGAGTCGCCGAGCTAGTAGGGGGCCGAGTAGCCCCGGCACAGGCCACCGACAGCACCATGGTGACAGCCATCAGCAGAGTCCAGACTGTGGATCGGTTCGACATCTCGCTCTCCTTGATCTTAGCTGGCACTGTTGCTGCATTGTGCCGGCTCTGTGCCGGCTTTGTGCCGGCTCACCGCGACCGGTGAGTCTTCGCCGCCAGGCTGGGGCGATCAGCCATTCGCCTCAGAAACGGCCAGACGATAGCACGCGGACGGTCGGCCCCTCCTTGCCGCGCCGGCTTGCCCAAGGCTATCCTGCCGCGCAGTGACTTCCCACCGCCGCACCGTCCTGATCGTCGCCACCGCCCTGGCGGTTCATGGCCTGTTGATCGGTCTCAGCCACTGGCCCACGCCGCGCACGCCGATCGGCGACGAGCCGGTCTACCTCGCCACCGCCGACGCCATCGCCATCGGCGAACAGGGCGAGCAGAGCGAGCTGGAGATGCTGTGGCCACCTCTCTACCCGCGCTTCCTGGCCTTCTTCGCGGTAGGACAGGAGAGGGGGTGGCTACGCCTGCAACTGATCCAACTCCTCCTGCTGGCTCTCGCCGGATGGATGCTGCGCGATCTCACCCTGCGCCTTCTCACCGCGCCGCCGGGGGCCGCAGCGGCAAGCGGAGGAAGCTCGCCGCCCTGCGCCCGGCTGGCCGCCGACCTCGTCGCCGCCACCACCCTCGCCTTCCCACCGCTGGCGGCCTACGCTCAATTCTTCTTTCCGGAGATCCTCCATCTGCTCCTCTGGGTGAGCCTGGTCTGGATGATCGCTCGCCAGGCCCCCACGGCAAGACGACGGCAGAGAACCGGGGCGTGGAGCACCGCACTGTGGAGAACTGCACTGCGGAGAACTGCACTGTGGAGCGCCCTCTTCGGCCTCTCCCTGGGCTCCGCCCTGCTGGCCAAGAGCCTCTTGCAGCCCTTCGTTCCTCTGCTCCTGGTCGCCTGGTCGCTCGCCGTCTACCGCCGGAGCGCACTGAGTACAGTGCGCCGCGACCGCCGCCTACTGCGCGCGGTCGCTGCCGGCGGTCTCGCTGCACTGGTTGCCGGATGGACCCTTTGGCCGACCCTCGCCGACCACGCCGAGCGCTACCAGCAGTGGGCGGTGGCCGGCAGCGGCCCGATCAACCTGTGGATCGGCCTCAACGACACCGCGCGCCGAGACCGGGTGGAGCCGGTGGTGCGGCGCGAGATGCAGCGCTACCGCCACAGTGGCAAGAATCCTCGGCTTCGCCAAGAGTGGGCCAAGAGGCAGATCCGCGCCAGCTTCGCCGAACGAGGGCTCGGCCCGATCCTCAAGGCACAGCTGGTGCGGCAGTACTTCCGGCTCTTCGACAAGGACTCATTCTTCACCGACCAGCTGCCGGGAGGGCTTCTCCACGCCCGCGAGCGTGGGTACCACGACGCACCGCGGCTTCTGGCCTCGGGCTTGCGGGTAGGTTCCTGGGCCTTCTATGCCGTGCTCTTGGTGCTGATCGTCTACGGATTGATGGTCGAGCCGCCGCGAGGCAGGACATGGGTCTGGGTGGTAGTGCTGTTCATCCTCTACAGCTTGACCCTCTTTCTTTTCGTCCACGTCAAATCGCGCTACCGCGTGCAACTGCTACCCCTACTTTTCCCCTTCGCCGGCGCGGCCTTGGCCCACGGCCTGGCACGCGCCCCCCGGCTGCAACGACGACTGGGCCTGGCTCCGGCTAACGCCGCCATCCCCCCGCCGATGGCACCATGGCGGTTCGCGCTGGCCGGCACAATCTCGGCGCTGCTCCTCTTCCTCGCCTTCGGCGGACCCTGGCTGGGCTGAACTCCCTACCACAGCACCTCTCGGCGCACCGCCCGGCCCCGGCGGTAGCGGCGGCGATCCTTTTTGAGCCGTCCCGCCACTTCGGCGTAGCGTGGGCCACCGCTCTCTTCGACGCGCCGCAGCAGGGAGCTGATCCACTCGTCGGCGCTCGCGAAATCGCCGGCTTCGGCCATCGCCATGGCCACCGTCTCGGCGTGGGCGATGTTGGGCTCTTCGCTGTAAGCGACTCGCGCCAGTTCCAGGGCGCGCTGGCCGTCGCGGACGGAATCCTTAGGAGCCACGGCGAGAAGACGGGCCAGGGCGTGGATCAGGGTGAGTTCTTGCGGCAGCTGGTCGAGGGCTTGCTCCAGGGTTTGACGTGCCGCCGGCCAGTCGCCGGCGGCCGCCAGGGTCTGGCCGGCGCCCAGTTGCGCCGTGCCGTTTTTCGGTTCGGCGCGCGCCGCGGCCAGGAACTGCTCGGCAGCTTCGGGCCAGCGCCGCTGGCGCGACAGTTCCGCCGCCCAGGCCAGCCTGGCGGCGGCGAAACCGGGTGCGGTCGCGATCGCGGCCCGGAAGCTGGCCTGCTGCGCGACCGGCCGGTTGCGACGCTTCTCGATTTCGGCCAGCGCCAGGTGGATCTGCGCCGCCGGCCGGCCGGAGAGGCCGCGCTCCAGCGCCTGGCGGTAGAGCGCCACCGCGCCGCCGGCGTCGCCCCGGCCGATGAGCAGCGCCGCGAGCCCCTGGCGACTCGGTAGATGATCCGGATGTTCGGCGAGCAGCCGGCGCAGATCGTGCTCCGCTTTGCCGCCTTGCCCCTGCTGCTGCAACCTCATCGCCAGCAGGTAGCGAGCGTTGGTGTGACGGGGATCCAGTTCGACAACCCGGCGCAGCGGCCGGCCCGCCTCAGCCCAGCGGCCGGCTCGGATGAGCGCGTTGGCCAGGTTGAAATGGCCGGCGACGAAGTCCGGCGCCTGCTCGACAACCCGCGTCAACTCCTCGATGGCCAAGTCCGTCTCACCGCTGGCCGACAGGGCGGAGCCGAGGTCGAAGCGCAGCAGGAGGTCGTCCGGCGTTCGTTCAAGCCCATCGCGCAGCTCTTCGATCGCCTCCGCGACGGCGCCGGAGCGCAGCAGCGCCAGGGCCAGATTGCGCCGCGGCTCGGGATCTTGCGGGGCAGAGTCGGCAGCGGCACGATAGGCCTCGATCGCCTCGTCGAGCCTCCCGGCCATCAGCGCTTCGCCGCCACGGTGCATCAAGGCCCCGGTGCCCTCGGCGGCGGCGCGCATCAGTCGGTACTCCGGGTCGGGAAAGGTGACCTCACCGGCGCTGGGTTGGGCCAACAGCCGGCGGGCCTTGTCGACCTCGCCCAGGGCTCGATAGCTGAGCGCCAGCGAGTAGCGCGCCGCGCCAGCCTCGGGCTGTGCCGCGAGAACCGCCTCGAACTGCTCGATGGCGGCGGCGTTGTCGCCCTGCGCCGCCAGCGCCCGCCCGAGGCCATAGCGCGCCGCCGCACCGAACTGCTCGGCCTCCTCGACGGGCTTCTCGCTCGCCGCCTCGATCGCCTGGCGAAAACGGGGGATCGCCAGGGCGGGCTCGGCGAGAAGAAGATGCTCCCGCGCCGCCCGAATCAGCGTTGGAATATCGCCCGGGCGCAGGGCCAGAGCCCGTTCACAAGCGGCGACGCTGGCCGCGGCATCTCCGCCTTCGGCGCTCAGCACTGCCGCTAGATAGGGCCATGGCCACTGTTCGGGGGCCAGAGCCTCCGCATTGGCGTAGGCGGCGGCGGCGGGCTCCGCCATCCCGTAGGCGTGGTAGAGCTGTCCCAAACGGCCAAATTTTCGCGCCAGCTCGGCCGGCTCCGCTCGTTCGAGAGCCGCCGCCAGCGCCCGCTGTGCCGCCAGCAGTTGCTCGGCGGAGGCCGGGTCGATCGAACTCAGATTCGGATGCTCGACCTTGACCAGTTCGACGTCGCCCAGCCGCTGCGGCTGGACCAGCGAGGGTGCACCATCCGAGCAGCCCGCGGCGCAGATCAACGCCGCCAGCACCAGGAGTGCGCCCGCCCCGTTCCTCAGGGTTTTCATGGTCCTCATGGCCACCGCTCCGGCGCCGCCTCCCCGCTGCCTTGCCGCAGCGTCGTGTAGCTGCCGGCGGCGAGGTCGGTGAAGAGTTCGACGGAACCGTCCGGCCACTGCACCCGTGCCTGCCATGGGCCGGATTGCGACCCTGCGCCCAGCCCGAACAACAGGCGCGGGTCGTTGGCCGAGGCGTAGCTCGCGGCGCTACGCACCCGCCGCCACAGTGGCCGTTCCAGCCCCGGTCCGGCGAGGCCGACCCAAGCGCCGAGGCGATCGATCTCGCCGCTTTCATCGGTCAGTCGCAAGCCGAGCCAACCACTCTGCTGACCGATACGGTTGATCAGCAAGCGCACCGGGCCGTGGTTGTTGCTGATCAGGATATCGGTGTCGCCATCGTTGTCGATATCGCCGAAGGCGGCGCCGCGACTGACCTCGGAGAGGCTGAAGACGGCGCCCGCGCGAGCGCTGACCTCCTCGAATCCTCGGCCGCCCTGGTTGTGGAAGAGCAGATTCGGCTGGTGCAAAGGGAAGGGGTCTCCGGCCCGCACCAGAGACTCGATGACGCGCACCGCTCCGTTGACCGCCAGCAGATCGAGCCAGCCGTCGTTGTCGTAGTCGAACCAGCCGGTACCAAAACCGGTCGTCTGCCAACTCGTCAGCCCCAAACCGAGCCCCGAGGATCGATCGTCGAAGAGGCCGCCCCCCTGGTTGACGAACAAAGTGTTGGTCTCGCGCGACAGGTGGGTCATGAAGAGGTCCTCGTCACCGTCGCCGTCGAAGTCGGCGGCGTCGATACCCATGCTCGCCTCGGGCGCGCCCTGCGCGTTGACCGCGGTTCCCGCCAGCAGAGACTCATTGCGCCAGCTGCCGTCGCCGTGGTTCATCCACAGGGCGTTGGCCATGCCATCGTTGGCGACGTAGAGATCCAGCCGCCCGTCGCCGTCAAAGTCGGCGCTCACCGCGCCCAACGCACCACCCAGGGCGCCGCCGATCCCGGCCGAGTCGGTGACCTCGACAAAGGTGCCGTCGCCGCGATTGTCGAACAGAGCGTCCGCCTGCGGCTTGTAGGCCAGAGGGCCGCAGTAGTTGGGCTCACCGAGATCGGTGGTGCACCGCTTGTGCGTCGCCAAGGTGAAATCCACGTAGTTGCCGACGAAAAGGTCGAGGTCGCCGTCCTGATCGAAGTCCTGGAAGAGCGCCGGCACACTCCACCGCGGATCCGCCACCCCGGCGGCGACGGTGACGTCCGAGAAGGTACCGTCACCGCGGTTGCGCCACAGCCGGTTGGCACCGAAAGCGGTGACGTAGAGGTCGACGAAGCCGTCGCCGTCGTAGTCGCCCGTCGCCACTCCCATTCCGTAGTCGGTTCCGCGGATGGCGCTGGCGGCGGTGACATCGGTGAAGCGCAGCTCGGCCGTGCCGCCGGCGCGCACTTCGAGGTCATTGCGGTAGAGGCGATCGACAGCCTGTCCGGAAGCAGCGCCGGCGGTGGAACCGAGCGGGCCGCTCTGCACCAGGTAGACGTCGAGGTCGCCGTCGTTGTCATAGTCGAACAAGGCCGCGCCGGAGCCCATCATCTCCGCGAAGTAGTACTCGCCGCTCATCCCGTTGACGTGGACGAAGTCGAGCCCCGAGGCGGCGGCTTGGTCGACAAACCAGTCACCCTCGGCGGCCGGCACGGCCGTGGTTTCCGGCACGGCCACCGAGGAAGGAGGCGACGCCTCTCCACCGCACCCCAAAGCCAGGGAGAGGGCCAGCAGCGGGACCCATCGGCGGTGGTCGGTCAGCAGCATTGGTCAGGCATGTTGGGCAAGGCGGTATCCATCTCCAGGTTGAACAACGCCGCACAATCTACCTGATGGGCCGCCATCGCCGGGCCACTGTGGACGAAAAAACAAAATCCGCCCGCCCTCAAACGGGCAAGGCGGATGTCACGACCGGAAAGCCGGCGTCGTTCAGCCGGCGGGAGCGCTGGGGGCCTCGCTGGCCTCGGCGGCCGGCGGCGGAGCCTCGTTAGCGGCCTCATCCTGCTCGTAGGCATAGCGCAGATCTTCGGGAATCTCGAATTCGAGCGTCTCCTTGCAGAACTTCTTCCACTCGTCCGTACCGGCGTTGTAGATGTAGTCCTTGTCCTCGATCGTGTCCTCGAAGAGCATCTTCTCGTCGACGACCGTCAGGTCATCCTGCACGAAGACTACCGACTCATCCTCCAGCTCGTCCGCGCCCTCGCGCACGTTCTCAGTCCAGCCATCGAAGGCACGCAGGTCCTTCAGGACGTAGGCCTTGCTGTAGTTCCTCATCGTCGCTGCTCCTATTTCCCCATTGATTCCGTACTGTTGAGTTTGACCGAGCCTGAGTTTGACCGAGCCCGAATGTGGCCTGGTCGAGGACCTCAGCCTTGGCTGGCTGCCCGCTTGGCGTCTTCTTCCATCTTCTTGCGTAGGCTCAAAGGACGCATGTCGGTCCAGACTTCCTCGATGTGGTCGAGACACTCTTTCTTGGTGCCGCTCTTGCCGACGTCCTTCCAACCCAGAGGATTCTCACGATCGGCCGGCCAGATCGAGTACTGCTCCTCGTGGTTGATTACGACCTTGTAAACGGTCTTGTCATCGTCGTCGTCCCAGGCCATGACCTTCTCCTTGAAGCGTTCGAACTCTTGTGTTTCTCTTACCCAACGGGAAGCGGGTCAGACAAATCGCACTTCCCCTCTCGGCGTTCTCTTAGGTGCATCGCAGGTAGAAGACCGGGACACCCCACGAACTGCCAACGCTAAACTACACGCGAGCGTTGCCGGTTGGCCATAGACTCCATACAATGCAGGAATGCAGCCCAATCGACTCTCTCAGCGTACGACCGTCGGCGTTCCCCTCGTGGAGGCGGCATCGTGACGATTGCCAGTTCTCCCCCACAAACGGCCTTTGCACAGACTGCCTGGCAGCTGACCGAGTTGATCCGCGAACACTCCGCCGAAGCCGTCGGCGAAGAGGTGGCCAAGCTCGAGCTGGCGATCTCCGCTTTTGAAAAGCTGCGCGGCAAGCTCAACGACGACCTCGACGCTCCGGCGCTTCTCGACCTGCTGCGCCAGTACGAAGCGCTGGTCGAGAAGTTCTTCACCCTCGGCGCCTTCGTTTCGCTCTGGTTCTCTTCCGACACGCAGTCGCAGAGCGCCCTGACGCAACAAAACCGGGTACAGCAAGCGCTGGCCGCCGCCAACAACCGCATTCTCTTTTTCGATCTTTGGTGGAAGGGGCTGGACGAAGAGAGGGCAGCGGAGTTGATGCCCTGCGCTGAACAGGAGCCCGATCTCGCCCACTTCCTGCGAGAGTTGCGCCGGCTGCGCCCCTACAGCCTCGACGAGGCGCGCGAGCAACTGATCAACTTGAAGGATGCCGACGGCATGGAGGCGCTGCTCACTCTCTACTCCATGCTGACCAACCGGCTCGAGTTTCAATTCGAGATCGACGGTAAGGTCGAGACACTCACTCGCGACGCCCTGATCGGCCATGCCTACTCCGGCCGGCCCGAGGTACGCCAAGCGGCCTACCAGGAACTCTACCGAGTCTACCGGCGGGAATCGGCGCCGCTAGCCCAGATCTACGCCAGCAGGGTGCGCGATTGGTATAGCGAGAACGTCCAGATCCGCGGTTTCGATTCGCCGATCGCCGTGCGCAACATCGCCAACGACATCCCGGACGCCGCGGTCGAGGCCTTGCTCCAGGTCAGCCGCGAGAATGCACCGCTTTTTCAGCGCTACTTCAAGCTCAAAGCCAAGTGCCTCGGCCTCGAGCGCTTGCGCCGCTACGATCTCTACGCGCCACTGGCCAACTCGGAGAAGAAGATCCCCTACGCCGAAGGGGTCCAGCGCGTACTCGACACCTTCGGTCGCTTCCATCCCAAGTTTGCCCAGCTGGCCGAGCGTGTGTTCAACGACAATCACATCGACAGCGAGATCCGCAAGGGCAAACGCGGCGGCGCCTTCTGCGCCAGCGTACTGCCGAGCCACACACCGTGGGTCCTGGTCAACTACACCGGCCGGCTGCGCGACGTGCAGACCATCGCTCATGAACTCGGCCATGCGATCCACAGCATGCTGGCCGCGGAGCACTCGGTGTTGACGCAGCGTTCGTCGCTGCCTCTGGCCGAGACCGCCTCTGTCTTCGCCGAGATCTTGATGACCGACCGGTTGTTGGCCGAGGAGAGCGACCCGAGGGCCAAAGCCGAATTGCTGGCTTCCTCGATCGACGACATCTATGCCACCGTGCTGCGCCAGACCTATTTCGTCCTCTTCGAGATCGAAGCCCACCAGGCCATCCTCGCCGGCAAGTCTCCCGACGAGTTGAACGCGATCTATCAGCGCCTGCTGGCCGAACAATTCGGCGATAGCGTCGAGTTGACGGAGGAGTTCTACAGCGAGTGGCTGAGCATCCCGCACATCTACCACACGCCTTTCTACTGCTACGCCTACTCTTTCGGCCAGCTGCTGGTGCTGGCTCTCTACCGGCGCTATCAGCAGGAAGGCGAGGCCTTCAAGCCGGGCTACCTTAAGCTGCTCGCCGCCGGCGGCGCGGCCAGACCGCACGAGATCCTGTCGCAGGTCGGCGTCGACGTCACCGATCCCGACTTCTGGCGCGGTGGGTTCGAGGTGATCCGCGGCATGATCGACGAGCTGGAAGTCACCCTCCGCGAAACCGATTTCCTGTAGACGGCGGTGAGGCTGTGAAACGCAGCAACTGGGTGCACCTTCAGCATGGCTGTGTGTGGATCTCGGTGATCGCCGGGGCGCTCGGCGTAGCCACGGCGGCCGGCTACCGCATCGCCGACACCCCCGATCCACGGTGGGGCTGGCCGCTACAGTTCTTGTTGTTGTTGCTCGGAGCCGGCTGCGGAATCGCCGCGGCGATGCGCGGTATCGAGGCCGACCGCGAACGCTGGCAGGTCTTGCAGGAAGAACTCCTCACCTCGGGAGAGCGCGAGTACGCGCACAAGAATGCCGAGCGCCAGCGCCGGATCGCCAGCACCATCTTCCTCCTCGCGCCGGTCGCCATCGGCTTTTGGCTAGCCAACCACATGAACACCGGCGAGCCCAACTTCCTCTCCGACAGCCTGGTCGTGACCCCATTGCTAGGCTTCCTGATCGGTGGATTGATCGGCCGGAGAATCGAGGATAGAGAGGGGAAGCCTCAGTTCTAGGGGGCCGAGGCAGTCCCTCCCACCCTCCAAACCCCCACCCTTTTTGATTTTGGGGGCTGTCGCGCAGCCCCCGCCAGCGAAAGAAGCGTCGTTCTTTCGCTGGCCCCCCGACGAGGTGTTGCTCCGCAACCCAGCGCAGCGCGTGAGCCCTCCGGGCGAACCCGGCCGACTAGGCCGGACTGCTCAGGGGTGAGCCGCAAGAACCGCGCTTCTTGCGGCGAGGGGATCTCGCCGAGAGATCCCCATAAAAAGAAGGCCGGGGGGCCCAACTCGACCTACCCATCGTGCTCCACAGACCCTCACGGCCGGGAAAGGTCACCCGCCACTGAAACAATGAGACGCCCCCCGGCGTCTTGTGGTTTGAAGGCAGGCGGCCATTGGCACCCTAGCCCGGGCACAACGACTTGGCCGTCGCCGCCTCCAACTTGATGATGATCAACTCAAACGAGTCCCCACCGTTTGCTGACCGCAAAGGAGCGCTAGTTATGAACCGCAAAATCCTCTTCTCCACCGCCGCGGCACTGATTCTGGCCACCACCCTGGCCCTGCCGGTCGCCGCCGCCACGGACCTCTGGTTCCATGTCACCGTCAACGAAAAGGGCGGCGACAATGCCAATGTGACCATCAACCTGCCCATCTCCATCGTCGAAGCGGCGATGCCTTTGATCCCCGAGGAAGCGATGCAGGACGGTCGCATCGTCATCGAGGACGCCGAGTTTGACGCCACCAAGCTGCGCAACCTGTGGAACGCGATCCAGGATAGCCCGGACGCGACCTATGTCACCGTGCAGAGTGAAGACGAGACGATCCGCGTATTCAAGGATGGTGATTTCCTTCGCGCCCGCACCTCTGAAGCCAGCGCCGAAGGCACGCAGATCGATGCTCGCATTCCGCTGAGCGTGATCGATGCTCTGCTTTCCGGCAACGGCAACGAACTCGACTTGCGCGCCGCGCTGCAAGCTCTCGTCGACTTCGGCGAAGGTGAGTTGGTCACCGTCAACGACAACGACGCCAGTGTCCGGGTGTGGATCGACCGCCAGCCGGAAGCACAGTAAGCGCTCGATCGTCCCAGACAGCGGCGCCTTCCTATTCCGGCCGGCGCCGTTGGCTCGTTTTCCCTTGATTGCCCGTCCCCAAAAACTCACGACCCCAGGAGTGGCGATGAACACGCTGATCAATACACCGGCCGGCAGAGCAAGAAGAACCTTCATCTGGGTCACCGCCCTGGCCCTGACCGCGACTCTGGCCCTGGCTCCTACTGCCTTCGCCGACGAGGCCTATCTCCACGTGCGCATAGTCGATCAAAACGGCGCGACCTCGAACATCAATCTCCCTGCCTCTTCCATCGGCGATTCCCTACCGGGACTGGCCTCCAATGTGCTTCAGGATGGCCGCATCCGCATCGAAGGCGCCGAGATCGACCTCTACAAGCTGCGTCAGCTGTGGATCGTCATGCGCGACCTGCAAGACGCGACCTTCGTCAGCATCGACGACAACAACCAGAGCGTCCGCTTGCTGAAGGAAGACGGCTTCCTGGTGGCGCGCAGCACCCCGAAAACCGAGCAAGGCCGGCGGCTTGAGGCACGCATTCCCGCTGCCGCGGTCGACGCGCTACTTTCCGGCGCCGACAACGAGATCAACATCGCCGCGGCACTGGAGACCTTGGCCGGTTACGGCGGCGAAGATCTCATCAGCCTGTCCGGCGGTGGCATGGAGGTCCGGGTTTGGGTTGATTGGAACCCTGAGGGCTAGCCCCGCGTAGGGGTCGGTGAGAGCGACCGACGAACCGACAAGATCCACGACCGGACGGAGATTCCCGATGAAAAAGCTGCTCAAAGCCATCGCCATCCTCAGCCTCGCAGCCTTGCTCACCACCGCGGTCGCCGGCATTGCTCTAGCCGCCGTCGTGGTCAAGGACGGTTTCGTGACCGTCGCGGTAGAAGAGCACGGCGCGGATGGAACAAGACTCACCATCCCGGTCCCCGCTTCTCTGCTCAACTTGGCACTGCACCTCGCCCCGGCGATCATTCCCGAGGAGGAGTTGGCCAAAGTACGCCGAGAGATCGGCCCCTATGCCTCTGCCCTGAGAGCCGCCGCCGAAGCCCTGGAAGATTGCCCTGAGGCGCGCATCGTCGACGTCAGAACCGACAATGAAACCGTGCAAGTGGTCAAGGGACGGAAAAACTTCACCGTCGACGTCCGCAGCTCCGACGCCGACGTCAGGGTTTCGGTACCGGCCGATATCTTGACGCGGGTGTTGAACGTCTTCGGGGTGTAGAGCGGCTTGGAGTTCCCGCGGCGCTCCCGGGCGCCCGCGGGGCTTGGTGGTGCCCTACGAGTCGGTTCGCTACGGGCGCCCGCGCAACTCGCGGCTTCGCCGCTCGGACAATCACGGGCGCTTTTCCTCCGCGAGCCGATTCGTGCACTCCCCTGGTTGGTGGCCGCTGGCTTAGGTCACTTCGCGGGAACTCCGCGCCTTGAGGGGTGTAGGGGAAGGAAGAGGCCTTGCGCCTGCTGGCCCTCGACACGGCCCCGCTACGACCATCGAGACCTCGCCGCGGTGCATCTCGGGGGTCTGTCTCACTATTTGTGTTGTTCCCTTGACTTACGCCTTGTTTACGCCTACACTCTCTATCTGCCCGCGGAGAGTTTCTGGACAGCGACATGGCAAGTCGAGTTTCTAGCATGTTTAAAGTTTACGCCTCATTACCGCCATCCGATGATCTCTCCAGCCCCACAGCAAAACGCTCTTGAGTCGCCGGTCGGGGAACGTATACCCCCCGCCATCACTGTTCCCCGGCCGGCGCTCGAGACTTCCGTTTCCGTAATCCGCCGATCTTTGCCCGAGATACTACGCGGGCGACTGCTCAGCGCGCGCCAGTTGACTTCGCGCTCGAGGACGCATGGGAGGTGGACGACGGCCGATTCTCGACTCGACCGGCTACTCGACGGCGGGATCCAACGGGGCACTCTGCTGGAGATGGTCGGCCGGCGCTCCAGCGGTCGTTTTTCTTTGCTTCTGACCATGCTGGCGGCGGTCACCGCCAGCGGACATCCCGTGGTGCTGATCGATCTTGGCGATGGTCTCGATCCGCGGATGGCGGAACAGGCCGGCATCGATCTGGCGCGGCTCTTGTGGCTGCGGCCACGGCGGATGAAGGAGGCACTCGCAAGTGCCGAGGCGGTACTGGCCAGCGGTTTCCCGCTGGTGGCACTCGATCTCGGGACACCGCCCGTCCCCGGAGGTCGAGGCGCACAAGGCAGTTGGCTGCGCTTGGCACGCGCGGCGCGCGACCGCGATGCGGCTCTTCTGGTATCTGCCCCCTACCGAGTGAGCGGGACCACGGCGGCCACCGTGGTCATGCCCGCGGTGAGCCGTCCTCTGTGGTCCGATGGCGCAATGGCGAAGCACCGGTGGGGCAATGGCCGGGCTCCTCGCCGGCTCACCGGGTTGCACATCGAGTGGACGGTACACAAGCGCCGTGGCCAGTCACCCGGCGACCGTGAAAGCTGGACGCTGACCACCACCGCCGCCAAGACCGCTGTTCGCTGTGACGAGGTTTCCGCCGTGACCCAGCAAGAAACCACCACACCCCATCGCCGGTGTAAGGCAGGTTGACCCGTCTCGCCTGCCTCGTCGTTCCCCTCTTCCCACTCGCCGCACGGTTGCGTAGCGAGCCGGAGCTGGCGCACGAAGCGGTGGCCATCTTCGAGGGCAACGGCAACACCGCACGGTTGGTTGCCGCCACCCGCCCAGCACGACGAGCCGGACTCAAGCCGGGCCTCACACTGCCCCAGGCACGCCTGCTGCTGCCCAAATTGACCGCTCGCCCACGGGATACGGAGTGCGAACGCTCGGCGCAGGAGGCCTTGATCGAGGCGGCCGAAACGATCTCGCCACGCAGTGAAGATGCCAAGGATGGCGTGGTCTATCTCGACGTACTCGGGCTCGACAGGCGGTTTGTTTGCGAACGTCATATCGGCGTCGCCTTGATGGAGGCGACGCAAACCGAAGGATTGCCGGCCAAGGTCGGCATCGCTTCCAGCAAGTTGGCGGCTCGCGTCGCCGCCGACTCGCCCGGCTCGCCGACGGTGGTGGCTCCCGGTGGAGAGGCCGAGTTCCTCGCACCGTTACCGCTGGCCCGTTTGGCCCCCGAGGTCGAGGTAGCCAGCACGCTCGAACGTTGGGGGGTGCGCTCGATCGGTGAACTGGCTCGCCTGCCAGCGGCCGAGGTCACCAGCCGCCTGGGCCGCACCGGCAGCCAACTGCACAGCGTCGCCCGAGGCATGGATGCACAACCGCTGATTCCCCGCCGGCCGCCGCCCACCTTCCGCGAGGGCATGACCTTGGAATGGCCTCTAGTGTCACTCGAACCGTTTCTCTTCGTCGGTCGCGCGGCGCTGGATCGTCTAGCTCACCGCCTGCGGACTCGGGGGCTGGCCTGCAAGCGGCTGGAGGTTGCCTTGCGTTTGGAGCCCGATGGTCACTACGAGCGGGCGATCGAACTGCCCGCCCCTACCCGCGACACCAAAACGCTGCTGACTCTGCTCCGCCTGGAACTCGAAGCCCGCCCCCCCGGTGCTCCGGTGGTCGGCTTCTCGCTCACCGCCCACCCGGATCGATCCCCGGAGACACAACTGTCACTCTTCGGCCCGACGGCGCTCTCCCCCGATCGCCTCGCCGCCACCTTGGCCAGGCTCTTCGCCCTGCTCGGACCCGATCGCGTGGGCTCCCCCAAGCCCCTCGATGCACACCGCCCGGAGGGCTTCCAGCTGGAAGCCTACACACCACCGCCGCCACCCGAGATCGAGTCCCCACCACCGCGCGGGCGTGGCCTTCTCGGGGCTAGAACCTTTCGCCCACCGATCCCGCTAGAGGTGATCACCGGCGGCGCCCCTCCAGACGGCGCCAGTGGAACCGGCACCGGCGTGGTGGACACCGTCGCGGAGCCCGCGAGCGCCTACGGCTCCGAGCCCCCCCCGCTCCCCGCCGTGCGCTTGCTCTCCATCACCAACCAGCCCGGCAACACCCAGGCCACTGAGGAGACAGCGAAACGGCCAACGATTCAAGGAAAGGTCCGCGTCGCATCCGGCCCCTGGAACCTGGAAGAAGAGTGGTGGAGCGAGCAGCCGGTGGACCGCGACTACTGGGATGTCGAACTCTCCGACGGCGGCATCTATCGCATCTACCAGGATCGCCGGAGCCGGGAGTGGTTTGCGGATGGTATCTACGACTAGGCCGCTTTGCGGCCTAGTCCTTCTTATTTTGGGGGCTGTCGCGCAGCCCCCGCCCGGGCAAGAAACGGGGTTCTTGCCCAGGCTCCCCGACGAGGTCTCGCTACGCTCCACAACCATCCAGTAGACTCCTTCGCCATGCGCAATCACTATCCACTGGTCGAACTCCATCGGCACTTGGACGGGAATATCCGGCTGAGTACGATTCTCGATCTTGCCCGCCAGTACCGGCTCGAGTTGCCCGAATGGACCGAGGAGGGGTTGCGACCTTATGTGCAGGTGATGACCACGGAGCCGGATCTGCTCGGCTTCCTGGCCAAGTTCGAGTTGATGCGGCGCATCTTGGTGGACTATGACGCGGTGCGCCGGATCGCGCGGGAGAACCTGGAAGATGCCGTCGCGGAGGGGATCGATTACATCGAGCTGCGTTTCTCGCCCTGGTTCATGGCCGAGACGCACGACCTCGATCCGCTCGGCGTGACCGAGGCGATCTGCGATGGACTGGAAGAGGCCGCTGATCTGCCGGTGAAGGCCAAGTTGATCGGCATCATCTCGCGCAACTATGGCCCGCAGATCGGTCACACCGAGTTGCAGGCCGCCATCCGCTGTCGCCATCGTGGCGTGATCGCGCTCGATCTAGCCGGGGATGAGGCGAACTACCCCGGCACGCTCTTCGTCGAGCACTTTCAAAAAGCGGCGGAGGCCGGTCTTCACCGCGTGGTTCACGCCGGGGAGGCCGCCGGTGCCGACAGCGTTCGCCAGGCGGTCGAGGAGTTGGGAGCCGAGCGTATCGGCCATGGAGTCCGGGCTATCGAAGACGAGTCGACCCTCGACCTACTGGCGCAACGTGGCATCACCCTCGAGTGTTGCCCGACCAGCAACCTCCAGACCAGTACCGTCCAGAGCTATCGCCAACATCCACTGCCACGGTTCCTCGAGCGCGGCCTGCTGGCCACCCTGAGCACCGACGACCCCAGCATCTCGGGGATCGACCTGGCCCACGAGTATGGCATCGCCCAATCCGAACTCGGATTGAGCGCGACCGACCTGCTCCGGATGCAAGAAAACGCCGTCGCCGCGGCCTTCTTGAGCGACGACGAGCGAGCCGCGCTGCTCGCCCCCCAAGCGCCCTCGTTATCTTGATTTACCCACTTCTATCTGCTAGCTTCCAGGGAGCAGCTTTTACATCCTGAACTCGAGGAGATTTTCGAGAGATGAGCAAGAAGATCATTGTGTGGGTCGTTGCGCTCTTGCTGGTTCCGGCCATCACCATGGCCCAGAACGCCCGCAAGCCTAACCCGAACCCGAACCAGCCCGGCTACGCTTCGAACTACGAAGCACTCGACATGGTGGAAGACGGCAGTTTCGAAGCCGCCACCCCGAACCCGTTCTGGAACGAAACATCCACCAACTTCGGTACCCCGCTTTGTGACGCGGGCTCCTGTGGCACTGGTGGCGGCACCGCCGGCCCCAACACGGGTGCCTGGTGGGCTTGGTTCGGCGGCGCCGGTACGGGTGTAGTCGAGACTGGTTCGGTGGACCAGGGCATTACTTTCACCAGCGGGTCGACCGTCTCCCTCGACTATTTCCTGTGGATCGGTGCTGATGGTGGTGGTGCTGATCCGTTCACCGTTGAGATGGACGCCGCCGTCCAGAAGACGATTCTGTCGAATGACGCGGCCTTCTCAGCCGGATACACGATGGACAGCGTCGACCTTTCCGCCTTCGCGGACGGTGCGGCCCACAACCTCCTCTTCCGTGGTGGCCACGGCACCGTCGGCAACACCAACTTCAACCTGGATGACATCTCGGTGACCATCACAGCACCGCCGCCGCCGGTGGGTGGTGTCGAGATTCCGACCCTCTCACCGCTGGGTCTTGCCATGTTGATGGGATTGGTTATCGCCGCTGCCCTCTTGTTGATGCGCCGCCGGCG
Organism: Acidobacteriota bacterium; assembly: GCA_024277255.1. GTDB lineage: Bacteria > Acidobacteriota > Thermoanaerobaculia > Multivoradales > SZUA-115 > SZUA-115. The sequence goes on along the minus strand of JAJRVQ010000156.1, from coordinate 28,694 downwards.
CCAGACTGTCTGATTCGCAGTCAGCAACGAAGGTTCTTGCGGGGCACGCTACGGCGTGCCCCGTTTTCGTTGGCGCGACTGTCCTGTGCGGGTTGCTCAGCCACGCACCGCCCAATAGCAATATTGACAATCACTGATTGAAGGCTCTAGACTTCGTCACATCTCAGAGCAGGAAGGCGGAAATCTCCGGTTGACTACCGGCTGGTCCACTCCTGGGCTGGCTCGCCGTCGCCGAAAGCCACAGCACCGCTCTGGGGTTGTGACATGCGCAGTAAGCCCCATCCTCTCGCCCCCCCCTCAGGGCCTTGGTCTCTCTCTCGGTCCCGCCAGCGGACCGGCCAGAGAGCCGGCCACCAATCCGGCTAATGGGGCGACCACCTTCCTCGCAGGAGATATCCCTGCGCTCCACACCGCGGCCACATCGGCCCCTCCCCCCTGCCCTCAGGCAGCCGCCCAGCTGGTTCGCCGACTTCATGACCCGTACCAACGGGGAGTCGCCCTGGAGCGGCGCTTGCTGCTCCTGCGCGATCACCACCAGGCCGGTGGCGAGATGCTCCGCGAGTTGGGTCCGGATCTCCTCGCCGAGACACTGGCCGCCCACGATCCAACGCCCACCGGTGGGCGAGCCTCCACGATCTATGACCTCAATCGGTCGACGGTCATCCTGGCGGCCGCCTACGACGCCTTCGACGCCGACGCCTTGGCAAGGTTGTTCACCGCCATCGGCGGCAAGACTCTCGCCGCTCTGAGCGAGTACACCTTGCTGGCCGCGGGCCATCCCCGCATGCCGGGTTCGCAATACCTCGCCGGACGGCTGGCTCTCTTCGCTCTGGCGCTGGGCAGGGTGGCCGAAGCCTGCGGCCCAACCCACCCGGCACTGAGCCCTATGCTCGAAGAACTTATGTCGCAGCCGACTCACGAATTCGTCAACGGTGATCAGTCGCGAGTTCAGATGGCCGGCTGGCTGGTGGCGCGCTGCGGTTCCGAAGGGCTCAAGCGGTGGTTCATCGACCGCTATCTAGCCTACTTTGACCCCCGCGCCCCCCAGGCACCCGATGTCGCCCGCGCCATGGCCATGGTGGTGGGAGCGATGGCGGTCCCGCAACCGGTCCTGGCGAGAATGGCGGCGTGGAAACCACAGCTGTGCCGAGACTTCTGGGCCAACCTGCTCTCCCCCGGCCGTGATGCGCTGGCCTACACCGGCGACATCGCCGACTTCGGGATCCACCGGGATATCCACCATGACGTGGTCCGGTTCGTGGAGCAGGTTGCCATCATCGACAACCACTCCGACTCGAAACAGGGGCTGAGCCTCTGCGCCTTCAGCCACATGGTCGAGGCTCTGGACAATCCTCTCTGGCGTTGCGAAGAGCCGATGCGCCTGGCGGTCGCCAGAATCTTCCACGCCCAGCCGGGAGCCTTGGTCCACGCCCTGGCACAGATGGGCGCGGGATTCATCTCGGCTCCGACCAGCGTCGGCGGCGACCTGATGGCGGAGTTTCTCGACCTCGTCGCCTTGCGCCAGGGCGGCCGAGGTTGCCAGCTGGCGGTCGAGGCGGTGCAAGAGTTTCTCGGCGTCGGCAACCGCCGCTATGGAGCTCTCGATCGGCTGGCCGACAATGCTTGCGCCGCGCGCGACGGCCTGCTGCGCGCCGGCCACGAGGCGCTGGCCAGGGATGTCGGTTTCCTCCTCGGCGCCGTCAGGCGTGCGGCGTACAAGGCCATCCAAGCACTGCCGGGCCACGACGAACGCGAACAAGCACTGTGCCGTATCCTCGCCGGCTTGACGGAAGATCTCATCGAAGCCTCCAGCGCGGCGAAGGCCTACACGGCGTTGCGTCAAGGCACAGCCAGGCAGGCCGAAGTGCGCACCATCTTCCGCTGGCTTTCAGAGACCTTCTGCTATGGCGAGATCCGCCACGATGGCCCCGGCCTCTGCGCCCTGACCGATGCCGTCCTCACCGGCCCCTGGCACCCGCTGCTCGCCGGTGAGGGTCTGGTAGGCGTGCCGCGCCATGTCCGGCGTGAACTGCAAACGGCCTTGCAGGAAGGAATGGTGCGCTCGGGCGGCCCGCGGGCCAATCTTCGGCTGGCCTGCTGAACACCGTTACGGAACACCGCCACGCCCCTGCGCCTGGTCTCGCTGCTGCTCATCGTCCTGGGCTCGATCGGTCTATTCCTCAGCGAGCAGGCCGCGCGGCAGGCTATGCCGCCGGGGTGAGTCGCCGAGGTAGGTTCTTGAGGATGTGCTTGCGCGGGAGTGGGTTGACCATAATTTACGCCTCATTTACGCTGCACGGATGTACAGTCACTACGCCGAACTTCACGCCGCTTCCGCCTTCTCTTTTCTCGCTGGCGCCTCACAGCCCGAGGAGTTGGTCGAGCGGGCCGCGGCACTCGGTTTGGCGGCGGTGGCGCTGACCGATACCAACGGTGTCTACGGCGCGCCGCGCTTCTACCGCGCCGCCCGCGCGGCGGGAATCAAGGCGCTGGTCGGTGCCGAACTGGTCCTCGAGGAGTCCGCTCTGTCCGCCGCCAGCCCGACCCGGCTCAGCCCTACCCGACTCACCGTGCTGGTTGAAAGCGGCGCCGGCTATCGCAACCTCTGCCGCCTGCTGACCGCCGCCGCTCGGGATCACGCCAAGGGCCAGGCCAGGGTCGATCGCGCCATGCTGGCGGCCCATGCCGGTGGTCTGCACTGTTTGACCGGCGGCGAGGAAGGGCCGCTGGCGCGGGCGCTGGAGACGGGCGGCATGGCGCTGGCGAAGCGGCAATTGGAGCGGCTGGTTGCGCTCTTCGATGGGCGCCTGCACGTCGAGCTGCAACGCCACGGCCTACGCCGGCAGGAACACCGCAACGCCGCCTTGATCACCCTTGCCCAGGGTTTGCGCCTGCCGCTGGTCGCCACCAACGGCGTGCGCTATGCCACCCCCCGTGACAAACAGCTCTTCGATGTATTCACCGCCATCCGCCACCGTACCGGCCTCGATGACGCCGGCCGTCTGCTCGCCGCCAACCGGCAACGTCACCTGCGCGACGGCGCCGAGATGGAGCGGCTGTTCGCCGATCTGCCCGCCGCCGTGGCCGCCAGTGGCGAGTTGGCCGAGCGGCTGGATTTCACCCTCGCCAACCTCGACTACCGGTTCCCGGACTACCCGCTGCCCCCCGGCGAAAGCCCGGCCTCCTATCTGCGTCACGTCGCCTGGAACGGCGCCCGCGCCCGTTTCCGGCCACTCACCGCACGGGCGCAGATGCAGATCGAAAAGGAGCTGGCGCTGATCGAGAAGCTCGGATTGGCCGGCTATTTCCTCATCGTCTGGGACATCGTGCGCTTCTGCCAGCGCCAGGGGATCCTCGCCCAGGGGCGTGGTTCAGCGGCCAACAGCGCCGTCTGCTACGCCCTCTCGATCACCGCCGTCGATCCGGTGAAGATGGAGCTGCTCTTCGAGCGCTTCCTGTCGGAGGAGCGCGGCGAGTGGCCGGACATCGATCTCGACCTGCCCTCGGGGTCGCAGCGCGAGAAGGTCATCCAGTACGTCTACGGGCGCTACGGCCCGCACGGCGCCGCGATGACCGCCAACGTCATCACCTACCGGGACCGCTCCGCCACCCGCGAGGTCGCCAAGGCCCTGGGCTTCTCGCCGCGCCAGATCGATCGGCTGGCCAAGCAGCTCGGCCGCTTTAGTTACGACCAAAACCGTGGCGATGAGAAGTCTTTCAGCGCAGAGATCGCCGCCGCCGGTTTCGACCCCAAGGAGCGGCGGCTGCGCCTCTTCGCCGGTCTGTGGCAGCGTATCCACCACCTGCCGCGCCACCTGGGGCAACACTCCGGCGGCATGGTGATCGCCGCCGGCCGGCTCGACGAGGTGGTGCCGCTCGAACCCTCCGCCATGGCCGACCGCGTGGTGGTGCAGTGGGACAAGGAGGACTGCGCCGACCTGGGGATCATCAAGATCGATCTCTTGGGGCTGGGCATGCTCAACGCCCTCGAAGAGGCGGTGCCGCTGATCCACCACCACGAGCGGATCCACATCGATCTCTCTCACCTTCCCCCCGACGATGCCAAGACCTACCGCATGATCCGAGCTGCCGACACCGTAGGGGTCTTTCAGATCGAGAGCCGGGCACAGATGGCCTCGCTGCCCCGCCATGCGCCGCGCACCTTTTACGACCTGGTGGTGCAGGTGGCGATCATCCGTCCCGGTCCGATCGTCGGCGGCATGGTCAACCCCTTCTTCGAACGCCGCGTGGGCCGCGAGCCGGTCGAGTACGCCCACCCCAGCCTGGAACCGATCCTCAAGCGCACCCTCGGCGTGCCCCTCTTCCAAGAACAGATCCTGCGCATCGCCATGGTCGCCGCCGGTTTCTCCGGCGGCGAGGCCGAAGAGTTGCGCCGCGCCATGGGTTTCAAGCGGTCGGTCGAGAGCATGGACAAGCTCACCCAACGGCTGCGCGACGGCATGGCCAAACGCGGCATCCTCGGCGAAGCCCAGGAGCAGGTCCTCAAGTCGATCACCTCCTTTGCCCTCTACGGCTTTCCCGAGTCGCACGCCGCCAGCTTCGCGCTCATCGCCTACGCCAGCGCCTACCTCAAGGCGCACCACCCCACCGCCTTTTTCGCCTCGCTGCTCAACGCCTGGCCGATGGGTTTCTACCACCCCTCGACCTTGGTGCAAGACGCCAAGCGCCACGGTGTCGAGGTGCGCCCGATCGACGTCCTCCACTCCGGCTGGCGCTGCCGCTGGGAGGACAACGGCCGGGCCAGGGCAGGGCAAGCTAAGAAGAACCCGCGCGCCGCCGGTGCACTGCGCCTCGGCCTGCGCTACGTGCGGGGGCTGCGCCGGCAGACCGGCGAGGCGATCGAAGTTCAGGCGGCGCAAGCCCCTTTCACCAGTCTCGACGACCTCGCCCACCGCTGCCAGGTTCAGGACAAGGAGCTGACGGTGCTGGCCAGTGCCGGCGCCCTGGCCGGTTTTGAGCTGAGTCGGCGCCAGGCTCTGTGGCAGGTGGCCTGGGTTTCGCGCCACGCCGGCCCGTTGCTCGACAGCCAAGAACCCGCCCGTTCACCGCTGGTCGAGATGTCCGACGCGGAACGGACGATGGCCGACTTCGCCACCACCGGCCTCACCGCCGGCGCCCACCCGATGCGCTATTTCAGGCAGCAGCTGAAGAGTTTCGGAGTCACCCCGGCCGCCGCCCTCGACCGCGTCGCCAACGGTACCAAGGTGCGCATCGGCGGCTCGGTCATCGTGCGCCAGCGCCCCGGCACCGCCAAAGGGGTCCTCTTCATCACTCTCGAAGACGAGACCGGCATGGTGCAAGCGATCATCCGCCGGGAGCAGCTGCAAGAGCACCGCACGCTGATCGTCGGCTCACCCGGTTTGATCGTCGAGGGTACGCTGCAGCGCCGCGACGGCTCGATGTCGATTCAGGCGGAGAAATTCTGGCGGCTTGAGCGGCTGCAAGAGGTGCCGAGCCACGACTTCCGATAGTGTGCCTCCGAGACGCCAGCGCCATCTCAGGAGCGCTCGCTGAGCACCGACTTTGCCTCTTCCAGCCCCGCTCGGCGCTTCCTGTACCGGATGTTCAGCATCTCGATCAGCAGCGAGAAGCCCATCGTGAAGTAGACGTAGCCTTTCTCGAAATGGCGCCCGGTCCCTTCGGCGACGAGCAGCACACCGATCATCACCAGAAAGGCGAGGGCCAGGATCTTGATGCTCGGGTGGCCTTCGACGAAGTCACCGATGGGGCCGGCGAAGGCCAGCATCACCACGATCGCCATCAGTACGGCGATCACCATGATCGACAGGTGCTCGACCATGCCGACCGCGGTAATCACCGAGTCGAGCGAGAAGATGACGTCGAGGATCATGATCTGAAAGAGGATCATCCCCATCGAGGCGACCTTTCCCGCCGCCGCCAACTCGGATTCCTCCGCCGCCTCCACCTTGTCGTAGATCTCCAGGGTCGCCTTGCCGATGAGGAACAGGCCACCCAGCACGAGGATCAGATCCTTCCCGGAAACTTCGTGACCGAGAAGCGAGAACAGCGGCTCGGTGAGCTTGACCACCCAGGAGAGGGTCGCCAAGAGGACCAATCGGGAGACCAAGGCCACCAGCAACCCTAACCTGCGGGTTCTCAGTTGCTTCGCTCGCGGAAGCCGGCCCGCCAAGATGGTGATGAAGACCAGGTTGTCGATGCCGAGAACGATCTCGAGAACCGCCAAGGTGAGCAGTGCGACCCAAGTTTCGGGTTGAGCGAAGAGTTCGAGCATGAGGAAAACCGTATCCCTTGACGGTGATGATCCGCAAGAGCGGAATCCGCCACGGCACTTCTCTGCTAGCTCTCAGCAGACAATGCAATGCAAGAAAAGGAGGTCTCGTGCTGACATTCCGCACTCTCTTCCTTGGCCTGGTTTATGACATTCACCCGGTGGAACTGTCGGTGACCTCGGAGGTGGCCGCCACCGAAGTCAGTTTGAACGGCGAGCAGATCGGCAAGCTCACCGGCGAGCCCTGGACTCTCGACTGCGACTTCGGAGAGGCGCTGCGCCGCGAACTCGACGCCCAGTGGATCGCCTGGGTCGAGGGCAGCCACCTGCCCCAGGATATTCAGTTGGTCCAGAGCGTCAAAGGGCTCAAACTGGCGATGTAGCTTCTCCCGAGCCGGTCGTGACGCGCTCGCGGCCGGCGTAGATGTTGAGCCGACCGTCTCTCAGGAAGCCGACGAGGGTCTGGCCGATCTCCATCGCCAGCTCGACGGCGAGGCTGCTCGGCGCCGAGACCGAGCAAAGGATCGGAACCCCGGCGGCGATCGACTTTTGAACCAGCTCGAAGCTCGATCGGCCGCTGACCAGCACGATGGTGTCGGACAAGGGCAAACGCCCATCCTCGAAGGCCCAGCCGATCAATTTGTCCAGGGCATTGTGGCGCCCCACATCCTCACGCACCGCCACCAGCTCGCCGGCGGCGGTGAATAGCGCCGCCGCGTGCAGGCCGCCGGTCGCCGCGAAGAGTTCCTGCGCCGCGCGCAAGCGCTCGGGGAGCGAATAGAGCAACCGGGCGGTCACCCGCGGACCGGCACCCGCCGGCCGGAAACCGCGCAAGCGCAGGTTCTCGATCCCCGCTCGGCCACAGACACCACAGGCACTGGTAGCGAAGAAATGGCGTTCGAGCCGTGCCAGGTCGGGAAGCTCGTTGCCGGCGATCTCCACTTCGAGAACATTCGACGGCTCTCCCGGGGCCGACCAGTCATCGTGCAAAAGGCGGCTACCGACCACCGCCTCGATGCGGTCGATGACCCCCTCCGCGAAGAGAAAGCCGAGGGCCAGTTCCCGATCGGCGCCGGGTGTGCGCATGGTGACGGCAACCCGGCTGTGCAGCTCACCAGCCCGCAGCCGGATCTCGAGCGGTTCTTCGCTGGCCAGACGGTCCGGCGCTTCGATCGCCTGGCCCCCCTCCAGCCGCCAAACGCGGACCGAGATCTCCGGTGCACCCTCGCCGTCGCTCGCGCCACCGTGAGGGGAGGCGCGCTCAGGCTGCTCGTCCACCGCCCCTCAATGCCCCCGCTGCTGCATCACCGATTGACGTACCGCGCTCTTCGGGCGCTCGCCAAAGATGACGTGCGGCTTGACCGCCGACTGCCAGCGCAGGCCGAAACGCTCCGTGGCGGCACGCGACAGCTCTGCCGCGGCCTCTTCGGCCGAGTCGGTGATCAGAATCCGATCGATATCGTTGGGCGAAATAGTCCCCTCCGGCACCATGGTCTGGCGGATAAAGCCGATCAGGTCATGCCAGTAGTCGGTGCCCATCAAGACGATGGGAAACTCGCCCATCTTGTGCGTTTGGATCAGTGTCGCCGTCTCGAAGATCTCGTCCAAGGTGCCAAAACCGCCGGGAGCGACGACGAAGCCGTAGGAGTACTTGAGGAGCATCAACTTGCGGACGAAGAAGTAGTCGAATTCCACAGAGCGGTCGACCCACGGGTTGGGCTCATCCTCGAAATCGAGTTTGATGATCGAACCCACCGTCTTGCCACCGGCCTCCTTGGCGCCCCGGCTGGCCGCCTCCATGATCCCCGGACCGCCACCGGTCATCACGGTGAACCCGGCGCGCGCCAGAGCCCCGCCGACATCGCGTGCCAGTTGGTAGTAACGATGATCTTCCTTGAAACGAGCGGAACCAAAAACCGTCGCACACGGGCCTACGAAGTGAAGACTGCGAAAACCCTTGATCAGCTCCCGCAGGATCTTGAAGGCGCTCCACAGCTCGATGCTGCGCGAGCGCGGCTCGCCCAGAAACCGGCCCTCGGGCGTCGGCTTCGGCTTGTTGGAAGAGGCGGCAGCGGCTGAAAAGGGGGAGACGGATGAGGAGTCGATGTGATCTGCCATAACGACGCAGTCTACCCCTTACCAGCTCACCGGCAGGCGGATCTTGCGTTTCTGCTTGTCGGTGAAGATCACATAGCCTTCGCGCCGGCCGAAGAGATAAAGGTCTCGCAGCAGTTCGACATCCTGGCGGCAATAGTCGGTCACAAGATCGAGCCGTCCCTCTTTGACCCACTCCAGGCTCTGCAAGCCATCGGCACTCTTGTCCGCGTCCAGCGTCGCCTGGGCAAGGTTGCTCAAGCCGATTCGCCGGCCGAGCTGGCGGTGGATCACCTCCAACAGGTCGAGGGTCGGCAAGGTGCGGCAATAGTCTTCGCCGGTGTAGCCCGAGAGCACCGAGTAGTCGAAGCGCTTGACGTTGAAGCCCACCACTAGATCGGCCGCCTTGAGGAAACTCACCAACTCCCCGACCTGCTCCTCGCCGTAGACTTCGAAACGCCCCTCTTCGAGGTGGCAAGCAACGCCGATGGCGACACCCATCTTGTGCGCGTTGCCCCATCCGCCCACGTCGGCGGCGCTGCGCAGAGTCTCCAAGTCGAAGAGCACTGTGTTGCTCGGTCTGTCCGGCAAAGGCGGCTCCGGCCTTGGCACCGCCCTGCTGCGCGGGCTCGGTTTGGCGGTGGATCGGCGACCTCTTGCGGCCGGCGCCGCGGACTCTGTGGGCTCTTTGGTCTTGCTTTCTGCCATCGGCGACTCCTCAACTTTCGGCCTCTCCGGGGCCTCGATCCAAGGCGATTCGCCACGCTCCTCTGCGCGCACGGCCAGTCGGGACCGGCGCACGGCACTGGCTTCGATTCCGATCCGTGGCCGCTGGGCGGCGGCGACCGCTACGGGCGAAGGCGCTTGCCTGTCGAGCAGCAAACGCAAGAGCCGAGCCGCTCCCGCCTTGTCGAGCGGCCGGTTGCCGTTGCCGCATTTCGGCGACTGCACACAGGAGGGGCAACCGATCTCGCACGGACAGTTTGCCAGCAACTGCAAGACTCGTTCGAGCAGCTGCGGCAGCTGTTCATAGACCCGCGCCGCAATGCCGATCCCACCCGGATGGCCGTCGTAGATGAAGACCGCCCCGGACTCGACCTGCGGGTGCAAGGGAAAGGAGATCCCGCCAATGTCGTTGCGGTCGCACAACGCCAGGAGCGGAAAGAGGGAGATCGTCGCATGCTCGGCGGCGTGGAGCGATCCCATGAAGTGCTCTTCGGCCTGTCGAATCGCCTCCTCCGCGACCCGCGGCGCGGTGAACCACAGACCGACGGTCTCGAACTGGGACGGCGGCAGGTCGAGTGCGTGGCGCCCCAGAACATCGAGGCTACCGATGCGCTTGCGCTCATAGCCAACCACCCGCTCGGTCACCTTGAGGCGGCCCAACCGGTAGTGCAGCGGGCCTTGGGTACGCTCCTCCACAAGCTCCAGAATCTCCGTTTCTTTCTCGGTCATCGGGGTAGTGAAGTAGTCGAGTCGCACCGGCTCGGCGTGCACCTTGCGGCCCGCCAGATCGAGGTCACGGACCAGAAACTGGCGACCTGCATGCAGGTAGACGGCACCAGGATGACACTCGTGGAGCACTCGAATGCCATCGACCGTACCCACCGTGCGGCCATGCACCGCGTGCTGAATCGAATAGGTCTCGCCGGTGCCGCGCAGATTGACCAGCCGCTGCGGCCGGCGCGCCGCCGCCATCAGCTCGCCGCCGTCCGCCGCCTCCAGCAGCCGGCGATCGCGTAGCAGGTCGCCGATCAGAGGAGCGTACGCTTCAAGGTAGTCGCGGTCGGCGTCGCGGCGCAGTGGAATCTCGGCGGCGGCGCAGACCAGGTGGCCCAGGGTCACCGGTTCGTTGTGGGGATCGACGACCAGCTGCTCGCAGGGGCGCTGCAAAAACTGCTCCGGATGGGCGAGAAAGTACTGATCGAGGGCATCGGGCATCGCCACCAGGGCGGTCAGCGACTCGCGGCCGGCTCGACCGACCCGGCCCGAGCGTTGCCAGGTCGCCATCATGCTGCCCGGAAAGCCGACCAAGACGCAGGCGTCGAGACCGCCGACATCGATCCCCATCTCCAGCGCAGAAGTCGAGATGACGCCGTCCAGCTCACCGTCGAACATGCGCCGTTCGATCTCGCGTCGCTCTTCCGGCAAAAAACCGGAGCGATAGCAGGCCACCCGCTCGGCCAACCGGGGTTCCTGGCGCCGCAACCACGAGTAGAGCAACTCGGTGATGCGCCGCGCCTTGGCGAAGACGATGGTCTTGAGGCCAGCCCGCAGTAGGTGGGCGAAGAGGCGCAGCGTCGCCGTGTAGGGAGAGGCGATCGGCTGCAAGAGCAACAGATGGCGCCCCTCGCGCGGCGCCCCCGAGCCCCGCACCCAGTGGAACTGGCGACCGGTCAGGGTGGCGGCGAACTCGCCGGCATTGGCGGCGGTGGCCGACGATGCGATGAGTTGCGGCCGGCTCCCCTCCCGCTCGCAGGCGCGCAGGAAGCGGCGCAGCAGATGATGAAAATGGGAGCCGAAGATACCCCGGTAGGTGTGCAACTCGTCCAGAACCACCCAGCGCAGGTCGCGCAGAAAGGGTCCCCAAGCGGCGAGCGAACCCATCAGCCCTAAGTGCAACATGTCCGGGTTGGTGATCAGCACCCTGGGCGGATCCTTACGGATTCGCTGGCGGTCGCCGCGCGGTGTGTCACCGTCATAGATAGCGCAAAACGGCGCCTCTTCAGCCAGGCCGCAGGCCCGGGCCAGCCGTTCCAGCTTGGTTCGCTGATCCTGCCCCAGCGCCTTGAGCGGAAACATGAAGAGCGCCTTGCCCGCCCTGCCGGCCAGCGCCTCTTCCAACACCGGCAGCTGAAAGACCAGCGACTTTCCCGAGGCCGTCGGGGTGGTGATCAACACATCCTCGCCCCGCCGCGAGGCGGCCAACCCTTCGGCTTGATGGCTCCACAACCGCGAAGCACCCTCCCCGGCCAACACCTCGGGCAGCGGCTCGATCAGCGGCGGATCCACCTCCCCCCAGGCCACTTCGGCCGCCGGCAGGTAGGCCGTATGCACCACCTCCGCCGCCAGGCTGGAATCCTGGTGCAGGAGGTCGATCAACTCGGTGAGTGGCGGTAGCGCGGACCGCGAGGTCGGAGACACCGATTCATCTTACTCGCCCACTCGCACCAACAAGAAGACCGCTCAATCGCAGCAAGGAATCTCGCAAGACTGACGTCATCGGGGAAAATCCACCCTCTTGAGGCCAGGCCCAACCCCTCCTCCGTAAATATGCACAAGGGCCGGAAAATAGCTCTTGACTCCAGAAAACACAGTGCGCATACTTATGCATAGAGGAGGACCCTGGAGATGATTTTGCCGATGACCAAACCCGCCGCCACCACCGACCGACAACTCTCGTCCAGCGACCATATCGCGCTCGAAGATCGCTACGGAGCACACAATTACCATCCGCTGGACGTGGTGGTTCATCGCGCAGAGGGAATCTGGGTTTGGGACGTCGAAGGGCGCAAGTACATGGACTTCCTCGCCGCCTATTCGGCGGTCAACCAGGGCCACAACCACCCGCGCATCGTCGCAGCGATGGTCGAGCAACTCGACCGCGTGGCCCTGACCTCGCGCGCCTTCCGCAACGATCAGAGCAGTCTGTTTAGCCAAGAGCTGTGCGAACTGACCGGTTTTGACCGCATGCTGCCGATGAACTCGGGCGCCGAGGCGGTCGAGACCGCCATCAAGGCGATCCGCAAGTGGGCCTACACGGTCAAGGGCGTACCGACCGATCAGGCGGAGATTCTGGTCTTCAACCAGAACTTCCACGGCCGCACCACCACCATCGTCGGCTTCTCCTCCGAACAACAGTACAGAGAGGGCTTCGGACCGTTCGCGCCCGGTTTCACCCTGCTGCCCTTCGGTGACGCCGAAGCGGTCGAGCGGGCGATGAACCCCAACGTCGCGGCGATCCTGGTCGAACCGATCCAGGGCGAAGGCGGCATCATCGTGCCGCCTCAAGGGTTCCTGCGCCGGCTGCGCGAGCTGTGCGACCAGCACAACGCCCTGCTGGTGCTCGACGAGATCCAGTCCGGTCTCGGCCGCACCGGCAAGCTCTTCGCCTTCGAGCACGAGGCCATCCGCCCCGACGCGGTGGCCATCGGCAAGGCGCTCTCGGGTGGCCTCTATCCGATCTCTGCCTTCCTCTCCAACGACGAAGTGATGGGCGTCTTCACACCCGGCGATCACGGCTCCACCTACGGCGGCAACCCCCTGGCCGCCGCCGTAGGCCGCGCGGCGCTGAAGGTGATCGTCGATGAAAAGCTCGTCGAGCGCTCCGCCACCCTCGGCAACTACGCCATCGAGCGACTCCAGGCCCTCGACTCGCCGCACGTCGTCGAAGTGCGCGGCAAGGGCCTGTGGATTGGTATCGAACTCAACACCGCCGCCCGCCCCCTCTGCGAAGCCCTCCAAGAACAGGGTCTCCTGTGCAAAGAGACCCACGAAAACGTCATCCGCATCGCCCCCCCCCTGGTGATCAGCCGCGAAGAGCTGGACTGGGCGCTGGAGAAGATCGAGGCGGTTCTGCGGTAGGGCGGTTCGCACCGGAGGTCAGCTCTAGCGGGCGACAAGCTGCGAACCCGTGGATAGCTGGAATTCATGGACTGCTAGACTTGACGTTGATTGCGGGCTGCCTCGTTGAGATCTGTGGCGGAACCTCCCATGAAGTACGACTTACGCTTCAAGCCGAGGTCCCTCAAAGACCTGAAGAGGCTACCGGCTAAACATCAGCAACGAATAATTGAAGGAATCGAAAGACTCTCGAAGGACCTCGCTGGCGACGTCAGAAAACTCACGCGTTTCTCGCCCGAATACCGCTTGCGGGTCGGCAACTACCGAGTCCTCTTCGAGATTCAAGGTTCCGCGATCACCATCTACCGCATCCGTCATCGCCGCGACGTGTACCGAAAGTGAGGTCTGCCATGCTTGAGCTGCATCCACAAATTCTCAAGAAGGATGGCAAGAACGAGTTCGTGGTCCTACCCTTCGAGGAGTTCGTCCAGATGGAGGAGAAACTCGCGGACTACGAAGATCTTCGCGCACTTCGCGCGGCGAAGCAGGAAGAACGAGACGCGCCGACACTGAGCCTGGCTGAAATCAAGGCGGAGCTAGGTTTCTAGGTCTAGATGTAAACATTCGCGCACCAGCCCATCTCGGCCTGGTTCGCTGCCAGCACCGGCATATCTAGCCTGCATTTCTCACCGATTTCGTTACGAAACGCCGCAGGTAGAAGTAGATGCAACGAATCTAGCTTTGTCGCGAAGCAGCCGTGCTCGAAGTACGGCGAGAAGCAGAAAAGGCTGATGACGCCGCAGATGTATGTGCATACGGCGTTGGAGTAGAAATTCGGCGAGAAGGAAGGGCTAGGTCGCGGCAGACGAACCATGAGTTCTAGAACACACTACCGGGCCTGCAATCTGTGCGAGGCGATCTGTGGGCTGGTGATTCGGGTGGAAGACGACGAGATCGTCGACCTGCGCGGCGATCCGGACGATCCGTTGAGCCAGGGCCATCTCTGCCCCAAGGCGGTGGCTCTGCAGGACATCCACCGGGATCCCGACCGGCTGCGCCATCCGCTGCGCCGTAGGGCGGACGGCGGGTGGGAGCGGTTGGGGTGGGACGAGGCACTGGATACGGTAGCCGAGCGACTGCGGGCCACGCAGCGCCGGTACGGCCGGGATTCCCTGGCCGTCTACCTGGGCAATCCCAACGTGCACAACTACGGTTCGCTGCTCTTCGGCCCTCCGTTGCTGCGGCTGTTGAAGACCAAGAACCGCTTTTCCGCCACTTCGGTCGATCAGTTGCCGCACCATCTCGCGGCCCAGCAGATGTTCGGTCACATGCTCCTGCTACCGGTCCCGGACATCGACCGCACCGGCTTCCTGCTGGTGCTGGGGGCCAACCCGTTGGCCTCGAACGGCAGCATGATGACCGCCCCCGGCTTTGAGCGCCGGCTGAAAGAGCTGCTCGCTCGGGGCGGTCGTCTGGTGGTCGTCGACCCACGGCGAACCGAGACCGCAAGGCTGGCCGACACCCACCTCTTCGTCCGCCCCGGAACTGACGCCTTCTTGCTCATGGCCCTCCTCCAGGTGATCTTCGCCGAGCAGCTGGAGGACCTCGGGACGGTGGCTTCCTACTGCGATTCGCTGGCCGAAGTGCGCGCCGCGGTGGCCCCCTTCGCGCCCGAGCGGGTCTCGTCGATCACCGGCATCGCGGCCGAGGAGATCCGTCGACTGGCTCACGACTTCGTCGCCGCGCCCACCGCCGCCTGCTACGGCCGGCTGGGCGTTTCGACTCAGGAGTTCGGCGGCCTCTGCCTGTGGCTGGTCAACCTGCTCAACGCGGTCAGCGGCAATCTCGATCGGCAAGGCGGCGTCCTCTTCACCCGGCCCGCCGTGGACGCCGTCGCCCACTTTGGCCGCGGACGGCGGGGGCGCTGGAAGAGCCGGGTTCGAGGGCTGGAAGAGTTCGCCAGCGAACTTCCGGTGGCAACCCTGGCTGAAGAGATCCTCACCGAAGGTGAGGGACAAATCCGAGCCCTGCTCACCGTGGCCGGCAATCCGGTGCTCTCCACCCCCAACGGCGCCCAGCTGGACAAGGCCCTCGGCAAGCTCGACTTCATGGTCGCCATCGACTACTACCTCAACGAGACGACGCGCCACGCCGACATCATCCTGCCTCCGACCAGCGCCCTCGAACGCGATCACTATGACCTGGTCTTCAACCTGCTGGCGGTGCACAATGTGGCCAAGTACTCCCCACCCCTCTTCGAGCCCGCTCCCGACGCCCGTCACGACTGGCAGATCCTGGCGCAACTCCACCGCCGGCTCGACAGCTCGCCGCTGCCGGCCAGATTTCGCCACTGGCTCTCCGCCCGGCTGGGTCCGCGGGGTCTGCTCAGCTTGGGGCTGCGCACCGGCCCCTACGGCAGCGGTTGGCGTCCCTTCGGGCAGGGCCTGACGCTGAAGAAGGTCGAAAACGCGGTGCACGGCCTGGACCTCGGCCCGTTGCAGCCCTGCCTGCCGGATCGCCTGCACACTCCTTCGAAGCGAATCGAACTCGCCCCGGCGATCTTCCTGGCGAACCTGGCGCGCCTGCAAAGCCGGCTTGAGGCGGTGGCCGCGAGTTCCTCTTCCATCGACTCCACCGCGCTGCTCCTGGTAGGCCGGCGCCAGGTGCGCAGCAACAACTCCTGGATGCACAACTACCCTCGCCTGATGCGCGGCAAGGACCGCTGCACGCTGCTCATGCACCCCGACGACGCTCGGCAGCGAGGTCTCCACGAGGGCCAGCGGGTCTCGGTCACCTCACGCACCGGCCAGGTGGAGGTCCCCCTCGAAGTGAGCGACCAGATGATGCCGGGAGTGGTGAGCCTGCCCCATGGCTGGGGTCACGATCGCTCCGGAGCCCGGCTATTGGTGGCCCAACAGCACCCCGGAGCGAGCCTCAACGATCTCACCGACGACCAGTTCATCGATCCCCTCAGCGGCAACGCCGCCTTCAGCGGCGTGCCGGTGGAAGTGCGGCCAGGGGATGCAGCGACCGACAAGATGCCGGCCATCGAGTCCGGCGGAAGTTAATCAGGCCGTCGAACGCTTCGGCACCCATCGAGGCTTGCGGGGTGAGCGGGTCACGACCACGGTGCCGGATTCTCGTTCTTGGCGCTGAAGGTCCGCGGTAATTCGCTCCAAGTCGTACCCGAAAGACTCGGCATGGTTCTGCCGGCGGCGTCGAATCTCCTCGATGATCCGATGATCAGGCTTAGTCGTCATTCCTCAACTCCTCGGGCGTACAGATTACGGGAGGCTCGTAGCCAGCCTCTCTGCACACCCTCTCGATTCCCTGGCGCATCGTCGCATTCGCAATGTGCTTGCAGTTCCAGGTCAAGAGGTACTCTACTCCATGCACCGCGGCGATGGCGATGTGGAGAGCGTCCTCCGCGGCCTTCCGCGGAACAGGTCCCCACTCCACAAGTTCGCCTGCGAGTCTTCCCGCAGCGCTCGTGATGGCGAGCCTAGGGATTCCTTCCAGTAAGCCCACCCTCTCCTTCGCCGCATCCCCGTCTCCGCGAGCTGCCTCCCCGACCACTAACTGGGAAACGAACACCGCATACCCCTGGGCTCGCTGAGCGAACCACTCCCTCGTAGCCATTTGGTGGCCAGCGACGACTAGATCTCGGCTCCGCCGTGACACCGCATAGCTGACCACACTCGTCTCAAGGTACACCGATGGCTTCGTCATTCGTTCTACCTCTGCGTGAACTGGTTCAACGGAAACATGACACATGGATTGACTGCGAAGCACATCAGATATATGACCTCGATCGGTCGGAGTTGCTGGCGGCGCAGCCGTCGTTCTTCTCTAGTTTTCGGTCCCGGCACTCCCAGATTTCCTCTTGGTGCAGAGCGAGCATATCGGCTGGCCAGCTAGTTCAGTTCATCGAAGTGCCGGTCACTGCATCAGCTCGCAAGACGGCCGCTGGTGGCGCAAAGCCCGTGGCTGTCGCGGAGATGAATTCCAGAAAAACCAGAATCGGGAATAAACCCAGGACAACTCTTTTTCGTAGATACAGTCAGGCGCAATGCGCGCCACGCTGAACATCGCACCCAACGAAGGAGAGACCATGAAGAAAGTGTTCGTCTGCCTTGTCCTTGCCGCCTGCTTGCTGATACCACTCGCCGCGAGGGCACAAGGAACGGTCAGTGAGATGACCACCTCGGCGGACCTGCAACGCAACCTGACTCCTGAGCAACGAGCCGCCGACGCTCTAGCCAAAGCCGAGCGCTCGATGCGTACAGCCAAGAAGAAAATGGCTCAGCTCGAGCAAGCCACCGACGAGAAACAGAAAGCCAAGCTCCACAAGAAAGTGACCTCGGCCATGGAGAGGGTCGAGCGCGATTCCACCTCATCGCTGAATCAAGATCCCAGGCAGACCCGCGCTCTGTTCCTGCGCGGCAACGCCTGTCTCTGGCTGGAAAAATACGAGCAGGCGATGAAGGACTGCAACCAGGCATTTGGCCTCGACAAGGCCAACCCCGAGGCGCTCCTCTGCTACGGAAAGGCAGCGCTCAAGACGGGCGACGCCGAGCAAGGAATGGCCGCCTACAAGCAACTCGCTGAGATGGCCGGCGGCGAAGCGATGCGGCAAGAACTCGCCACCGACCTACGGCACTGGTCCGAAACCGCGGATCCCTCCCACCCCAGCCTTGAACGCATGCGAGCGTTCTTGGCGCAGGAAATGGGCGGCTAGCCGCTGGCTCACACCACGATATTGACCAACCGGCCCGGCACGACGATGACCTTCTTGGCCGGTTTGCCATCCATGAAGCGCTGAGCGCCGGCGCTGGCCAAAGCCAGCGCCTCGGCCTCCTCTTTGCCGATCCCGGCCGGAACGGCGATCTTGTCGCGCACCTTGCCGTTGACCTGCACCACCAGGGTGATCTCCTCTTCGGCGGCCGCCGCGGCGTCGTAGACGGGCCAGCTCTGCAGATGGACGGACTCTTCCTTGCCCAACTGGTTGCGCCACAGCTCTTCCGCCAAGTGAGGCGCCACCGGAGCCAGCATCAGCAGATAGCTCTCGGTCGCCTCGCGCCAGGCCGCATCGGCGGTGGCTCCGGCCTGCGCCGCTTTCGACATCTCGTTGAACAGCTCCATCAGGCTGGAGACGATGGTGTTGAAGGCATAATCATCAAAGTTGCGGCCAACCTGGTCGATGGTCTGGTGCACCTTGCGCCGTAGCGACCGCACCACCGCTGGGTCGGCCTCACCCTCCGCAGCAGGCGGTTGGGTGAACAGGCTCCACACCCGGCGCAGCCAGCGCACAGTGCCTTCGATGCCGGTCGAACTCCACGGTCCGCCCTGCTCCCAGCGGGCGAAGAACATCAGATAGGCGCGGATGGTGTCGGAGCCATAGCGATCGATCAGCTCGTCGGGCGCCACGACATTGCCCCGGCTCTTCGACATCTTCTCTGAGTCTTCGCCCAGGATGATGCCCTGGTTGCGCAGCTGCAGCATGGGCTCATCGCCCTGCACCAGCCCCAAATCGCGGCAAGCCTTGTGGAAGAAGCGGGTGTAGATCAGATGCATGGTGGCGTGCTCGATGCCGCCGGTGTAACTATCCACCGGCATCCAGTAGCCGTACTCGGCCGGGTCGAAGGGGCCGTCGGTGAAATGGGGCGATAGGTAGCGCAGGTGGTACCAGGAGGAACACATGAAGGTGTCCAAGGTGTCGGTCTCGCGCTCGGCAGCGGCGCCGCACTTCGGGCAGGCGACGTTTTTCCAGCTCTCGTGCAGTTTGAGCGGGCTCTCGCCGGTCGGCCGCCAGTCGATATCCTCGGGTAGTTCGACCGGCAGATCGTCCTCGGGGACCGGCACCACGCCGCAGTTGGCGCAGTGGACGATCGGGATCGGCGCCCCCCAGTAGCGCTGGCGCGAGACCAGCCAGTCGCGCAGCCGGTAGTTGACCGCCCGGCTGCCGGTGCCTTGGGCTTCGAGCAGGGCCACGGTGCGGTCGAAGGCTTGCTCCGCCGCGGTTCCGCTCAACTCACCGGAGTTGGCCATCGGTCCGCGATCGGTGGTGGCCTCTTCCATCGTCGCCCCGTCGGCCACGACGCCATCGGCGGTGGCGATCACCGGTCGCACTTCGATGGCGAACTTGCGGGCGAACTCGAAGTCGCGCTGGTCATGGGCCGGCACCGCCATGATGGCGCCGAAACCATAGCTCATCAGCACATAGTCGGCGATCCAGATCGGGATCCGTTCGTCGTTGACCGGATTGATCGCATAGCTACCGGTGAAGACGCCGGTCTTCTCGCGGTCTGTCGCCTGGCGCTGGACATCGCTCTGCCGCGTAGCAGCCAGAACGTAGGCCTCGATCTCAGGGCGCTGCGCATCGGTGGTGATCTCGGCCACCAGCGGATGCTCCGGGGCCAGCACCATGAAGGTGGCACCCCACAGGGTGTCGGGCCGCGTGGTGAAGATCTCGAAGGGCGCACCCTCTTCCGCTTTGGCACTATCGACTCTAAAGGTGACATGCGCCCCCTCGGAGCGGCCGATCCAGTTCTTTTGCAGCACCTGGACCCGCTCCGGCCAGTCGATGGAGGAGAAGTCCAGCAACTCGTCGGCGTAGCGGGTGGTGCGCAAGAACCACTGCTTCAACTTGCGTTTGGTGACCTCAGTGTCGCAGCGCTCACAACGGCGCTCATCACCCACCACCTGTTCACGAGCCAGGGTCGTATTGCAGCTCGGGCACCAATCGACGGCAGCCTCCTTGCGGTAGGCGAGATCGCCGGCGAAGAGGGCGAGGAAGAACCATTGGGTCCAGCGGTAGTACTCGGGATCGCACGAGATCGCTTCGCGCCGCCAATCGAACATCGCGCCCATCAATTTGAGCTGGCCGCGCATGTGCTCGATGTTGGCGTAGGTCCACTCCTTGGGGTGAATGTTGCGCTGAATCGCCGCGTTTTCGGCCGGCAAGCCGAAACCGTCGAAACCGATCGGGTAGACCACGTTATGGCCGCGCATGCGCATGTAGCGCGCTCGCGCATCCGGCGGCACCATGGCGTACCAGTGGCCGATGTGCATGTCGCCCGACGGGTACGGCAGCATGGTCAGGGCATAGTGTTTGGGCCGATCGCCATCCGGCGCGATGTCGGAATCGTACAGGCGATCCTCCACCCAGCGCGCACGCCAGCTCGCCTCGAAGGTCTGAGGCGAATAGCCAGGTTGATCGGCCTCTTGCACTGTTCCTGTTGGGCGACTCATGGCAACTCCACTCCCGCGAAGAAGAAGACGGGCGGCTGAAAAATGAGGCGCGATGCTACCACCCAGCTCAACGGCAGGCCACCGCAAGCATCACCTGGTGACCGTGCGGGGATAAGAGGATATGATCGAGCCACATCAACATCAAGAACTCAATGTTCCAGGAATCTTGGGAGGAGTGTCATGTCTATTCTCTCGGCGCGACGTAACCACACCCTGTACCTGTTGACCTTCGTTCTTCTTGCCACGGTAGCGCCCGCGATGGCGCAAGCACCGGCCGAGCTGTTCTTCTCCGAGTACATCGAAGGCAGCAGCAACAACAAGGCGGTGGAGATCTTCAACGGCACCGGAGCCGCGATAGACCTCGCGGCCGGCGGCTACGAAGTGGTCTTCTTTTTCAACGGCAGCACCAGCGCCGGTACCATCATCGCGCTGACCGGCAGCGTGGCCGACGGCGACGTCTACGTGGTGGCCGACAACAACGCCGACCCAGTAATCCTGGCGCAAGCCGACCAAACTCCGACCTCCTCCTTCTTCAACGGCGACGACACCGTGCTCCTGCGCAAGGCAGGAACGGTGGTCGACGCTATCGGCCAGCTCGGCTTCGACCCCGGTAGCCAGTGGGGCTCGGGCAACGCATCGACGCAGAACAACACCCTCACCCGCATGGCGCAGATCTGCGCCGGGGACACCGACGAGACGAACCTCTTCGATCCGGCGACCGAGTGGAACGGTTTCCCCAGTGACACCTTCACCGATCTCGGCACCCACAGCGTCACCTGCACCGGCGGCGGGCCAACCGAGACGCTGCTCCTCTCCGAGATCGTGGTCACCCCGACCGCCGGTGAGTTCGTCGAGATCCACAACCCGACGGCGAGCGCTATCGATCTGAGTGACGTTTACCTGACCGACGCCACCTTCGCCGGCGGCGGCGCCTTCTACTACAACCTGGTCACCGGCGCCAACGCCGGCGGCGGCGGTTTCGCCGACTTCTTCGCCCGCTTCCCCGCCGGCGCCGCGATCGCCCCCGGTGAGTTCCAGACGGTGGCGCTGGCCGGCTCGATCGGCTTTACCGCCACCTACGGCATCGCGCCCACCTACGAGCTGTTCGAGGACGACGTCGCGCCCGACGCCATCCCCGACATGGTCGAGGCGCTCCCCGGATCGATCAACGGCCAGGGCGGTCTTTCCAACTCCGGCGAGGTGGTCGTCCTCTTCACCTGGGACGGAGCCACCGACTTGGTGGCCGATCTCGACTACGCCGTATGGGGCGACAAGGCCGAAGCGGTCGACAAGACCGGCATCGCCGTCGACGGCCCCGACGCCGACGCCGTGGCCTCCGCCTACTTGAACGACACCGCGATCGCCTCACAGGATGTGATCGCTCCGGGCTCCCACGCCTTCGGCAACTCGTGGCAACGGGTCGACTTCAGCGAAGGCACAGAGGTGAAAACCGGTGGCAACGGCGCTCTGTCCGGTGGAATTGGGGGCCACGACGAAACCTCCGAGGATCTCTCCGCCACCTGGAGCGAGGCCGCCCCCTCGCCCGGCAGCGACGTGCCGCCGCCCTCCGCGGTCGGCCTGCTGCTCACCGAGATCGTGGTCACGCCGACCGCCGGTGAGTACGTCGAGATTCACAACCCGACCGGCGGCACGGTCGATCTCTCCACCTACTACCTGACCGACGCCACCTTCGCCGGCGGAGGCGCTTTCTACTACAACGTGGTCACCGGCGCCAACGCCGGCGGCGGCGGTTTCGCCGACTTCCACGCCCGCTTCCCCGCCGGCGCCTCGATCGCGGTCGGCGAGTATCAGACGGTGGCGCTCAACGGCTCGGACAACTTCTTCGCCACCTACGGCATCGATCCGACCTACGAGCTGTACGAGGACGGCGCCGGTGCCGACGGAGTGCCCGACATGGTCGAGGCGCTCGCCGGCTCGATCAACGGCCAGGGCGGCCTCTCCAATTCGGGCGAGGTGGTCGTCCTCTACTTCTGGGACGGCACCTCCGACCTGGTGACCGACGTCGACTACGCCGTGTGGGGCGACAAGGCCGAAGCGGTCGACAAGACCGGCATCGCCGTCGATGGCCCCGACGCCGGCACCGCCGCGTCGAGCTACTTGAATGACACGCCCATCGCCGCGCAGGAGGTGGTCGCCACCGGCAGCCACGCCAACGGCGAGTCCTTCCAGCGCGACGACCTGACCGAGGGTACGCAAGTCCAATCCGGCGGCAACGGCGCCGGCGGCAACGACGAGACTTCGGAGAACCTCTCCGTCACCTGGTCGCTCGCCAGCGCTCCAACGCCCAACGCCGCCGCTCCCACCGGCTGGGTGATCAACGAGATCCACGCCGACCCGGCGGCAGACAGCAACTGCACCGCCTTCGGTCTACCGGCCGGCTGCGGCGACGCCAACGGTGACGGCGTGCGCAACTCCTCGGACGACGAGTTCGTCGAGATCTACAACGCCACCGGCGTCGATCAAGACATCTCGGGATGGACGATCGCCGACGGCTTCGGCGTGCGTCACACTTTCCCCGCCAACACCATCATTCCGGCCGACTGCGTCGCGCTCGTATTCGGCGGCTCGGCGATCGGTCAGTTCGGCGGTGCGGTGGCGCAGGGAGCCTCGACCGGCGCGCTCGGCTTCAACAACAGCGGCGATACCATCACCGTGGCGACCGACCTCGCCGCGGTGGTCGCCGCGCAGTCCTACGGTAGCGAGGGCGGCAACAACCAGTCGCTCACCCGGTCGCCGGACATCGGCGGCCCCTTCACCGCACACACTACGGCGGCGGGCTCGCTCGGCGCGGTCTTCTCGCCCGGCACCCGGGTTGACGGCACCACCTTCGGCGGCTGCGTCATCGTGCCGCCGGCCATGGTCGAGATCTGGGAGATTCAAGGCAACGGCTCGACCTCCCCGTTCGAGAACATGCAGATCATCGCCCAGGACAACGTGGTCACCGCGGTGGCCGGCAACGGCTTCTTCATTCAAACCCCGGACGGGCGCACCGACGGCGACCCGGCGACTTCCGACGGCCTCTTCGTCTTCACCAGCTCCGCGCCCACGGTGGCAGTCGGCGATCAGGTCGATGTCGCCGGCACCGTCGTCGAGTTCTTCGACCTGACCGAGCTGTCGAATATCGGCCTCACGGTCACCATCGACTCCTCATCCAATCCCCTCCCGGCGCCGATCGCGCTCGACGGCGCCACCCCCTCCGGGACGCCGATGGTGCCGCACGATCTCGAACGGTTCGAGGGCATGCTGGTGCAGGTGGTCAACGGCCTGGCCAGCGGCCCGACCGACCGCTTCGGGGACACCCCGATCGTCGCCGACGCCGCCCTCGGCCGCGGCTTCCGCCAGCCGGGAATCGAGTTCCCCGGCATCGCCGGCCTACCCGAGTGGGACGGCAACCCCGAGGTCTTCGAGATCAACGCCGATGCTCTGGGGCTGCCCGAAGTGGCGGTACCGACCGACGGCGCGATCGATCTCGCCATCGGTCCGCTCTCCTTCAGCTTCGGCGACTACCAGATCCTGCCCACCCAGTTGGTGGTCACCGGTAGTCCACAGACGAGGCCGGTGCGCGCCCGAGAGGCGGGCGAGTTCACCGTGGCGACCCAGAACCTCCTGCGTCTCTTCGACGACGCCGGCAACCCGGGTGCCAACGACCTGGCCATCGAGAAACTCTCGATCCAGATCCGCGAAGTGCTCGGTGCGCCCGACGTGCTCGCCGTCGAGGAGGTTGACCTGCTGGCAGCGCTCGAAGAGCTGGCGGCGCGGATTCAGGCCGACGACCCGTCGCTGATCTACACCGCCCACCTGCTCGAGGGCAACGACATCGGCGGCATCGACGTCGGTTTCCTGGTCCGCGACACGGTGCAGGTCGACTCGGTCAGCCAGTTCGGCCTGACCGAAACCTTCGTCTTCAACGGCACCACCTTCCTCACCTACGACCGTCCGCCGTTGATCCTCGAGGGTCAGTACCTGGGTAACGGCGAGCCCTTCCCCTTCACCGTCATCGCCAACCATCTGCGTTCGCTCGGCGGCATCGAAGGCTCGGACGGCGGGCGCATCCGCGCCAAGCGCAACGAGCAGGCAACGCGCCTCTCGCAGTTCATCCAAACACGGCAAAGCGCCGACCCGACCACCCCGTTGATCGTCACCGGTGACTTCAACGCCTTCCAGTTCACCGACGGTCTGGTCCACGTCATGGGCCAGATCATCGGCCAACCGGCCGACGCCACCCAGGCACTGCTGCCGGGCACCGACGAGGTCGATCCCGATCTCACCAACCAGGTGCTCAGCTTGCCATCCGAGGAGCGCTACTCCTTCATCTTCGGCGGCAACGCCCAGGTGCTCGACCACATGCTGACCGGGGTCAGTGCCAACCCGTTCGTGCGCGGCGTCCAGTTCGGGCGCGGCAACGCCGATACACCGTCGAGCTTCGCCACCGTGGCCGCCACGGCGCTGCGCTCGTCGGACCACGACGGCCTGGTGCTCTACCTGATGAGCGATCGGGACGGCGACGGCGTAGCCGACGATGTCGACAACTGCCCGGACATCTTCAACCCGGATCAGCTCGACTCGGACGGCGACGGCCTCGCCGACGCCTGCGAGGACCGCTGTCTCGGCACCGTGGTACCGGAGCAGCACGTGCCGCTCTTCCACATCGGGTTCTTGCGCTACGCGCTGACCGACGGCGACACCATGTTCGACACCTACGTTCCGCCGTGGTGGCCGCATGCGGTTCCGGAGTTCAACCTTCAAGACACCGCCGGCTGCTCTTGCGAGCAGATCCTGCTTCAGGTACGCCACGGCTTCAGCGAAGTGCTCTTCGGCTGCCGCTTGCGCACCATGAGGCGCTGGGTGCGTCGGGTCCAGACCGGCGACTGAAGCCGGTTCGCCACCATCGAATCACCGGGCCGGGGCGAGTTGCCCCGGCCCTTCTTTTTCCGCACCAACGGCCGGATCAGCGCAAGATCTTGACCTTCGGCGGTTTCCTATTCATGTCCGCTCTCGGCGGACATGAATCAGCCATCCGTGAAGGAGACACCCATGCGCAAAAGATTCCTACCCCTGGTCGCTTCCATCGCCTTGAGCCTGAGTGTGAGCGCCTGCACCATTCAAGCGAGACCTGCCGTTGCCCACCACAACCACCACGCCGGAGCCAAGATCGTGGTGGTCAAGAAGGGCCACGTCCACAGCCGCCACTGCGGCCACTATCGCTACAAGTCGAACTGGTACTACCTCCAAGGTCACGTGCACGGTCCACGCTGCGGACACACCTTGGTGCGCGGGGTCTGGGTCTTCCGTCGATAGACGCGCCGGCACACCCACCGGCTGACCAAAGCTCGTCCAGAGAGGATGGGCAATGGCGGAGTCTTCACTCCTCTACTGCTGTTCCCTTCGATCTCACCTTTCCTAACAAAAATTCTTCGACACCCTTGAGGGGGAGCGGCGGATTTGTGCGCCAAGGACCTTTGGAACGCAACAATTCACCCTGGTCTCGCTCTTGTCGGGACCACCCCCTCAAGGAGGTTCGATGAAACTTCGTCGCCTTGGTCTTGCTCTGGCAGTTTGTGCTCTGTCCGCCCTAGCCATAGTCCTACTCGTCCCCGCAGTGGACGCGGCCCCCTACGCCCCCAGCGTCCCCGGCCCGACCATCCCTTCGGAGCCGGGCAGCTGCGGCTATATTCCCTACATGACTCTGGGTTCATCCTGCACCGGCGCCGGCTTCATCGTCGGTTCGGCGATGTCTTTGTCCTCCTGCCAGGCGACCGAACTCTCCTACATCTTCAAGGCGCTGTACAGCTTCGGTTGTGACAACGGTGACTGGACCTTCCAGTGCCGCGTAGCCAAGTGGTGTTAGTCGTCGGACTCCACTGAGATTGCCCCCCGTCTCTCAAGCCTGTCAGGCGAGACTCGGGGGGGCCGTGCCGCTAGCCGAGGGTGGCCAGGACCGCCTCGGCCAGTGGCTCGATCTCGCTCGGCGCCAGGCTGCGCAGGTCGAGCAACAGGGAGCCATCGTGCAGCCGGCCGACCACCGGTGGTCGGCCGGCTCGTAGCTGAGCGGCGAGCCGGCGGGGGGAGCAGCCTTCGAGGGTGAGCCGCACGGCCCAGCTCTCGACCTTGGCATCGGGCAGGGAGCCGCTGCCGGCCTGCGCCTCGCTGTTGACCACGGCAACCCCCAGACCACGGTCAGCGCCGCCCACCAGCAGGGCGGCCAGCGCGCGGGCGCGCTCCTCCAGCTCTTCCGGTGTGGCGGTAAGCCGGGCCAGCACCGGCACTCGGCGTAAGGTCTCCGACCGCTCGGCGAGGTAGAGGCGCAGAGTGGCTTCGAGCGCCGTGTAGACCATCCGGCCGGGGCGCAGAGCACGGAAGAGCGGGTGGCGACGGCAGCGCTCGATCGCTGCCCCCTTGCCGACCAAAATCCCCGCCTGCGGCCCGCCCAGCAACTTGTCACCGCTGAAGCAGACCAGGTCGGCGCCGGCCGCCACCGAACGGGTAACCCGAGGTTCTCCAGGCCAGCCGTACGGCGACAGGTCCACCAGACTCCCCGACCCCAGGTCATGGACGACCGGCAGATCGAAACGCCCTCCCAGCTCGACCAGCTCGGCGACCTCCACCTCGGCGGTGAAACCGCGAATCCGGTAGTTGGAGGTGTGGACCTTGAGCAACATCCCGGCCTCGTCGTCGATCGCCGCCGCGTAGTCGGCCAGGTGGGTCCGATTGGTCGTCCCCACCTCGGCCAGCAGCGCACCGCTTTCGCGCAGAATCTCCGGCACGCGATACGAGCCACCGATCTCGACCATCTCGCCGCGCGACAGCACCACCTTCTTGCCCCGCGCCAGCGCCGCCAGCACCAACAGCGTGGCCGCGGCGTTGTTGTTGACCACCGTCGCCGCCTCGCAGCCGGTCAACTCGCACAACAGCCGAGCGCAACCAGTGTCGCGACCGCCCCTTTGCCCGCTGGCGAGATCGAGTTCGAGCCGCTGCGCCCCCGTTACCGTCGCGGCGAGGGCGGCCAACGCCTCCGCGGCCAGCGGAGCCCGGCCAAGCCCGGTATGCAAGACCACGCCGGTGGCGTTGATCACCGCTCGGTAGTAGGGCACGACGCGTTGGGCCAGCCGCTCCCCCACCGCCTCGGCGATCGCCCGCGGCTCGATCTCCGCCGCACTCAGTACACCGCCCTGTCCGGCCGAACGCAGCCGCTGCAAGTGGGCCCGCACCGCCCGCAGCACCTCCGGCCGCGGGTAGTGCGCCAGCGCCGGCGCCAGCGCCGGCCCATCCAGAAGCTGGTCCACGGCCGGGATGCGGCGCAGCAGATCGCGCGCCTGCGGTTCGCCGGCAACCGGCTGCCGGGCCGGTGCTTCTTGGGTTACGTCCTGTTTCATCACCGGTGGAATCCTACTCCACACCAGCCCGGCCGGTGCTATCCTCATCTACAAGCTTTCGCAAATGAGTTCTCCTCCTCCCAAACCGCCTCCGGCACTGGTCAAGGTTATCCAGCAAGGCCGGTGCGTCCTGTTCGCCGGTGCCGGTTTGTCGATGCAGGCCGGTTTGCCCAGCTGGACCGGGCTGCTGCGCGCCTTGGTCGCAGCTGTCGAGGAGCAATCGCCGGGAGCCGGCGGCGAAGAGATCGAGCGGCTGTTCAAAGACAACAAGTTGCTGGCGATCGCCGACTTCTGCAAGAAAGAGCTTGGCGAAGGGGCCTATTGGGAGGCGCTCGCCGCGCAGACGCGCGGGGCCAGCGAAGAACTCTCCGAGGCCCACCGGCTGGTGGCGCAGATCCCCTTCTCCGCCGTGGTCACCACCAACTACGACCACCTGCTGCGCCGCGCCTACTCGGCCAACGGAGGCCTGCCCAGCACCCCCACCCATCTCGACACCAACGTCCTCGCCCATCGGCTTTTCGATGATGGTTTCTTCATCCTCAAGGCCCATGGGGACATCGACCACCCGAACTCGATCGTGCTCACCCGCAAAGACTTCCAGCAGATCATTCACGCCAACCCAGCCTTCCAGGCGGCCTTCTCGGCGCTGCTGCTGACCAAGGTGATTCTCTTCGTCGGCTACTCCTTCAACGACCCCGATTTTCAGCTGCTTCTCGAACGTTCGCTGGGCCTCTTCTCCGGCCACACGCCCAACCGCTACGCCTTGATGAGCGAGGTCGACGAAATCGAGGCGGGCGTCATGTGGCGCACCGCCGGCATCCGGGTGACCTCCTACAAGCCTTCCCGGCCCGACCACCCGGAAGTGGTCGAGTTCTTGCGCCAGCTGGCGGAGCAAAGCCGGCCGGAACCGCAAGTACGGCTGGTGAAGGAACTGGCCGACGCCGAGCATCTCGGATTCGATCCCGACACAGTCCGCGACCTGCTGAGCAGAAGTCTCAAGGCACCGGCCCTATCTCCAAGAAAGGGCAAGAAACCGGGGGCGTTGCGTCAAGAGACCGACACTAGACGTCTACTTCGCAGTCCAACGCATAGACAGAGAACCCGGTACAGCAGCCCCTGGG
>JAJRVQ010000155.1 GCA_024277255.1 Acidobacteriota bacterium | reverse complement strand
GTCTTCGAACCAGGGACCCGGCGTCTCGACCTGGACGACGACTCACTCACCGAGAACACCCGCTCCAGCTACCCGATCAGCCATCTCAGCAACGTCGACGAAGGTGGCCAGATGGGCCATCCGAAGAACGTTGTCTTCCTGACCTGCGACTCCTTCGGAGTCTTGCCGCCGATCAGCTGTCTCAACGAAGAGCAGGCGCAATACCACTTCCTTTCCGGCTACACCGCCAAGGTGGCGGGCACCGAGCGCGGAGTCACCGAGCCAACCGCCGCCTTCAGCGCCTGCTTCGGCGCCCCGTTCATGCCGTTGCATCCGGGGGTTTACGCCAAAATGCTGGGCGAGAAGATCCGCCAGCTGGGCGCCAAGGTCTGGTTCATCAACACCGGGTGGACAGGCGGGCCTTACGGTGTCGGCCAGCGCATCAGCCTGTCGTATACCCGCCGCATGGTGGAAGCCGCACTCGGCGGTGAACTCGATGCGGTCGCCACCACGCCCGACCCGGCTTTTGGGCTGGCTGTCCCGGACGCCATCGAGGGCGTTCCGGCGGCGGTGCTGCAACCTCGCCAAGCATGGAGTGACCAGGTCGCCTACGATGAGATGGCCGCCAAACTGACCTCGATGTTCCGCGAGAATTTCAAGAAGTACGCCGACGGCGTCAGCTCGCAGGTCCGCGCCGCCGAGCCGGCGCCGGCAAGCTGACCGTGCCCGATCTCGACCTCGCAGCCAGCCTCAACCCGGAGCAGCTCGCCGCCGTCACCCACGAGGACGGGCCACAGCTGGTGTTGGCCGGGGCCGGATCGGGCAAGACACGGGTCATCACCCACCGCATCGCCTGGCTGGTCGACTCGCGCGGAGTCGACCCCGGGCGCATCGTTGCCGTCACCTTCACCAACAAGGCGGCCAGCGAGATGCGCGAGCGGGTAGCGCAACTGCTCGGTCTCGACGTGCCGCGCCCCGGCTACGACGCCTTGCCGACCTTCGTCGGCACCTTCCACCGCTTGGCGCTACGGCTGCTTCGGCGCTATGGCGAGCGGGTCGGTCTCAAACGTGATTTCGCCATTCTCGACACCAGCGACCAGCGAGCGCTGATCAAACTGGCGCTCAAAGCCGAAGAGCTCTCCGAAAAGGCCTTCTCACCCAACGCCATGCTCTCGGCGATCAGCTCCGCCAAGAACAAGCTGATCGGCCCGAACGAGTACGAACGCCAAGCCGAGGAGTTCTTCCAACTCCGCGTCGCCAAGGTCTACCGCCGCTATCAGGGGCTCTTGCAGAAGGCCTCCGGAGTCGACTTCGACGACATGATCGCCCTGGCGGTCAAGCTGCTCGAAGGCGAAGAGGATGTCGCCCGGCGG
Source organism: Acidobacteriota bacterium (assembly GCA_024277255.1). Lineage (GTDB taxonomy): Bacteria > Acidobacteriota > Thermoanaerobaculia > Multivoradales > SZUA-115 > SZUA-115. The sequence goes on along the minus strand of JAJRVQ010000155.1, from coordinate 14,500 downwards.
GTCCGCTGGCAGAGCCAACACCTGCTGGTGGACGAGTATCAGGACACCAACCATGCGCAGTTGCGGCTCATCGCCGAGCTCTCGGCTGGGGCGGCCAGCATCACGGCGGTGGGCGACGAGGACCAGAGTATCTACCGCTGGCGCGGTGCCGAACTGTCCAACATCCTCGACTTCGAGACCAGCTTCCCCGGCGCCGAAGTGCGCATGCTGGAGCGCAACTATCGCTCGACCCAGAACATCCTCGACGCTTCCGGGGCGTTGGTCTCCCACAACCAGCAACGGCGAGGAAAACGGCTGTGGACCGACACCGGCGGCGGCGAAAGAATAGACCTCTATCGCGCCAGCGACGAGCGCGACGAGGCGCGCTGGGTGGTCAACTCGTTGGTCCGCGAGGTGGGCCGCTACGGCTATACCGGGATGGGAATCCTGGTTCGCACCAACGCCCAAACCCGCGCCCTGGAAGAAGAGCTTCTGCGCCAAGAGGTGCCCTATTCGCTGGTCGGCGGTACCCGTTTCTACGAGCGGGCCGAGATCAAGGACCTGGTCGCCTACCTTCGTCTGCTGCGCAACCCACGCGACTTCCACTCGATGCAGCGGGTGATCAACCAACCGGCTCGCGGCATCGGACGCACCACCCTGCAGCGGCTTTACTATATTGCCGAGACGCTCGGCCAACCACCCTGGGACGTCCTCTTCAACGACGAGTTGGGCGACTTACCCAAACGAAGCGCCACCGCACTGCGACGGTTTCGCGACTTGATCGTCAACCTCCAAGGCCGAGTGGCCCAGCTGAAGCCGGCTGATCTGCTCACCGAATTGATCGCCGCGGTGGGCTACGAAAAGCTCTACGACCGAGACGAACCGGAAGGCTACGCCAAGCTCGAGAACATCGACGAGTTCATCTCCGCGGCTCAGGAGTTCAGCGAGATCCAGACCGCCCGCGCACGGCGCCAAAGGGGAGCGGGGAAAGCAGGGGGAGCCGACGGCGCGCTGAACGACGGTGAAGGCCCCGATCCGTTGACCGCTTTCCTCGATCACATCTCGCTGGTCAGCGATATCGACGGTCTCGACGTGGAGAGTGGCATCTCGGTGATGACGCTGCACAGCGCCAAAGGGCTCGAATTCCCCCTGGTCACGGTCACCGGCCTCGAAGACGGCCTCTTGCCTCACTTCAACAGCCAGGGCGACCCCGCATCCATCGAAGAGGAACGGCGTCTGCTCTACGTAGGAATGACCCGGGCACGAGAGAAGCTGATCCTCAGCTGCTGCCGGCGGCGACGCATCGCCGGTTTCTATCAGGATCAGCTCGAATCACCTTTCCTCGCGGAGATCCCCGAGGAGCTGGTCGCCCTGACCGAGAGCCCGAGCCTCTTCGCCCATCCTCGCTCGCGCAGCTCCAGCGCCGCCTACAACTTCTTCGGATCTAGCTCGGGCAACTCGCGCCGGCCTCGACGATCCCAGGAACTCCACTATGAGCCTGAACCGGGTGCCGGAGGCGAGGAGATCCGGCGCGGCTCTCGCGTCCTTCACCCGACTCTCGGTCAGGGCGTCGTTCTGGAACTCGAAGGCAGCGGCGAGGGAGCCAAGATCACCGTCTACTTCGACCACTCCGGCAAGCGCCGGCTGGTCGCCAAGTACGCCAATCTCGAGCCGCTCTAGGGCTACCCTCGTGCTAAATAGTCCCGGCGCAGGTGGGCGAAGAGCAGATTGTCTACCCGCGTACCGCGCAGTTTGAAGTAGCCGCGCAGCAGCCCTTCGTAGCGGAAACCGTTCTTCTCCAGAACCCGGCGCGAAGCCAGATTGTCCAGCGCGCAGCGCGCTTCCAGCCGCTCGATCTCCGTGTGGTGGAAGAGATCTTCGAGCAGCTGGCCGAGGCCGCGAGTCATCACGCCGCACCCCTGATGTTCGGTGGCCAAGGCATACCCCACTTCGGCCAAGCCGTGCTCCCAGTTGCTGACCACCAGGGTGATCCAGCCGGCCGCTTCGCCGTCCGCACTGACGATCCACTGGAACTTCTCGCCACGACCTCGATAGAGGTCCGACATTCGCTGGCTCGCCACGTCAGCTCGCAGTTGGGCGACCGACAACTCGTGCAGCGGCTGGTGCCGGCGCACCGTCCATTCGCCCCGCCAGCGCCACAGCAGGTCGGCATCGCGGGCGACGGCCGGGCGCAGTGAGACGCGCGGCGCGGGGTTGGCGCCGGATTCGGACAAGAACTTCTCCACGAAGGCCATCTACACTCGATTCTAGGAACTAAGTCTGGCTACTTTCCACCTTCATCGATTGCGTCGTGGGCCGATTCCGTTTCGAGGCTCGGCGCAGCACCGGCACCACGGAGAGCAAAAACATGTACGAGTAACCCTGAAGGAAGAGGTAGAGAAAGGGCAAGGAGAGCCACATGCCCACCTTCAAGGCGTAGACCATGCAGAGCAAGAAGTAGAGCGCCAGCAACCCTTCGATCCAGACGGAAAGTCCAAGCCGCGACCGGTACCGCTTCTTGACCCACGATTGGCCGCGCTGGGCGATCGCGTACTTCGGAGTGCGCTCGAAGACCCCACCGCGCTTGACCAACCCGCCCAAGACCGCCGGCGTGTTGTTGACCGCCAAGCCGATTCCGAGCCCCATCAGAGCGGGAAGGAAGCGCAGGTTGCGGCGGCAGCTCTCGTTCTCCTCGTCACCCGCGCCCAGCTGGCTCACCGCGTAGAAAATCAACACGGAAACCGTCGCCGAGACGAACAGCGGCAAGTCGACCATCAAGAGCAGTTCCATCGGGCTACCCCGGCGCAAGACCATCGCCGGGAAGACCAGCAGCGAGAGCACCATCATCAACGGGTAGGCACCATTGTTGGTCAGGTGAATGAACGCCTCCACCTTGACCCGCAAGGGCAGGTCCGCCTGCATCAGCCGCCAGAGGAGTTTTCGTCCGGTCTGCACCGAGCCGCGAGCCCAGCGATGCTGCTGACTCTTGAAACCGTTGACGTCCACCGGCAACTCCGAGGGCGCGGTCAGATCCGGCAGATAGAGAAAACGCCACCCGGCGAGTTGCGACCGATAGGAGAGATCGAGATCTTCGGTCAGCGTATCGTGCTGCCAGCCGCCCGCATCCACGATCGCCTGGCGGCGCCAGATTCCCGCCGTGCCGTTGAAGTTGAAGAAGCAGCCTCCGCGGTGCCGTGCCGTGTGCTCGACCACGAAATGGCCATCGAGCATGATCGCCTGCACCTGGGTGAGCAGCGAATAGGAACGGTTGATGTGGGTCCAACGCGCCTGCACCATCCCCAGCCCGGGATCGGCGACCAGGAAGGGAACGGAGTCGCGCAGGAAGTTCTGCCGAGGTACGAAGTCCGCGTCGAACACGGCCAGGAACTCGCCGCGCGCCACCGCCGTGCCGGCCTCCAGCGCGCCGGCCTTGAAACCGCTGCGATCGGTGCGGTGCAAGTGATGAATATCGATGCCGCGGCCCCGGTAGTAGGCGACCCGCTCGGCGACGACCTCCGTGGTTTCATCCGTCGAGTCGTCGAGGAGCTGAATCTCCATCCGATCTCGCGGGTAGTCGATCGCACAGACGGCATCGATCAGCCGCCGGGCGACGTACATCTCATTGTAGAGTGGCAGCTGTACCGTCACCACCGGCCAGACTTCCGGCTCCGCCGGTGTTGGAGGCCGGTTGCGTCGGTTGCGCAGGTAGACCGCGACCAGTAGCAACCGATGCACACCGTAGAGCGCCAACACCCCAAGGATGAAGTAGTACAGAGCGAGGAGAGCCGGGGCAAACGGCGAGAGTATCGCCTGCATCATTGAACTCCCTCGACACAGCCGTAACGATGTCCGCACAGGAAGTGAACGGCCAGGGTATGAGCTTTCAGCAGGGCAGCGCCTGGCCCCGCGTCGCGATAGCGGCGGCCCCGTTGATCGCGATGTGCGCCGGATTGCTCGTCCTGGGCGATCCCGCACAACGGCTGGTAGGTACTTTGGCGATTCTCGGCGCCGGCTTTCTGGCCTTGATCTGGGCAGAGCGCACCCTGCGCTACCTGCCTTCGATGCGCACGACGACGGTCGCCATTCTGCTGGCGGCGGCCTGCATGCGCTTGCTGCTGCTCGCCTTGCCTGCGACGCTCTCCAACGACACCCTGCGCTACCGGTGGGACGGCCGGGTTGTCGCCGCGGGCTTCAATCCCTATCGTCTCGCGCCGGACGCACCTCAGCTGGCGCCGCTGCGCGACGAACTCTGGGAACGGATGCCGCATCGCGAGGTGGCGACCGTCTATCCGCCGCTGGCACTGGCCGCCTTCGCGCTGGCCAGCAAGCTGCCGGCACCGCTGTTGGCCCTGAAAGTGATGTTCAGCGCCGCCGACCTGCTGATCTGTGCCCTGTTGCTGGCACTCGCTCAGCGTCTGGCACTGCCGCCGTCGCGCGTCCTCTGGTACGCCTGGAATCCGTTGGTCTTGATCGAGACCGCGGGGATGGGACACCTCGACGCCCTGGCCGTCGCCGGCTGTGTGGCCGCTGTCTATTTCTTGGTCAGATCGCGGTCGGCGGCCGCCGGAGCGGCCGCCACTCTCGGCATCCTGGCCAAGCTGGGACCGGTGATCGCCTTGCCACTGTGGGCCCGCGAGAGCGCCAAGCCGTGGCGCTTCCTGGCCATCCCCTTGTTCTTGATTGCCCTCGCCACACTGCCCATCGTGCACCACGGCCCCCCATCGGGCCTGGTGACCTACGGGGTTTCGTGGGAATTCAACGGCCCCGTCTACGAGCCGCTGTGGCGGTTGATCGAGCAAACGGACCTCGCCAACTGGATCATCCACAGGCTCGACAAGGTCAAAGAAAGAAATGGAAATCACGATTTTTGGAATCTCTTCTACCCCTACGTCTATTCGCAGCTGCTGGCCAAGCTGGCCTTAGCCGTCGGGATGTTAACCGTTGTAGTGGTGTCGTGGCGAACTCGTCGCAGGGTGCTGACCACGGTGTCGACCACCGTCGCGGCCACCGGTGTCCTCTTCGGCGGCTTCCTCTTGCTCTCGGCGACGGTCTACCCCTGGTATCTCCTCTGGGTCTTGCCGTGGGCGGCGCTGGCCCGACACCGTGCCTGGTTGCTCTTGTCAGCCCTACTACTTCTCTCCTACCTGCCGCAACACCGGCCGGTCGCGTTGACGCCGTGGGTCTTCGTCATCATCTGGCTTCCCTTCTTCATCCTGCTACTGCGTGAACCCCGATGGTCTACCGATTGATCCTCTCGTACAACGGTGCAAACTATGCTGGATGGCAACGCCAGAACAATGCCGTGGCGGTCCAACAGCGGCTCGAAGAGTCCCTCGAACGACTTCTCGTCCGCCCCGTTCGGGTGCACGGCGCCGGTCGCACCGATGCGGGGGTTCACGCTCGCGGGCAGGTTGCGCACTTCGACCTTGCAGACCCCTTTCCCCTTCAGGGTTTGATTCACGGCACCAATCGCAGTTTACCTCCAGACATACGGGTCCTGGCAGCCGAGCGGATGTGTGCCCGCTTTCACGCCCAAAAATCGGCTCGCGCCAAGAGCTACAGCTACCGTCTGATCGAGAGCCCGCTGCTCTCGCCGCTGGATGCCCCGTACGCCATGGCGCTGCCGCGTCCACTGGATCTGGCGGCTCTGCGTCAAGCCAGCGCCTTGCTCGTCGGCCGGCACGACTTCACCGCCTTCGCACTGGCCGGCGGCGGTCATCGCGACCCGCACCGCCGAATCCTCGCCACCTCGTGGAACCGCCAAGGCTCGCGGCTGCTCTTTCGCGTCGTCGGTGACGGCTTTCTGCGCGGCATGGTGCGCAGCCTCGTCGGCACGTTGATCGAAGTCGGTCAAGGCCGCCGCACGGTGGAGAATATCCGTTGGCTGCTGAGCGGCGAACCACGCTCTCAGGCTGGACCCACGGCGCCGGCCCACGGCCTGACGCTGGAGCGCGTTTTCTATCCACCTGGGCTGCGCGTGGCCCGTCAGGGTCACGCATGGTAGTTTAAGAGCCTGTGGCGCTCCACTCAGCCTCTTTTAGTTCGCCCTTTTTCTGACTTCCAGAGATGATCGACACGACGCAATTGGCAGAGCCCGGTTCGCCCGAAGAGATGCTGTTGCGGCGCATCGACTTTGAACGCATGCCGCGCCATCTGGCGGTGATCATGGATGGCAACGGTCGCTGGGCGCGAGGGCGCGGCCTGCCGCGCGTCGAGGGCCACCGCGCCGGGGTCAAATCGGTACGCGAAATTGTCGAAACGGCGGCCCGGCTAGAACTCGAAGTCCTCACCCTCTACGCTTTTTCCGTCGAGAACTGGAAACGTCCCCGCTTCGAGGTGTGGACGTTGATGAACCTGCTCAAGGACTACCTCTATCGGGAACTCCAAACGCTGCTCGACAACGACATCCGCCTGCGGGTGATCGGGCGTTGGCGCGAACTCGACAACTCGGTGGTCAAAGCGCTGGAGGTGGCGCTCGAAGCCACTGAACATTGTCAGGGAATGTGCTTCAACATCGCGCTCAACTACTCGGGCCGCTGCGAGATCGAGGATGCCTGCCGCCGTATCGTCGCCGACTGGGCGGTCGGCAAACAGGTCGATATCGATCCCGAGACCATCGGCCGCTACCTCTACACCGCCGGCCAGCCCGATCCCGACCTGTTGATTCGCACCTCGGGTGAGATGCGGCTGTCGAACTTCCTCCTCTGGCAGATCGCCTACTCCGAAATCTGGGTCACGCCAACCAACTGGCCCGATTTCCGCCGGCCCCACCTCTACCAGGCTATCGTTGATTTCCAGACTCGAGACCGCCGCTTCGGCGGGGTCAAGACGGACTCCAACGATCTGCTCACCGCCAAGCGCCAGCGCTAACCCTACCAATGAAGCGATTGTTGACCGCCGGTATCGGTGTACCTCTAGCGCTCGCCGCGATCTTCCTGCTGCCGCCTTGGGCTTTCTTCGCTCTCTGCGCCGTTCTCTTCGGTTGGGTGGCGATCGAGTTCGTCGCCGTCGCCCGCGGTTGGGCCCCGGGGGCTCCGCTGCTCCTCTTGCCCCCTCTAGCCATCGCCGCCGCCGCGGCGTTGACCGCACCGCAGCCGTTGGCCGAAGCCCTGCACGGAACCAGCGCGACCCTGCCGGCCGCCTACCTGCCGGTCGGCGCGCTGCTCATTTCGTCGGCCGTCGCCTCTCTGGCACTGCTCGGACGGACACCGGTGCGCGAATCACTGCCCGCGATCGGCACCTTCTCTTTCGGAATCCCCTACATCGCCCTGCCTATCGCGGCGCTAAGCCATCTCCAGCGCCGCGATCCGTGGCTGGTCTTCCTCTTGTTCGCCATCGTCTGGCTCGGCGACAGCGCCGCCTACTACCTGGGAAGCCTCTTCGGGCGCCACAAACTGGCGCCGACGGTCAGTCCGAACAAATCCTGGGAAGGCGCCGTCGCCAGTCTGCTGGCCAGCGCCGCCGCCGCCGCCACCTGGAGCTATTTCTACCTGGGCCGGATCGACATCGGCATCGTCCTCTTGGGATTCGTCGTCAACTTGGCGGCGCAACTGGGCGACCTGGTCGAGTCGATGCTCAAGCGCGGCGCCGGGATCAAAGACTCGGGCAACGTGCTACCGGGCCATGGAGGTATGTTCGACCGCGCCGACTCCCTCCTCTTCGCCGCTCCGGCCCTCTGGCTCGGCCTCTGGTGGCTGGGCCCGCAAGCGCTCTCGCCTTGAGAGACGGGGGAATCTCGGCGAATGGTGCCGGCGTTGGCTATAGTGGCCTCTTCGCATCGGCGTGCCCGGCAGCCGGCTACGCATCACAAGCCTCTCAGCGGTAACCACCGCATCGCCACGGAAAAACTCTCATGACGATTCTCACTAACCTTCTCGCCTTCGTCTTCGCGCTCGGCGTGATCATCTTCGTTCACGAAGCCGGCCACCTGTTGATGGCGCGAGCCTTCGACGTTCGCGTACTCGCCTTCTCGTTGGGCTTCGGCAAGCGTATTTGGAGTTTCCAGCGCGGCGAGACGGAATACCGAGTGGGGCTCATCCCTCTCGGCGGCTACGTCAAGCTGGGTGGTGAATACCCGGAAGAGGGGCAAGCCAGCGACGACCCGCGCGACTTCATCAACCGGCCGCGCTGGCAGCGCATCTTGGTCTACCTGGCCGGACCGGCGGCCAACGCCGTCTTGGCGGTGCTGCTCATCGCCATTGTCCTCACCGTCGGCATCGACATGCAGAACCCGCGCCGCCTACCGGCGGAGGTGGGCCAGGTCTTCGACAACTCACCCGCCACGGCGGCAGGCCTCGAAAGCGGCGACCGCATCACCAGCATCGACGGCGAAGCGGTGGCGAACTGGGAAGATGTCCAACTGGCCGTCATCGGTGCACCGGAAAGGCCGCTCGCCCTCACCTACATCCGCGCCGGTGAACACCACACCACCACACTCACCCCCCAACTCATCCCACGGCATGAGTTGGGCTGGGGTGGATTCATCGGGCCCGGCGAACTGCGTGTTCTCGGTCTGGTTGCTGACAGCCCGGCACAGCGCGGAGGCTTGCAGGAGGGCGACGAACTGCTGTCGGTGGATGCCTTGCCGGTGGCCCACTCCAAAGACTTCATCGCCTACATCCAGAAGAACGCCGGCCACGCCGTCGACATCGAAGTCCTGCGCAACGGCGAACGCCAGACCCTTTCCGTAACCCCGGAAGGAGAACCGGGAGAGGGGCTGATCGGCATTCAGATCGGCCTGACCAATTTCCAGAAGTTCCCGCCGGGGCGGGCCCTGATCGAGAGCGTCTACTACAACGCGGACATCGTGCGCCAGACGTTCACCGTCCTGGGCAGAATCTTCACCCGCAAGTTGAAGGCCAAGAGCGCGCTGTCCGGCCCGCTCGAGATCGCCAAGATGAGCGGCGAGCAGGCCCGCCGCGGCTTCCGCAATCTGCTGCAGTTGATGGGAGTGCTGAGCATTTCGATCGGCTTGATCAACCTCTTCCCCATTCCGATTCTCGACGGCGGCCAGATCTTGGTCCTCTTGGTGGAGAGCGTGATGCGGCGCGACCTGCCGCTGGTGGCCAAGGAACGACTGGCGCAAGTCGGCTTTTTTCTGGTCATCGCTTTGATGGCGACCGTGTTATTTTTCGACGCACAAAAGACAGATCTGTTCCAACGCCTGTTCTCGGGTGGCAACTAGTTGACGGTGACAGCACCGCACGGTAGAGGAGGAAGACCGACCATGCCAATGCCGATTTCCACCGGTAGCCCAGCTCCAAACTTCGATCTGAGTTCGACCGAAGATTGCCTGCTCATGCTCCAGGACGAGGTCGTGCGCACCGCCGTGGTCGTCTACTTCTTCGCCGACGCTGAGGACGCCACAGTGCGCCAAGACCTCCAAGCCCTCGCCGCCGCGAAAGAAGATCTCGCCCGGCGGCGAGCCAAGGTGCTGGCGGTCTCACCGCTCAAGGTCGACGCCCTGAAGGAGCTGCAAGTCACCCTGGATCTGCGCTTCCCGCTACTCTGCGACGACCGAAACCTCGCCGCCGCCTACGGTTTTGAATTCACCGAAGACGACGAGGGCGAAAAGATCGCGCCCGCACCGATCTTGGCCGTGGTCGACCGCAACCAAGAGATCCTCCACCTCGCCCACGGTGCGGGGATCACATCCTCGCTGCCCACTGTCCTCAAGATGATCGGTGGCCTACCCTCGCCCACGGCGGCCTATCCACGGAAGGTCATCAACCGTCTGGTCGACCGCTGGGTGAACCGCTAGCGGAGCGGGTGGGCGGCTTGGAGTTCCCGCTACGCTCCCGGGCGCCAGCGTGTTGGGTCGTGAACTGCGCGTCGGCTCGCTACGGGCGCCCGCGCAACTCGGCTGCTGCCTCAGACACGCACGGGCGCTGATCCTTCGCGAGCCGATTCGTGCACGGCGTGGGGCCGGTGCCCGCCGGCTTAGGTCGCTAGGCCGGAACTCCGCGCCTTGAGGGTGGAGTGGGACAGGGCTTGAGACCTCGCGCCTTTGGCTCTCGCTACGATTGCTTTGCTGTTTCTACGGGGTGCCTGTCATCTCGCGGCGGGGCGCGCTACGGTCCGCGGGCTACCAGCCGGCTCTACCAAGTGCCTGTAGTTTCGCGGCGGGTCTACCTGCTCGCAGCCTTCTTCGATCGCTTCCATCATCTCGCGCGCCGATTCATCATCTAAAGTACCCGCGACTGTCATCAGGTCTTCGACTGAAGCCCCTTTGAGTTGCGGCATGGCCAGGTCGTGGACCAGCGCAGCAGCACGTTCCTGCTGCTTCGGCGAGAGCCGGCTCAAATCGCTGAGAATCTGTTCTTTGATCGCTGGCTGCACCATGATGACTACCTCCTTGACGCCCATATGTGTACTAGCTTCATTGTACCGCTACGCGAAGTTGCGAGCACTTCGCACCTGGGTACCTTGATTGGGGGGGAAGCCTCGCGCCTCTCGGCTCTCGCCCCGGTCCCTTTTCGGTGCCCTGTTTCCTACGAATTGGGTAGACCTGGACTCCAGTTCGACCGGTTCTGCTCTGCAGATCTACAAGCCTTCCTCCTTCGCTAACGGCCGGAAACCCCTGTGAGTCGCGTTTCAACCACCGTAGGGCCAGTTGCAAGGCGACGGGCACAACAAGAACTTGCTTGAAATCCGACTTTCGGTGTAAGCTACTTTCTATGGGTACTAGAAGTAGTCTGAGTTCTCCTAGCCTATGGGCGTATGCGCTGGTTTTCTTGGGTGCGCTTAGCTTCGTCTCTCTCGGGGCGCTACTAGTAGATAAGTCGCGGCACGCAATGCCTCAGTTTGCTGTCGGCCTGCAGGCTCAGCAGGTCGAGCCCCAAATCAAAGAGCTGCGGGTAGACTCTATGTCTCCGCTGAGTCACTTGCCCGAGAAGACTGGATCCGGCCAATCGCTAGTCGGGCCCGTACTCCTAGAGGCAGGACCCTATGGGCACTTGTTCTTGGCTGACCGAGGACGGCCAGGCACCCTACGCGAGTACCTCCCGGACGGGCACTTCCTCAGGGATATTGGAGAGTCACAAGAACTAACTCTCGCATCCGTTTCAGATCTGCACGCTTACGCAGACCGTCTTTGGGTTGCTGACCTCTTGGGCGGTACACTCCATATAGGAAATCGAACAACCAACGAATGGTCTTCGTTCCCGGTCACCCCGCCCCCGTACCGACTTGTTCCAGTGAGTGAAGAGTCCGGAGCGCTGCTCGTCACCCATGTGGTTGCCCCCTATCTATTTGACCTGATAAATCCTCACAGGGATATTCTTCGATCCTTCGGAGAACTTCTGAAAAACCAAGAGGAGTATTCCCTGCTGCTGGATGGCTTCGTAGACCGGTCAGGCGACACCATTCTCTACTCGGGAAAGTACATTGGGTTCATCGCCGGCTTCTCGACCGATGGCGAGCTGCGCTACCTGATGAGTACCATCGTCCCACCCAAGATGCCGGTAATGGCAAGAGGCGACGGGAAAAAGTGGGTTCACCGACGTAGCCCATTCTTGGCAAGTGAAGCCATCGTGACAGATGAGAACTCCTTCTACTTGCTGTCGAGGCGAGTTGCCGGCGGGCGGGTCTGCTCGTTTATCGATCGCTATAGAGTTCAAGATGGACACTACATCTCTTCTTGCCAGCTGCCCTGCCCTGGGCAGTGGGATTCCCTCGCCCTCGGCGGGGACTTTCTCTTCGCGGCTAGCACTGAGGCTGTCTTTCGCTGGGGGCGTCAGGTCCTTGCTGAAGATGTGGGGCAAGATTCAATCTCGACAGGCCTGACAATACTTTCATTTTCGCCCACCACAACAAAGGAGTTTGCTAGTTATGAGTAAGCTCACAGAGATTTCGAAATTGGCCATCGTCGCCGCTGCCCTACTGTTATTCGCATGGTCTGCCATGCCTCGCTCTGCGGATGCAGGTGGCTCCATCACTTGTGAAGGGCAAGGTCACACTTGCCATCTTCTCAATGATAGCGGCGTTGTCGTTGGTCACTACAAGCTTCAAAAGGCCGTATAAACCCATCCCAATATCTCCCAAGGAAGAGGTGACAAATGAAGAAAGCAATCGCCTTCCTGAAGTCTGCGACGCTAGGTGCTGCGCTCCTGCTAACCGCTTGGTCAGTGTCTTTGGGTAGCTCGACCGCGGATGCCCGTGATTCTGTACTATGCAAGGGTCCTGGGACTGAATGCACTATTATTTTTGGTGACAAGTACATCACCAGGGCAGAGGTCAAGATAGTCTGACCTAGACTACTAGAACAACGCTAGGTGGAATGAAGCGGTTATGACGGTTTGGCGCTGTTGCTAAAACACGGCCAAACCCAAGACTCCAGAACTGAGCGCACTGGGGACGGGCCTGTCGAGATCTAACAGCTACTGTTTCATTAGGAGCAAACCGTGACGCGGACAGATCATCTGATCTTGTTGTTTCTTGTGGCAGTCTTTGGCTACACAGGAGTGGACAAAATCTTTCATTTTGCTGGTCTCATCAATGCCATTGATGGATATCGGCTCTTTCCAGTGCCGCTGGGCCGCCAGTTGGCACCTCCAGTGATTGCTACTGAGTTGACGATTGTAGTGGGACTCTTGGTCCCTTCGTGGAGACGAATGGCCGCTCTGCTTGCAGCAGGATTCTTGGTACTGGTCACAATTGCAGTAGCGATCAACCGGTTTCAGGGAGGGGAGCAGCCCTGCGGATGCTGGTTTACGCTAGAGATGGCTCCTGGTAATCTCCATTTCGTTCTCAATGGCCTCTTAATTGGTATGAGCCTACTTCTATGGCGATCCTGCGTACCGCCTTCTTCGGCGAAGATGAAGGGTGGATAGGAGCGTGCACAACTTCGTCACAGTGGATGACGGCAGGTTCTCCGGGCTTCAACAGGAAGATCCATGAAGAGTTCGCTCATGATGGCTCTAGGTCGCTTCCGACGAAGTTACTCCCTAGCTCTGGTGGCGAATCTGGTACTCGGCCTTGCAGGAGTTGCAGCTGCGCTTTCGATCTGGTACGACCTTGCACCGTGGCCGAGTGCACTGGGAGGCGAGAGGATCGCTCTGATAATGGAGAACCATCTTCAGCAAGGCTATAGCCTCTCCCCATCCACTGAAGATTACAAGGAGCGACTACGGTCTCTCGATGGCTGCTCCAGTGTTGTCGCGGTGGTAACGGAAGACCAGGTACTTGGAAGACGAAGTGGGGCGGAAATGGTCAAGGTTGCGCTTGTGGCTCCCGGTTTCTTGGAGCTTGTGTCGAAGCATCTCTTGGCTGGCTCTACCTTTGATGGGCTGGATTATGCCACCGCAGACGGAAGCACGCTGATCAGTCGAGCGTTGGCAGAATCCCTCTTCGGCGGGGTGAAGAAGGCGATGGGCGAAACAGTTACTTTGGATGGTCGCCAATTGGCGGTACTGGGAGTACTTCCGAGTGATATCGGCCGACCGATCAGCAGCGTCGGAAAGATCGATTTTCTGAGACCCATAGACTATTCCAAGTACAGGCGCGTACAGGTTTTCGCTACTTTGCAAGACGGTGTAACACAACGGCGTTTGCAGGCAGAACTCGATTCGAGGGCAGCCCTTCGCTTTGACAAGAGTGGCACAGAGGAAACCGTGCGCTGGATGGCACTGCTCGGAAAAGAACAGATGGCTTCCGAAACAAAGCGCCTCTTGAAGATCTCTCTTCTTGGTGGGTTCCTGCTGCTGTTGGTGACGGGCGCCAACACCGCGCATCTAGTGGCTGCGCAGGACCGAGGGCGGCGAGTCGAGGCGGCTATCCGCTGGGCGCTCGGTGCGGGTCGAACTCGCCTGCTGGTTTGGAGGTTTGGTCGAACTCTCGTTCTGGTTCTCCTGAGTGCTGCTGTTGCTGCTCTGTTGGCTACGGTAGCCCTGAGAATGCTCAGGAGTACGCTACCGGAAAGTCTTCGTGTCCTCAGGAGTAGTCAAGCAGGAGGAGCGACTTTGGTGATAGCGATTTTGGCTGGATCGCTACTCACAGTCTTGCTCGGAGCCTTGTCGCTTCGGGTTCCTACTAAGTCAGGTATTGAGTTGTGGAGTGGAATCGAGTTGCAGCCGGGTCGAGGGTTAATAGGGAGGATCGCTGGTGGCACTTTGATCGTAGCTCTACTCGCCACCGCCCTGGTGTTAGTAGTGGCGGCTATTCTCATGCAGGGATCTATCTGGCGTCTGGCAAAAAAGGACCTAGGGATCCAACTAAAGGATCTGTACTCTATCGATTTACAGTTGCCTTCCTGGAAGTATGTGGAGCGCAGCAGCCAGAGTTCCTTCCTTGCTTCGGTAAGAGCGCGAGTTGAGGCGTTTCCGGAAATCACGAGCCTAGCTCTCGCAAGGTGGCCGCCGCCGGCGACAGGGGTGAGTCTTGGCCACTGCTGTCCCACTAACTTTCATGCAATCCCGAGGTGGAGCTGAAGAGGAATATCCGTTGCGACGGGATCAGGCGGTCTGAGGAGCTGTTCGAGCGGCCTTCGTTCGAACAAGTTGAGCTGGAGGAGGCGAAGAATCTG
>JAJRVQ010000154.1 GCA_024277255.1 Acidobacteriota bacterium | reverse complement strand
TGAGGATCTGGGAGAAAACGGTAGAATAGTGAGCCAAGGTCTGGTTTCCTCTTTGTTGTCAGTGGTTTGGCTTGTACCTCCATTGTAACAAAGGACTAGGAAATCAGACCTTTTTTGGTCGAGTTAGTGGGACAGCAGTGCAGTGTCCTCAACCGGTGATCACGCCGTGGTCGATGGGCTGATAGTTGGCATCCGGGAAGACGTTGCGGAAGTCCGGGTTGCGCAGCCGCTTGGTGACGATCTCGGTCAACACGTCGCGATAGTCGATGGTGACCTTGAGGTCCTGTCCCTCGTAGAGTTGGTCGGGGGCCAGGCCGGGCCAGCGGGTGAGGACGCGGCCGCCGGCCACGCTCTTGCCGAGCACCATCATCAAGCCGCCGTGGCCGTGGTCGGTGCCGAGGCTGCCATTCTCGATCGCGTTGCGGCCGAACTCGCTCATCGTGGTGGTGATGACGTTGCCCACGCTGTCGCCCTCCAGGTCGCGGTAGAAGGCGGCGAGGCCCTCGGCCAGGCTGCGCATGACCAGCGCCATCAAACCCTCTTGCGGCGCCTGCATCTCGTGGGTGTCCCAGCCGCCGAGGTCGATCGCTATGGCCTCCACTCCGACCTGCGCCTTGATCAGCGCCGCGGTCGAGCGCAGCGCCTGGCCGAACTCGTCCTCGGGGTAGATGGCGCCACCGGCCGGCTGATAGGAGTCGAAGCCGATCTGCTGCAGCAGCTCGATGGTCCGGATGGTGTTTCTGGCGTTGAGGCGTAGCGGGTCTTCGGCCGCGGCGTACATCACCTCGATCGCGGCCAGCCGCTCGGCCGAGGAGTCGGGATCTCCGTCCAGACCGTAGTTGGCAGGTTCCGGCGCGGCCACGGAGCGCGGACCGCCGATCAACGTACGCTGCAAGGAGTGGTTGATGCCGACGGCGCGGATCAGTCCGTCTTGGAGCGTCGGCGCGGTGGTCTGCAGGTGGCGGCCTAGCCAGCCGGTGGCGAGGCTGGCCGGCGGTTGCGGCTGGCCGACCTCCATGAAGTACATGGCGTCGAAGTGGGAGCGGGTGGGATCGTTCGATCCACAGGCGTGGACGAACAGCAGGTCACCTGCCTGGTAAGGCTCCAGCAGCGGCATCAGCGCCGGCGACAGGCCGAAGAAGCCGTCGAGATCGCTGACCGCGAAGGGGCTGCCGCTGTCCGGCCGGGGCAGGGCCAGCGTCGGGCGCAGCTTGTAGTAGTCCGCTTCTGCGAAGGGCACGCAGAGCGACAACGAATCGGCTCCGCCGCGCAGGAAGATCGAGACCATCACGTCGCGCTCGCTGTCGTCTTCATCGGCCAGCACCACCCGCGGCAGCCAGGCCGGACCGAGGGCGGTGACCAGGGTGGCGGCGGAGAGGCTGAGAAAGTGGCGTCGTGAGAGCGCCTTGTACTCTTTGCAGCCGTCTTGAGCAGGGGCGGTGGGGTAACGATCAGCCATGTCAATACTCCTGAAAGTCGGGAGAAGCGATTGCGATACCGATCGCTTGGGCCACGTGCTCGGGAGTGCGCGGCGGCGGGCCGAGGAAGCGGCGCAGCTGGGAGCGCGCCGGCTGGGTCATCGTCTGATTGGTGAGCAACCAGTCGATGCGAGCGGTCAGCACGGCGGAACGGATGTTCGGGTTCAAGAAATCGCCCAGCTGCGGCGTGACGCCGACCTCGGGCAGCATCACCCGTGAGCTGAAGCTCCAGCGCGGCAGTAGGAAGGATGACCAGTAGTCTCGGCTGTCCGGGTATCCGTTGGGCGGCGCCCAGTTAAACGGTAGCTGGCCCGCTTCGAGCAGCTCGAAGAGCAGGTAGAGCGGTTGGTCGATGTCGGCGAACAGAGCCCGCACGGTGGAGGCCACCAGGTGGTACGGACGCTTGAGCTTGGGCGTGGCCTTGGCTAGCCACCGCCGGCTCAAGATCACCCGCAGCATCGCGCGTACGTCGCCGCCGGTCGCCAGGTAAGTGTCGGCCACCCGCTGCACCCGCCACTCGGGAGGCTCATAGCCCCACAGGTAGCGGATCATCTTGCGCGAGACGAAGCGGGCCGTAGCCGGGTGTTCGGCGAGGATCGAGAGCACCGCTTCGCCGTCTTCGATCCCGCCGCCGGCGGGGATGATGTGGCCCAGAACGGTCTTCTCACCGCTGTCGTGGGCGCCGGCGTCGAAGTCGAAGCGACCGAAGTTGCGACCTGCGTTCTTGCTGAACCCCCAGCCGGTGAAGCAGCGGGCCACCTCGCGGACGTCCTTTTCGGTGAACTCATCGGGGCCGAGGGTGTGCAGCTCCATCAGCTCGCGGGCGTAGTTCTCGTTGGGATGGCCTTTGAGGTTGGTGTCGTTGGTCAGGTAGGAGAGCATCGCCGGGCTGTGCGCGCTGGCCCGCAGTAGCGCGGGAAAACTGTCGAGGGCGTGACGGCGGATCGTCTCCTCGTCGTCGGTCGGCTTGAAGAAGAGTCCCAGGTCGCTGGTGGTGTCGATGCTGAAGTGGTCGCTCCACAGAATCACCATTCGTTCGAACAGCTGGCGCGGGCTGTAGATCGAGCGCAGTACGGTGGCGATCCAGAACTCGAACAGCGGGATCTCCGGCTCTTCCGAGTAGAAGAAGTAGCGCTCGGCGGGAGAGATGGAGAGCGTCGGAAGGGCCTCATGGAGAGCCGACTCGAGCGGCTGGTCGTCGAGCTGATCGAAGGCCAGCTGACGCTCCAGGTAGCCGCGGTAGCCGGTCTCTTCGAGCACCAAGAAGTCGAAGGCGGTAGCGCCGACCGTGGTCCGCTGGATCAGCCGCTGCTCGGGAGTGATGGCCTGCCAGCCGCCGTCGGTCGGTTCTTCCTTCAGCCGGCTTCTGGCGGGCAGCGATGGAGCCAGACCCTTCAAGGCCCGGTTGAGCGTGGCGATTTTCGCACCGGTTGACAGACTGGCCTTCTCGGTCAACAGCTGAGCGATAGCCTGGCGCCGCCCCCCTGTGAATGCTAGCGAACTAGCCGTGTCGAGCAACATCGAGTCCTCCTTGATTTCACCGGC
>JAJRVQ010000153.1 GCA_024277255.1 Acidobacteriota bacterium | reverse complement strand
GAGGATCTGGGAGAAAACGGTAGAATAGTGAGCCAAGGTCTGGTTTCCTCTTTGTTGTCAGTGGTTTGGCTTGTACCTCCATTGTAACAAAGGACTAGGAAATCAGACCTTTTTTGGTCGAGTTAGTGGGACAGCAGTGAGTTCGACTCAGCCGGCGCTGAATCTTGGAGGAGGCTTAATGCTGGAAGCGAGAGCTCTCACCAAACAGTTTGAGGATGGCCGGTTCGCGGTCAAGAACCTGAACTTCAAGGTTCAGCCGGGTGAGGTGTTCGGCCTGATGGGGCCAAACGGTGCCGGCAAGACCACAACGATCAACCTGTTTCTCGACTTTATTCGCCCGACATCCGGCAAGGCGCTGGTCGACGAGGTTGAGGTTGCCAGGGAACCGCGCCGAGCCAAGAGGAAGCTCGCTTTCATCGCGGAGAACGTGGCTCTCTATCCAACGCTGACAGCAGTGCAGAACGTTGAGTTTTTCGGTTCCTTGGGCGCGGGGAAAGAGGGGGTTGCCCGCGAGGAGGTGGGCAACGCGCTACGCCGAGTAGGTCTTGCCGAAGACCAGTTCCATTCTCGCGTGGGTAGTTTCTCCAAAGGTATGCGGCAAAAGGTTGGAATCGCGGTGGTCTTGGCGCACAAGCCTAGTGCCGTCCTCTTCGATGAGCCCACTTCGGGGCTCGATCCCACTGCGGCGGAGGAGTTTCTCTCGATCCTTCAAGTGTTACGGGAATCGGAGACGGCGGTATTGATGGCCAGTCATGATCTGTTGCGTGTGCGCAGGGTCTGTGACCGCGTAGGAATTATGCGCGACGGGCAACTTTGCGAGTTGCTTGAGGGCGAGATGGTTCGAGAGACTGATCTTGAGGAGACTTACCGGCGGGTCATGAGCTAGGGAGTCGGCGCGGAGTTCCCGCGGGGCTCCCGGGCGCTCGCGTGTTGGATCGTGCACTGCGTGTCGGCAAATTCCGGGCGGGCGAGAACTCGCTCCCTCCGGTCGCTCAGACAAGCTCGCCCGCTCTTCCTCCATTTGCCGATCCGTGCACTGCGGGGGTCGGTGCCCGCGGGCTTAGGTCGCTCCGCGGGAACTCCGCGCCTTTGGTGTGTGTGGGGTGACGCCTCGCGTCTCGCTTTGCTCGACTCTCGGTGCGGTGGCGCCCCCGGATCGCCGAGCCGGTCCAGTGGCCGGTACCTTTTCCCGTAGGGGCGCAGCGTGCTGCGCCCGTGCCCAGTCCACTGAATCGCTCGCATCCTTCCCGTAGGGGCGCAATTCATTGCGCCCGTGCTGGCGAACCTGACCGTATAGGCCGGTCTCTTCGATGAGATGAAGCCTCTGTTGACCTGATCGGGTTGAAGACGAAAGACCGCGTCCTTTCGTCTGAATAGGTCTCGCAGAGGGGTGCCCATAAACAAACGGGTGGGGGGCGGGAGGATTGCGGTTGCGTAGGTGTTGGTATCCCGTCTTCCGAGTATCATTGCTTGGTTTGGGAATCGAGGGTTGGTTGTTTGTGAGGTACCCGGTTGCGATGACTTTGACTCCGTTGCGCGTCTTCATTGGCCATAGTTCCAAGGACAAGCCGGCAGCCGAGCGGTTGGCTCGGGGGTTGCGGGAGCGGGGGATTGATGCTTGGTTTGCTGGTTGGGAGATCCGGCCGGGTGACGACATCGTGGAGCGGATCGATGGCGGGCTTGAGGCGGCGGATGCTGGGGTGGTTCTGTTTTCGCGTCACACCTGGGGGAGTTCTTGGGTGAAGGCGGAGGCTCGGTATCTCTCTTACGCGCGGATCGAGGAGGAGAAGGTTCTGATCCCGGTGATGGCGGAGGCGGGGGCTTGGGTGCCGCCGTTGTTGCGGCCGTTGGCGCGGCGTGGGGTGGAGGAGGTTGAGGCGATCGCGGAGGCTCTGCTCCATCGGTCGGCGGGGCCGCCGGCGCTGGGTTCGGTGGAGGATCGGCAGGTTGAGCGAGTGGTGATTTCTCTGGGGCGAGGTGAGGATGGGGAGGGTGTGCAGGTGGAGGTGCGGATCGGGGATGCGCTCTACGGTGGCGCCTCCCATGCCGCGCTTCCGGCACCCTTGTTGCGGGCTCGCGCTGAGTTCCTGCGCGGCTTTCGGGTTGGCATTCGTCGCGATCCGGCGGTCGCGGAGCGGAGGAGTCTGGAGTCGAGGGTGGTGGAACTCGGGCGGCAGTTGGGGAAGCTGTGCCTTCCCGGCGAGTCGGGCGCGGCGCTGGTTAGCCTGATCGACGGCATTCCGCTGGGCGGCTCGGTGGAGGTTACGGTGGAGGCGCAAGGGGCGGAGCTGCTGGGGCTTCCCTTCGAGGCGCTCCGCCTTCCCGATGATCGGCTGCTGGCGGTGCAGAAGGTGGTGGTGATGGTACGCCGGCCGAAGGGGCTCGCCGCCGCCCCCTTCGCGCCGCTCGCCGGGCCGCTCAAGATCCTGGTGGCGGTCGGTGCGCCCGATGAGGGGTATACCGCCTCGGTGGTGCTCGACCAGGAGCGCGAGCTGCACCGGATTCTCGACGCGGTCGAGCCGGCGCGCGCACTGAAGAATGCGCAGGTGCGGTTCCTGGAAGTTGGGAGCCCGGCTGAGATCGCTCGTGCCGTGGAGCTGGACGCGTACCATGTGCTTCACCTCTTTTGCCACGGCGGTCCGGGGGAACTCGAACTGGAGGACGAGGACGGAAAGGCTCTGCCCACGACGCCGGAAGCGCTGATCGACCCGCTGAGAGAGAAGGGGCGCCCCATTCCCCTCGTCTTGCTCAACGCTTGCCATGGAGCGGTCACCGTACCGGGCGGCCAAACTGCCAGCTTTGCCGAAGCGTTGCTCGCCGCTGGCGTCCCTGCCGTGCTGGCCATGCAGACCTCGGTCAGCGACCACTACGCCATCCGGCTGGCGGGTGCCTTCTACCACCATCTCTCCGCCGGGGAGCACCTCAAGCCCAGCCGTGCCCTGGCAGCGGCGCGCCGGGAACTCGAAGAAGAACGAGGCCGGGCCAAGGCGAGCGGCGCACCGCTGGCCCAAACCCAGCCGGAATACGCCACCGCCACCCTCTTCGTCGCCGGTCAAGAGCAGCGGTTGGCCGACTTCGGGCTCGACAAGGTGCCGCTGCAAGTACCCCCCGTTCACCACCTCGGCGGGCCGGTGCCGCAACTCGGGATCGATGAACTGATCGGCCGGCGCAAGGAGTTGCGCACCTGCCTTCGCACGTTGCGCGACGAAACGTCGCGGTGCGCCGGCGTGGTCCTCACCGGTATCGGCGGAGTGGGCAAGAGCGCCATCGCCGGCCGCGCCATGCGCCGCCTGCGCGAAGCGGGCTACCTGGTGCCGGCGGTGGTCGGGAGGTTGGATCTGCGCGGGATCGCGCTGGCGGTGGGAGCGGCGCTGACCGAGGCGGCGGACGAGCTGGACGACAAGGTGCTCGGCCGCAAAGGAGAACGGCTCGCCCAACCCGATCTCGAAGATCGCCTGTGCCGAGATCTGTTGCTCAAGGTGCTGGCTGAAGAGAGAATCGTCCTCGTCCTCGATGACTTCGAGCAAAACCTAGAAACTGGCGGCGGCGCCTTCCTGGACCCGGAAGCGCGCTCCTTCCTCGAAACCCTCGCTGAGGCCGCTCTACGAGGGCGAAGCCGCCTACTCCTCACCTGCCGCCACCCCGTCCCCGGTGCGCAGCACTACCTCCACCCGGTAGCCATCGGCCCCTTGAGCCTCGCCCAAGCCCGCAAACTGGTGCTGCGCCTGCCGGGCCTCGCCGCCCAATCCGCCAAAGCCCTCACCCGGATCCTGCGCCGCGTCGGCCGCCACCCGAGAGTGCTCGAATTCCTCGACGCCCTCCTACGCGGCGGCCAAGGCCGGCTTGCCGAAGTCGACCGCAAGCTGGCTGAACTGGCCCAAGAGCAAGGGCTCGACCTCGCCGCCACCACCGGCGACCTGGAAGAGAGCCAGCAACTCGCCATCTCCTTGGGCGCGCGAGACATCTTCCTCACCGACCTCCTGGCCATCGCCCAAGAACAAGGAATCGCCGAAGCCCTCCTCCAAGCCGCCGTCTCCAACCTCCCCCTCTCCCCAGCCGGCCTAGCAAGAATGCTCGCCTCCCCCGACGCCACCGAACTGGGCGACGAACCGGCGGCCACCCAGGCCCTAACCCAGCTCGAAGAACTCTCCCTAGTCCACTACTCCAACGGCTTCGCGCTGGTAGAACGCTGGACCGCCGAAGGGCTCCAGAAACTCTCCCCCTCCGCCTATCCCGAGCGCTGCCTACGGGCCGGCAGCTACCGTTTGTGGCAACTCCATCACGAAAGCCACGCCCTCGAAGACGCGATCGAAGCGACGCGCAACTTCCTCGCCGGCCGAGATTTCGACACCGCAGTTGCAGCGGCCTCAGCTTGTTTCAAGGCGCTCGGCCGTGCTCGGCAGTCCAGCGGAGTCGCAGCCCTGGCCTCAGAGGTCCTGGAGACCCTGCCGGAGGAGCATGGAAGCTTCGCTCAAGTCGCGGACGCCGAGGCGCAGGCCCATATCGCACTAGGAGACTCCAAGGCGGCCTTTCGGCGTTACGAGGCTCTTGTCGCCAAGCACGAGCAATTGGCGTCTTCAGAGCCAGATCGTGCTGACTACCAACGCGACCTGTCGGTTTCGTACATCAAGATGGGTGACCTTTACCGTGCTTTGGGTGAAGGCGATCTAGCGGGTGAGGCGTACGGCAAGTCGTTGTCGATCGCTGAGCGTTTGGCCTCGTCCGAGCCGGATCGCGCCGACTACCAACGTGACCTTTCGGTTTCGTATGATCGGATGGGCGATCATTACCGTGCCCTGGGTCAAGGTGAGCAAGCTGGCGAAGCGTACGGCAAGTCGTTGTCTATCGCGGAGCGTTTGGCCTCCTCCGAGCCGGATCGCGCCGACTACCAACGTGACCTGTGGGTTTCGTACAACAAGATGGGCGATGTTTACCGTGCCCTGGGTCAAGGTGATCAAGCGGGCGAAGCGTACGGCAAGTCGTTGTCTATCGTGGAGCGTCTGGCCTCGTCCGAGCCGGATCGCGCCGACTACCAACGTGACCTGTGGGTTTCGTACAACAAGGTGGGCGATCATTACCGTGCCTTGGGTCAAGGTGAGCAAGCGGGCGAAGCGTACGGCAAGTCGTTGTCTATCCGAGAGCGTCTGGCCTCCTCCGAGCCGGATCGCGCCGACTACCAACGTGACCTTTCGATTTCGTACAACAAGATGGGCGATCTTTACCGAGCCTTGGGTCAAGGTGATCAAGCGGGCGAAGCGTACGGCAAGTCGTTGTCTATCGTGGAGCGTTTGGCCTCCTCCGAGCCGGATCGCGCCGACTACCAACGTGACCTTTCGGTTTCGTACATAAGGCTGGGTGACTTGTACCAAGAGCTTGGTGAAGAGGATCGGGCGAGCGGGTACTACGCCAAGGACCTTGAGATCGCGGAACGGCTCGCCGCTGAAGAGCCTGATCGTGCTGATTATCAGCGCGATTTGGCGATCTCCCTGCTCACAGTAGGGAGGGAAGAGGGGCCGTCGGCTGGGGAGGCGTTGCGCCCGGCGCACTCGATTCTCCTCACATTGAGAGAGTCCGGCCGTCTAGATCCAGTGGACGAGCCAATGATTGCAGCCGTAGAGAAGCGCCTCTCCGAGCGCGGCCTCCTCTGATCCGCCCGCCGCCCACCGGTTTGTTTGTTGGATCTCGCCGCGAGAACCCCTCGCGCGGAATTGAAGGTGTGGCGTTTTGCGCTCACTCTTGAGCAGTTCGGCCTTAGCGGCCGGGTGAGTCCAAGCCAGCACGGGCGCAATGAATTGCGCCCCTACGGGATTGGCAGAGCGATTTGAAGCGAGAGACGCGAAGCGGCGAGGTCGAGCTTTCTGGGGCGGGACCGAAGCAAGATCGGGCGAAGCCCGAGCGAGGCTTCAAGAAATCCCAAGGGAGGGTCCTTCCCGCCAAGTCAGCTCTGAGGGCGCGCTCAACGAGAAGCAACAGTGACCTCAACGGGTTGCGCGCCCGAAGCGCAGGGGCGGGCAGGCTGCCGGCAATTCGTAGGGCCCGCCCCGGTGACTTGGCGGGAAGGACCCGACCGCCCCCGCCCTGCTACAATCCGTCGCTCATCCACGGATGTTCCCAGGCGTGTATTTCTAGAGGATGGTGCGATGACTCTCTGTGTCGAATCTGAGATCGGGCGGCTGCGCCGAGTGTTGATCCACCGGCCGCGGCGGGAGATCGATCGCATGGTGCCCTCGCACATGCAGGAGCACCTCTTCGACGACATTCTCGATGGCGAAGTGGCGCGGGCCGAGCACGAGGTGTTTCGCCGCCTCTTCGTCCAGGCCGGGGTCGAGGCCTTGGATGCCTACGATTTGTTGACCGAGGTGGTGGCCGGCGAAGCGGCGCGGGAGGAACTCTTCGCCGAGTTGGCCGGCCGGTACGCGTTGGACGATGGGTTGTTGGGGCGGATGCGGGAGATGGCGCCGGGGGAGTTGGCGGCGGCGCTGGTCGGTGGGCTTCGGCCGCCGCCGGCCGAGGGGGGCGACGAGCTCGCCTACGATCTTTCCCCGACCCCCAACTATCTCTTCCAGCGCGATCCGCAGGCGGTCTTCGGCGACCGGGTTCTGTTCAGTTCGATGGCCACCCAGGTCCGCCGTCGCGAGGCGCTGCTGGCCCAGCTGCTCTTCGGGCACCATCCCAAGCTGTCCGGCGCTCGGGGCACTCTCAATATCGATGCGAGGCCCGCGGACGGCAGGGTGACCACGCGGGTGACGCCGTTGCCGACCTTGGAGGGGGGCGACGTTCTGGTGGCCAGTCGCGAGATCTTGCTGGTGGGCTTGAGCCAGCGCAGCAACCGGCGGGGCATCGAGCGGCTGGCCGATTACCTGCGCGGTGAAGAGTCGACCTTCCGCTACCTGCTGGTGGTGGACATTCCCCCGGTGCGCTCCTACATGCACCTCGATACGGTCTTCACGCTCATCGACCATCGAACCTGCTTGGCCTTTGAGCCGGTGATCGCCGGGGCGGACGTGGCGACCGTCTTCGAGATCGATCTCAAGGCCAAAGAGCTGGCCTATGTCCGCCGGCCTTCGCTGCTCTCGGCTCTCCGCGGGCTGGGGATGGAGTTGGAACTGGTGCCGTGCGGCGGCTCCGGCGATCGCATCTACCAGGAGCGCGAGCAGTGGACCGACGGGGCCAACGCCTTCGCCATCGCTCCCGGCCTCGTCTTGCTCTACCGCCGCAACCGGCGCACGGCGGAGGAGCTGGATCGCCGTGGCTGGCGGGTTGTGGAAGAGGAAGAGGCTCTGAAGGAGGGGTTCGACCTGCTTTCCGGCGGCCCGACGGTGGTCACCATGCTGGGCAACGAACTCTCCCGCGCGCGAGGTGGACCGCGGTGCATGACAATGCCGCTCGAGAGGGACGCGCTCTGATGGATAAGAGCCGGGACAATCAGGCGGCTCGCCGGCCGCTGGCCATCGTCGCCTTCGGCGGCAACGCCCTGCTCGCCCCCGACGATGTGGGGCGGGTCGACGAGCAGATGGAGCGCGCCCGCCAGGCGGCGGATTGGTTGGCCGATCTGATCGCCGCCGACGGCGGTCACGACCTGGTGCTGGTGCACGGCAACGGACCCCAAGTCGGCCAGATCATGATGCAGATGGAGGAAGCGGCCAACAAGATTCCGCCCGCCACCCTCGACGTGGCCGTGGCGCAAACGCAAGGCGGCATGGGTTACCTGCTGGAGCTGGCGCTGCGCAACCGCTTCCCCGAGCGGCAGGTGGCGATCGTCTTGGGCATGGTGGTGGTCGATGGCGAGGATCCCGGATTCGCCAACCCGACCAAACCGGTCGGCCCCTTCTTTTCGACCTACCGGGCCGAGCAGTTGCAGCGTCACCATGGCTGGCAGATGGTCGAAGATGCCGGCCGCGGCTGGCGCAAGGTGGTTCCCAGCCCGCGTCCGCTCGAGGTGATCGGGCTCTCCACCGTGCGGGAACTTCTCGACTGCGGCCGGTTGGTGATCGGCGGCGGCGGCGGCGGAATCCCGGTAGTGCGGCGTGGCGACGGCGAGCTGGTCGGGGTTGAAGCGGTCATCGACAAGGATCACACCGCCGCTCTGATCGGCCGCGAACTCGGCGCCGATCTGCTGATCATCCTCACCGGCGTGCCGCACGTGATGAAGAACTTCGGCCGAGACGACGCCGAGGCGATCGCCGCCATGAACACCGCCGAGGCGGCCGAACTGTTGGCCGCGGGGCAGTTTCCGCCCGGTAGCATGGGGCCGAAGATCCAGGCGGCGATCGACTTTGTCGGCGCCACCGGGTGCGAGGTGCTGATCACCGACGTCGACCACCTCATGCCGGCGATGGCCGGCGAAGCCGGGACCCGGATCGGGCCGGTAGAGCCGGCGGGCGACCGCGGCGAAAGGCACTGAATTCCCTCACCGAAACCCCCAAAGCGAAATCTTCCGCACCAAAACTCACCGCACAAGGAGCAACGCCGATGTCGCAGCGACACCTGATCTCGATCGATCACCTTTCAGCCGCCGAGGTCGCAGGCCTGATAGGGCTGGCCGGCAAGGTCAAGGCGGATCCCGGTTCCTATCGCACCGCCTTGGCCGGCCAGTCGCTGGCGATGATCTTCGAGAAGTCGTCGACGCGCACCCGGGTCAGCTTTGAAGTCGGCATGGTGCAGCTCGGCGGCCATGCTCTTTTCTTGTCCACCCGCGACATCCAGCTCGGTCGCGGCGAGCCGATCTCCGATACCGCGCAGGTGCTCTCGCGGTTCGTCGACGGCATCATGGCGCGCACCTTCGCCCACGCCGACGTGGTGGCTCTGGCCGAACACGGGTCGATCCCGGTGATCAACGGTCTGACCGACGATCTGCATCCCTGCCAGGCGCTCGCCGACTACTTCACCTTGAGCGAGATCTTCGGTGACCTCAAGGGGCGCCGCATCGCCTACGTGGGCGACGGCAACAACATGGCCCATTCCTTGATGCTCGGCGCTCCCAAGGTGGGAATGGATGTCGCCATCGCCTCGCCGGAGGGGTACCGGGTGGACGATCGATACCTTCAGCTGGCTCGCCAGGCGGCGGAGGCGGCGGGGACCCGGGTGGTGATCACCGAGGATCCCAAAGAGGCCGTGGCCGGGGCGAGCGCCGTCTATACCGACGTCTTCGCCTCGATGGGGCAAGAGGACGAAGCGGCACAGCGCCTGGCCGCCTTCGCCGGCTTCCAGGTGGATGGCGCCCTGATGGCGGGTGCCGCGCCGGAGGCGGTTTTCCTTCATTGCTTGCCCGCCCATCGTGGGGAAGAGGTGGCAGAGGAAGTGGCCGATGGGCCGCAAAGTCGCATCTTCGATCAAGCGGAGAACCGTCTGCACGCCCAGAAGGCGGTGATGCTGTGGGCGATGGGAGGGGTATCTCTCTAGCCCAAGGCGGGGCCGGGATCGAGAGCAGGAGGAGACGGAGTCAGTGCAACTGAGATGTCGCATTCGGGGAGCGGAACAGGCCTTTCCCTTGGCCGCCGGGGGGCTGCGCATCGGTCGCGGTAGCGACAATGACATTGTTCTGCCCGACCCTTCGGTGTCGAGGTACCACGCCAGCGTGCGGCTCGAAGGCGAGACCTTCTGGATTGTCGATCTGGGCAGCACCAACGGTGTTTTGCTCAACGGGGAACGGGTGAGCCAGGCTCCGATCTCCACCGGTGACACCTTGCGGATCGGCACCTTCGACCTGGTGGCGGGCCATGTGAGCGTGGCCCGCGAAGTGAGTCCGGCCGGGGCTGAAGATGGCCTGCTCGCCACCGGCAGCTATGTGCGACCGCTGGCCGATTTCTTGACCCAGTACGGGATCGAAGGCGGTGCGAAGACCGAGGTTCGCACCTCCGCGGCGCAACCGATCGAGACCGACACCCTCGTCGCGGTGGACAGTGAGGCGCTGGACGAGGAGTATGCCAACTCGATCCTCGGCTACCTAACAAGGCTGGCCAGTCTGCTGCTCACCGCCAAGACGGTGGACGAGGTGCTGGAGCGGGTGACCGAGATCTGCTTCGAGGCCCTGCCGGTCGAGCGCGGATTCATCTTGCTGCTCGACGGCGAGGGGCGGGCGGTCTGCGAGCTGGCCCGCTTCGGGGATCGGGTGGTGGTGCGGCCGGAGGAAGAGGTACCGGTCTCGCAGACCATGCTGCATCAGGTGATCCAACAACGGGTCGCGCTGATCACCGTCGACGCGCAGGCCGACGAGCGGTTGCTCTCCGGCGCGTCGATCCAGATGCACCAGATCCGCGCCGCGATGTGTGCTCCGCTGTGGTCCTTGGAGCGGATCATCGGCGTCATGCAGTGCGATTCGCCTTTCCGCACCGCCTGCTTCAGCCAGCGAGATCTCGACTTCCTGGTCGCCGTCGCCAACTACACGGCGGTGGCGGTGGAGCGGGTGCGCCACGCGCAAGAGGCGGAACGGGAGCGCAGGCTGCTCGATCGGCTGGAGCGCTACCACTCGCCGGCGGTGATCGATGCCGTGCTGGCGGATAGCGAGGGCGACCTCCAGGGCCGCTTCGGTCGCCTTCAGCCGGCCGAGGCGAGCGTCCTGTTCGCCGATCTGGTCGGTTTCAGCGCTTTCGCCGAGAGGTCGCTGCCGCAGGAGGTGGCAGCCCTGCTGGAGGGTTTCTTCGACCGCTCCGTCGAGGCGATCTTCGCCGCCGGCGGTACCCTCGACAAGTTCATCGGCGACTGCGTGATGGCCTTCTTCGGCACCCCGGTGGTGCATGCCGACCACGCCCGCCGAGCGGTCGATGCGGCGATCGAGATCCAGCGGGAGCTGGCGCGGTGGAACGTGGAGCGGGCTTCCTTGGGCAAGGATCCGGTGGTCTGCCGCATCGCCGTCAATAGCGGGCCGGTGATGGTCGGTGAGGTCGGTAGCCGCAAGCGGGTCGACTACACGGTTCTCGGCAACACGGTCAACGTCGCCGCCCGTCTCGACCAGTTCGTCGCCCAGCCGGGGGATGTCGTCATCGGTGCCGCCACCCGCCGGCAGCTCGATGATTCCTTGCCCCTCCACGACCTTGGCGCGCAGCAACTCAAAGGGCTGACCCAGAAGGTCGAGGTTTTTCGCCTGGACAACTCGCTGTGGCAAGAATGACCGATCCGGCCGGCGATCCACGGCGCCGCTTCGTCCTGGTCACCGGCAATCAAGGCAAGCTGGCCGAAGCGCGGCGTATCGTCGGCCCTTGGCTCGAAGCGGTCGAGGTCGACCTGCCCGAGATCCAATCCCTCGACCTGGTGGAGGTACTGCGGGCCAAAGCGCAGGAGGCTTGGCGCCGGGTCGGCAGGACCCTGGTGGTCGAAGAGACCGGCCTTGACTTGGCGGCGCTCGGCGGCTTCCCCGGGCCCTTGATCAAGTGGATGCTGGAGGCGGTCGGCCCCGAGGGCATCGCCCGCACCGCCCTGGCCCTGGGCGAGGAGGGGGTGGTGGTGCGCTGCGCCCTGCTGTGGTTCGACGGCGCGCGCGAGGTGGTGGCCGAGGCCGCCGTTGCCGGCCGGCTGGTGCTGCCGCCGCGTGGTGAAGGTGGCTTCGGCTGGGATCCGGTGGTGGTGCCCGCAGGGCAGGATCTGACCTACGCCGAGCTGGGAGAGGCGGCCAAGGACGCCCTCGGCCACCGGGGCAGGGCGTGGCGGGGGTTGATCGAGAAGCTCTCAGCGTAGCGAGGTTGCCCGGTGCCGGATATCCTCGGCCAGCGCGTCGACCTGGGCGTTCAATTCATCGAGCGAGCCGTCGTTGGTGATGACGCGGTCGGCCCCCTGGCGCCGCGCTTCGCCGCTGCCTTGTGCAGCCAGGCGGGCGGCGGCCGCCTCGGGGTCGAGGCCGCGTGCGACGGCACGGGCAAGGCGGGTCGCGGGGTCTGCTTCGACGGTGATGATTAGGTCGAAGTCGGGGCGGTAACCGGCCTCCACCAGGAGGGTCGCTTCGAGGACGGCGACCCCTCCGCTCGCTGCGGCGATGTTGGCGAAACGCTGGCGTACCAGAGGATGGATCGCCGCTTCCAGCCGCTTTCTTGCGCCCTCGTCGGCGAAGACGATAGCCGCTAGCGCTGGATGGTCCACGGCGCCGCCGGCGGTGAGCAGCGCGTCGCCGAACAGGTCGCGCACGGCCGCGGCGCCGGCTCCGCCTGGCCGATAGAGTTCAGCGACCAGCCGGTCGGCGTCCACCACGATGAACCCGGCCTCGGCCAGGCGGCGGGCGACGGTGGTTTTTCCGCTCGCCAGGCCGCCGGTGAGGCCGACGGTGAAGGGGCGCTCGTCGGCACGAGCGCCTCGCTGGGGAGAGTCGGTCAATCGAGTCCTTGCCGCAGCCGCGAGGCGCGTAGGGTGTTGACCAGCAGCATGGCGACGGTCAGGGGGCCGACGCCGCGAGGTACCGGAGTGATCGCCGAGGCGACGGCCGAGACGCGGGTGAAGTCGACATCGCCGACCAGCACTCCGCCGCGCTTGGCCAGAGTGGCGCGCCGCTTGAGGTTGCCGGGGTAGAGGCGCTCGACCTCGTCGGCCTCGGTGACGCGGTTCATACCGACGTCGATCACCACCGCGCCGGCCTTGACGTGGTCGGGACCGATGAAGGCAGTGCGGCCGACCGCCGCCACCAGAATGTCCGCCTGACGGCAGATCTCTTCGAGGTTGCGGGTGCGCGAGTGGCAGATGCTCACCGTGCAGTGCTGGCGCAAGAGGAGCCCCGCCATCGGCTTGCCGACTATCGCACTGCGGCCGACGATCACCGCATGCTTGCCGGCGAGCGGGATGTCGTAGCGGCGCAGTAGCTCGATGATCCCGCTGGGGGTGGCCGGCTCGAAACCGGGTTGATCGAGCCAGAGCTGGCCTACATTGTAGGGGTGGAAGCCGTCGACATCCTTGTCCGGATCGATGCGCTCCAGCAGCTGGCGGCTCATCAGCCCAGTGGGCAAGGGGAGTTGGATCAAGATGCCGTCCACCGTGTCGTCGGCATTGAGCTGGTCGATCCGCGCCTCCAGCTCCGCCTCACTGACGGTCGCCTCGAGTTCGATCGTACGCCCCACCATTCCGGCCCTGGAACAGGCCCGGGTCTTGGCGCCGACGTAGACCTTGGATGCGGGGTCGGCACCGGCGATGAGCACCGTCAGGCCGGGCTGCCGGCCTCCCCGTGCCAGCAAATCGGCGACCTCGGTGGCCACTTCGGCGCGGATCTCGGTGGCGATCCGGTGACCGTCCAGCAGGGTGGCGGTGGTGGAAGAAGGGTGGACGTCGTCGGTCTTCATGGTCGCAGAATCGGTCTCTGCGCCGACGAGAGTGGAAGATGTCATCAGGATTCTCCTGGGGAAGGATTGTGGCCGGAAAGTTTGCAGCCGGAGTAGATGCAGACAGTTCCCGCGCTGAGGTTCTCGCAGCGCAGTTCAGCGAAGCCGGCGGCGGCCATTCGATCGAGAAAGGGCTGGCGCTGCGGGAACTCCACCACGGAGTCGGGCAGGTAGCTGTAAGCCCAGCCGCGGGGTGAAATCAGCCGGCCGATCTGCGGCAGGATCTTCCGGAAGTAGAAGAGGTAGGCGGCGCGGACCCAGCGGCGTTCGGGGATGGTGAATTCGAGGATCACCAGCCGACCGCCGGGGAGCAACACGCGGCACAGCTCGGCCAGGGAGCGGTCGAGGTCGGCGACGTTGCGCAGACCGAATGAAACTGTCGCCGCCGAGAAACGACCGCTACCGAAGGGCAGCGATAGAGCGTCCGCGGCGGTCAGATGAGGGCTGAAGGGCCGCTCTTTCCTCCCGGCGCGTCGCAGCTTGGGTTGGGCGAGGCGCAGCATCGGGAGACAAAAGTCCGCGCCGACGACCCGCGCGCCGCGGCGCATCAGAAGGGCCGCCTGGTCGCCGGTGCCACAGCAAAGGTCGAGCACCTCCTCGCCTGGCTGAACAGCCAGAACCGTCGCGGCTCGCCGCCGCCACCAGTAGTCGAGGGAACCCGACAGAAGGTGGTTCAGCAGGTCGTAGCGCGGAGCCACGCCGGCGAACATCTGTTGAATCTTTCGCCCGCTCTTGTCGACGGCGCCGTTGAGGTCGGCGGTGACCTCGGCGGTGACCTCGGCTGGACCGTCGGATGTAGGGTGGGCGGTGGTCTCAGTCGTCATGGGGAGCCAGTGTATACGCCCGGCCACTTTGTGCGCAGAGGCCGAAAACAGCCTTGACAAGGGGCATGTCCACACCTAGTATCGGTGGCTCTGCGCCTGCGGCGTCTGAGGCTTCGTACGTCAACGCGAGGGAGCTTCACTCGAATACCGCCAGATCCCGCTGCGAGTTGAACAGATACGAGTTGGACGGAGACGAGACTGCAATGAGGAAGACGTATAGCCCTACGGTGGGCGAAGCAAGAGAGAGTCAGGAATGGTTCGTGGTCGATGCCGATGGGCTGACGCTGGGCCGTCTGGCGGCGCATGTGGCCCACGTGTTGCGCGGCAAGCACAAGCCGACCTTCGCGCCGCATCTCGACGTAGGTGACTTCGTGATCGTCATCAACGCCAGCAAGGTTCGGTTGACCGGGAACAAGGAAGACAACAAGTTCTACTATCGCCATAGCGGTCGGCCGGGAAACTTGAAGACCGAGTCCGCCGGCGAAGTGCGCAAACGCAAGCCGGTTCGGCTCGTCGAGTTGGCGGTCAAGGGCATGCTGCCGAAGAACAGCCTCGGGCGCGCCCAATACGGCAAACTCAAGGTCTATCCTGGTGCGCACCATCCGCACGCGGCGCAGCAGCCCACGCCGCTGGCCAGTCTACAAGTGAGCGCCTGAAGGGGCCAAGAAGGCAAATACCGGGATCAAATTCCGTTGAGTCGGCCAACCGATACCGACCGGCCAGCGGACGCGAGGAGATCGCTTTGAGCGAAGTTCAATATTACGCCACAGGACGTCGAAAGACCGCCGCGGCGCGCGTCTACATGCGCGACGGCTCGGGCGAAGTACAGGTCAACGGTTCCAGCTTGGACAAGTACTTCCCGAACGATGTCCTCAAGATGATCATCAAACAGCCGCTGCAGTTGACCGAGACGGTCGACAAGTTCGACATCTCCGTCACCGTGCAAGGCGGCGGGCCCAGTGGGCAGGCGGGAGCGATTCGGCACGGTATCTCCCGCGCCCTGCTCGGCTATAACTCAGAGCTACGCGAGCGGCTGAAGTCGGCCGGCCTCCTGACGCGCGACCCGCGTAAGAAGGAGCGCAAGAAGTACGGTCTCAAAGGGGCCCGCGCTCGTTTCCAGTTCAGCAAGCGTTAGAAGAGCGCAAAAAGGAGTACGGTCTTGGTCGAAATCAGCATGAAGGAGCTTCTCGAAGCGGGAGTCCACTTCGGGCACCAGACTCAGCGCTGGAATCCGAAGATGAAGCGGTACATCTTCGGCAAGCGCAGCGGTATCTACATCATCGACCTGCAGAAGACTCTGCGGATGACTCGCCAGACGTTGGAATACGTCCATGCGCTAGCCGCGAAGGGCAAGCGGATTCTCTTTGTCGGCACCAAGCGGCAAGCCCGCCAGGCGGTCCGCGAAGAGGCGAAGCGCTGTGGCGAGTTCTTCATGACTCACCGCTGGCTCGGTGGCACGCTGACCAACTTCGTCACCTTGAAAGCTTCTCTGGATCGGCTGAGCGAAATCGAGAAGCGGCTCGAAGACGCCGAGGCGCAGCTGACCAAGAAAGAGCGCCTTCGTCTAGACCGCGAGCGCGAGAAGATGCATCGCAACCTCGAGGGCATTCGCGACATGGTCGACCTGCCGGATGCTCTCTTCGTGGTCGATCCGAAGAAGGAGGGGATCGCGATCGCCGAAGCCAACAAGCTCGGCATCCCGATCATCGCCATCGTCGACACCAACTGCGATCCCGAGTTGATCGACTACATCATTCCGGGCAACGACGATGCGATTCGCTCGATTCGTCTGTTCGCCAGCAAGATCGCCGATGCCTACTTGGCTGGTTCCGGCAAGCTGGCCCAGGAAGAAATGATCGAAGCCAAAGACGCAGTGGTGGAAGCCGGGGCGGAGGTGGCGGTAGAGACCGTGGCGGCGGAGACCGAGGCGGTCGAGGCCGAAAGCGCGCCCAGCTAAGTCAGTAATCAAGAAGACGAAACCTCACCGGGTGGAGTCACGAAAGCCAAGGTCAGTCGAGCCCGATTCGCACTGGCCTTTCTTTATGCCCGAGCAGCTCGGCACCGAAGGTGGTGCCGGCCGATTCGATGGGCGACAGAACATGGAGAGCATTGAGATGAAGATCACGGCCCAGATGGTCAAGGAACTCCGGGAGCGCACCGGCGCGCCGATGATGGACTGCAAGGCGGTTCTCACCGAGTCGGGTGGTGACATCGACAAGGCGGTCGATCTACTGCGCAAGAAGGGATTGGCCGCAGCCGCCAAGAAGGCGGGGCGGGTGACTGCCGAGGGCGCGGTGGGTTCCTACATTCACGCTGGAGGTAAGATCGGCGTGTTGGTCGAGGTGAACTGCGAGACGGATTTCGTGGCCCGGACCGACGAGTTCCAGGAGTTGGTTCGAGACATTGCCATGCACATCGCCGCCGCCGATCCGCGCTATCTGACCCGGGACGAGGTGACCACCACCGACATGGATCGCGAGCGCGAAATCTACCGCGACCAGGCGCTGGCTGCCGGCAAGCCGGAGAAGATCGTCGATCGTATCGTCGAAGGTAAGCTCGGCAAGTTCTATGCGGAGGCGGTGTTGCTCGAACAGCCGTACATCAAGGACTCCGACAAGACTGTGGGTGAGATGATCGCCGCGAAAGTCGGTAAGATCGGCGAGAACATCGTAGTTCGCCGCTTCTCCCGCTTCCTTCTCGGCGAAGGGCTGGAAAAGCGCAGCGAGGATTTCGCCGCCGAAGTGGCGGCGATGCAGGGCGGCAACTGAGCATGGCGAGCGACCTCCCCATCTATCGACGCATCTTGCTCAAGCTCTCCGGCGAAGCCCTGATGGGTGCGCAGAGCTTCGGGATCGATGGCGAGGTCGTGGCCAAAGTCGCGGACGAGATACGCGAGATTCATCGGCTTGGCGTTGAGATTGCCATCGTCATCGGCGGCGGCAACATCATCCGCGGAGTGTCGGCCAGCGCTCTGGGTATCGATCGGGTTACCGGCGACCATATGGGCATGCTGGCGACCGTGATCAACTCCCTCGCCCTGCAGGACGCACTCGAGAAGCGTGGCGTGACCACGCGCACGCAGACGGCAATCGAGATTCGCGAGGTGGCGGAGCCCTTCATTCGGCGGCGCGCCATGCGCCATCTGGAGAAGAAGCGGGTCGTCATCTTGGCTGCCGGGACGGGCAATCCCTATTTCACCACCGACTCGGCGGCCGCCTTGCGGGCCAACGAGCTCGGTGTCGAGGTGGTGCTCAAGGCTACCCAGGTCGATGGCGTCTACAGCGCGGATCCCAACCTCGATCCCAACGCTGAGCTACTACCGCGGCTGACGTATCATGACGTCTTGGCGCGCAATCTGAAGGTGATGGACGGCGCTGCGATAGCCTTGTGCCGAGACAACAACATGCCGATCACCGTGTTCAATCTCATGCGAGCCGGAAACATCCGAAGAGTGGTCGTTGGCGAGAAAGTCGGCTCTGTGGTGTGCGCGGGGCCGGAGGCTGAGGCGGAGAAGATCTGCTAGTTTTCCGCCGGTCTCTGCTGAATCTACGCGGCGACATCAACCCGGTGGAGTCGCGGTAACCTTGGGCTGGAGGAAAGAGCATGAAAGAGTTATTTCTCGAAACCGAGTTGCTGATGAAGCAGGCGGTGGACCACTTCCGCAGCGAGCTCAAGCAGGTTCGAACGGGGCGCGCTTCGATTGCGCTGCTCGATGGAGTCACCGTCGACTACTTCGGCACCCAAACACCGCTCAACCAGCTCGCCAACCTCTCGGTCGCCGATGCGACGTTGATCGTGGCGCAACCGTTCGACCCGAGCCAGATCGCAGCCATCGAGAAGGCGATTCTCCAGGGCAATCTCGGCCTCAATCCGTCGAACGATGGTCGAGTCATTCGCATCCCGGTTCCATCCCTGACCGAAGAGCGGCGCAAGGAGATGGTGAAGCGGGCTCACGACATGGCTGAGCATGGTCGTAACTCCGTGCGCCAGGCACGACGGCACGGCAATGATGCGATCAAGGCGAAGGAGCAGGAGAAGGAGATCGGCCAAGACGAAGAGCGCCGGGGCTACGAAGAGATCCAGAAGCTCCACGACCACTACATCAGCGAGATCGGGAGCACCCTCGAGGCCAAAGAGGCGCAGGTCATGGAGGTCTAGAGGTCCGGCCGGAAACCCCTGTGGGTCGTGCGCCAGGGTCTTACGGAGCGGGCCTTTAGAGTGGCGATACGGGCCATGGCGCAAGTCTGATACCTTTCGCTCGTGGCTCAGCTCTACGGATTCCATCCTGTGCGCGAAGCACTGCGCCATCGGCCGCACGAGGTCGAGCGGATCTGGCTGGGGCGTGCTCGCCGGGATCGGCGAGAGCGCGAGATCGAAGGGTTGTGCGAGCGCCACCAGGTGCCCTGCGAAGCGATGCCGCAGGCGCTGCTCGCCGGGCTGGCCGAGGTGGTCCACAACGGGTTCGTGGCCGATCTTCGGCTCTCTGGTGCACCCAATCTCGGGGTCGGCACAGATCCAGAGCTGGTGGTGCTGGTCGAAGATGTTCAGGATCCGCGAAATCTCGGCGCCTTGCTGCGGGTCTGCGAAGGAGTTGGGGCAGGGAAAGTGCTGATTCGCGATCGCGGTTCAGCCAAGATGACGCCGGCGGTAGCCAAGACTTCAGCCGGAGCCAGTGAGTGGCTACCCATCGAGCGGATCACCAATACCGCCCGCACCCTGCGGGAACTCAAGGACGACGGCTTCTGGGTCTACGGCATCGCCGGCGGGGGCGATCCGGTCTGGCAGGCCGATCTGACCGGCAAGGTGGCCTTCTGCTTTGGTGGTGAGGCCAAAGGGCTCAGATCCTTGACCCGGCAGCGTTGTGACCGCCTGCTCGGTCTGCCGATGAGGGGGCGGGTGGAGTCGCTGAATCTGGCCACCGCGGTCTCGGCGGTGCTCTACGAGGCGGTTCGCCAGCGTGGAGGATGAAGAGAGAAGGCT
Source organism: Acidobacteriota bacterium (assembly GCA_024277255.1). Classification (GTDB taxonomy): domain Bacteria; phylum Acidobacteriota; class Thermoanaerobaculia; order Multivoradales; family SZUA-115; genus SZUA-115. Next base: position 1,019 of record JAJRVQ010000153.1, on the reverse strand, counting down.
GTTCTTGGCTTGAACTCAACTCGGTCTTGCCACCAACAGCCGAACCGGCTATGCTCCTGCCGCTTGGTCGGGCCGAGGGTAAGCCCGGCGGATCAAGACCCCGTCGGGGACCGCCGGCATAGCTCAGCGGTAGAGCAACGGTTTTGTAAACCGTTGGTCCCCGGTTCGATTCCGGGTGCCGGCTCCAGCCGGGGTCGGAAGTCAGAGATGCAATCGGGAGGTGTGGCCGAGTGTACAATGGCAGCAGACTGTAAATCTGCCGGCGTAAGCCTACGATGGTTCGAATCCATCCGCCTCCACCATGTCTGATTCCAAACGAGCAACCGCCAAGGGGGTGGTTGACCTCACAACAGCGGCGATCATCGCCATCCCGAGCGGGAGTAACTCAGGGGTAGAGTCACAGCCTTCCAAGCTGTTGGTCGCGGGTTCGAATCCCGTCTCCCGCTCCAATTTCACCGGCTGATGGCCCGGCCCGGCGTGGCCGCGGGCAGAAGGTGGAAAAAACCTCTTGCGCCGCGACGCCAGGGGTGACAATATCGGCGGCTCCCGCTGAGAGTACGCGCCACTGATCTTCATGGATCGTACACTCGCGCTCTCTGGACTGGACCTGATCAGAGGATCAGGGGTTTACAGGGATCGTAGGGAGAGGTACAATTGCTAGGTTTGACCGTGAAACCGTCCCAGCTGGTCGGCTTGGGAAGGTTCGCGCTCTTTCACTATGCCTACGTAGCTCAGTGGTAGAGCACTTCCTTGGTAAGGAAGAGGTCACCGGTTCAAATCCGGTCGTGGGCTCCATACAGTAACCGTCAAATCAAAAATCAGCGAGGCTCACGCCATAAATAGGCGCGCTGCGTAGCGCGAGGAGGATTCGAGTCGCTATGGCCAAGGAGAAGTTTGAGCGGTCTAAGCCGCACGTCAACGTAGGTACGATCGGCCACGTCGATCACGGTAAGACGACGTTGACCGCGGCGATTACCCGCGTCCTTGCGAGCAAGGGTCTGGCCGAGTTCGCTGCGTTT
>JAJRVQ010000152.1 GCA_024277255.1 Acidobacteriota bacterium | reverse complement strand
GCCTGAACGCGCTTTCGGCACGTCTGCTGCCCTCCAGCAAGCAGATGACACGTTTCTCGCAACATTGCTGATCCGGATCTGCGGCTGGAGAGGCGACATGCAAGTCTACGGAAATCGGGCTTTCACCCCGGGCTGCTAGAGAACAAACCCAAATCGCCAACTTCCTCGACCACGAGACGGCGAAGATCGATGCGCTGATCGACAAGCAACAGAAGCTCATCACCTTGCTGCAAGAGAAACGGCAGGCCGTCATCAGCCATGCGGTCACCAAAGGGCTGAACCCCGACGCCCCCATGCGCGATTCAGGGGTGGAGTGGTTGGGGGAGGTGCCGGCGCATTGGGAGGTGAGTCGTTTGAGCTATGTTGCTTCTGTCGGGAATGGTTCGACGCCCAGTCGTGCTGTACCTGAATACTGGGTTGACGAAGGCGGAGATGGAGTCGGTTGGCTTAACAGTACGAAGATCAATGACGGTGAAATCTGCGAAGCTGAGCAGTTTGTTTCTCGTCAAGCTGTGTGGGAATGCCATCTGCCTCTCTGCAAACCTGGTTCGGTTCTGGTTGCGATTACTGGTGAGGGGCAGACTCGCGGAAGAGCTGCATTGTTAAAGACCACCGCCACCATCAACCAGCATCTTGCATGTCTTTATCCAGACAGTCGTCAACTTCGCGCTGAGTTTCTCTGGCAGCAATTTCAGGCCAGGTATCATTGGCTGCGATTCGAGAGCGCTGGTGGTGGGAGCACTAGAGCAGCTCTGACGTGTGAGTTCCTGAGAAGCGTACCGATGACCCTTCCGCCCCTCGAAGAGCAGAAGAGGATTGAGATTAACTTGGCAGACGCAGTAGCTCGTCTCGACTCTATATCGGCCAAGGCTTTTGGGACGGTCACCCTCCTCCAAGAGCGCCGCGCCGCCCTCATCTCCGCCGCCGTCACCGGCAAGATCGACGTGCGCACCTGGCAGCCCCCCGAACCGCAACCCGTCCGCCAGTCCGCCGCGGAGGTCGCATGAGCACGGACACTAGCGAAGCCGCCTTCCAGCAAGAGATTGTGGATCAAATGGTCGCCGCCGGTTGGCAGCTCGGGGAGTCGTCTCAGTACGACCGCAAACGGGCGCTCTATTCCGAGGACTGCCTCGCCTACGTCAAGAATACTCAAGACAAGAGATGGCAGAAGTATAAACAGCTCTACCCGAACGACCCCGAGCAAGCCTTCCTCAACAAGCTCGCCTCCCAGCTCGGCAAGGCCGATCCGCACGCCTCCGACAAGAGGCTGCGCACCTTCGGCACTCTCGGCGTACTGCGCCACCCGCTGCGCGACAAGTCGGTCTCCTTCAAGCTCGCCCAGTTCAAACCCGACCACGGCCTCAACCCGGATCTGCAAGCTCGCTACGAGGGCAACATCCTGCGTGTCGTCCCCGAGCTGGTCTACAGCCCCTACGCCACCCAAGCCCACCTGGCGGCGACCGGCACCAAGGCGAAGCGGTGGCGGATCGATCTGGTGCTCTTTCTCAATGGCATCCCCATCGTGACGATGGAACTCAAGAGCGAGTTCAAACAGGCGGTGGAGAGCGCCAAGAACCAATACCGAAAGACCCGCCTGCCGAAAGATCCCGCCACTAACCAGGCCGAGCCCTTGTTGACCTTCAAGCGGGGGGCGCTGGTCCATTTCGCCGTCAGCCAATACGAGTGCTACATGACCACCCGGCTGGAGGGAAAGGAGACGCGCTTTCTCCCTTTCAATCAGGGCACTGCAGAGGGTGGCGCCGGCAATGATCCGCCCAAGGATCTCGACAGCTACGCCACCGACTACCTGTGGAAGAAGGTGTTGCAGCGCGACAACCTCTTGCAGATCGTCGGCCGCTTCATCCACCTGGAGATCAAGACCGAGGAAGACTGGCAGGGGCGCAAGAGCAAGAAAGAAAAGCTGATCTTCCCCCGCTACCACCAGTGGAATCTGGTCCGGCGTTTGGTCGAGAAGAGTCGCGAGGAAGGGCCGGGCCACAAGTATCTGGTGCAGCACAGCGCCGGCTCGGGCAAGTCCAACTCCATCGCCTGGGCCGCCCACCAACTCTCCGCCCTCCACGACGAGCGGGGCGAGAAGATCTTCCATTCGGTCATCGTGGTCACCGACCGCACGGTGCTCGACGACCAGTTGCAAGAGACCATCCACCAGATCGAGCACCAAGACGGGGTGGTGGGGCGCATCCATCGGGAGGTGGGGCAGGGCAGCAAGTCCGAGAAGCTGGCTCGCGCGCTGGAGCAGAGCCAGCCGATTGTGATCGTGACCATCCAAACCTTCCCCCACGTTCTCGCGGCGATCGAGAACAGCGTCAGCCTTCAGGAGCGGTGCTACGCGATCATCGCCGACGAGGCCCACTCGTCGCAGTCGGGCTCGACCGCCCGCGACCTCAGAGCCGCCTTGAGCAAGGAGGTGGTGGAGCAGGGTGAGGACGAGGATCGGAGCCCGGAACTCAGCGCCGAAGAGATGCTGGCCGCCAGCGTCGCCGCTCGCGGCGCGACGCCCAACCTCAGCTACTACGCCTTCACCGCGACGCCGAAGAGCAAGACGCTCGAACTCTTCGGCCGGCCCCCCAACCCGGACGAGCCGCCCTCGAAGAGCAACAAGCCGGTGGCCTTCGATGTCTACAGCATGCGCCAGGCGATCGAGGAGGGCTACATCCTCGACGTGCTCAGGAACTACACCAGCTACAAAGTGGCCTACAACCTAGCCCAGAGGGTCGCCGCCGCCGATACCGAGGTAGACAGCAAGAAGGCGCGGGCGAAGCTCGGCCAGTGGGTGCGGCTGCACGACTACAACATCGCCCAGAAGGTGATGGTGATCGTCGAGCATTTCAGAGAGACGGTGATGGACCTTTTGGGTGGCCAGGCCAAGGCGATGGTGGTGACCGGTTCGCGCAAAGAGGCGGTGCGTTTCAAACTGGAGTTTGACAAGTACGTCGCGAAGAAGAGCTACAGCCGATTGCGCGCCATGGTCGCCTTCTCGGGCGAAGTCACCTTCGGCGCCAGCGACCCGCACAGCGAAGCGCTGCTCGGCGAATCCTTCACCGAAACCAACATGAACCCCGGCCTCAAGGGGCGCGATCTACGCCGGGCCTTCGATACTGACGGCTACCAGTTCATGATCGTCGCCAACAAGTTCCAAACCGGCTTCGATCAACCCAAACTCTGCGCCATGTATGTCGACAAGAAGCTCGGCGGGCTCGACTGCGTGCAAACCCTCTCGCGGCTCAATCGCACGTATGCGGGCAAAGAGGAAACCTACGTTCTCGATTTCTGCAACGATCCTGACGACGTGCTGGCCGCCTTCCAGGAGTACTACCAAACCGCCAAGCTGCTCGATGTCTCGGACCCCAACCTCATCTGGGATCTCGACCAAAAACTGCGCGCGACCGGCATCTTCCAGTGGGCCGAGGTCACTCGCTTCACGGAGGTGTTCTTCCTCAAGAGGAAGAGCCAGAGCGGCGCGGCGATCGGCACCGTGTGCCAGCCGGCGGTGGATCGGTGGCGCAAGCGCTACCGGGAGGCCAAGGCCGACTTCGACAAGCACAAGAAACTCTTCGACCACGCCAAGAGCTTGGGCGACGCGACCTTCATCGCCAACACCGAAACCGAGATGAAAGAGGCCAAACGCGCCCTGGAAGCCCTTGGCCAGTTCAAGGCGGATCTGGCCTCCTTCACCCGCTACTACGAGTTCATGTCCCAAATCGTAGACTTCGAAAGCCCCGACCTCGAACAACTCAGCCTCTACGCCCGCTACCTCGCCCCGCTGCTGCGCGAAACGGCGCCGGAGGAAGACGCCATCGACCTCAGCTCGGTGGAACTGAGCCACTACCGCCTCTCGAAGATCAAACAGCAAGACCTCAAACTGGTCAAAGAGGGCGCCGAAACCGGCCTCCACCCGGCCAGCGACCTGGGCACCGGCAAGCCCCGCGACAAAGAAGAAGAGTGGCTCTCCCAGATCATCGCCCGCCTCAACGACCTCTTCGTCACCGAAGGGCTCACCGACCGAGACCTCATCAACTTCTTCCACACCGTCGGCGACAAAGTGCGCGAGAACGAGCGAGTGATGCTCCAAATCGCCAACAACTCCCCCGCGCAAGCCCTCCTCGGCGACTTCCCTGCCGCCGTGGACGAAGCCGTGATGAGCAGCAGCGAGGCCCACCAGCAGCAGATGATGCAGTATCTCAACAGCCCAGAACTGCAAGAAGGCTTCCGGCGGGTGTTGTTCGATCTGTTGTCGGCGAAGAAGGCTTCGTAGGGGGGGGCTGCGTACCTGGCACTCGGCTGGCGGCTAGACTGAAATCTACCGAACCGCCAAGGGAGAAGTGAAAATGTATACCAGCTTGATGCTAGAGATCGTGGAAGTTGTTCCCGGATTTCGTCCGCAATGGGAGGCCTTCGTCGAGATGTGGTCCGACGAGGAGTATGCACCCCTCTATAGCGCCATGGGGGACCTGGCGAGCTACCTGGTCGATTGCTACGAGCAGGGCAAGACGGCCGAGTTCCCAGCGCTGTTCAGTCTCGTCGAAACGCAGTACGGCACGGATGACAATGAGCTTAAGACCCTGGTGGCTCTGGGGCTACTCGAAACCATGCAGAGCGTCGCCAGCCATCGGCCGTTCGGGTTTCAAGTCTTCAGAGAGTGGCTTGGTCCTCGGACCTTGGTGAGCTGGGACGAGGTGGACGAAGGAATGCGGAGGGTCGCGGAGTGGACGCGAGAACAGAATCGCCCGCGCTGGTGGCAGTTCTGGCGCCGTTGGACCGATTTCAATCCGAAGAAAGCCTTGGCCGAGGTGGAGAGCCCAGAGTTGAAACGAATCCTCGAAGGGGAGTTCCGAGATCTGGGGGACGAGTGATCGCCCGTGAGCTTAGGGCTCGCTGCCAGCTCGCTCAGCAGAACGATCTTTTTCCGTCGTAGGGACTCGGACCCGACCTCGCACCTGTCCGACACTTCACCGGCGCTCCGGCGAATGTCGCTGCCCACTGGAGTTGGGGAGGACACCAGCCGTGGCGGCCACGGCTGGTGTCTAGCTACCTGAAGCTACTCGCGGAAGTAGTAGTGACGAGTTGACCCGTCAAAACCGGCCACCGCGCAGACAACAGCGTTTGAAAGCGTCGGCCTGATCCGCAGGGGCATAGGTCGTTGCGGCCGAGCTTCTCCTCCAGCAAGAGCTCGCCGCCGACCACTTGTGGCCCCTTCTTGACTCTGGTCTCGGAGGGGTATCCCCGTCGTCGTTTACTAGAGCGCTCGAAAGCTCGGGAGGTCGTCGTATCGATTCTTGTTTGGCATGATGCACCTCCATTCAGTACAGCCGTGGACGGGCGTTTCTACCAGGAGCGAGCCGCGAAGTCGAGGGGCGAAGAGAAAATTGCCGGGTCAGCCACAGGTTGCGACTGGCAAGTGGGGGGCACTGTTGCCCGAAGTGACTTGCACTTCAACTTTCGACTCCATCCCCTGAGTAGCCTGGCTCCCAGTCGGCGACCACAGTTCTTCGCTTGGAACGACTTGGGCTCCAATCGGGTCACATAGAGGAAGCCCATAATCTCTCGGCCCGTGCTGGCGTTTGCTGGCAGAGACCGGAGCCAAGGAGAACCTCTGATGCGGACCCTACCGGCATTGATCCTGGCCATGAGCCATGGGTCATTTCCGTCCTTCACCCGTGAGCGAGCGGTGGACTATGTTCTGTCGCTGGCGAGTGGGGAACGTCTTCTGGAGCCCGGCGAATCCTTTTTGACCTGCTGGCTGCTCTGTGCGGTTTGGCTCGTGGTGGGGCGCTGGGCCAGAATGCCGCCTGCGTATCACGTGGTGCCGATTCTGGCCTGGTCGCTACAGGCATCTCTCCACTTGATCGCGTGGTGGGGATTCGGTTTTTTCTCTGTGATCTACCTGCTCGGCGCGCTGATCGAGGCTGTCCTTGCTTTGGTCGTGGTGGTCGGGATGGTGGTGCTCTCCGTTTCCGTGGCACGGCCCCGCGCTCCGGCTCGAATGGCTGTTCTGCCCTGGGCAGTGGCTAGCTTGACTGCGCTGCTAGTCGGGTTCAATTGGCTTGTCTTCATACTCGTGGGCTTCCCGGTGGTGGAGTAGCGCACCCTATTCTTCCTTTTCTCTCAACCTTTCTGGCCTTCTGGGGTTCTTGGTCGGTAGAACGCTTTGGCGGAGCCAACGCCCTTCGATTGCGAAGGCGCCGAAGGCGATCCGCGACCACCGGCAAGACTCGTGACCCCACACCAACTCCCATCCACTCACCCCACCTGGCCTCGGTGCTCCAGGCCCGGCAAGGCTCGTTCGAGCCGCTCGGCGGCCAGTCCCACCTGGCCCGCGACCCGACCGGCAACCACCGCCCGTGGCTCATCCTCGGGCGCCAGATGGCTCAGTTGGGTCGACCGGCCGACATCCCCCAGGAGGCTCTCCAGAAACCGCAGATCCCTCGCCGCCCCGCCGAGATCGCGGGCGATCCAGCTGCACGCGCTGCGCCCGAAGGCGAACTGGTCTTCAATGGCCCAGTTGTACACCGTCTCGCCGACTCGCCGAAAGGCGGCCGCGCATTCGGGGTGGAGCAGGCTCAGGAAGGTTTCACGGAAGACGGCGACTCGTTCCCAATCCGGGATGCGGTCGATCTCCTCGGGCAGAAGCTCTTCCTCTTCAAAACGATGCATCGGCCTCCTCCTTTCTGGCGGGTGGCAAGGCCAGATTCGCACGGCAGTGGATCCGCCGGTGCGCCTGGGAAGTGTAGGCAGAGGGCTCGCTGTGGGGTCAAGCGTTTGCAGAAGAAAGAGCGATCCGGCCCCCGTCTCAAATCGGATAATGACACCTAAACATCGGCAAGCACGCCACTTACGCAAGCTCGATGGCTATCGTCAGATCCACCCGCCCTCAACCTGCATAACCGCCGAACCTACCCGAAACCACCCTCGGTTATGCAGGTTGCAAGAATGGCGCTAAACTCTTTATTCCCAGTGACTTATCTCAGAAAGGACCAGAAGCGGACCCGAGACGATGCACGTTCTAGAGGCTCTCCGCGGGGAGGTTATGCAGGTACGCCACCTAAGTCCTTTAGAATCAATAGACTACAATGGCCGCTGTGGAGATCTCCGCGACACCCCGAGGGGAATTGCGACAGTCTATCAGTGACAAGAGCGTCTAGCTTAGCTGCCGTACGTGGAGATCTCCGCGACACCCCGAGGGGAATTGCGACAGAAAACGACCAAGTTGCTTTAGGGACATGTGTCCCTCGTGGAGATCTCCGCGACACCCCGAGGGGAATTGCGACAGCCATATAGCCGAGTGCCTCGCCTGAAGAAATCGACGGAAGTGGAGATCTCCGCGACACCCCGAGGGGAATTGCGACAACGCTTAGAAATGGCGCTACTATCGTCAGAGGGTCACAGTGGAGATCTCCGCGACACCCCGAGGGGAATTGCGACAATCTTCTTCGTCTTACTGGCTTCTTCCACCTGTCGCGCTGTGGAGATCTCCGCGACACCCCGAGGGGAATTGCGACGCCGCTGACACATTTTGTGGAGCGTGTACGCTGCACGCTGTGGAGATCTCCGCGACACCCCGAGGGGAATTGCGACCATCTCGCCGACATCGTCCCTGCCTCGAATACCTCGGGGTGTGGAGATCTCCGCGACACCCCGAGGGGAATTGCGACACTTCCTTTACCTTCCCCATGGTCATGCGGGTCTCAGAGGTGGAGATCTCCGCGACACCCCGAGGGGAATTGCGACATTGAGAGAAGCTATTCCAATCTTGCGCCAAGCTATCAGTGGAGATCTCCGCGACACCCCGAGGGGAATTGCGACATAGTGCCGTCCTAGCCTCGCCCGCGCTGTGGCTAGGGTGGAGATCTCCGCGACACCCCGAGGGGAATTGCGACTCCTGGTTTGGCAGGCTCCGATGACCTCAAGCTGCAGATGTGGAGATCTCCGCGACACCCCGAGGGGAATTGCGACGTCAGCTCGACCGCTTTCGGTTGACCGCTTTGACAATGGTGGAGATCTCCGCGACACCCCGAGGGGAATTGCGACCTGAGTGTCGCGAGAGAACGAATTCTCTCACCGACACTGTGGAGATCTCCGCGACACCCCGAGGGGAATTGCGACAAGACCATTCGGGTCCCATACCTCGTCGAGGGCCCGCCGTGGAGATCTCCGCGACACCCCGAGGGGAATTGCGACAACTCTTCCTCGGTTGTGTCGGACAGGGCGGCGCGCGCGGTGGAGATCTCCGCGACACCCCGAGGGGAATTGCGACAGTTGCCGTTAGTTGCCCAATCAATGGTCACCTCAAAACGGTGGAGATCTCCGCGACACCCCGAGGGGAATTGCGACGATATAGTGCACCAATTCCGACCTCTTGGATCTCACCAGTGGAGATCTCCGCGACACCCCGAGGGGAATTGCGACAATTGAAGAACCTCGGTTGCTGCTTCTGCCTCTGTGAGGTGGAGATCTCCGCGACACCCCGAGGGGAATTGCGACAGTTTCTCCCTCCCACTCCTCCAACTTGTCACTGCCTCGGAGGTGGAGATCTCCGCGACACCCCGAGGGGAATTGCGACCGTGGATCTGGTCGAGGGTGCCGGCGGCAATTACACCGTGGAGATCTCCGCGACACCCCGAGGGGAATTGCGACAGCCGAAAATGTCGCCACGTCCACCCCAGCCCTTCTCTAGGGTGGAGATCTCTGCGACACCCCGAGGGGAATTGCGACAGTTAATCCCTAGTGTCCTCTTTCGGGGTGGAATTTAGGTCTGGAGCTCTCCGCGCCACCCCGAGGGGAATTGCGACGCCACTCCAGGAACCTGCGAGTACTCGTTGACTACCGTCGTGGAGATCTCCGCGACACCCCGAGGGGAATTGCGCTTCAGGACCGGCCAACCCGACCCTCGCCCCTACCGCCTCCCTCCCCTCCGAAGCAGAATCCGCAACCCCCGCCCACCCGCCAGAAACTCCGCCGGAGTCTCCGCCAGCAAGCCCCGTAGCTTCTTCAAATCGCTCTGCAATTGATACTTCAACCGATACGGATCCCGCCCCCTCTTGCCTCCGAGTTGCTCCAGCAGCGCATCCCACGGGATCACCGTGGGCCGTTTGGCTACGAAGCTGCGATAGAGGACGAGTTGGGCGAGGTCCCAGCCGCGGGGTGAGTTGTGGAAGGCGCGGAGGACGGCCAGTGGCGCGGGGACGGGATTCTCGCGCAGGTATCTCCACAGGTTGTTGTCTAGGGTGAAGCCGTAGCGGTGGTATCTGAGCAGCTTGCGTTCGAGGTTGCGGGTGGAGCCGGTGAGGAGTTCGAGCGGTTCTTGCGAGGTTGGGATGACGAAGAGGCGTTGGGTGGTGCGTTGGTCGGGGTCGAGTTGTTCGATGCGGATGGCGAGGTTGGCGATGCGTTGGTAGCGTTGGCGGAAGATCGTGTAGGCGCGGCCGCCGGTGTCGAGGCCGAAGGCTCGGAAGTAGTCGGCGATGGCGCTGAAGTGGACTTGGCCGGTGGCGAAGGCTTGGGTGGTGATCCAGGCGAGTAGGGCGCGGTCGGCGCCGAAGGGGAGGGAGAAGTCCGGGTGGGTGGCGAGGTAGGTGACGGTGATCCACCGTTCTCGGCCCAGGCGGGCGCGGCGGGTGACTTGGCGCACGGTCGGGTCGCACTTGTAGGGCAGACCGGTCAGGACGAGCGGCTTGGGTAGCAGGAGGATGCGCTCCGTCAGCGATCCTGGTGCAGGTGTTCTGTTGGGTGGTGGCGCCACGCCGTCTCCCCCGAAAGCTGGGTGGGTCGGGTGGGTCCGCCGCTGGCTCACGGCGGACCCACTCGCGGGACTCAACGCAGGCGGTCGGCCGCGCTCTCGGGGTGCTCCCGCAGCTTCCAGGCTCCGGCGATCATCAACACCATCCCTAAGATCCCGAGGCTCAACATGCCGAGGGTCGGGATCTCATGGACTCCGCCCGGTGTGGTGCCGATCTCGACCGGCGTTCGGGTCGGGTCGTCGGGTTCCGGGGTGTCGGGGTCGTCGGAGAGGAGTTGGGGGAAGTTGGCGCCGACAAGACGGCCCTGGCAGGCCACTTCGCCCTCGCTGAAGAAGGGGAAGGGGTCGGCGATTTGCACATCGAAGGTGACGACGGCGACCTCGCCCGGCGGGATGGTTCCCAGGAGGACCTTCGGCGAGGTGTCGCCGGGGCCGTTGCCGGTGAGCACAGTGCCTTGGGTGGTGGTGACGGTGCCCACCGAGAGCTGGGTCCGGGCGTCGGCTTCGCTGCGGTAGGAGACTCCGACCGCCTCGCCCGCGCCACGGTTCTCGATGCTCACCACGTAGGTCAGCGACTCGCCGGGATTGGCGATGCCATCGCCGTTGAGATCGAGGATCAGGATGTCTTCCTTGAACACCACCATCTGGGGGTCCGGACCAGGGCCGGGAAGAATGAAGGAGGAGCAGCTGGTGGCTTCGAGGGGGGCGAAGACCGGTGGGGCTGGAGAGCTGATGTCGACACAGTTCTCGACGGTTTGCACTCCCGCCGGGATCGGATCATCGAGGACCACGGCAAACTGCACGCTGCCGGAGGCTCCGGCCGCCACGGTGGCCAGATCCAGGGTGCAGAGGCTTCCCGCGGTGGCTGCGGGGCAATCCCAACCGGGCGAGGAGAGGAGTGGGTTGAAGGTGGTGAAAGCGGGAACGGTGTCGCTCAGGGTGACGCCGGCAGCCCCTTGGTTGCCCGAGTTGCCGTAGTCGATCGCCCACACCAGCGCGCCGCCGGGTGCTGGGTTGGAGCCGGGGCCGGGAGATTTGATGACCTCCAGCTCGGGGGCCGCGTCGATCGAGACGGTTTCGCTGGCACTGCAGTCGTCGAAGAGGCCGGCCGGGCCGGCGTCGTCGGCGACGCAGCCGATGTTGACCAGGGTTTCGAGGCTGGCGGGAATCGGGTCCACGAGACGCACCGCGAAGGTGCGGGTCTGTGTCTCACCGCAGCCTAGCGCCGGCGCCAAGCTTGCTCGGCAGGTGGAGCCCGCGTTGAAGTCGGGTGTGCAGCTCCAGCCTGGCCCGGAGGCTTCTTGGTCGAAGCGGGTGCCGGCCGGCACCGTCTCGGTCAGCTGCGGATGGAGCGACGGCGTACAGTTGGTGTGGTTGACGTTTTCCACCCGTAGCGTGTATTCGACCAACTCGCCCGGCAAAACCGGGTTGAGCGGCCCGTCCTTTTCCATCCGCAGCAGCGGACGGACGACATCGGAGGTGACGTTGGAGGAGTCGCTGGCGCAATCCAGCACGACGGCTCCATCGAAGAGGCAGGCCGTGTTGTGGATCGAGGCGAGGGCTTCGATCACCGTCGCCGCGAAGGTCACGGAAACCGTTTCGTCCACCGCCAGCGAGGGCAGGAGTCGCGAGCAGGTCGAGCCCGCGTCCGGGCTCGGCGTGCAGCTCCAGCCTGGTGTGCTGGAGGTTGCATCGAAGCGGGCGCCAGTAGGCACTTCGTCTTCGATCCGCAGCGGGCCGCTCGCCGTGGTCGAGCCGTTGGTGACGGCCAAGGTGTAGAGGATGTTGGCTCCCACCAGGTAGCCGAAGTCTCCATCGTCACCGTCGCTCTTGGTGATCGAGATTTGAGCCAGTGCCGGCAGCGCCGAAGAGGCTAGAAGTAGGGTGGTCGCGGCGGCTCGCCGCCAGAATTTGGGTACACGAATCCTCATGGCTCCCTCCTTAGAGAACGTCGTAAATGATTGCTGTGGTTGGGTTTAGGCGGAGTTGAGCGCGGCTCTTAGGGCCTTGAGCAGCTTGCCGTTCTCCTCCAGGTTGATGGCTTCGAGGGCTTGCAGGACTTGTTGCAGATCGTCACGGCTCAGGGTCAAACGCAGCAGCTCGCGAGGTGGCGAGGGCTTGCCTGATTCGCTCTTCGTCTTGCGTTCTTCAGCGCTGGGGGTCGTCCTGGGTTGCGTTGCCGCTTCCGAGTGTTCTGTCGGAGGCTCGGCTGGTTCTCGCGCCTCCTTCTCCAGGCGACGCGCGACCGCCTTAACCCGGCCGGCGCTGATCGGGCTTTGCCCTTTGCGAGCGCTGCGCAGCAGCTTGCTCTGCTCGCCGACCGCCAGCTGCACGAAGAGGCGGTAGGCTTCGGTGTGGTTGAGGTGGCCCTCTTCGAGCGCTTGCAAGGCGATGCCGGTGGCGGTGGCCACCCGCAGGTGGCGCGAGATCCAGAACTTCGATCGGCCGAAGGCGGTGGCGAACTCTTGCTGTTTTCCGTTGGGGTTTTCCGCCCGCCAGGCGGCGTAGGCGTCGGCGACGGCGCGGGCGTCTTCGTGGAGAGTCGTCGCCTCCCGGCCGGCGTTCTCGTTGATCTGCGTCATGATCGTGCGGGCGACGTTGCCGGGGCTGGTCACTTCGCGTAGCGGGATCGCGGGCCAGCCTCGATGGCGGTAGGCGCGCAGCCTTCGGGCACCGACCAAGAGCCGCAAGCGGCAGCCGGCGCTCTCTTCGCTGAAGGCTGGGCTCGGGTAGGCGACGACCGGATGGAGTAGACCGTCGACCCAAGGCGTCGCGGAGCCGTTAGCGGTGTCCTCGATGTTGGCGGCCAGCTCTTCCAGAGCGTCGCGCGGGAAGCGCTTGCGCGGCTGGTTCGGGTCCTCCTCGATCTCATCGAGGGGCACCAAGGTGACATTGGCCACCGTGGCTTCGTGGCTACTCTTGCGGCGAACGGCTGGCATGGGACTCTCCTCCTTGTCTGCGCTCACAGGGTCAGGTCGGTGGGTAGGAAGACGTAGAAGCGTTCACCGGCGCGGATGCGCACGGTGGGCCGGCGGCGCAGCCCTTGGGAGAGCAGCTCTTGGGAGACGCGGCCCAGTTCCAGCCCCAGCTGGGCCGAGATCACCTCGCCGGCCGAAAGACCGGTGCGCTCGGTGCGCTCTGGCTGTGAGAGCTGGAAGCCAGCCCCCACCGCCGCCAGGAGGGCGGCTCGGCCGATCGAGGGCAGGACATGGCGATCCACCCGGCCACTCAGGCCGCGCGCGCCCGAAGTCTCAAGACTCTCCAGGCCGGGCAGCCGGTAGGAGGCTCCGGGGAAGCTCAGCTGGTCGAAGGCGACGAGCACCCGGCCATCGCCGTAGGCGAGCTGATTGGAGACCGAACCCAAGAGCTGCGCCCCGGCTGGGATCAACACCTGAGAGCCGGTGGCGGTGTCGAGTACGTCGCGCAGCACCCGCGCCAGCACCGGGCCGGGAGCGTCTGAGTTGATGGCGGTTTCCAGCCGCACCGGGATCAAGGTGCCGGCGGCGAGGGTGCGCGGCGCTGGCTGGGGCTTGAGTGTGGGGTTGGCAAAAAGACCCGGAGCGCGGACCCCTGACGGCGTGCGTGGGAAAACGTCAGAGAGCCCGGCTCCGGGTGTGCTCACTTCGGCTTGGGGGGCGCGGCGCTGGCCGGCGTCTGGCGGGGAGTCGACCAAACTCGGCAGTAGCGACGCATAGCCGGAAGTGAGATAGCGGGGCGGCTGGATCGAAGATTCAGCCGCAGTATTGTCCGCCTCTTGGCGGGTCTGAGCTTGTTCGAGCGAGGCCGAACGCAAGGCGCGCTCGAGTGCGAGTTGGCGCGGATCGGGGTCGGGCTCGGGCTCGGCGGCGGGCGGTGGTTCGTACCAGCCTTCGGTCTCGCTCGCCGGCTCCGGCGCTTGCGCCCACCAGGGGGCCGCCGGAGTCTCGGGCTCGGCGGCCTCGCGCAGGGGAAGATCGAGGAAGGTGCGATCCGGGCTGCCGGGAGCCTGGCGCGCCTCTTGGCGCGGTGCGGAGTTCCACGGCGCAAGCAAGAGCGTGGCGCCAATGACGACTACCAGCAGCGCGATGGCCAGCAGCAGGTTGCGGTAGTGGGGGCCGGTGACCGGTGGGTTGTGGACCCTGCTCAGCTCGCTGTCGAGCCGTGGTGGCCCATCCACTTCAGCTGTTCCGGGTTCAGCGCGAGGGTGCTCGCCCGTGCTCACCGTGGCACCTCCCTGGCCGTGGGCTCTTGGCCGGTGGCGACGCGGGTGATGAGCAGGTGTGGCTGTTTCTTGGGCCTCTTAGATCCTTGCACCAGGATGGCCTTGCGGAAGATCCGGGGCACGACGAAGGTCGAGCCTTCCACCTGGTAGCTGACCAACTCGCGCTTGTCGTCTGGGCGCAGCAGGAACAAGAGCGGTAGGTCATGGCCTCGGAAAGCACCTCGGCGGAACGAGATGAAGGTCTTGTGGCCGTCGTCGGTGATCAAGACCGGCAACGGCTCTCGGTAGCGCCGCTTGGCTCGCCACCGGAAGTGGGAGGCGTTGTCGACCAGTTGCTCCAGAGGGGCCGCGATGGGGATCGCGGGGGGCGCGCTTGTCTTGGAGCGAGGCGGGTCGATCTGGGTGATCAGCGGCTCGGCCGGGTAGCGATAGCGCACCAGGGCGTCAAAGGGCAGTTGAGGATCGAAGTTGTTGGCGGCCCGATCGCAGCTCCGCGAACGCAGCAGGACCGGGTAGATCCTCTTCGTGGTCAGCACCGCGATGTTGGTGGTCAGGCCGCAGTCGGTCGGAGTCACCGTCACCACGGGGATGGGAGCCGATTCGGGTCCGTACTGCGCCCAGCCGATCTGCCAGCGCTCGGCGTCGGGCTCGGCGATTGAGAGCAAGGACTCATCGGCGTTGAGGATCAGGGTTGTGGTGCGCAGGATGGCGGTATCGAGCACTACCGGTTCGCCGTAGTTGACCAGCCGCGTCAGCGAGCGGGGAGGATGGGTGGCGGCGGCTGAGGGCAGAGCCAGGGCGCAACACAGGGCAACAAGGGTGAGTAGGCGGGGAAATGTCATGGCGGTGGGTCCTCTCTTGCTATTCCTCGGTGGTTTCGATCCAGGTCAGCTCGGTCACCAGGAGTCCGAGCGGGTTGTTGGCCAGCGCTTCGCGCGACAGGGAGTCGACCCGCTCGACGGTGACCAGCCCCTCGAAGCTGCGCTCGCGCGTCACGGCGAGCTGGGAGCGCCCGTGGTAGCGCTCTCTCCAGCGCACTTGATAGGTCGTCTCGCTCCCCGGCAGGCGCAGAATGGTGATGCGCTCAGCGGCGCGGCTGGCCTGGGGAGCGATGGTGCGCGGGTCGTTCTCGGGCTCGGCAAAGTAGCGATCCAGCTGGCGGCGCACCGGAGCGTCGGCCAGCGAGTAGGCGCGGGCGACGAACTCCTGCTGCGCGATCGGGTCGTCGACCACCATGCGCAGGTTCCAGATGAAGCCGCGCAGTTGGGCGACGATCAGCCGCTCCTCCGGCATGTCGAGCGCCTCGATCGGTCCGGCGTAGGTCGCCGAACCGCTCGTGTCCAGCTCGACCACGTAGGGCACGTAGCGGGTGGAGGTCGCCAGCTGCGTCAAGCCGCTGACCACCACGACGTTGCCAATCACCAGCAAGAAGCTCAGCAATTGCCAGTTGCGCAGGGAGCGCGAGAGGCGCAGGAAGAGGTCGGTGCCTTCGATCATCGCCGTTCTACTCCGCGAGTCCTCGACGCAAGCCGAGCTGCCAGCCGCGAGTCAGCCGCTCGGCCACCTGGTTGGGGATGGTCCACAGCGCGATAGCCAGGATCACGGCGCCGGCCAGCATCTCGAAGTGCAGCTCGAAGTTGTATCCGGGAGTGGTGAAGACCAGGTTGATCCACTGGATCACCACGCCGTGAGCGGTGGCGAAGAGGAGGATCAAGAGGAAGAGCTTGATCCCGATGTAGGCGGCGTAGGTGATGAAGTTGTCGGCCAGCGCCGCGGTCAGCCGGAACGGGGCGAAGCCGAGAAAGAAGGGGCCGGAGGCGAGCACGATCCACGCCTCGATCAGGGTGCGGGTCATGATCGCGGCCATGGCGATGAAGGAGAGCAAGATGCCAAAGGCGGTGAAGCCGCCCACCAGCATGCCGATCGGGTCACCGAAGACCCAGCCCTTGGCGGTCGAGGCGCCGAGCACCACCACCGCCAGGGCGATTCCTTGTTGGATCACGATGACCGGGTTGAGGGTCGAGAGGCCGGTCATCGATTCGGCCACGCTGGTGAAGCTGGGGATGATGACCGGCACCCACAGCGGGAAGAGCAGCAAGCCGGTCATGAAGAGGGCGATCAAGAAGAGCTTCCAGGCCAGTTCGGGGATCACTCCGGCGGCGTCCACTCGGCGCGATCTGAGAGCCACCACGAGGCCGAAGACGACGATCTCCAGGGCCGCCAAGCGGCGGAAGAGACTGGTGCCGGCGTCGATCGCCGGGCCGAACCAGCCCTGGCTGGTGGTTTGGAAGGCATTGATCAAGGCATCGATCGGGTCCATCAGGGAGCCTCCTCGGGAGCGGGCGGTGCAGCGGGAAGATCTAGCTCTGACGCCCCCTTGGAGCGCGTTGGATTAGCCAGCTCTTCCAGTCGCAAGATGGCGAGGCAACTGGGCTGCAAGCGCACGATCGAGGCCGAGCACTGGGCCAGTGCCTCGGTGTAGAGCGGTGTCGCCTGGCGTTGCTGAGCGAGCCAAAAGAGGGGGCCGTGGTCGGGATCGATCCGGTTGGCGCGCAGCCGGGCGAGAATCTCCGTGTCGCTGTGCTGCTCCACTTGCGGCCCGCTACCCGGCAGGAAGAGTGCGACGAAGCCAAGGCCGATTCCCACCGCCAAGAGCGGGTGGAGCTTTGGGTTCCAGTGGGGGTTGAAGCGCTTCCACCACGGCGAGCGAGTCTCCATTAGCGGCTCCACCATGGAGGCAGCGCTCCCCAGCCGGGCGAGGCGTTGATGTCTGGCGGATTGAGTGAGGTCGTCTTGATCGCCTCTTCGAGGCTGCGACCTTGCCGGCCCAATCGGTTGACTTGGTAGGAGTAGTAGGCGGTGGCGGCGTCGGCGCTGGTTTGGGCGGCGATCTGGGCGAGGAGTTGGGTTTCGGTGTCGAAGGCGGCGAGGCTTCCGATGGCCTCCAGAATCTCTTCATGGCCTTCCGCGGCCTCGATTTGATCCTTGAGGCCGTTGAGCTCTTCCAGGTGTTGCAGGATCGTGCGGTGTTGGAGGTGCTTGGCGAACAACGACTCGCGCATGGTGTCGAGCGAGGAAGTCACCGAAACGGCCTCCTCGGTCCAGGTGTCAAACGGCAGATTCCACCCGCGATAGACCTCGGTGTGGATCCCGCGCACTCCCGGTGAGAGGTGGCTCGGAATCAGGTGGCCGTTCATCACCGCCTCGATCTGGCGCAGCGTCGGCTCCACGTCGCGGAAGTGGTGGATTTCGAGCTTCTTGAGAGCTTGGATCTGATTGGCGATCATCCGCGCGTCGTTGGCCAGTTGCCGGTACTGGTTGGCGATCTGGGTGGCCTTTTGCACAATCTCGTGCAGCCGCGCGACGTAGTGAACGATGGTTTGGTGGATATGGGCCACGTCGGTGACCGGGAACTGAGCGTGAGCGATAGTTGTCGTGAAAACCACTGGAATGGCAGTCACCAACAGCAGGCAAAGCACCACTAGGGTG
This sequence comes from Acidobacteriota bacterium, assembly GCA_024277255.1. Classification (GTDB taxonomy): domain Bacteria; phylum Acidobacteriota; class Thermoanaerobaculia; order Multivoradales; family SZUA-115; genus SZUA-115. The sequence continues at coordinate 15,322 of JAJRVQ010000152.1, read as the reverse complement.
GCGCGGACTTTCCGCGATCTCATGCGATCTCCTTTTCGAGCCGCTCGGCCCAGTGTTCGCAGCCGCGTTGGCGCAGGTAGGCCGGCAGCCAGCCGTCCCCCTCTTGCTCGCGCAGAGCATGGATGCGGTCAACCAGCGCTTCTTCGGTGGTGTTGGGGGGAGGGGAGAGCAGCGCCTCGGCCAGCTCGGTGCTGCCCAGTTGGAAGAGGCGGGTTCCTTCGCGCGAGGCATAGAGGTAATCGCGCTTCGGGGTCATCGTCGCCACGAGATGGCACTGGCGCTCACTGAGACCCAAGGCCTGGTAGAGCTGCCGCGTCTCCGGCTTGGTCGCCGCCGGGTTGGGTAGATAGACCTTGGTTTGCGCTGCCTCGTCGACGAGGGTGCGCAGCTCCGGCTCGACCAGCTGGGCGATCGACTGGGTGATTAGCACCACGCCGCAGTTCTGTTTGCGAGCCGTGGCCAGGTCGTTCTTGATCCAGCCTCGGCAATAGGGATCTTCGAGTGCTCGCCAGGCTTCGTCCCAGATCAGCAACGTCGGGCGAGCTTGAGATCGGCGCTTGGCCAGGGCGTGCGCCAAATAGAGCTGTACCGGCACCAGGGCGCGCGGGTCGGCGTCGAGGATGTGGCCCAACTCGAAGGCGAGGAAGTGGCTCTCTTCGAGTGGATCGCGGCTGCCGTTGAGCAACCGTTCGAGGCTCCCGCCCTCGCAATAGGGTCGCAAGTGGCCTTGGATCCTCGGATCGGCCAGCTGGATCAAGAGGGCGTCGAGAGTGCGGTGGTCGGGCTCTTCAGTCGCCACGAGGTGGAGTGCCCGCTCCAGCGCGCCGCGCTCGGCGGCGCGGGTTTCGAGCCCTTGGAGGCGCAGCAAAGTGTCGAGCCAACCCACGGCCCAGGTGCGCTCGGCCTCGTCGTCGATATGGCGCAGCGGCTGGAAGGGGAGCGAAGCCTTGCGCGCAGAGGCGATGTCGTAGTGGACTCCGCCAGCGGCAAGACAGGGCAGGAAGCTCGAATAGCCTTTGTCGAAGACGAAGACTTGCGCTCGCGGGTAGCGCAGGAATTGCAGCGCCAAGTGCGAGGTCAGGTAAGACTTGCCCGCTCCGGTCGGGCCGAGGAGCAGAGCGTGAAACACGTCTTGGGTATGCAGATTGAAGCGAAAGGGAGTGGCTCCTTCGGTGAAAGTCCACATCAGAGCCGGCGAGTTCTCAGGGAAGTAGCGCGAGGGCACGGTGGCATGGCCCGACCAACTGCCGGTGACCGGCAAGAGGTCGGCGACGTTGAGCGAGGGGATGGGGTCGCGGCGCAAGTCAGCCGTGCCGTGGGCCGGCAGGGAGCCGAGCCAGCCGTCGAGGGTGTTGCTCGACTCCAGCGCCGCGCCGAAGCCTCGGCGGGTCAACGCTTGGATGCAGTCGGCGGCCGTAGCCTCAGCCTCTGCGGCATGCGGCGCGTGGATCACCACCTTGGTCGTGTAGGCGCACAGCACCTCGGTGTGGCCATGCAGCCGTTCGAGCAACTCCGCGGAGTCCGTCGCCATGGCGCGCGCCGAGCGATCCTCGAAGATCTCGCGCTCATCCGGGTCGGGAGCCGCCGAGTTGGCGCTCACCGCTCGGCGAAGCCGCGTACGCGCATCTTGGCGGCGCGCGTACCACATCCATTGCAGGTTCTTGACCTTCTTGTCCGCTTCCTCGGGCGAGACGATCAGCAACCGGGTCGACCATCGATAGGCGCACGGGAGATCGGTCAACGGGTCGAGCATCGCCGGCTGCGTGGTGGTGGAAGGGTAGGCGTTGAGCCGCACTACGCGGATGTGCAGGTTGCCAATCCTTGGCTTCCAGCCGCCGATGAGCTCCTGGTCGGACAGCGCATTGGCCACCAGGTGGCCGGCGGCTGGCTCCGCGATCGGATGGTCGAGTCCGGTCAAACAACGATGGAAGTAGGAGAGCTGTTCGACGCTCGTGAGCCGCCGCAGCGACAGCAGCCGGCCGAGCTGAGCCTCTAGGGCATCGGAGATCTCGTCCAAGCGCAGAATCAGGGAGGAGTGCTGCTGGCCCAGCCTGGCGGTGGGATCCTCGACGAAGAGGCGTTGGAGGGTTTCCGTGCGTTGCTCGGGAGCGGCCAGCGTCAAGGTCAGGAAGAACTGACTCTCAAACGCCGCCGAGCCGCTGAACAGCGCGTAGCGTTCCTCGTCGAAGAACCGGCTCAGGGGAGAGGGGAAGTGGGGGCCGGGCTCGGGAGGCACCACGGGACGCCGGATTGCATCGAGGTGGACCATGCACCCGGAGCCCAGTCGGGAGAGGGCGCGATTGAGTGCTCCAGAAAGCCTGTTCAGCTCGCGAGGTGAAGCGACGCGGGTATCGACTCCCTGGTAACGCCAAGTCCGCGACAGAGCTCGGTCGCGATTCTGAAGCACGCCGGGAGCCGCCACCGCCGCCCACTGGAGATTGTCCGCCAGTCCCGAGGGACGAGGCTGATAGGCCCGGATGCGATCTAGCAAGGCTGCGAGCCCGATGCCGGTCGCCCAGGGCGCCAGGGTGCGCAGGGTATCCAGCATGCTCACGTCAGCAGCCGCCTGGGGAACGTAGGCTCGGTCACGACCTTGCGCGACCGCCAGGGCGCCGCCGGCCGCAAGTAGCGCGGATAGCGTGCCGAGCGCGCGAAGGCGAGAGTCAAACGCCGGTCCGTGCGCGTCGCCGCGGCCAACGCGGTGTGAAGCACCGCCACGACGCCCAGTGTGATCAAACAGGTCAGCATGCGCAGCTGCGTCGCGTTGGCCACAATCACCAGGATGGCGATCTCGACACCCAAGATCGGCGCCTCGACACCCAGGAAGCGCGGGGTGAAGAGCATCGACTGGGGCAGCCGGTGGCGGTCTAGTCGCGCAGGCTTCTCGTTCGCGGTGGTGGCGTTCACAGCAGCGCTCCTGAGCCCACCAGCAATTGAATGATGCTCGCCGCGCCGATGGCGATCGAGGTGCCGAGCAAGGCTCTGAAGGCGAAGTCCGCGCCGCGTTCGTGGCGCAAGAACATCCAAACGAAAGCAGCGGCAACGATGGCGATGGTGCCGATGGTGATGGCTAGCGAACCACTCAGCCAACTGAGCACGTTGTCGAGCATCGTGTTGATCGGCAATGTAATGCCGCCGCCAGCGGCGAAAACGGGTCGAGCGGAGAGGGTGACCAGTGCGGCGAAGGCCACTACGACAATCGGTGGGCTCGGGCGCTTCATCAGCGACTCCTTTCGTAGACCGAGTGGAGGTTCCAGCAGTCCTGGCCCGCGTCGTAGGAGCGCACCTCGGCCATCTCCGCGACGTGGCGTTGTCGAGTGTTGGTGCCCTCCAGCCGGACGACCAGTGAGATCGTCGTCGCGATCAGCGGGTTCTGAGGTGGCACGCCGGCCCGCTGGACAAGCGTGGCCAGCCGCAACAACGCGTCCTGACAACTGTTGGCGTGGAGTGTGCCGAGCCCGCCCGGGTGGCCGGTGTTCCAAGCGTCGAGCATCGGCAGGGCCGAGTGATCCCGCACCTCGCCGACGACGATGCGGTGCGGACTGGCCCGCAGCACCGAATCGAGCAACCGATAGAGGTCGATGTCGGCCGTGGTGCGCAGACTCAGCCGATCGGGCGAGGAGCAGTCCAGCTCCGGCGTGTCCTCCAGCACCGCGATTCGCTCGTCAGGGCACAGCGCGGCTAGCTCGGCGAGCAGCGAGTTTAGAAAGGTCGTCTTACCCGTACCGGTGCCGCCAACAATCAGAATCGTCTCGTGCTCGATCAGCCCCCAACGGAGGCGCTCCACCGCGGCCTCTTCCACGAACCCCGAACTCTCGAGTTCATGCAGCGCGATGACCGCGGGGGCCGGCTTGCGCAGAATGAAGACCGGCTCCAGTGCCACAGGCGGTCGGAACCCCTGAAGCCTCCCTAGCCCATCCGGCAACTCCGCCGCCAGCATCGGCGCATCCGGTCCAAACTTCTGCCCGGTCGCCGTTGCCACCGCATTGAGCAACATTGCCACCCGCGCCGGAGCCAGCTGCACCTCGACACGGTGCCGTCCCTTGTCGCGACTATCCACCCAAACGCGCGAATCACCCTCGACCGTGTAGATCTCCGTAACGTTGGGGTCGCTCAACGCCTCCCGCAACCGCGGGCCGAAGTGGCGCAAGATCGAGTCCCGAAGACTCCCCGGCGAAGGCATCAGTAGGCCCCCGCCGCTGGCCGCCGACTAGCAGGAGCGGCTGCGCCCCTAGAAACGGCCAGCCACCATGCCGATCTCATCTTGGCGTCCAATTTGCGTCCAAAACTGGAATGATCGACTTCGGATTCTAGTCCTGGGAGATTTGTTGCTCGCTCTTGGAATCTATCCCAACCTATTGACTTGAAAGGAGATAACTGTCGCTTCTTGGGTGTGATGGGTGACGGGTCTTCGTTCCTTGCTGGAATTCCTCTCCGAGACCCCTTCAGACGAAAAAACGTGGTTTTTCGTCTTCAACCCCAAGGAGGCCGGCCTAGTCGGCCGGGCTCGCCGCGGCGGGCTCGCGCGCTCCGCTCAGCGGCGGCGGCTCTTGTCAGTCGTTAGATGATGAGATTACGCTAGCGGTCGCAGGTCATCAGCCTGCTACAATCCGGCCTCAACGTATTATTCCTTTTCCTGGATTGGTGCGGCGGTGATGTGTGCCGCGGTTCCGGCGATGGAGCGCTCGATGGATCTCGACACCTTACTTAGACTGACCACCGAACAGGGAGCCTCCGATCTCCATCTCAAACCGACGCGCCCGCCGCTGATTCGGGTCAACGGCCGGCTGCGAGCGGTGGAGGAGTACGCTCCGCTGGGGCCGGAAGACGTGGAGCGGATGGTTCTCGGCATCCTCAATCCACCACAGCTGCAGAGGCTCAAGGAGCATCTCTCCGTCGACCTCGGCTATGGCGTCCGGGGCCTGGCCCGCTTTCGCGGCAATATCTACATGCAACGCGGCACGCTGGCCGCCGCCTTCCGGTTGATTCCGTACAAGATCCTGGCACTCGAAGACCTCGATCTGCCGGAAACGCTGCTCGATTTCACCAAACTGCCTATGGGTCTGGTGCTGGTCACCGGGCCGACGGGAAGCGGCAAGTCGACGACGCTGGCGGCCTTGATCCGTCATGTTTCGGAGCAGCAGCAAGTCCATGTGCTGACCATTGAAGATCCGATCGAGTTTCTGTTCAGCGATGATCAGGCGTCGATTTCGCAGCGTGAGGTCGGAACCGATACGGTGAGCTTCACCGAAGCACTGCGCAACGGGATGCGGCAGGATCCGGATGTCATCATGGTGGGTGAGATGCGTGATCCTGAGACCGTTTCGACCGTCATCACGGCGGCCGAAACCGGCCACCTGGTCTTCTCGACGCTACACACCAACAGCGCCACGCAGACGATCGATCGTATTCTCGACACCTTTCCGGCCAACCAGCAGAAGCAGATCAAGGCGCAACTGGCCCAGGTGCTGCGCGGCGTGGTGTCGATGAAGCTGGTCGAGCGCAAGGACGGTGCGGGCCGGGTCGCCGCACTGGAGATCCTCAAGTCGTCGCCGAAGATCTCCGACCTGATCGAGAAGGGCGAGACGGCCGCCCTCCTGGAGGAGGTCGAAAGTTCGGTGGCCCACTTCCGCATGCAGTCGATGAACCAGTCGTTGTTGGCGCTGCTGGTGCACGGAACGATTACCTATGGCGAAGCGAAACGCCATTCACCCGATCCCGAGGACCTGTCGCTGAAGTTGCGCAAGATGTTCCCCATGATCGAGGAACAAGGAGACGATATGAGCCCTTCCACCGCTGATTTCTCACAGATCGTCGAACTACAGCAGTACCGCCGGCTTTACGAGGAGCAGGATGAGAAGACGTCGATCCAGCTCAAGGAGCGCGACGATCGGGTGCGTGACCTGGAGAAAGCGCTGGCGCAACGGGAGGAGAAGTTCGCCGAGATGTCGACGCAGATGCGCGAGATGGTGGCCGAGCAAGACAAGCTCAAGGCGGACTACCAGCGGCTGCGCCAGGAGGCGCAGGAGAAGATCGACAAGCTGATGGAGCGCATCAAGAAACTCAACCAGCGCATCGTCGGCAACGGTAGTGGTAGTGGTGAGGTGGGGAAGAAGTCGGGGATTTTCCGCAAGGCGTGACTCCTCGTTCCCGCGGCGCTCCCCGGTCGCCCGCGTCAGGGAATCGTGCCCTCCTTGTCGGTTCGCTACGGGCGCCCGCGCAACTCGCCCTAAAGGGCTCAAACATTCACGGGCGCTTTTCCTCCGCGAGCCGATCCACACACTCCACGTGGCTGTGCCCGCGGGCTCAGGGTCGCTTCAGCGGGAACTCGTCGTTGGAGGTTTCTTGGGGGCCTCGCGTTTCGCTGCGCTCGACTCTTGCCTCGATCCTGTTTCGGCCATCGAGACCTCGCCGCTTCGCGTCTCGGGGGGGCAGGGCGCCGAATCGTCGTGCCAGTCAACCAATCGGGATCCTCGCTCCGTAGGGGCGCAATTCATTGCGCCCGTGCTGGCTTGGCGAAAGATCCCCATAAACAGACGGGCGGGGGGCGGAGGCCGGCTTGCCGACCGGGGAGGGCGAGCCCGGCCGACTAGGCCGGGCTCCTCGGGGAAAAACGAAATCAGAACCTAAACCGGACGCCCAGCTGGACCTTGCTCTGGCGGTCGTTGGGGCGGTCTTCTAGGAGGTCCAGGCGGCCTAGACCGAAGAGTGCCCAGTTGTCGCCCATGTTGATGTCGACGCCGAACTGGACGTTGCCACCAAGGCGGCTGCTGCTCTCGTCGACCAGGACGCCGATGTCGTTGAAGACTTGGGTGTCGGTCGAGTGAAGACCGAAGCCGGCGCCGAAGAAGAAGTCGGCGTTGTGGGTGGGGACGACGCCGATCAGGTTGAGGCCGAAGTAGAGATCTTGTTCGTCGACTTCGCCCGGATCGTTGGCGTTACGCGACCAGAAGCCGATTTCTGGCTCCAGGTAGCCGCGGATTCCGTCGTTGCTGCCGCCGTGGCCGCGGCGGTGGCGGGTGTTGTGGCGCCGGTTGTAGTCGTCTCCCGGCTCGGCCTTGCGGCCGTTGCCGCCTTCATCGTCGTAACGGCGTGCCCGTTTGCCGATGCGGAAGCGTAGGGCGGCGCTGTAGTAGATCTCACCGTCACCATCGGGCTTGACCAGGCCGATACCGATACCGAGGGACAGGTTGTCGTCGGTGTCCTCGACTTCGTACTGATCCTCTTCGTAGAGGTCATCGTAGTCATCTGCTTGTGCAAAGACCGCCTGCGGGGCGAAGCCGACGCAGAGGGCGAGAACTGGCAGAGCCAGCCACTTGATTAGCCGAGATTTCATACTGCTCCTCCTTAAAACTGGTGACGACAAAAGACTATGCCGGGAAAGACGTAGTCAACCGAAATTCGGCGTGCACAACCGATGGCAGATCGGTGCCGGCAGAGTGGCGCTCTTAGTCTTGGTTATACAGCTCGACCGCACGCTGTTGCGCTTTTCCCTTCTTTGGCCTCGCTCGAACATCGATGAGTTTACCACTAAGTAGCGGTGAACGTAGCACTTGAGGGCCGGCTAGGCAAGCGGGATATCGATCTATGGCAGAGGCAAGATCTGGCGCAGATAGGGCTCCAATCCAAGATGGGAATCCCAGTCCCGAGGGTAGCCGAAGGAGACCTCCTCGAAGCGAACGCCGTCGCGGGCGTGGGTGGCACGAATATGCAGGTGTCCATAGATGACCACCGCGGCGCGAAACCGCTGGTGCCAGCCTTCGGTGCGCCGTGTTCCGCACCAGGGCGAGAAGCGGGGCACCCGGCGCAGTTGGGCCATCTCGCGGCGCAGGGGGAAGTGGTTGATCAGGATCGTCTCGCCCGGGTGAGTGGCGAGCGCTTGGACCAGCCGCTCTTCGCTCAATTTGCAGCGGGCGGCGCACCACAGCGGCTTGGAGGGGTAGGGGTCGGGGTGCAGCAGAACTTCATCGGCGCAGACGACGTCCTGTTCGGCAGCCCAGGCGAGAACGCTGTCGGCGGTGATTTCGTCGGGCCGGAAGCTGTAGTCGTAGAGCAAGAACAGCGGTGCCAGCAGGTAGGGCTTGCCGGCTCCCGGCCAAGTGACGTAGGGGTCTTCGGGGGTGAGCACGCCGTGCTCCCGGCAGATTTCCACCAGACGGTCGTAGTGTTGCTCGCCGCGCGGCCCCCCGCCCTTCGGTGAGGTCCACAGGTCGTGGTTGCCCGGTACCCACAGCAGCTGTGCGAAGCGCTGGCGCAACTCGCCCAGCGCGTAGCGCAGGGTCTTCTCGCCGGCGCCGATATCGCCGGCGATGATCAGCCAATCATCCTGGTGATCGGGCAGGGCTTCCAGAGCCTTACGGTTGGCTTCGTGGTGCAGGTGGAGATCGCTGATGGCGTAGAGTCGCATGAGAGGTTTTTTCGCCGATCGGCACTCTAACCCGAACCGCGGACCGATCCGCGGCCAGGAGAAGCGAACTGCCTGAATTGACAATGGTTTGGGCCGGTCTATACTGGTTCCGGTGACCATTTCTTACCCCAACGCTATAGCGCGCTCTAGCTTCCGGCGTCGCCGCTTCCCTCTCCTCGTGGTGGGACTGGTAGTCGCTGTGGGTTGGGTGTTGCCGCTGGTCGTTGGGGTGGCCTCAGCCTGGCAAGCAGAGGAGGAGGCCGGCGCTGTCGCCGCCGCTGACATCGTGGCCGATTCGGCGGCGCGTCCGGTGGTGCGTCTGCGTCTGGAGTCGATCGTTCATCCGGTCGTAGCGGACTTCTTGGTACAGGCCCTGCGCGAGGCTGACCAGATGGGAGCCGAAGTCGTGGTGGTGGAACTCGACACGCCCGGCGGGTTGGGCTCCTCGATGCACGAGATGACGGCTGCCATTCAAGAAGCGGCGACTCCGGTGGTGGTCTATGTGGCACCAGCCGGGGCGCGGGCGGCATCCGCCGGCTTCTTCCTGCTGATGGCGGCGGACATCGCGGTGATGGCTCCGGGAACCAACACCGGCGCCGCCGCGTCCATCAACCTCGGGGGAGAGGATCTCCACGAGACGCTGCAACAGAAGGTCGAGGAAGACTCGCGCGCCGCCATCCGCGCCATGGCGCAGCAGCGGGGGCGCAACGCTGAACTGGCGGAGTTGGCGATTACCGAGTCGAAGGCATTCAGCGCGACAGAAGCGCTCGAGGGTGGTCTGATCGATTTTGTGGCTAGCGACTTCGAGAATCTGCTGGAGCAGCTGGAAGGGCGCGAGGTGGTCAAGATCGAGGGGCGGGAGCCGCGCCGGCTCGCCGTGGTTGGTGCTCCGCTACGCGAGCTCAAGATGACCAGGGTGCAGAAGTTCCTGGCGGCGATCATCGGGCCGAACATCGCTCTGGCGCTGCTCTCCTTCGGCGGCCTCGCACTGCTCATCGAACTCTACAACCCCGGTTCGATCTTGCCCGGGGTGGTCGGTGCCATCTGTCTGATCCTGGGCGCCTTCGGCGTCTCGATGCTGCCGGTCAACTATGCTGGACTGGCCTTGATCGCGCTGGCGATGTTGCTCTTCATCGCCGAGATCAAGGTGGTGAGCTATGGTCTGCTGACCGTTGGAGGGGTGATTTCACTGGTCTTTGGTGGACTGATTCTCTTTCGCACTTCTGAACCAGCCCTGCGGGTCAGCGTCGGCATGCTGATCTCGGTGGCGATTTTCGCCCTGCTGGCCGCAGGTGGCTTGTCCTATCTGGCGCTGAGCGCCTTCCGCCGGCAGGTGGCCACGGGAGCCGAAGGGCTGCTGCACCGGCGGGCGCAAGTGCGCACCGCGTTGGCCCCGCGCGGCAAGGTTTTTGTCCATGGGGAGCTGTGGGAAGCGGTGAGCGAGGTTCCGGTCGAGGCTGGCACCGAAGTGGAAATCGTCGGCGTGGATCGTTTGACGCTGCGGGTTCGCCCTCGGCACGCGACCGAGCCAGAAACGCAGCCATGAATGCCCTTGTAGAGCTACTGAGGAGGAAATCGACATGCTAGGAGTCATAGGCTTTCCCATCATCTTGGTGGTCGTTTATTTTTTGTCCTGCATCAAGATCATCAAGGAATATGAGAGGGCCGTCGTCTTCCGCCTCGGCCGGTTGCTGCCCGAGCCCAAGGGGCCCGGACTGGTCTTTGTCTTGCGACCGATCGATCGAATCGAAGTGGTGTCGCTGCGCACTTTGGTGCATGACGTCCCCTCGCAGGACATCATCACCAAGGACAACGTCTCGGTGAAGGTCAACGCCGTGGTCTATTTCCGCGTCATCGACCCGACCAAGGCCATCGTCGAGGTGGAGAACTTTCTCTACGCCACCAGCCAGCTGGCACAGACGACCTTGCGTTCAGTACTCGGCCAGGTGGAACTGGACGAGTTGCTCTCCGAACGCGAGCAGCTGAACCACAACTTGCAGACCATTCTCGATGCGCAGACCGATCCGTGGGGGATCAAGGTCGGCAACGTCGAGGTCAAGCACGTCGACCTGCCCGCCGACATGCAGCGGGCGATGGCTCGACAAGCCGAAGCCGAGCGCGAGAAGCGTGCCAAGGTAATTCATGCCGAAGGTGAGTACCTCTCTTCCCAGCGGCTCGCCGATGCCGCTGATATCGTCTCTCAGAACCCGGTGACCCTTCAGCTGCGCTACTTGCAGACCTTGGCGGAGATGTCCACGGAGCAAAACACCACCATTCTCTTCCCACTGCCGATCGAGCTACTCAAGGCGTTCACCGGTGGCAGCAAGGAATAGACAACAGGGAATAACCGTGCCACCAACAGGAAGCTCTCGCCATGGTTGAGTCGCAAGAACCGAGTTACTACGAGATCGCCCTGACTCACCGCCAGGTGCTGTTTGGCTTCGTCATTCTGCTGGTCTGTCTGATGGCGGCTTTCTTCTCCGGTGTTTGGATGGGCCGTGGGGGTGAGACTGCGCAGGCCGCGATGGAGCCGGCGCGGGAGGAGCCGGTGCAAGCGACGACCAGTTCCCTGCCCGAAGTCAATTTCTTCTCGGAGAAGGCCACCGCGGCGCCGGCCGGCGCTGCCAAGGCGGGGAGTGCCGCGACGCCGGTGGCCGGTGGCAAGAAACCGGTGCAGTTGAGCGAAGAGGCCAAGGCGAAGCGGCGGGCGCGGATTCGCCGGCGTCGCGAGGAAGAGGCCCGCAAGGCGGCGCAGGCGCAGTCAGCGCAGGCGGCCGCCCAACCGCCGGCGGCGAAACCGGCGACGCTGCGGCCGGCAACCCCGAAAGCCGCAACTCCGAAAGCTCCAGCCGCCACCGGCTCTCAGCCGAAGGCGGCGGTCCCGAGCCCGGCGGGGTCCACCTCTGCGCTGGCTGAGCGATTCGTCATTCAAGTGCTGTCCACCCGTGAGCGCGCCAAGGCGCAGGATGTGGTCAACCGGCTGAAGGCGGCCGGTTACAGCACGTTGATGTCGACCATCGAGCAAGACTCCCAGGTGATGTACCGAGTTCGCCTCGGTCCATACCCGAGTCGAGCCGAGGCGGACGGCGTGGCCGACAAGGTTCGCCGTGGCTTCAAGCTCGACACCTGGGTAACCAGCGAGTGACCCCAGCGCAGCGCGCCGCCTCCGGCGCGGCGGCACGGCGGCACCGGGCCACGGCCTGGCTACCGTGGATTCTCGCCGTCGGGGGAGGTGTCCTCTGGGGATTGCAGTTTGGCCGCCAGGGCAATCTGTTGACCCCCTGGTGGTCTTTGGCGCCCTTTCTCTGGCTGTTGAGCTACCGTCGTGCCGGCCGATTGGGCTGGGTGCACGGCATCGCCACCTGGACGATAGCTTTGTGGTGGATCGTGCCCACCTTACGCCAATACGGTGACCTGCATCCCCTGATCGCCACCGCCGGCTTGGCGATTCTCGGCCTCATCTTTGGCTTCTACCATGCACTGGCGGCGAGGTTGGCGGCTGGCGCCTGGCGCCATGGTGGTCTGCCGGCCTGGCTCGGTCCGGCGGCGATCTGGGTCTGCTGCGAGTGGTTGCGAAGCCACCTGCTGAGCGGCTTGCCGTGGAACCTGACCGGCTACGCCTGGGTCGCCATTCCCGGCGCCCTGCCGCTGACCGCCTGGGTCGGTACCTACGGTCTTTCCTTCTTGGTCGTCTTCGCCAACACCGGCGTCGCCCTCGCCGCGGTGCGCCGCCGGTGGGAGCCGCTCGCCGTTGGCGTTCTGCTGCCCCTGGCGATTCTCGCCCCGGCCGCGCGTTGGGCCAGTGTTGATCAGCAGGCGGCGGACGCCGGAGTCCGGTCTCCGGAGCTACGGCCGGTGCGCTTGATCCAGCCGAACATCCCCAACCGCGTACCGTTCGATTGGCCGCAAACCCAAGCGGACTATGGCCGCTTGATCGACATGTCGCGGCGCGCCTGCAACGAGCCCGGCGCCCTGCTCATCTGGCCGGAGAGCGCCGCCTTCCCCTTCATCCTGGGGCGAGACCCGCAGCTGGATCGCGATGTCGCGGCGCTCAACCGGGCGGGCTGCTCGGTGCTCCTCAACAACCCCGCCAAGACGGCCGACGGGCGCTGGTTCAACTCCGCCCTCTTGATCTCCCCGGGCGCCGAACCGGCGCGCTACGACAAGCTCCATCTGGTGCCCTTCGGGGAGTACGTACCGCTGCGCGGCATGCTGAGCTTCTTCGACAGCCTGACTCGCAACGCGGGAGACTTTACCGCCGCCGAGGAACCGGTCCTCTTGCCTTGGGGCGACGAGCGGCTCGGCCTCTCGATCTGCTACGAAGTGGCCTTCCCCGAGGAGGTCGCTCAGCGCGTCCGCCAAGGTGCCACCCTATTAGTCACCATCACCAACGACGCCTGGTACGGCGACACCTTTGCCCCCTGGCAACACTTCCGAGCCGCCCGCTTCCGCGCTGCCGAAAACCGCCGCCTCCTGCTACGCGCCGCTATCACCGGAGTCTCCGGCGTCATCGGCCCCGACGGCTCCGTGCGTTCGCGCTCCGCGGTGGAGGAGACCATCACCCTGCAAACCAGCATCCACGGACGTACCGATCTCAGTCCCTACACTCGCCGCCCGTGGCTGGTTCCGCTGCTCTGCTTGCTGGTGGCGGTGGGGAGTTCGCGGCGGGGACCTTTGGAGGAAGTTTAGCCGTTCGGAGGCTACAGCTCTGCGGAGTAGAGAGGTGCCACCCGAACATTCGGCTCTGCGGAGCAGAGAGGTGCCACCCGAACATTCGCTTCCGTAGCTCTCGCATCTGAAAATGTTGGGGTGGCACTTCTTGAGGGTGGCGACGCGCGTCAGGCCTGAAAATGTTGGGGTGGCACTTCTTGAGGGTGGCGACGCGCGTCAGGCCAGGTCGAAGAGGAGGAATTCTGTCTCTTCGGTCGGTCGGAGTTCGAGGTGGCTCTCGTCATCGATGGCGGCGCCGTCGCCCGCGGCGAGTGGCTCGCCATTGACGCTGAGGGCACCGCGCACGAGCTGCAACCAGGCGTAGCGCCCCGGTTCGAGTTCGTGCCCGATCGACTGCCCGTGGTCAAGGACACTGGCGTAGACCACCGCATCCTGACCGATGAGGAGCGATCCATCACGGCCATCGTTGGAGGCGATCGCTTGGAGACGGCCTCGCCGCGCGGTGTCATCGAAATGCGCCTCGGCGTGGCGCGGCACCGCACCCCTTTCGGCGGGCTCGATCCAGATCTGGATGAAGTGCAGTTCACGTTCGTTCGAGGCGTTGAATTCACTGTGACGAATGCCTTGTCCGGCTGACATGACCTGCACATCGCCTGGCTTCAGGGTGGCGACGCTGCCGGTCGAATCGCGATGGGTGAGGGCGCCCTCGATCACGTAGGTGATGATCTCCATGTCCGCGTGAGGGTGTTCCGGAAAACCGGCGCTCGACTGGATGCGGTCCTCGTTCAACACTCTGAGCTTGCGGAAGCCGAGGAAGTTGGGATCGTAGTAGTTGGCGAAAGAGAAACTGTGGCGGGTGTTGAGCCAGCCGTGGTTGGCTCGACCGCGCTCGGCGCTGGGTCTGGTTTGAATCATCAGTTCATCCTCTTAACGTCTATCCTCGCGAGGCGTTTAAGGTGTGAGTCAGCAGGCCAGGCTCTGACGCGCTTCCTCCAGCAAGTGCGACAGGCGCTTCAGCTTAGCTGCGGAAAGGTGGGCGAGCTGCGCGGCATGAATGGCCTGCAAGGGCGCGTCCAACTCGGCCAGGAGTTTGAGACCGCGCGTTGAGATACGGGAGACGATCACGCGTCGATCGTGTTACGACCGGTTGCGCTCGATCAGTCCCTCGCGCTCGAGGCCGTCGAGCAGTCGGGTCATGTCCGAGTCGCGAGTCACCATGCGATCGACGATCTCCCGGCAAGACAACCGCGAATCGCCGGCCCCACGTAGGATACGCAACACGTTGTACCGCGAGTGCGAGAGCCCCGCATCGCGCAGGAGCCCGTGCGGCGCCACGGAGAGCGCCTCGGCGGTTCGCAGGAGGTTGAGGAACACTTCGGCCTCCAACGAAAGGAAGCCCTTCGTTTGCTGAATCTCGTCTTGGAGTGTCTTGCGCTTCATGCAGGCGGTACAATAGTCCGCGCGAGGACTATTGTTAAGAGGACTAAAAAAGGGCGACGGACAAGGCGTTGCTTTCAGCCGGCGCCAGCTCCTGAGAGGTGCCACCCAAATATTCTGGGGGTGCCACCCAAATATTCTGGGCACTTGTTGAGCTGAAAATGTTGGGGTGGCACTTGTTGTGGCTCCGCATTCGCCGGTCGGCCGGGTTTTCATACTTGAAAAATCGGCACCACGCGCCGAATTTTCAAGTATGATGGCGATGTGATTGTTCGACGCCGACACTTGGATCGGCTCCAGACGCTGCTTGATCGAAACCCTGTCGTGGCGATTCTCGGAGCAAGACAGGTCGGAAAGACGACCCTTGCGCGTCAATTGATCGAGCGACACGCAGGGCCGCACCACCTCTTTGACCTGGAAAGCCCGAAGGACCTTGCACGACTGCAGGAGCCGGAACTGGTCTTGGGACGGCTATCCGGTCTGGTGGTCTTGGATGAGGTGCAGCGGTTGCCGGAGATCTTCCGCGTCTTGCGAGTGCTGGTCGATCGGCCAGAGGGCGGAATCCGCTTCCTTCTGTTGGGCAGTGCGGCGCCTGAGCTGTTGCGTCAGTCGTCGGAATCGTTGGCCGGCCGGATCGCCTACTATGAACTCAATCCGCTCGACCTGACTGCCTATTCCGAGCCAAACTGGGCACCGATTCCGATCGAAACTGGGCAGTGATTCCGAGGCAAACTGGGCAGTGATTCCGCACTGAAACTGGGCAGTTTCTTCTCCTCGTCGGAATGAGTGCCCAGATTCGATCGGAAT
>JAJRVQ010000151.1 GCA_024277255.1 Acidobacteriota bacterium | reverse complement strand
GTCCCCGTGCTCGGGCTCCAGCCCCGGCGCCACCCCCGAAGAATCCCACCCGCGAGAGGCTGACGCCCCTCGCTGCACCGCCCGCCCGGGGACTCGCAGCTTGGCTCGGCGGCTGCGCCGCCAACGCCAAACTGCGGCGGCGTAGCACTGCGATCACCCTCGCTCAAAACCCGCCAGGTGTAGACTCCCAAAGTCATGCGAGCGGCAGCTAAAGGAAAAACGCGCACCCCCGAGCCCACGCTCGGCCGCCGAGGCGCACTCGGGCGCCGACGCCCGCGCGGCCGACAACTCGCGTCAGGGCATATCAACTTTTCCCCCACCTCGCATCGGGGGGTCAAGCGCCGTAAGTCCAAGAAGGCATTAGGGATCGAGCGCGAGGTACGACGGAATCGCGTCGGATCACTCTTTCATCGCTGGTATGAAGCGGGGATGGGGAGGTACAACAGGAAGGACCCGTTGGGGCTGGCTGGAGGAGGCAGGAACCTGTTCTCATATGTCAACGGGAGGCCGGTTCTGCTAGTCGACCCGACAGGGTTACAATCGTCTTTGATCAGCCCTCGAGACCTCGTAGACGAAGTTGATCGAGGCTGCGCAATCGGTGCCTTTGGTCGCAACTTCGCCGACATGCGGAGGTCTAACTGGCAGCTCTCAGATAGTTGTTTTCACTGCAAGGCCAACCGCAAAGCTGCGCAATGTGGCCCGCCTGGAGAAGAGAGTTCGTGTGTCCTTGGAAATCTCAGAGAACTTACCGATCGCCTCTTCAAAGACGATACGCCTTTCGAGATTGCATCGGACCAGAGCGCCAATAGCTTTGGGCGACAACAGGGCAGCAAGAATCAGAATACGAGCTGCAAGACTCTCAGCGCTGACTATCGACCCTTGGGTCTTCCCGCTGAGTTCTAGAGACACCGATCGTAGAACAACGACCATGATTTTTCCTAGGAGTTGCCATTGCTAGGGAGAGATTCCTTCGGGATGTTTGTAGCCATAATATCCCTTGTCATCTGCTCTGCCTGCATGCGGGTAGAAGAGCGATTCGAGAGTGCTGCGGCAGCAGAGCAAGCGGGATTCTTTGGGAGAGGCTGGCTCCCAGATGTATTGCCGAAGAATGCTGGACCTATAGTTGATCTCCACGATTTGGATACCAACAATAGTTGCTCTCGCTCAGAGTTCGCGGCCGTTTCGATCTCCGAGGTTGAGGAAGCTCTTCGACATCTCGGTTTCGACACCTATGAGAGCGTACTGCCGGCGGTTCCATTCAGGAAGTGTCCGTTCTCTCTCAAGACAGCTAGGGAGGCAGAGTTCGTCATGGCCAGAACAGACTCTGTGCAGAGAGAGTTCGCGGCCATCACAAAGGCTCCAGCTGCTCTTCTCTTCTGGACGGTCAGTCCCGACAGGATCTCAGTCGATTGAAGAACCGACCCGACCAGGTGCCACTCACTTCGTAAGGTCGGAGAGGCCAGGGGGGCAGTCAATGCTCGCCACCTCGTTGGCTGGGGTCGCCGTCAGGGCAGTCGCACCAACTGACGAGGTGCGGTTATTTGGTAGCTGTTTTCCTACTTCCTGTATCGAACGGTTGCCGCCGGGACCAGGCGCCATGCACGTAGTAAAGTCCTTTGCTTTCAGCGAGATAGGTGCTCTCGAGTCGTCGTGGGCGTTCTTGCCCCTCTAGCCAGCAGCGGTACGCGCTTCGCTGCGGTCTAGCGTTGCCTGAACCTTCTTCTTGAGGATCATGGCGTCGAGGAGTCGGATGACGGCTTCTTGATCGTCGGCCTCGCCTCCGCCGACCGGCCCCGTCTGGCCCCGTGCGCCCCCTCCCGTCCCAGAACCCACTCGCGAGAGGCTGACGCCCCTCACTGCACCGCCCGCCCAGGGGACTCGCAGCTTGGCTCGGCGGCTACGCCGCCAGCGCCAAGCTGTGGCTGTGCTTCGGCTACCAAGGCACAGCTCGTCCGATAGGAGTTACAATAGATCCATGTCTGTCACTGCCAAAGAGCAAGTCCGCCAGCTTCTCGATGAGATGCCGGAAGACGTCTCGTATCAGGACATCGAGTACCGCATCTACCTGCACCACAAGGTCGACCAAGGGCTCGAGGACATTCGTCAAGGTCGCGTCCTGGAGCAGGAAGAAGTGGAGCAGAAGATGGCCCAGTGGCTCGACGAGTAAGGTGGACTCGTACTGCTGCCGACGATCTCCAAGAAATTGCGGACAACATCGCCGAGGACGCCCCCTTCGCTGCCTCCCGCTTCGTCCGTAGGAGCCGCAGCGCCGCGCGTTCACTGAACGAGCTGTCGGAGCGTGGCCGACGCGTCCCTGAGCTGGAGCCGCTTGAGCTGCGAGAACTCATCCTCGGAAACTACCGCCTCATCTACAGCCGACCGACTAGGTGGCGGGCACGTAGTAAAACTCATTGGATTCAGCAATTTACGGGGGTCGTTTCAGATCACCCCGCCGTCTCGCCAGCCCAGCCGCCCTGCCTATCCGCTCACCTGCCTGGCCTTCTCTCCCCGCGCCAGCCTCTGAAACTGCTCCTCGAGGATGAAGGAGTTGAGTACGGCATTGACGGTGGTCTTCTCGGCCTCGGGGAGTCGGTCGATGGTCTGGATCTTCTCTAGCAGCTCTCGGTCGGCGATCTGGGCGCCGTTGCGGGTTTCCTTGCGGTCATCGAAGGCGAGGAAGTCGAGCGAGACGTCAAACAGCTCGGCCATGCGGCCTGTTCCATCCATGCCAGCAAGGAGCACCAGACGCTCGCCGGTCGGCGAAGAGTGGTTCGTTCTACCGGCCATTGATTCTGCTGAACAGGTTCGGGTGTTGCGGGTCTCAGCCTCTCGGGTGTTGGGCCGCTGAGGGGATGGTACTTGAACAGTCCTGTGTTTGCAGGTTCACTATTCAGTTCGCCCTGAAGATCGGATAGAATCTTAAGGTTCACGATGGAGGTGGCCGATGAGATTTCGATCCAAAGTGGTCAAGGTTCTCGTTTGGTGGCTGGCGCTGGGGGTGGTGGTGATCCAACCCGGCTTGAGCGGAACTCTCGAAGGTCAAGAACCTACTCCGCTCGAGCGGCTGGAGGAGAGCGAAGCTCAACTCGCGCAGCTGCGGGTCAGGGTTGCGGAGCATCCAGAGTCGTTTCGGCTCTGGACGGCGCTGCTGTGGGCCGAGGCGGCCGCCGTGCACGCTCGTGCTTGGGCGGAAGGGGTGGAACTCAGCCAGGAGCAGCAGCAGGCCCTTCGCAAGGAGGCGCAGCAGCGGGTGCTTCGGCAGTGGCGCGAGGCGCGTCCGCAAGATGCTGGCCCGGAGTTGGTCCAGCTGGACTCAGGGGTTGATCCCGCAGCTCGTGAAGCGGCCTTGCTCGATTTCATCGAGCGCTACCCGGCTGATCCGCTACCGGTCGAAAGAGCCGTCGTGGTGCGGCGCAATCGTGGTGATGAGCAAGGCGCCAGGCAACTGCTGAAGGACTTTCTGCGGCGCTCGCCGGACGATCCCGCCGCCTACCGATTGCTCGTCGGCCATGAGCGGTCGGTGGGCAATACAGAGCGTGCCGTCGAGTGGGTGCTTCGTTGGGCGGATCTTGCGCCGGAAGATCCGCAACTCATGGCCAGCTGGCTGAACCTGGGGTTGGACGATCGGGAGCCGCAGCGCACTGTCGAGATGCTCGATCGCCGGCTGGCCACGATAAAATCTGACGAGGTGACGCTAGGCCTGTGTTCGCGGCTGGTCCGCAAGCGTGGCGGTGCATTCCAAGCGAAAGGTCGCGACTGCTTGGCCCAGCTGGCGGCGCGGACCGACCAGCCGGATCTGGCCGGTAGAGCGGCGATGGCTTTGGTGGATCAGACCGCTGCGGAGGGCAACTGGTCGCGAGCACTAGAGACGATCGGCGAGCTTCCCGAGGAGCTGCGTCTGACAGCGACGCTGGGGATTGTTCGGCGGATTCCCGCGCCGGGCGGTTGCGATGAACGCGTCCGCCTGCTGCGCGGCCTCTTGGAGTGGAAGCTGGCGTTGGAACAGGCATCATCTCTGGCCCAACCATTGCTTGAATGTGCGCGGCAGCCCTCCGCCAGCTCCCTGTTTCTACAGCTGCTACGCGTTGCGCCAGCAAAGACATTGGCGGGCTTGGTCAATGCTTGGAGCTGGCAGCGCAACGGCTTCTTCGAGGGGGAACTTCCTGGCCAGTCGGCCGAGGTGGTGGCGGGACGACTGCGCCAGGAAGCAGGGGTGCGGGAAGTTTGGCTGGCGCTCGAGCGCATCTATCGAGTGGAGGGCCGCCACGGGGACCGGCTGGCGTTGCTTCAGCGCTGGAGTCGGTCGCTGCCTGACGGCTTTCGCAACGGCGAGGTTTTGCAGCTGGCGGCCGAGTTGCGCCAGCGGGAGCGCTACGACGAAGCCGCGGATCTGTTGCGGGGACGACTGAGCCAGGGTTACGACAGTCGGCTTTTTGAGCCGTTGTGGGAGATTCTCTTCGTTTCGGGCCACGAGAATGAAGCGCGTCAGGTGGTTCAGGATCTGGTGAACCGCGGCGATGAGGAATCTCTGGCGTTGGCTCACTTCCTGAGCGCTCAACGGGCCCTGGAGCAAGGCGATATCCAGGCAGCGGAGAGGGCGGCGTGGGCGCAGCTGAACTCGTCACGACCGCGTCGCGAGGCGGCGTTGATTCTGTTGGCGGTGGCGAACCAAGAACAGGGTGAGGAGTCGCTGGGGCGGCTGGCGGCAAAGCTGTGCGCGGATTATCCCCGGGCACTGGCTTCCCGGGACTCCGGCACCTGTACGGTGACTTTGCTGGAAGAAATCGGCAGTTTCTCCGCCGCCAAGAGAGCTTTGGCGCAAGGCCAACGGCGCCTTCCCGAGACGGTACAAGAGCTGCGCGCCCTGGCGGCGCGCGCCAGGTCGCTGGGAGATGAGCCGCTGGCCGAGAGGGCCTTCGAGCGTATGGTGGAGCTGAACCCGAAAGGTGAGGAAGGCTGGATTGGGTTGGCTCAGACGAAGAGCGACCAAGGAGATCTCGCGGCGCTAGAGTTGCTTCTTTCTCGTGCCCGTCATGAACTGGATCCCTTGCCTTATGGATTCTTGCTGGTGCTGGGGCGTGGCCACTTACGCCTCGACTCGCCACGACGTGCCATCGACTTGCTGTTGGAGGCGCGGGATGCGCTTCCCGAAGGAGGCGAACCGGCCTACGTCAATGCGGACCTGCGGAAAGCCTATGAGGCCTTTGGCAAGAAAGAGGGGTGAGTATGGCTTTAAGAAGATCGGTCCTCATCGCATGGAGTGTGATTACCGTGTTGGCCTCTGCGGAACTGGTGGCGCAGACGACGAGCCAGGGAGCGGCTGGGGAAGGCTGTGCGCCGCTCGCCGAAGCCGAAGCCCTCCACTCGGGAGCGGGCGGGAGCTACGATCCCGACGCCGCGCGCCCGCTCTTCGAGCAAGCAGCCGCGGCCGGTTGCCCGGAGGCGGTGTTTCGCATTGCGTTGTTGCGCCATATGGGTAGCACCCCCTGGCAGCGGGACCGAGCCGGCGCCGCGTCTCAGCTGGTGCCGGTGAACGAAGTGGTGGAGACCAAGGCCACGGCGGGAGACGGCTATTGCCAGTACCTCATCGGCACGGCCTGGCTGGTAGGGATGGGGCGGTCGGTGAACTACCTTCGGGCGCGGGAATGGCTGGAAAAGGCGGCGACCGTAGGGCAAGACTGGGCTTTGCTCAACCTAGGCTGGATGGCCAGCGTGGGCCACGGTCTTGCGGCACCGGATTCAGCCGCGGCAATGGCTGCATACTGCCGAGCGGCGCAAATGGGCAATGTGTCAGCGATGGTGAGCTGCGCAAATCTCCTGGCCCAGCCGCGGGCCAAGCCGGCGAGATGCCAACGCGCTCTCGGTTGGTACCGCAAGGCGCAGCAGGCGGGGTCGGCCTCAGCCGCCAAGTGGCTGGCGCAGTTGCTGTATTACGGGCGGGAAGGGTGTTTGGAACCCGACCCCGCCGAGGCTCTTCCTTGGTTGAAAAGGGCCGCCGCCGACCAATCGCCGGATGCGCTCTACAACCTGGCCTTTGCCTTGTTGACCGGGGATGGAGGTCAACAGGACGAGGCTCGCGCGGTGGAACTTCTCAGCCAGGCCGCGCCCAACTTGACCCTCGCTGCTGAGTTGTTGTTCTTTCTCAATGAAACCGGGATCGCGGTGGAGCGCGATCCGGCGCAAGCCGACCACTGGCGCGACATGGCGGCGGTCCTGGGTTCCGACGGCCTCCAGCGATGGCTTCGCGAGACGACCATCACTCCGCGCGCTCTGGCGCTTCATGAAAAGGGCCTTGCACGGCTGGAGTCACGAGTCGCGCAGGGCGATGCCGCGGCGGGAGCGCTTCTCGCGCGAAGGCTTTTCGCCAGCGGCCAGCAAAGTGACGCCAAACGGGCGGTTGGGCTCTTGCGAGGCGCCGCTGAAGCAGGCTCGCTAGATGCCATGCGCCTCCTGGGTAGCTCTTTGATTCATGGAGACCAGTTTGCGCAAGACGCTAAGGGTGGTCTCGCTTGGTGGCGACGGTGTGCGCGGGGAGGCAATGGGTTCTGCATGATGCACTTGGGTAACGCGCTGATGCAAGGTGAGCTAGTGCGGCGCGACATGGAAGAAGGGCGCAGTTGGCTGGAGAGGGCCGGAGAAACGGGGAACTGGTGGGCGATTAGTGATCTTGGCCATTTTTATGATGAGGGTTGGAACGGCAGTGCGCGCAATCCAGAGCGTGCCGCCATTTTTAAACGCCTACTCGCCGCTCGCGGCGACGCGGAATCCAAAGGCTGGTTGAAGTATCACGGATACTCGCTGGAGTAGAGCCCAAGAAAATTCCCGCCTTCGGCTCGGAAGTAGACCGATTGACGTGGTTCCTTCATCTGAACCTGATTCTCAGTGTTTGGCCGAATGAAGAGGTGACTGCTGAGGAGATGGCGGCCACGTAGTAAGTCCACTCATGGCGCCGCGCAATCGCCTTCTTGCGCAGTGCTCCAGTGCCACTGATCGTCGTCTGACCGGGATAGCCCGAGTTGGTCATACGACAAGGCGTGGATATCGGGATCCGGCCAGTAACAGCATCTAAACAGTTTGACGAACTCCTCGGCGTCGCTTTCAAGTCTGCCGTTTTCGAGTTTGCCTTGCTTGGACCACCGTTTTGGGTTGGGCGTGGCGGCGATGAGCACGAAGACTAGTCTGTCCGCCTTGAGGAGTTCTTCGTGCCTTGGCGCGAGTACATGCTTGTAGAAGATTACTTGACCAATGGACCCATAGCCGATGGCACCGTGCTTGAGTTCCATGACGAGTCGGCAGCTCTTGCCGTCGAGTTGGAACGGCACGGTGATGAGATCGAATTCGCGCCAGGCAATGTCGGTGGCCGGGAGGCGCTTCTTCTTCGGCCGTTGTGTCGGTGCAGGCAGTGGTAAGCCACATGCCTTGAACAGGTGGTCACCGAACCCCGATGGCCAGGCGTCAACGATGCAAAGTTCAAGATTCTTCTCTACCTGTCTCACGCGGCCCATCCTAGCCTATGGGCGGATGTGAACTTGTTCTCGATGGATTATTGCGCGCCGGGTGAAGTTCCAGCGAGGCGGCAGCCGCTTCGTAGGTGGTGGTACCTTCTACCGCGCCATGGGTACCGCTTCCACATGGAGGATCGTCATCTCTCCGGGGTGTGACTCGCTCTCTGCTAGGGCCACGGCTTCGTCCAGCTCCAAACCCGGCCCAAGGCGGTCAACCTCATAGTTTTGGCCCCTCAGCTCCGCCACCACTTGGCTGGGGCGCGCTGGTAAGGATGGGTGGGAGTGTAGCTCGCAAACGAGGGTAGGCCGAAATTGCTCGAGGGTTTGGCGCCCACCACGCAGGAGGGCGAGTTCGCCGCCTTCGACGTCGATTTTTAGTAAATCCAACCGTTGAAGTGCGCGCTCCGAGGCCCAGTGATCCAGTGTGGTGGTCTGCACCTGAGTGGTGTCTTGGGGCTCTGTTGATGATGGGTTGGCAGGGACCAGGTGATTCATCGCTGCGTTGGCTGTCTGCCGCAAGGTGGCGGTGCCTTGCCGGTCGCTCAGCGCGAGGGCTAGTCGCTCCACCTGTGGCAAATGGTTTCGCCGGAGGGTTCGATCCAAGAGCGCGCCAGCGGTCGGCGCCGGTTCGAAAGCGAAGACACGGCCACTGGGGCCAACGCAACTGGCCAGCGCCAGGGTGTGAAACCCCAGATGTGCTCCCGCATCCACTACGGTAGCCCCGAGCTGCGCCTGTTGCGCCAAGCGGGCGGCAACCCACGGTTCGTAGCGGCCACTACGAAAACCGACTCCTCGACGAGCCGGGGCGTAGATCTCTAAGCCACGGGCTGGACCGTTCTTCAGCCGCCACGACCTAGCTCCTAGACTGTCGAGAAGGGCCCAGGCCATGCGACGGATCATTCGACTACACCGACCTTCTAGATTCGGTGTCGGTCATTTCTCGGGCGACAGCTGCGCTGGCGTTTTGAGATGTGATCTTCATAGGTTGTTGGATGGGTACCGGTCACTGAGGAGTAGAGGTCGCGGATCAGTACAGGCTCGGATTCTCGGCTGCCTTTGGGGCAACGTTGGACTGCGACGCTATCAGAGCGGCGTGGCAGGCAAATAGTAGAGCGGACCCTCACCCAACCCTCTCCCAGAGGGAGAGGGCTATGTCTTGGAAGGGTGGTGGTGGAGTTTGGTCCCCCTCTCCCTTCGGGAGAGGGGATAGGGGTGAGGGTAGCCAAAGCTGCTCGGCTGTGCCCGGCCGGCGAGTTGGCTGTCAGGCCACAAAAAACGCCGGCGCGGCTGTTGGGCCGCACCGGCGAAATTGAACGGACTGGTTTGAGCTAGACCGTTACTGCGGGCAGATCGACAGGTCGTCGATTCCGCCTTCGATCAGATCGCCGGGGCCAGAGCCGTCGGAGACCTGGAGGCGCAGTTTGACGTTCGATCCGGCGGGGATCGAGGTCGTGGCCTGTGTCCAGCCAGCTTGGGTCCGGGTGTCGCCGATAGAGACGATCGGAGAGTAGCTGGCACCGTTGTTGGTCGAGATTTCTAGGCTGAAGAAATCGTCGCCTGGGTCATCGTTGGAGTCGCGTTGACCGTGGAAGTACCAGACGCTCAGCGTCGAAGCACTGCTCACCGCCCAGGTCGGCGAGTCCAGGATGCAGTTACCACCGTCCACGTCGGCGTTGCCGGCACTGGTGTTGGTGGCGGTGAAGATGGCGTTGCCGCCACCGGAGGTGTGATCGCCACCCACCTGGGTGATGACGCCGCTGTTGGTCTGCAAGGTCGGGGTGGTCAAGACGTAGGAGCCGGTCGTGCAAGTGCTGGCCGCGGAGTTGCTCCAGCCGGCGGCACCGCTTTCGAAGTCGTCTTCGAGGGTGCAGGTGGCGGTGACCATGTTGATGGTGATGGAGATGGAATCGGAGTCCGAAGCGCCGCCGCTATCGGTCACCGACGCGGTGATGGTGTGGGTACCCACCGACAGGGACGAGGTGGAGAACGAGGCTCCGGATCCGATCGAACCGTCGAGGTTCGAGGACCAGGCCAGGTTCGCCGCGATGTTGCCATCCTCGGGGTCAGTGGCGGTGCCGCTGAAGCTGACGCTGGCACCCTGGTTGAAGCTCGAGCCGTTGGCCGGAGCGGTGATGGTGACGGTCGGTGCCGCGTTGGCTCCCGACGGCTTGACCGCGAAGACGAGGTCGTCGTGGTCGTCGTAGGTGCCGCCGCTGCACGAGCTGGCACTCCCCTGGTAGCGGAAGTTGGCGCGCACCGCCTGCAAGGTGCCGGTGGGCAGCGTGTAGGAGGTGGTGAGCGTCTGTACGCCCCCCGCGGGCGGAGAGAGACTGCCGATAAACACCCAGGACGGGCTGTTGGCGTTGGCAGCGTAGTAAAGGTCGAGAGTGTCTTGGCTACCGGTCGACCAGGCATAGACCGTGGCCTGGATCTGTACCGTCGCCCCTTCGGTGAAGTCCGATCCGCTCAGCGTCGAGACGACGATACGATCGTTCGACTCGTCATTGTGGAAGGAACCGGAAGTACCGTCGTTGCACGCGGTCAGCGTGTTCGGCTGGTTGGGCTCCGGTCCGAGGTTGGCTCGACCGTTGAGCAGTGCCACGGAGTCGCAAGAGCTGCCGGCGATCGGGCAGCTCGGCGCACCCAGGCCAGCGTCATAGACCGCGGTCTGCGGGCCGTTGTTGTTGGGGTCGACCACGTTGATGTTGATCGAGTCACTGCCCGGGGCGCCGCCGCTGTCGGTGACGGAGGCGGTGATGGTGTGCGAGCCGATGCTGAGGGCAGTGGTGCTGAAAGAAGCGCCGCTGCCGATGGCTCCGTCGATCGACGAGGTCCAGGAGAGGCTCGCTGACAGGTTGCCATCTTCGGTGTCGGTAGCGCTACCACTGAATGAGACCGAGTCCCCGACGTTGGACGTCGAGTTGTTGGCTGGCGCCGAGATGTTGACCGAAGGTGGGTTGTTGGTTGGGCCACCGCATCCGGGAATCTTGAACGATCCGATGCGGGTGCGCCACGGTGCGCTGCCGGTGGTGGCGATGTACTCGGTGGTGTACCAGAAGGTACAGTCATCCGACGGGTCGATGTCCATCGAGGAATAGTCACCCCAACGGGAGGAAGTGCTGGTTTGTGCGCCGGTGGCGGCGAACATCAGCGCCTCGGTGTTCAAGGTGCCCAGTGGGTCGGTCGACAGGCGGGTCGCGTAGTAGATCGACGCGAAGTTGCTGCCGTTGCCACGGCTGTAGCCGATGGCGATATTGCCGGAGCTGTCCATCGCGATCGAGGGCATCCAGCGGTGGATGCTGTCGGGCGAGTGGGTGCCCTGCTGGTACATGCTCCAGCCGCCACCGGTGTCGCGCAGTTCGAACCAACGCGGTGCCGCGCGGTTGCCAGTGGAGTTCACGTCCACCGTCCAGGCACCGACCAAGCTCTCGTGGCTCCCGAAGTTGCGGTAGACCAGCCGCTGCATCGGCCACCAGGAGGCGCTGTCGAGGTTAGCGGAGGTACTGGGCTGCGGCAGACAGCTTTGCACGAAGAAGCCGCAGACGGTCCAGTTGAAGTTGGCCAGCCCCTGCGCGGGGGTGATCGACTTGACCAAGGTCAGAGTCGAGTTCGCGGAGGTGTTCCAGTCGACGTCGAACTCGTAGACATCGAGGCTGTCGCTGGCTGGGCTACCGAAGTAGCTCTCGCCGCCGTCTTTGAAGTTGTAGAACAGACCCGGTGCGTTGGCCGCCGGACCGACCGGGCCATCGACATCGGCGGGCATCATCAGATTGGTGAAGTTCTGGAAGAACTGCATCGGACGGGCGGTCGCACCGTTCAACATGTTGGCACGGTCGACGGCGAAGACGTCGTACTGGCTCTGGGCGCCGGAGTTGGTGCCAAAGAAGTAGGCGTTGTTGTTGGCCGCTGGCCACACGCCGACCTTGTAGTAGTCGGGGAAGCGAGGGGTGACGAACTCGTACAAGTAGTAGGAGCCGGTCGGGTCCGGGGTCTGTGAGACCGCGAAGCAGACGGACTGGTGGCTGCCGGCCACCGCGAACTGGGTGAGCACAAAGCGGTCGGCCATTTGGTCGTAGAGGAAGATGGCGTCGCCGCTGTTGTCGGTCTGGCAGGGTCCGCCAAAGCCGGACCACAGGGTGTTGGTGTTGGAGGGACCGGCCAACTGAGTGCCGGTCTTGCTATAGATGGCAAAGACGCTGTTGACCACTTGCACGTAGTGGTTCGGGCCAACGGCGCCTTCGGTGTCAGGGGGCAGTACGCCGGTGATGTTGTTGAGACCTTCGAATTGCAGGGCGATCGGCGGGGTCGCTTCGGTCGCCAGCACTCTGCCGGCCAGCTCGTCGTCGACCTTGGGTGCGGCGGTACCGAAGGGGCGGCCCTGCTCGTCGCGAAGGTCTTCGTGCCGGGGGCGGTTGATTTCGCGTGCGGACCGGTCGGTCATCGGCTTCTTGGTGACGATCGGTAGCGTACGCGCCGCGCGGCTGAACCCTGGTCCTACCGCGGGCAGCTCGAAGGGGCGGCGCCAGACCGAACCTTCGACGGGCAGCTCCTGCCGCTTCGTGCCGCGTGGGGAGAGGATGCCAGACTGGAATGAGGTGGCGCCGTTGCGGTCTTCGTAGTGTTTCCAGTGGACTTCGTTGTCGTCGTTCTGGCGCAGGCCGGCGGCGACCAGGCGCGACTTGAGCGAGTGGCCGGCGGGGAGGATCGCGAGGCGCGGCTCGTAGACCACACCGTCTACCTCGACCTCGAGCTCCAGCCGAGGATGCTTGGCGAACACCGCTTGGAGTGACGGATAGCTGCCGCCCTCGAGGGTCGTACCGGTGCCGAGGTGAACCCGAAAGTTTCCGACCGCGACCGGTACCGCTTCGAGGGTCTCGGCGAGCAGTTGGCTACCCGAGGTGTCGAAGTACCGAAAGGTCATGGAGTAGACGCCGACCAGCGGTTGTCCAGCGGCGTTGAGGGCCTTACCCTGGTATTCGACGGTCTGGGGGAAATTTGCGATTTTGGGGGTGTTCGAGGCGGCGGCGGGGAGCGCAACCGAGCCGAGAGCGATGAGAGTCAGTAACAGAACCTGCCGCACTCGCGCGGCTGCGGATGATAGAACCCAACGATTTCGATGCATCAAGGCCTCCTTTTTCGGTATACAGATATGAGCCTAGCAGCATAAACCGAGGATAGCACAAGCTGGAAGCAATCTCAGCTTCGGGAGACCCGATTCAAGCGCATAGGCGGTTTCTACCGAGCTTTCTATCACAGTGCCGGACTTTTCCTAAAGCAAGAACGGAGAAATCTTCCATCCGCTGTATCCCACTGCTGCCCCACAAACTCTCACTGGTCCGGCAAGCAGCAGTGGGTGAGGGTAGTCAGAGATGCTCGGCTCTCCCCGGGCGACGAAATGGCCGACAGCTCGTCGCAGCTCACCGGCCCGACACCGAAACATTAGAGCTTGTGGCTCCGCGCTCGTAGGTTTGGGGCCAGATCCTAGATACAGGATCTTCCCGCCAACTGTGCCGAGGCCAAGGCTATGAACTGATCCCAAAGGCGGATGGAATGCAGTTTGCGCCCCGGAGGGTGGCGCTGGGCCGGAGACTCGAAGTCACGTCTCGGAACTAGTTCGAGACGCTGAGCCAGCGCGGCAAAATCGTGAATCGAAGCCTGGTTTCCCCTGTATTTTCAATGGTTTGGCTTACACGTCCATTGCCAGCGCTGACTACGGAATCGGGTTTTTCCTCGGCTCTTAGTGGGACAGCAGTGGTTGTATCCGCTCCCTGACGTTCGGAATTGGGCCTCTTCTATCGACTTCGAGAGTCAGCAGGGGTAACAACGAGCGCTTCTCAACGCCTAGCTCTGCTGGAACGTCATCAACCTACTGGCGCTTGGGCATCGGAACCTCAGTGCTGCCGAAGGGGATACCCATGAAGAGACTTAGCGCATTTGTTGTAGTGATTCTGCTAGTAATGCTGTTCGTGGCAAGTGAAGTACGGGCCTGCAAGTTTACGCCGCTCGCCTGGCAACAAACGGTGGACAAGTACTTTGCTTCGACAGCGATCGAGGGGCAGCGCAAGCACACGAACTGGGTGCGGGATCTCGATCGCACTTTCATTGACGATGAGATCGAGAAGCGGTTCAAGCCGGGCTCGACGGTGAATGTGATCGTCGACCTCAACACCTGCCTTGAGGCGCGCGATATCGCCCGCCTGCTCGACGGTTACGGGCGCTTGACCTACATCGGAAAGCTGGTGACCTTCGTCATGCTCGACGGTGTGAAGTTCGATTCGCTGCCCAAATTGGCGGCCCTTCCCGAGGTGGCGATGGTCGAGTGGCAACCGCCGCTGGTCTACTTCAACGACGTTTCCAGTCGCAGCGCGCAGTCGCGCACCAGCAACACTTTCAGCCCCAATACGGCGCAAAATGCCGGTTTCACCGGCGCCGGTGTCAACGTGGCGGTGATCGACAGTGGCGTCGACGACGCGCACGAGACCTTCGCCGGCAAGTGGGTCGCGGGCTTTGATGCCTCGCGCTTCGAAGATACCAACGGCAACGGGATCGACGATTCGTGTGAACCGGCGCCGCTGGGCAACGGTGTGTGCACCGACGCTGACGATGAGCCGGGCACCGGAGTGACCAACGCGGTCGACGCCATTGGCCACGGCACTCATGTGGCGGGAATCGCCGTCGGCGGCGGGGCGGCGGGCAGGGTGTGCAGCACCCCGGACGACGGTTCGCCGACCAACTGCGCCGGAATGGCCTCGGGCGCCGGCCTGGTCGAGGTCAAGATCGATAACTTCGGCTCGGCAGCCAACGCCGCGGAAGCGATCGATTGGGTGGGTGCCAACGCCGGTACCTTCAATATCGCCTCAGCCAACATGAGCTTTGGCTACTGCGTGGACGACGACGGTACCAGCGCCCTGTCTCAGCAGGTGAACTACATGGCCTCTCTCGGTGTCGTGCCGGTGGTGGCGCACGGTAATGCGAGCAACTGTGGCTTGGCTCCCGGCAGTCAGATCGTGCAGGCACCCGGTTCGGCTTCGTTCGCGCTGACCGTCGGCGGCACCAACGACCTCGACACGGTCGGCCGTGGCGATGATCTGAACTACGCGCAATTCCTGCGCGGACCGCGTCTCGACTTCAATGTCGCGACGCCGAATGTGGTGGCCTTGAAACCGGACATCGCGGCACCGGGCGAGAATATTCTCTCGGCTCAATCGGGTACGGTTTCCGGGTACGTCAGCAAGTCGGGCACTTCGATGGCCAGTCCCCAGGTAGCGGGTGCGGCGGCGGTGGTCGTGCAGGCGCGACCGGGCATTACGCCGGACAGCGTCAAGGATCTGCTCAAGCGCAACGCCGACACGACGCTCAATGTTGCGCAGTTCGCTGCCGTCGATCCGGTCTGGGACAATGACCTCGGTGCCGGCATGCTCAATCTGTGGGCGGCGGTCAATGCCGCCACGGCGACCGATCCGGGGTTCCCGACCTGCGTGGGGCCGCCGAGTAGCTCGGGCAAGCCGTGCGCGCTCACCCCGCCGCTACCGTTCTGGAACAACACGACCGACATCACCACCGCGGCGGCGCCGCAGGTGGGAGTGGCCAACACGATCACCGCGCAGGTGACCAACAGCGGCGGCGTGCCGGCGATCATCGAAGTGAACTTCGGCGTCTACGTCTTCGGCGCCGGCACCAGCCAGTTCTTCCACGTGGGCACCCAGCAGGTCACCGTGGCGGCGGGAGCCACCGTAGCCGTGAACCAACCGTGGACCCCGGCGGCGGCCAACCATCAGTGCGTGCAGGTGAGCATCGCCTATGGCCAAGACACCGACTTCGACAACAACGTCACCCAGCGCAACCTGCAAGTGGCCCCCTCGGTTTGGGAGATTCGAGTGGAGAACCCCTTCATGGTCCCGGCCTTGATGGAGATTGAGGCCAAATCGCATCGCGACGGTTGGAAGTGCCAGGTGAAAGAGGCACGCTTTGTGATCGATCCGATCAACGACTGCCCGAAGACGGTACGGGTGACCTACGACGCGCCGCGGGGCAGCGAGCCGGGCGAGGAAGCGGACTGCGAAGTGGCGATATTCGCCACGCCGCGCAAGCCGGGAGGAGAGCGCGAGTTGATCGGCGGGGTCACCGTGCGTACCTTCGTGCCGAAGCAGTGCCGGTTAATCGGCGAGGTGGTCGACGAAAAGGGCCGGCCTGTTCCGGAAGCGGTGGTGGTTTTCGAGGACAGCAAGGAGGTTACCGATGAGCAAGGTGCTTTCATCGCGACAATCACTCCCTACCGTCTCCAGAAGGTGCTGCTGCACCACCCGCGTGGGGGCGAGTTCGAGCTGGAGACCAGGCCGGTATGCGGCGTCGGCGCGATGGTCTTCGTAGTCGCGGAGAAGGGAGTTCGCGTGATCCACCGCAAGCCGGACCGGGTGAACCCGGGACCGAGAAAAAGGGGGCCGCTCTAGTAGTAAGACCCTTGGGTTTCGGGCACTCGGCCGAAGAGGAGGCACCACCGGACCGTCGGTAACAAGAGACCGCCATCGCCACCACAGCCGCGGTGGCGGTCTCGCAGTTTGCTCCAGGTGCCACCCGAAAGTTGGCGGGCGTGAGTTCCAGGTGCCACCCGAAAGTTGATGGTAAGTAAAGTCCTTTGAATACAGTGACTTACGCGGTTCTCACCCCGGTCCCGTGCCAGTTCCGCTTGTCCCGCTTGAGAGGTGCCACCCGAAAGTTGGCGGGTGCCACCCGAAAGTTGGCGGGTGCCACCCGAAAGTTGGCGTGACAGGCTGTGGTGAGCGAGTCAGGGTGGCTCAAAAGGCGCCGGCTAGCAGTTCGTCGGGGGAGGTTAGGCTCCAGGCCTGTTCATTCTCGAAGGTCTCCAGCTCGGCGCGTAGGCGCTGGAGGAGTTGTTGGGGAGCGGTGGCTTCAGCTTCGGCGATCACCCCTTGTTGGATCTGTACCGCTTCGTCGAAGAGGCCGGTCTCGGCGCAGGCGAGCGCCAGCGTTTCGCGGGAGCGCAGGTCGGTGTGTTGTTCGTTGATGCGGCGGGCCAGCTCCAGGGCGAAGGCGCCGTCGCGGACGCTGAGGTCGGGGGAGGTGGCCAGCAGCCGGGCTTGCAGGGTGGCCAGCTTGACGTTGCGCGGGAACTGTTTGAGCGCCGCTTGCAGTTGCACCCGCGTCGCGCCCCACCGGCTGTCGAGGATCAAGGCGGTGACCAAGCCGCGATGGGAGCCGGCGTGGTTGGGCGCCGTCTTCAGGATCTGGCGGAACTCCTCGATGGCCTGGTCGTAGCGGCCCAGATGGCCGAGGACCCCGGCGAGCCGGAAGCGCAGGTCGGGCCGCTCGGGAGCCAGGGCCAGCGCCTTGCGCAGGCTCTCGGCCGCCTCTTCGAAGCGTTGCTCGGAGAGAAGGCGCCGTGCATCCTCGGCATGCAGTTGGACGCCGCTGCCGGTGGCGTCGGCCGCGCGTGCGGCTTTCCACTGTTGTGCGGTGGCGGTGGCGGTGTCGCCGAGGAATTCGAGGGCTTCGGCGTAGCGTTGGCGGATCACCGTGTTGTCAGGAGCCAGCTCGATGGCGCGCTCGAAATCGGCGAGTGCCTGGCTTTTCTTGCCCAGGTTGATGAACAAGGTGGCGCGCTGCACCAGCAGGGCGGGCGCCTCATCGGGATTGCCGGCGAGCAGCAGGTTGAGTTCGACCAGCGCCTCTTCTGCCTGGCCTTGGCGGGCCAAGGCGTTGACCAGTTTGGAACGCACCGCAGGCTGTTCGGCCACCGCCGCCAGCGAGGCGCGGAAGCTCTCCACCGCTTCGTCGTCGCGCTCCAGGATCACCGCCAAGCCGCCGCGCAAACGAGAGATTTCGGCGCGCAGCGCGGGTGAAAGCAGCTGTGGTTTGCGCTCGCCGCGATCGAGCGCTCGCCGCAGCTGCTCGATGGCGCCTTCGCGATCGCCCAGCTGCTCGCGGCAGAAGCTCGATCCCCGGTAGGCGTCGATCTGGTCGGGATCGAGTTCGATCGCCCGTTCCCAGGCGGCGTTGGCCGCCTCCCAGCGCCGGTTGTCCATCGCTTTGGCCGCCTGCGTCAAGTAGAAATGGGCGCTTTGGGCCTTCTCGGCGAGTGAGTTGAGCAATGGATCGGGGATGCGCACGGCCACCTCTCCCGCCAGAGCCAGTTGCGCTTCGGCCTCTTCGATGCGGTCGAGTCGCCGGTAGCTTTGACCGAGGGCATAGTGCAGGCTGTTGGCTTCGGGAGCTAGCGCCAGTGCGCGCTCGAAGTAGGCGGCGGCTGCTGCGTTATCGCTCTGCGCTTCGGCCACCTTGCCCAACCCTTCGAGCGCCGCCGCGGCCTCGGGGTCGAGTTCGAGCCCCCGTTCGAAGCGCGCCCGCGCCGCTTCCAGCTCTCCCAACTCCAGCCGTGCGCGGCCGAGCCGTAGATGGGTCTGGAGGGAGTCGGGCGCCAGTTCCAGGGCTCTGTCGAAGTGGTCGGTGGCCTCGCTCAGCCGGCCCTGCACTTGCAGCAGGTAGCCGCGCAGGTAGGGCCAACGGTGGTCCAGCGGAGTCAAGCTTTCGGCGTTGGCGAAGCAGACTTCGGCGCTGTCGAGAAAGTCGTAGAGGATGTAGAGCAGGCCAAGCTCGCCGAGCGCCTCGGCGCTGGCGGTTTCCTCGGTGGCCGTGCCGGCGAGCAGGGCTTCGACCTCGGCCAGTTTGCCTGCGAGCTGTTGGCGCACGGCCGGCTCGGCGGCGGTGAGATCGGGGGCTGGGATCGGTCGCAAATCGGCTCCCGACCGGTGCACCGCCGGCGGTGTCGAACAGGCGGCGACGGACAGTAGCGTCGCCAACAGAACTGTGCACAGTGCTCTGGCTGATTTGGCGTCGACGGTGTTGTTGGTGATCATGGTTTTCCCAGCTTAGTGGCGGTGGTGCCCGTGCCGCGCCGCAAGGTGGTGTAGAGACCGGACGGCGGTGGCGGCCAGTCTTCGTCGGTTCCGTCCGGCCAGCGCACGCGCAGGCCGCGTACATGGTCGGCCTTCTGGAGGGCGAAGGTGACTCGCGGATCGTTGGCGGCACAGTAACTGCCGGCGATGCGTACCCGGCGCCAGCGGGGTTGCTGGCCGTCGAGCAAGAGGGCGATGCGGGCTCCCGGTTGGTCGCGTGCAGGGTTGCCCGCCACGGCGCGTACGCCGATCCAGGCCGGCGGTGCTCCCTGGTTGAGGAGCAGCCGGACCGGTCCGTTGTTCTGGGTCAAGAGAACATCCACGTCGCCGTCGTTGTCGATGTCGCCGAAGGCGGCGGCGCGGCTGACTTCGGAGCGGCCGAGCGGAGTGCCCTCGGTCGGCACCGGTTCGAAACGGCCGTCGCCCCGGTTGCGGAAGAGCAGGTTGGGCTCGTGCAAGGGGAAAGGGTCGTGGGCTCGCACCAAGTGGGCCAGGTGCTGGATGGCGCCGTTGGCCACCAGAAGATCCAGCAGACCGTCGCCGTCGAAATCGATCCACCCGGTGCCGAAGCCGGTGCGGGTGCGGCTCGGCGGGCCGAGAGCGGAGCCGGGGGTGGCGTCGATGAAGACACCGCCCCCTTCGTTGCGATAGAGGGTGTTGCTCTCGGCGATGACGTGGGTCATGAACAGGTCGAGGTCGCCGTCACCGTCGTAGTCGGCGGCGTCGACACCCATCGAAGCCTCCGCCTTGCCGTCGCCGTTGACCGCCGCACCGGCCAGCATCGCTTCTTCCGCGAAAGTACCGTCTCCCCGGTTGCGCCACAGGTGGTTGGGCGCCTTGTCGTTGGCGACGTAGAGATCGACCAGACCGTCTTCGTCGAGGTCGGCGATGAGCACGCCGAGCGCCGCGCTGGGAGCGCCGGCGGCCAGACCGGTGGTGGTGGTCGCCCGCTCGAAGGTGCCGTCTCCCCGATTGTGCAAGAGACGGTCGGGGAGGGGAGAGAAGGTGTCGGGACCGCAATAGTCGGGAGCGCCGATCGGATCCTGGCAGGTCGGTGGATCGACCCGCGGGGCGTCGACGTAGTTGCCGACGTAGAGATCGAGCCAGCCGTCGCCGTCATAGTCGAAGAAGGCGGCGGGTACGCTCCACCGGGGGTCGCCGGCGCCGGCCGGTTGGGTGACCTCTTTGAAGGTGCCGTCTCCCAGGTTGCGTAGCAGCTGGTTCGAACCCCAGTTGGTGATGTAGAGGTCGATGTGACCGTCGTTGTCGAAGTCACCGGCGGCGATTCCCATGCCGTAGAGTTCGGCGGTCAGACCGGCTTTCCGGCTGACATCGACGAAGTCCGGCACCCTGCGGCCGCCGGCTACCGAGACCAGGTCGTTGCGATAGAGCCGATCGGTGAGCGGACCCGGTTGCCGGGGCGGGAAGATGGCATCCGCCAAACTCTTGCCGGGCGCGAGCATGGCGCCTTGGACCAGGTAGATGTCGAGATCGCCGTGGTTGTCGTAGTCGAAGAGAGCCGCTCCCGGGCCCAGTATTTCGGCCATGTGCAGGTCGCCGGACATGCCGTTGAAGTGGTGGAAGTCGAGGCCCACCTCGGTGGCGACCTCGCGGAACGGGCCCTGGGCTGTCTGGCCCTGGGTTTGGTACTGGTTGGTTGCCGCCGTGGTGCCAGCGGCTGGGTCGGCTCTCTCAGGAGTACAACCGGAAGCCAGCGCCGCCACCAGTACGAGGGCGAGAGACCATTGCCGTTCCACCACAACCAGGGCAGGCTAGCACGCGGTGGCAGCTGGGCGACTCAAGGTTGCAGCGGTTGCCCGGTCCCTTTGCGCAGCGTCGTGTAGCGGCCGGTGGGGAGATTCCTCCACTGCTCGCGCGAGCCGTCCGGCCAGGCAATGTGCACCGCTTCGATCACCGGACTTGCGTCCGCCGGTGCTTCGGTGCCGAGGCCGAAGAGCAGCCGCGGGTCGCGCGCGGCGTTGAAGCTACCGTCGGTGTGCACCCAACCCCAGGCCACTTCGGATCCGCCGTCGATGAGGGTGGCGCGTGCGCCGAGGGAGTCGCTCCCCGGCTCACCTTCGACCAGGCGTAGACCGATCCAGTTCGCATCCTGCCCGACCCGGTTGATCAGCAGGCGGGCCGGTCCACGATTGTTGACCACCAAGGCGTCGAGATCGCCGTCGTTGTCCACGTCGCCCAGGGCCAGCGCCCGGCTGACCTCGGAGAGGGTGAAGGCCGGTCCCGCGTGGGCCGTGACATCCGCGAAGCGAACGGCGGCGCCGGGTGGTTCTGTGCGGCCCAGGTTGTGAAACAACTGGTTCGTCTGGTGTAGCGGGAACGGGTCGCCTTGGCGGACTTGCTCCGCGATGTGGGTGACCGCGCCGTTGACCACCATCAGATCGAGCCAACCATCGTTGTCGAAGTCGAGCCAGCCGGCTCCGAACGAGGTGAACGGCAGACTGGCCGGCCCCAGCCGGGCGGCGAGGGTGTAGTCGCCGAACTGGCCGTTGTCGTTGCGGTAGAGGGTGTTGGTCTCCTTGACCAGATGGGCGAGGAAGAGATCGGCGTCGCCGTCGCGGTCGAAGTCACCGACGTCCACCCCCATGCTGGCTTCGCTCTCGCCGTGCGCGTTGACGGCGCTGCCGGCGAGCAGGGCTCGATCTTCGAAGGTGCCGTCGCCGCGGTTGATCCACAGCCGGTTGGGTTGGCCGTCGTTGGCGACGTAGAGATCGGGCCAGCCGTCGGCGTTGAAGTCGGCCGCCACCACACCGAGCGAAGGCAGCGGTGCCACCGCCATCCCGGCTTGTTCGGTGACCTCCTCGAAGGTGCCGTCTCCCCGGTTGCGCAGCAGGCGGTCGCCCTGGAAGGCGAAGGCACCGGGGCCGCAGTAGTCGGGAGCGCCGGTGAGGGAAAAGCAGGGCGGAGGTTCGGCGACCAGTAGATCGACGTTGTTGGCGATGAACAGATCGAGGTCCCCGTCTAGGTCGAAGTCGAAGAAAGTTGCGGAAACGGTGCAGTGGTCATCTCCGGCGCCGGCTCGCTCGGTGACCTCTTCGAAGGTGCCATCACCCAGGTTGCGCAGCAACTGGTTGGCTCCCAGGTTGGCGATGTAGAGATCGATCTTGCCGTCGCCGTCGAAGTCGCCGGTGGCCAATGAGCAGCCGTAGCCGGTCGTCGCCAGGCCGATGTGCTCGGTGATGTCGGTGAAACGCAGCGTCTCCGCAGCTAGCGTTCCCGCGGCTGGCTCTGGCTGAGCCTGGCTGCCGATCAACTCGTTGCGGAACAGCCGATCGGTCAGTGGCAAGGGGTGGTGGGGTGGGTCGAGGGCATCGGCCACGGTCTCACCGGGGCCGAGCATAGCACCTTGCAGGAGATAGAGGTCGAGATCGCCGTCGCCGTCGAAGTCGAGATAGCCGCCGCCGGCGCAGGTGATCTCCGCCAGGCGCAATTGGCCGGACATGCCGTTGAAGTGCACGAAGTCGAGGCCGCTGCTCCGCGCTCGCTCCTCGAACAGAGGTGTTGTGGGCGTCGCCTGGTCGCGCTGCGCGGTTGCGGGCAGCGAAGGCGAAGTCTCGGTGGCGGCGGACTTGCCGGCGGGCGGTGAGCCGGGTGCGCCGCAAGCGAAAAAAAGCAATACGGATAGGCCCGCCTGAGCGCTTCGCGCCGGGGCCAGTCGTTGCCACAGGGTCTGTTTCACGGTTTCACGCATGTTGCCGAGATGAGCTATCGGCGGGGCCACGATAGCGGAAACCGTGAGATTCCGCGGGCAGGGCCGCATTGACATCCTCTGCTCAGGTTCCTTACCATGCGGAAAATATTCAACAAT
Source organism: Acidobacteriota bacterium (assembly GCA_024277255.1). Lineage (GTDB taxonomy): Bacteria > Acidobacteriota > Thermoanaerobaculia > Multivoradales > SZUA-115 > SZUA-115. Next base: position 14,114 of record JAJRVQ010000151.1, on the reverse strand, counting down.
CCGAAAGAGAGAATCCAGAAAAATGGATCAACTGCTGCCAGTTTTCCCTCGGGAGCGCTGGAGTTGAGCCTTTGACGCGTTTTCTTGCTTGGCTCGTGCCTTGCAAACTTGTGCTGTATACCAGCAGGGGAACAGACTTCCCGGCTGCATCCGGTGGAGGGGCTACCCAGAAACTTCGTTTCGTTCGCTGCTGAACGGAATGATCGACACGGAAAGGAGTCGGTATGAGACGCAGAAAGATCGGCACGGTGAAGATCTGCAAAGTGCTCTCTTGCTGCTTCGTTGTTGGGTTACTCCTGGCACCGCAGCTGTTGGCGCAGAACCCGTCCGGGACTTTGACTGGCCGAGTGGAGGATCCCGATGGTGGGGTTCTACCGGGGGTCGTGGTAACCGCCACCTCGCCCAGCTTGCAAGGTAGCCGGACGACGGTGACAAACGATAACGGCGACTACTAGCTCGCCTTCCTCCCTCCTGGCACCTATCAGGTCGTCTACGAACTCGATGGCTTCAAGAGCGCCACCCGGGAAGTGAGGATGTCGGCGGCGCAGACCACTATTTCCGACATCGAGATGGTGCTCGGCGAGATGTCCGATGAGATCGTCGTCTCGGGCAATATTTCGGTGATCTCGCAGACCAACACCGGCTCCGTGACGCTGATCCAGGACGAAGTGGAGCAGCTGCCCATCGCCCGCAACCTGGTGCAGACCACGCTGCTGACGCCGGGAGTCTCCGACACCGGGCCAGGCAGCCGTACCTCCACTAACGACCAGGCCGGCAACGTGCGTATCGCCGGCGCGATGTCTTTCGAGAACCTCTGGCTGGTCAATGGCGTCTCCGTCAACGAGAACATTCGCGGCCAATCGCTGCCGTTGTTCATCGAGGATGCGATCGCCGAAACCACCACCATGGTTTCCGGTGTGTCGGCCGAGTACGGCCGCTTTACCGGCGGCGTGGTCAACGCCATCACCAAGTCGGGTGGCAATAACTTCTCGGGCTCGCTGCGCGTCAACCTGGTCAACGATGACTGGGCGGCGAAGACGCCGCTGTCCGGCGATCGCGTGGATGACATCGGTCAGATCTACGAGGGCACGCTCGGCGGTTTCGTGCTGAAGGACCACTTGTGGTTCTTTGCCGCGGCCCGCGATTTCGAGATCAACGGCAGCAGCCAGACGCGGGGTGGCGTGCTGGGGCTCACCTTCCCGACAGGGGACTCCGAGACCCGCCTCGAGGGCAAGCTGACGGTCACGCCGCACCCGAGCCACACGGTGATCGGCACCTATCTCGACCTCGAACGCACGCGGCAGAACACCAGCTTTGGAACCTTCCTCGATCTCGATAGCCTGAATCCGCAGCGCGAAGATCCGCAGGAGTTCAAGTCGATCAACTACACCGGCATCCTGAGTGAGAACTTCTTCGTCGAGGGCCAGTATTCGGAGCGAGATTTCATCATCGGTATCGGCTCCGGCGGTGTGCCGGACTTGATCGAAGGTACCTTGATGCGCCGCCGCGGAACGGGCCACCGCTATCACGCGCCGACCTTCTGCGGCTCTTGTGAGGACGAGATCCGCAACAACGAGGATCTGCTGCTCAAGGGGTCCTATTTCTTGACCTCCGGCAACGCCGGTACGCACGATCTGGTCTTCGGCTATGACACCTTCGACGACATTCGTTTTGTCATCAACCACCAGACCGGCAGTGACTTCACCGTCTACTCCTCGGACATTCTGGTGGGCAGTGACAACACCATCTTCCCGGTCGTCGGCAACTCGGGGACGCCGGGGCTGCGCACTCCTTGGATCCGCTTCTTCGACGTGTTCAACGAAGACATCGCAACGCCGACCGGCTTCACCACCAACTCCTACTACGTCAATGACAGCTGGAACCTGAACGACAGGTGGTCGTTCAACCTCGGCGTTCGCTACGACGAGAACGACGGCACTAACAGCGCCGGCGCTCTGGTCACCGATGACAGCAAGGTCAGCCCGCGCCTCGGTCTGAGCTGGGATACCAAGGGCGACGGAGACCTGGTGGTCAACGCCAGCTTAGGGACCTACGTCGCCGGGATCGCCAACGGTCGCGCCAATTCCACCTCCAGCGGCGGCGCCATCGGATCCTTCATCTGGAACTACGACGGTCCGGCGATCAACACCGACCCGGGCTGCCTGGCCGCCGGAACCTGTACTTCGACGGAAGATGCTCTGCGCATCATCTTCGATTGGTACCAGAGCCTCGGCGGTAGCACGGTCAGCACCTCGCTGATCGATCCCAATGCACCGATCAACGCCTTCAACATCCAGGCGGCGATCCCCGGTTCCACCTCGGTGATTCGAGGTGGTCTCAAGTCGCCCGCAGCCGATGAGTACACCATCGGGATCAACAAGCGGCTGGGTGACCGCGGCTCTGTTCGCGCCGACGTGGTCTACCGCGAGTGGAATGACTTTTACTCCAACAACACCACCGTCGCCAATGGAACGGTCCCAACCTCCGCCGGTCTGCGAGATCTGACTCTGGTGGGCAACTTCGGTGACTCGGTGTTGACCCGCGAGTACCTTGGCCTACACACGCAGGCGCGGTATCGGGTGAGCGACAAGCTGCGTCTCGCCGGCTCGTACACGCTGTCGCAACTCGAGGGCAACATCAACGGCGAGACCCGCAATAGCGGGCCGGTGCCGTCATCACCGTTCTCCTATCCGCAGTACAATGATCCGTCGTTCGCCTTCCCGGTCGGCGACCTCCAGGGTGATCAGCGCCACCGCCTGAAAGCCTGGGCGATCTACGACATCTTCAATACCGACCACAACTCACTCTCGGTCAGCCTGTTGCAGACCTACACCTCCGGCACGCCGTACGGCGCGGTGGGATCGGTGGACGCACGACCGTTCGTCACCAACCCGGGATTTGCCCAGCCGCCGACCACGGTCACCTATTTCTACACCACGCGGGACGCCTTTCACACCGATGACATCACGCGCACCGACCTATCCTTCAACTATGCCTTTACCTGGAACGCCTTCGGTGAGTCCTTCGAGGTCTTCATCCAGCCGGAGATCCTGAACCTCTTCGACGAGCAGGGGGTGATCGACGTCAATACCGACATCACCGATTCGACGGATACGAACGTGCTCGCCGCATTCAACCCGTTCACCGAGACTCCGGTCGAAGGGGTGAACTGGACGCGGGGCGACAACTTCGGCCAGCCTGTCGACGAGTTCGATTATCAGACGCCGCGGACCTATCGTTTGTCTATCGGCTTTAGGTTCTGATCGGCCGCCGGGCGTGACTGCTTAGATTCTCGCCCGGCGTCTGGTTTTTGTTTATAGGGGCCTCTCTCCGAGGCCCCTTCAGACGAAAAAACGCGGTTTTTCGTCTTCAACCCCAAGGAGTCCGGCCTGTCGGTCGGGCTCGCCCTACGGGCTCGCGCGCTGCGTCCGAAAGCGTGCCCCTTCGAGACGCGTAGGGGCGCGATTCATCGCGGCCGTTTCCGGTACCGCAACGCCTTCGCACATGGAACCGACATCGGATGTGCAACGGGCCTCTCTCCGAGGCCCCTTCAGACGAAAAAACGCGGTTTTTCGTCTTCAACCCCAAGGAGTCCGGCCTGGTCGGCCGGGCTCGCCCCGGGGGGGCTCGCGCGCTTCGCTGGACATTGTTTCCACGAGACGCGTAGGGGCGCGATTCATCGCGCCCGTTTCCGGTACCGCAACGACATCGCTCGGGTGGGAGACGGGGTTTGAAACTGGGCTTGGGCGTGGGTTTGGGCGCGGGCGCGATGAATCGCGCCCCTACCGGGATGGTGGTGAGTTACCTTAGGGCTTCTAGGTGTTTCCGAGCTTTTTTGGGCTGGCCGGTGGCCTGGTAGAGGGCGGCTAGGGCTTGGTGGTATCTGGGGGTGTTTGGGGCGAGTTCTAGGGCTCTTTCTATGGCTTGGATGGCGGCCTGGGGTTGGCCGTTGGCGTCGTGGAGGATTCCTAGGTTGAACTGGGCGTCGGCGTAGGTGGGGTCATTCTCGATCGCTTGTTGGAGGAGAGCTTTGGCGCCGTCGCGGTCGCCTTGGCCGGCGAGGAGGATGGCGAGGTTGTTGGCGGCGCGGGCGTGGTCGGGGGCGGCGGCGAGCGTGGCGCGGTAGTCGGCGGCGGCGCGGGAGCGGTCGCCGGTTCTGGCGGCGAGGAGGCCGCGGTTGTAGAGCGCTTCGGTGTGGGCTGGGTCGAGCGCCAGTGCTCGATCGAACTGGTGCCTCGCTTGCTCGGTCTGGCCGAGCCGGGCCCGGGTGATGCCGAGTTCAGTCAGCGTGTCGGCGTCGTCGGGTGCCTGGATGAGGGCCTTCTCGAAGGCTTGCGCCGCGGCGTCTAGGTTGCCCTGGCGGCGTAGCGCAATGCCGAGACCGACCTGGCTTTCAGACGCGTCCGGTTGTAGATCGAGCGCCCGGCGGAAGGCGGCGACGGCGGCGGTGAGATTACCTTGGCGGCGCAGGAGGACGCCCAGGTTGTGGAGCGCCTCGGGGTAGTCCGGTTGCCGATCGAGGGCCGCTTCCAGCTCGGCGATGGCGGTATCCAACCGGTTCATCCGCCCGAGCACGATCCCCAGGTTGAAGTGGGCGGCGGCGGAGTCCGGGGTCAGCTGGATTGCCAGGCGCAACTCTTCGGCGGCGGCCTGGAACTCGCCGAGCCGTTGGTGAACGATCCCCAGATGAAGGTGTGCCTGGCTGTTGTTGGGCAGAGCGTGGGCGACGCGCAGGAGTGGAGCGCGGGCTTCCTCGATCTTGCCGGCCCATCCGAGCACCGTCGCCAGGTTGAGATCGCGCTGGGCGTAGTAGGCCTCGTCGAGGGAGGCCACTACCTGCCGGCGGATAGCCCGCCGTGTTGTCGCCGACCAGCCGGCTGCGATCCGCACTTCGCCTTGCGCCGCCAGCTCCTCGACAATCTGCCCGGCGATCCGCGCGTGGACATCGAAGTTCGGATGCACGTGGTCGAGCAGGTACTCGTTTCCCAGGAGCGAATGACCGAAGCGCTCGCGACTCTCCGCGGCGAGAAGCGCCGGCAAGTCGATGAGGGTGAGCCCTTCGTCAGCGACGGTTTCGCGCAGGATTCGCAGGATCGGCTCGGTGGCGCGCAGCGGCGCCACGTCGAGATCCTTGGCGCGCACAAAGGCGGCGCGCGCAGCCGCGGTGTCACCGAGCGCCAGGTGGGCGCGACCGGCCCGGAAATGCAGCTCGGCATAGAGAGGATCGATCGCCAGCGCGGCGTCGAGCCGATCGAGGGCAACGGCGCTGTCGCCGGCTTGCAGTTGTTGCACAGCCTCGGCGAGCAGGCTGTCGACCCTGGCGATCTGTGCCGCCGTCAGGCCGTCCGTGTGTTGCGACTTGAAGGGCGAGAAGTCTTTCAAGTTGGCCACCGGCTCGACGAAGAGCAACCTCACATCGTGGGCGCGGGCCAGTGCCGCCATGCGGCGCAGGTTGGCGGCGAAGTGTTGGGTGATCGACTGGGCCAGCCGGTCGTCGCGCTGGTAACGCTCAAGCCCGGTCCAGCCTTCGAGTTTAGTCTCCACCTCACCGGCCAGCTGCGTGCCCGCCTCCGGCGATGCGGGGCGTAGGCTGCGCAAACCGCTGCGGGCCAGAGCGAAGAAACGGCGACCGCCTAGCCACAAGCGCAACCGCTGCCACCACCGCGGTTGGTCGATCAACGCGGTGTAGCTGCGCTCCTCCAAGAACTCATTGTGGCCTGTGTAGACCACCAATAGGTCGGGCTGGTAGCGTACGATCTCCTTCATCAACAGGGCGATGCGATAGCTGGCGTAGGAGATGGCGCCGGCGTTGATCACTTCGTGAACGCGGTCCGGTTCGGCGGCGTCCAGGTAGAGTTGCAGCCAGCGACCGAAGGCCACCTTGTCGTCGTAGGGCCGGCCGGCGGTGGTGGAACCGCCGAGAGTGAAGACCCGGTAGGAGCCGGGTGGCTTCGTGGCGGCGAAACTCTGCGGGTTGAAGAACTCGAGCTTGCTCGCCTTGGTGGTGAAGATGGGCCGGCCGGCAGCGTCTTGATCGCGGACGAACAGATCGCTGCCCTCGGCGAAGCCGACGAAGGGATCGTCGAAGCGTAGATCGTCGCCGATGTGCAGCAGGGCCAGCGCGCCCTCGGTCAAAGCCAGGGCGAGGGCCGCCACGGCAAAACCGAAGGGGATCAGCAGCAGCTTCTTGAACAACCTGCGCGGCGAGCCGGCGGCGGAGTGTGGCAAACGAAGTTAGCTTTCGGCCACCATGGCGTCGAACTCGTCCGGCGTAAGGAACTGGTCGATCTCCTCGTTGCCGCAGATGGGGCACTGGATCTCGGTGATCAGGTCCTCTTTCCAGTCGTAGTCGTAGCAGGGTGTCTCGCAGTTCAAGCAGATCAAATACTCGGGCAGCGACATGGGCCGAGCCTATCAACTGTGTGCGTGGGGCGGCCCCCCTGAGTGAATCTGCGGCCGTGGCACCGGCATGGCATAGAATAGGAGGAGTCGGGGGGTATCAGGCCGGTTCTGGACAGAGGCTGGCGGTAGAAAGGAGCGGCCATGCGCATCCGTTTTTCAACCATGCTGGTGTTCGCGGTGTTGGCGTGCGCTGCCGGCATGGCGGCCCCCCTGGCGGCCGACACCGTCTATCTCACCCAAGGCCGGACGATGGAGGATGTCACCGCGGAGCTGACCGAAACGCAGATCCGCATTCGCATGTCCGGTGGGGAGATGCGGCTGGCGCTCTCCGAGGTGGTGCGCATCGACAAGTCCGAGACGCCGTACGGCCGCTACCTGAATCAGCTGGCGCGGTTGCGCGACGATCCGGCGACCCCTCCCTCGGCTTGGCTCGGCTTGGCCCGCTGGGCGCAAGTCAACGAGCTGGAGGGGGAGGCGAGAGAGGCGGCGATGATCGTCGCCCGGCTGGCGCCGCGGCTGGAAGGGCTGGCGCCTCTGATGAGGGGACTCGGGTTTGCCTTCGACGAAGAGACTCAGAGCTGGCTCTCGCATGAGAGGCTGATGCGCCGCCGGGGTTTGGTCCAACATCGCGGTGAGTGGACGACACCCGGTGAGCGGGCGGAGCGAATTCGGGCTGAGAACGATTCGCGCCGCGCAGCGATGATGGCCGAGGAGACTCGTCGCCTGCTGCGCCAGGAGGCGGAACTGGCCGCGGTGCAGCGCCAGCGGGTCGAGCCTGCGCCGCGCGTCGAGATCTCCGTCGGCGGCAACGTTGCCTACCCGGGCCTCTTCAGCTATTCGGTGCCGGGCCCGATTCTCCTCTTGCGCCAGCCGGGTTTCGGCGGCTCTGGCGTTCGCCGGGGCCAGGTTCGGCTCGGCCCGGTCGGTGGTCCTGCAAGGCAGCGAGGCCGCTTCGAGCCAACCCCGGGGCCGATGCTGAACATCTTCGAGCGCGCCCCGGGGAGCCTCATTCCGGCCCGAGCTCACTTTTAGCACCAAGAAGTCTTTCGGATCCGTTGAATCTGGCCGTTGACCGGCCTTTGCGGGGCGTGGTAAGTTTCGCCGTCCGCGCAACCGGGCGTCGGTCGAGTCGCGCCCAAGAGGTAACCAGATATGTATGCAATCATCGAAACCGGTGGCAAGCAGTACCGGGTCGAGCCCGGCGACGTGATCGACATCGAGCGTCTTGGTGACGCGTTGGATTCCGACCAGGTCGAGTTCGATCGTGTGTTGATGGTCGGCGGCGACGAGGCCCGTGTCGGTACTCCCGCCGTGGACGGCGCTCGCGTCACCGGCACCCTGCTCAGCGAAATCCGCGGCCCGAAAATTCGCGTCTTCAAGATGAAGCGCCGCAAGGGATACCGTCGCACCAACGGCCACCGCCAAGATCTGCACCGCGTGCGGATCGACAATATCGCCGTCTGACCCAGTCACGACGAGAAAACCAGGAGTTGAATCATGGCCCATAAAAAGGGACAAGGCTCGAGCCGCAACGGCCGCGACTCAAATCCCCAACACCTTGGCGTCAAGCGTTTTGGTGGCGAGACGGTGACCAGTGGATCGATCATCGTGCGCCAGCGGGGAACCAAGTTTTTTCCCGGTGTCAACGTTGGGCGTGGCAAGGACGACACCTTGTTCGCCAAGGCGGCGGGAGTTGTGCAGTTCCAGAACCGCGGCCGGCACGGCAAGTTCGTCAATATCGTCACGGATTCCGAGTAGCCTTTTGCCGCCCGGTGTTCGCCGGGTGACGGAGAGTCTTCGTTGACTTTCATCGACGAAGCGTCCATCGATGTCCAAGGGGGGCGCGGTGGAAACGGTTGCCTGGCCTTTCGACGCGAGAAGTTCGTCGCCCAGGGCGGCCCCTCGGGCGGCGACGGCGGTAGGGGGGGCAGCGTTTGGCTGGTGGGCGATGAAGGGCTCAACACGCTGTTTCATCTGCGTTTCCGCTCGCTCTACGCCGCCGAGAAAGGCCGCCACGGAGAAGGGTCGAACAAGACCGGCCGAAGCGGCAAGGATCGAGAGATCAGGGTTCCTCCGGGGACGCAGGTCTTCGACGCCGAAACCGGCGAGTTTCTTGGCGAGGTGATGGAAGAGGGGCAGCGGCTGTTGGTCGCGGCGGGTGGCGATGGCGGTCGCGGCAACGCGCGTTTCGCTTCGGCGACCAACCAAGCGCCTCGCCGCCATGAGCCGGGCTGGGAGGGAGAGGAGCGCCGCCTTCGTCTCGAACTCAAACTGCTGGCCGACGTGGGCACGGTAGGGCTGCCCAACGCCGGCAAATCGACGCTGATTCGCCGCCTGTCGGCGGCGCGGCCCAAGGTTGCGGACTACCCGTTTACCACCCTGGTGCCACAATTGGGTGTGGTCTCGGGCGGTCCCTTCCACGAGCCCTTCGTCATCGCCGACCTGCCGGGGCTGATCGCCGGGGCGGCGCAAGGCGCCGGCTTGGGGATTCGCTTCCTGCGCCACGTGGAGCGCTGCCGCGTCCTGGTTCACCTGGTCGACCTGAGTGTCGGTGTCGAGGAGGATGGGGGGCCGCGAGCTGTTGAAGAGTTGGAGACGGTCGAGCGAGAGCTGGCCGCGTTCCAGGTCGATCTGGTGCACCGGCCTCGCATCATCGTCGGCAGTAAGCTCGATGTCGCCGATCCGCAGCGTCGCGAATTCCTGGCTGAAGCGGCTCGCCGCCGCGGTCTGGACTACCGCGAGATCAGCTCGGCAACGGGCGCCGGCCTGACGGAGTTGACGCGGGAACTCGAACGGCTGCTGGCCGAGAATCCGGTGAGCGCGACCGCTAGGGATGATGCCGCCGGCACCACCGGCGAAGAAGCCTCCAGCAAAGAAACCTCCAGCGAAGAGACCGCCACCGACGGCGAGGAAACGCCATGAAGATCGGACTCTTCGGAGGCAGCTTCGATCCGCCGCACCTCGGTCATGTGGCCCCGGTCAAATCGGTGCTCGAGGAGTTCGGTCTGGAGCGAATTTTCTACCTGCCGACGGCCTGCCCACCGCACAAGCCGGATCGCCGGATGGCTCCTGACTGGGCGCGGATGTGCATGGTTGAACTCGCCCTCCTCGATGAGGAGCGCCTCTTCGTCTCGGACCACGAGCTGACCCCGGGCCGGCCGGCCTATACCGTGGATACGTTGCACCACTTCGCCTCCCAGCAGCCCGAGGCTCAGCTCCATCTGATCCTCGGCTCCGACTCTTTTGCTCTGCTCGACAGGTGGGTCCGCTGGCGAGAGATCGCCGCCGCGTCCCCGTTGATCGTCCTCGATCGGCCGGGGTGGAGTGACCAGCGACTTCGCTCCCAAGCGTCGCCGGATGTCGTTGCCCTGCTCGACGAGGGACGAGCGCGGCTGGCCAGCGAGGCTGCCCCCGACGTATCCTCGACGGGGCTGCGTGAGCTGCTCGCACGCGGTGACCCTCTCCCTGCCGGCGCCATCGCGGCGTCGGTGCTAACCTACATCCGGAAATACTCTCTCTATCGATGAACGATCCTCTGACCAAGACTCCTGACATTGAAGCGCAAGTTCGGCAGGCCGCCGTGGCGGCCCTCGATCTCAAGGCGGTCGAGCTGCGCCTTCTCCATCTTGAGAAGGTCACCGACTTCACCGACTATTTCCTCATCTGCAGCGGTACCAACAGCCGCCAGGTTCAGGCCATCGCACAATCGGTGCAGCGCCGCCTGCGCGATGAGGGGCTGCGACCGTTGCACGCGGAAGGCGAGCGCCAGGCTCGGTGGGTCTTGCTGGACTATGGAGACTTCGTGGTGCATATCTTCGACGAGGAGCATCGGCAACTCTACGCCCTGGAGCGGCTGTGGGGCGACGCACCGGATGTCACCGAGTCGGTGATCCCGGCTTAGACGGCGGCCGGCACCCTTTCCGATGTTTGGCTCGACCCGGCTCAGCGATTGGTCGACGGCCTATCCGGATCTGGCGGCGGCCCTTCCCAGGCTGGATCGAGTTGCCGCGAGTTCGGCGCCCTGTCTGATCCTTGGTGAAGGGGGGACCGGTAGGTCCAGTCTGGCTCGCTGGATCCATCACCACAGCCCGCGAGCCTCCGGACCGTTGATCGAGATCGATCCCGGTACGGTCGCAGCACCTCTCTTCGAGAGTGAGTTGTTCGGTCACCGGGCGGGAGCCTTTACCGGCGCTGAGAGTAGTTCGCAGGGCAGGGTCGCCAGGGCCGAGGGTGGCTCCTTCCTCCTCGATCACGTCGAAGAACTGCCGTTGGCCCTGCAACCGAAGCTTCTACGGCTTCTCGCCGAGGGGCGGTTCCGTCCGCTGGGCGGCGATGAGCGCGGCTGCGATGTTCGTTTCCTGGCTATCGGTGCCGAGGATCTGGAGCAGCGTGTCACGCAAGGAGCGTTCCGCCGCGATCTCTACCACCGGCTGGAGGTCTTGGCGCTGCGCATTCCACCGCTTCGCCAGCGGCGCAAAGACCTGGATGGGTTGATCGAGTCGGTTCTCTTCGACCTTGGTGAGCGTTTGGCCCGCCCGGGTCTCCAACTGCGAGCCACGGCGCGGGCATGGATGTTGGACTACCACTGGCCGGGCAATCTGCGCCAGCTACGCAACCTGCTGGAGCGGGCCTTGATCTTGACACCGGAGGGTCCGTTGGATCCGCCCAGACCGGCCGATTTCGCCTCCGGGCCTCGACCGCAGACATTGGCCCAGACCGAGGAGCAACAAATCCGCCGGGCGCTGGCCTACACCCGCGGCCACCAGGGCCGGGCGGCCAAGTTGTTGGGGATCAGCCGCAAGTCACTGTGGGAAAGGCGCCGCCGCCACGGGATTCCCTAACCATCGGATGAACTCAGGTCGAGACTTGCTCGGCGAAGCTCTTGGATCTTCTCGAGTTCCTCTTTGGGCAGGCGGACGAAGGCCTCGACGATTCTGGGGTCGAGTTGCGTTCCGGCGACGCGCTGTAGCTCGCTGAGGGCATGCTCGTGGCTTTCAGCGCGGCGGTAGGGACGGTCGCTGGTGATCGCGTCATAGGCGTCGATCACCGCGAACAGGCGGGCGCCGAGCGGGATATCCTCTCCCGCCAAGCTGGCTGGATAGCCCATCCCGTCCCACCGTTCCTGGTGATGTTGGATGATCTCCAAGGCCGGCCGCAGAAACGACACATCGGCCAGCATCTCGACTCCCCAGGCAGGGTGCTGGTGCATGATGTGCCACTCCTCCGCGGTCAGCGGCCCCGCCTTGCGCAGAACCGCGTCGGGCACGGCGATCTTGCCGATGTCATGCAGCAGTGCGCCCCACTCCAGAGCTCGCAGTTGCTCGCCTTCGATCCCCAGCTCTCTGCCCAGCCGCTCGGCGTAGCGGGCGACGCGGAAGGAGTGTCCGGTGGTGTCGTTGTCCCGCGCGTCGATGGCGATGACGAGAGCGCCGACAGCCTCGATATAGGAGCGCTCCTGCTCCCTCTGGCTTTCCTTGATGGAGTGGAGGAGACGGCGGAAGGTGTCGTGGAAGGCCGCGATCTCAGGTTCAGCGGGCGGCGTTTCGGGTAGTTCGAGCTTGCCGGTGCGGGCCATCTCCGCCATCCTCGCCGCGGAGTCCACCAGCGGGCTGGTCAAGTGTCGCGATCCGGTCCAAGCGAGGGTCAGTGCAACGAGCAGAGTGATCCCCCCCAAGGAACTGAAGGTGGTACCCAGCTGGCGCGACAGAGTGTGGGTCGTGGCCAGCGATTCGAGCAGCAAGTGGTCGCATTGGGTACCGCCATAGTCGACGCTCACCGTCTCCTTGCGCACCAAGAAAATCTCGCGGTCGAGTTCCAGACGTTGTAGCTGCCCGGAGGTGATTTCCGGGTAGAGGCTGCGCAGGTGGTTGGTCTGGATGGCGGTGAGGGAACTGCCGATGATCGATCCGTCGGCGAGGATCATGGCTTCGGAATGTTGAGGTTCGCTGAGGCGGTCCGCCATGGCCGCCCGGATGCGCTTGCCGAGGAGCAGGGTGCCGATTTGCATGCGGCTTACACCGGTGCGGACCGGCTCCGCCGCTACTTTGTAGAGGTGACCTTCGATCAACCACAAGCCGGTGGTGGCCCGGCCGTTGTAAGCGCTGGCCAGCGGTTCAGCTCCCGAGGCCTCCTGCAGCACTGCCCGGCTCAGTTCACCGCCTCCGGTCATCGCCTTGCCCAGGCGATCGAACAGGGCGAGAACCTCGGCGTCCCGCCCCACGATCTCCGCCGCTCGTTCTCGCGCCTTGGTCAGATCAGCACCCAGTTGCAGCCCTCGGACGACTTCAGGGATTCGCGCGGCGAGGCCAGCTTCGACCGACATGCGCCGACTCTGCTCGCTGGTCAGCCGCTCGATGGCATTGGAGGTCGCCGTCAGGTTGATCTCGGCCTGCTGCTCTCCCGCCCGGATGAGCTGTCCCCGGAGCAGGAAGTAGGCGCTGGCCAGCGGTCCGAGGATCAGACCGGCGGAGAGAAGAAAGATTTTGGTGCGCAGAGTCAAAGCAGGCCAGGCATAGGGAAACTAGAAAAATAGATCTGGAGGAATGACGCGGACTTTACTATAGAGGTGCTGTCGGGCAGGGCCAGCGTGACGCACGGATTCAGCTGTGCCGACCGAATGTTGACAGGCCAATGAAGGTATAGGAGCCGCTTTGATCTCTCGACTCGAAAAGACCGATCCCTCTAGCGGAAACTTATGGCTGATTCCGGTTCCCGAGGCCTGTACGGGGACTCGTTATTCGACCGAAATATTCAAGAAATTTTCCCCGTTCGACGGTCGGCAGCGCGGTCGTGGCGAGCTATTGGAAACCCGACGTCCGGCGAGCCGATGTCGGGCTTGGGCTGCTCTGGCCACTCTGGTCACTCTGCTCACCACCGCGCCCGCGCTCGCCGGAATCGACGCGGCGAGTCTGGCCGAGAATCTGGTCGCGGCCGGCCCACGCCCTACCGGCAGCGCGGGCCACCGACGGGCGATCGAAATCGTGCGTGCCGCCTTGGCACCGTTGGCTGTCGAAATGCGCCTCTCTGGAGGTTCGAGTCAACCGCCGCTGGCCACAATCGAAGCGTTGCTGCCGGGGCAGGGAGAGGGCGAGATCTTGCTCACCGCCCATCTCGATACCGTCTCCGCCAGCCGTGGAGCACTCGATGATGGCTCAGGCTGCGCGGTGGCGATCGCCGCCTTGCACGACCTGGCCAGGACACCGCTGTCCCATTCGCTGCGCCTGGTGCTCTTCGACGGCGAGGAGGCTGGCCTGCGAGGCAGCCGAAGCTGGCTGCGCGAGTTGGATCAAGAGGGCCGGGACAGAATCCTGGCGCTGGTCAATCTGGAGATGGTTGGGGCGCGCGCAGCCTCTCCGCGTGGCGGGCGGCGACCGGTGGTGCTGCCGCTGCCCGCGCAGGGCCCGCGCGGCGGGCAGCGGCGCACGCCGGGTTGGCTCGTTCACGCGGCGCTGCGCGGTTTCGACACCGTTGGCTGGCCGGCCGCCGTCGCCGACTCTCGGTTCCCGGCGGTGAGCCAGCTCCTCTTGCGGCTGGCCTATCCTTCCCGCGCCGCGGACAGCCAACCGTTCGTTAGGGTGGGAATCCCGGCGGTCGTGCTGACCGATTTTGGACTGTGGGCGGACACGAGTGTCGGACACAGCTCCGCGGATGGCGTCGAGCGTCTAGATCCAGCTCGCCTGGAGCGGTGGACGGCGGCGACGGCGGCGACCGTC
>JAJRVQ010000001.1 GCA_024277255.1 Acidobacteriota bacterium | reverse complement strand
CGGGCACCGGCCAGCCGAGGGCACGGATCGGCTCGCGGAGGAAAAGCGCCCGTACCTGTCTGAGCGGCGCAGCCGCGAGTTGTGCGGGCGCCCGTAGCGAGCCGACACGTAGGGCAACCATACTGCCCACGCGGGCGACCGGGGAGCGCCGCGGGGACGAGGAGCGCACCATGTTAATCTGCCCCCGTAAACACCTGCACCCAACACCGATAAGACACAACACCTGCCGCCATGTCCAAGCTCGATCGCCTCACCATCTCAGGCTTCAAGTCGATCCGCGAACAGGAGCTAGAGCTAGGCGCGCTCAACGTCCTAATCGGCGCCAACGGCGCCGGCAAGTCCAACCTCATCGGCGTTTTTCGCCTGCTGAACGACATCGTGAACCAGCGTCTGCAAGTGGCCGTCGCGGCAGCCTCAGGCGCCAATAACCTTCTCCATTTCGGCAGAAAACGCACCGAAGAACTTGAGTTGCGGTTTTGGTTCGACCGCAATGGATACATGGCTCGCCTCCACCCAACAGTTGAAGATTCACTCTTCTTCGCGGAAGAGGTCATCTACTTCCGCGGACAGGGCTACAAAGAGCCATACGAGATCCCCCTCGGAGCGGGCCAAACAGAATCCTTGCTTCGACAAACAATCCAGAAAGGCCCCCGTCCAGAGATTGCTAGCCACGTACTTAGCGCCATACAAAGCTGGCAGATCTACCACTTCCACGACACCAGCGTAAGCGCGACTGTCAAACAGACCGGAAACCTAGACGACAACGAGCAGCTCCGCGGTGATGCAGGTAACCTGGCGGCCCTCCTCTACCGCTTGGAGAGAACCGACCCTGTCTACTACCAGAACATCGTTGACACAGTGCGTTTGGTCGCCCCATTCTTCGACCGTTTCACCCTAAGAACGAATCCGTTCAACCCTCACACGATCAAGCTCGAATGGAAAGAGCGAGACTCCGACGACTACTTCAGCGGCCAAGCCCTCTCCGACGGCACCCTGCGCTTCATCTGCCTGGCAACCCTGCTCCTCCAACCCAAACTCCCCGCGACCATCCTCATCGACGAACCGGAACTCGGCTTGCACCCCTACGCCATCCACCTCCTGGCCGAGATGTTCCAAGCAGCCGCCAAGAAGACCCAACTCGTCGTCGCCACCCAATCCGTCACACTGGTCAACCAACTGGCACCCGAGGACGTGATCATCGTCGACCGCAAAGAGGGCGAGTCGATCTTCTCAAGACCCACCGAAGCCGAGATTGCCGGGTGGATGGACCACTACAGCTTGGGCGAACTCTGGGAAAAGAACGTGCTCGGCGGGCGGCCCGCCCCCTCGCTTTCGTCCTCGTGAAGAGAGCTTTCATCCTCGTCGAAGGCCAGACCGAAGAGACCTTCATTCGCGATGTTCTGGTGCCCCACTTCGCACCACGCGGCCTCCACTTGGTGCCCATCAGCGTCTCAACCAAACGGATCAAGAACGGCGGCAAATTCCGTGGCGGCGTCATCAGCTACCGACAAGTGGAGAGCGATCTTCGCCCCCTTCTCGGCGATTCTGACGTATCGATGGTCACAACCATGCTCGACTACTACCGCCTGCCGAAGGACTTCCCGGGAATGGACAGCCTGCCCGGATCAGCTCGACCACGAAAACGAGTCCGCCACCTCGAAAGGGCGTTGGAGGAAGAGATGAATGACCGGCGCTTCCGCGCCTACTTCTCGCTGCACGAGTTTGAAGCGCTGCTCCTCGCCGAGCCAACGACAATCCTGAGTACCTTGTCCAAGGCCAAGAACCGTGCCTTCCTGAACGGCCTCTCCGCTCCACCCGAAGAGATCAATGACGGAGAAACTACCCATCCAGCCGCGAGAATCGAAAAGGTCGACAAGACCTACCGCAAAGCACTCCACGGCCCGCTCATCGCGAACAGGATCGGACTGCCGAAGATCCGTAAGGAATGCCCCCACTTCGCAAAATGGATCGGCAAGCTAGAGTCCGTAGCCAGCAAGAGCTGACAGCCCCCCAAGACGCGAAGCGGCGAGCCCCCCAAGACGCGAAGCGGCGAGGTCTCGATGGCCGCAGCAGGACCGTGCCGAGAGTCGAGCAAAGCGAGACGCGAGGCCTCCACCAACCTCAAGCGACGAGTTCCCGCTGAAGCGACCCTGAGCCCGCGGGCACCGGCCAGCCGAGGGCACGGATCGGCTCGCGGAGGAAAAGCGCCCGTACCTGTCTGAGCGGCGCAGCCGCGAGTTGTGCGGGCGCCCGTAGCGAGCCGACACGCAGGGCAACCATCCTGCCCACGCGGGCGACCGGGGAGCGCCACGGGGACGAGGAGCCCCGTGACCGGGGAGCGCCGCGGGAACGAGGAGCCCCTCGCGGGGACGAGGAGTATGGCAACATAGCCCCATGACTCGCTTCAACTACCAACGCATGATCCATGACGCCCTTCGCCGCGTCGTTCACGACGCCCTCCGGGAGACCGCCGATCACGGCCTCGAAGGCGACCACCACTTCTACATCATGCTCCACTCCACCCACCCGGGCGTGGAGATCTCCCCCGCACTGCGCAGTCGCTTTCCGGAAACCATCACCATCATCCTCGAAAACCAGTTCTGGGACCTCGAAGTCGACGACGAGGGCTTCTCCGTGACACTGAATTTCGACCGCGTTCCGGAACAGCTCCGCGTCCCCTTCGCCGCCATCGAAACCTTCACCGATCCGAGCGCAAACTTCGGTCTGCGCTTCGAACCCGTCGAGGCGACCGCCTCACCCAAATCCGAAACACCCGAGTCCGACGCGGAGACCAACCCTGCGCTGCAAACGGCAACCTTCCCCACTCACAGCTCCGGCGATGAGGAGAGTTCCAAGGCCGCCGAGAGTGGTCGTCCCAGCGGAGAGGTCGTCCAGATCGACGAGTTCCGCCGCAAATAGCCCCGCGAATAACTCGCCTCACAAGCAAACGGCCGGCCCCTCGCGGGAGCCGGCCGTCGCACTAACCTTTGGGCTTCAAGTCGTCTAGTCTTCGGCCGCCTTGGCCTCGAACTCGTAGTCGACGAACTCCAGGATCGCCATCTCGGCTCCATCGCCCTTGCGCGGACCGAGCTTGACGATGCGCAGATAGCCGCCCGGACGATCGGCGAAACGCGGACTCACCTCGTCGAAGAGCTTCTTCACCAGGGTGCGATTGGGGATCCATTGGCGCACCCAGCGGCGAGCCGGCACAGTGTCTTTCTTGCCGCGGGTGATCACCTTTTCTGCCACCGGACGCAGCTCCTTGGCCTTGTGCAGTGTCGTGGTGATCCGCCCGTGCTCGACCAACGAGGCCACCATGTTGCGGAACATGGCGGTCCGGTGGGCCGAAGTGCGGCCGAGCTTGCGGAATCGTTTGTTATGGCGCATGGCTGTCTCTCCCCGTCACCGCTACATCGATGCGCCCGGCGCCGCCGGCACGTCCATGCCGAAGTGCAAACCGAGCTGACCGAGAAGATCCTGCAGTTCCTCGAGTGACTTGCGGCCGAAGTTTTTCGTCTCCAGCATGTCCTTCTCGCTCCGCAGCACCAAGTCTCGCAGGGTGTGGATGTTGGCATTCTTCAAGCAGTTGGCCGAGCGAACCGAAAGATCCAGCTCGTCGATTCGACGGGCCAGCAGGGCGTCAACGCCCGCCATCTCTTCGGTCTGGTTGTCGCTGTGATCTTCGTGGATGCTCTCTTCCGCGTTGATGAAGATCGTCAGGTGGTCCTTGAGCAGCATGGCGGCCAAAGAAACGGCCTCTTCGGGCAGAACCGTACCGTTGGTCCACACGTCGAGGATCAGTTTCTCGTAGTCCGTGGCCCGCCCGAGGCGCGCCGCTTCGACCCGGTGGCTGACCCGCCGAACCGGGCTGTGCGCCGAATCCAACGGAATCCAGCCGATGCCCATCGACTCGTCGAAGTTGCGGTCGGCGCTGACGTAGCCGCGACCCTGCTGGATCTGCACCTGCATCTTCAGGCGACCATCCTCGTTCAGCGTGGCGATGTGCACGTCGGGATCGACGACCTCGACCTGCGAGTCCACACTCATCTGGCTAGCGGTCACGGGACCGGGTCCGGAAGCGTCGATCGACAACACCCGAGGTTCGTCGGTCTGCATCCGAAAGGGCACCTGCTTGAGGTTGAGAATGATGTCCGTCACGTCTTCGACCACCCCGGGGATGGACGAGAACTCGTGCAGCACACCTTCGATGTATATGGCGGTGACCGCCGCTCCCTCGATCGAAGAGAGCAGACAGCGACGCATCGCGTTGCCGATCGTGGTGGCGAAGCCACGCTCGAAGGGCTGGGCGAAGAACTTGCCGTACGTCGGATCGAGACTGTCGGCCTCTACTTGCAAGCGCTTGGGGCGCTGAAAACCGATCCAATGCATGCGAAAACCTCCTTGAGGTTTGAAAACTTAGATCCAGCAGCCGCCTTTAGCGGCTGTAGAGTTCAACGATGAGCTGCTCTTGGATGGGCAGCTTGATGTCTTCACGCGTCGGCTGACGGTGCATCTTGCCGCTGTAATTCTCAGCGTCGAGCTCCAACCAATCGGGTACTCCACGGCCTCGTGCGGTTTCGACGCTGGCGCGGATGAACTCATTCTTCCGGCTGGCCTCTTTGATCTGAACCACCTGAGAGACCCGGCACTGGAACGAAGGGATGGTCACCTTGCGACCATCGACGCACACGTGACCGTGGCGAACCAGCTGTCGTGCCTGCGCACGGGATGAGGCGAACCCAAGGCTGTAGACAACATTGTCCAGGCGCTGCTCGAGCAGAACCAGCAAGTTCTCACCCGTGATGCCCTTACGCCGATCAGCCTCGGCAAAATACTTGCGGAATTGCTTCTCGAGGATGCCATAGATGCGGCGGACCTTCTGCTTCTCGCGCAGCTGTAGGCCATAGCCCATCGTCCGGCGCCCGCGACGCTGACCGTGTTGCCCCGGCGGATAGCCACGGCGCTCGATCGCGCACTTTTCCTTGAAGCAACGATCACCCTTCAAAAACAACTTCATCCGCTCTCGCCGGCAAAGGCGGCAGACGGGTCCTGTATATCGAGCCATTTTCCTTGTCCTCCAGCGCCGACGCTAGACGCGACGCCGCTTGCGCGGACGGCAGCCATTGTGAGGGATGGGGGTCACATCCCGAATCGACTTCACTTCAATGCCAGCGGCCTGAATCGCGCGCACTGCCGACTCACGGCCCGCGCCCGGTCCCTTGACCAAGACATCCACCGTACGCACACCCATTCCTTTGGCCGCCTGGCCGGCGTTACCCGCCGCCACCTGCGCAGCAAAAGGAGTGCCTTTGCGCGAACCCTTGAAACCGATTCGTCCCGCCGACGACCAAGTCAACACTCCACCCTCGGGATCCGAGATGGTGATCAACGTATTGTTGAAGGTAGCTTTGATGTGCGCCACTCCGTGCGGAACATCGCGTCGCTCCCTTCTCTTGCCGCCTTTGCGGTCTTTCTTGCCCTGGGCTTTGGCCATTTCCTCTCCCTAACCTCCAGCTACTACCGCTACTTGCGGACTTTTTTCTTACCCGCGACCTGTGTGCGGCGGGGACCTTTGCGCGTACGTGCGTTGGTATGGGTGCGCTGACCGCGCGCCGGCAGGCTCTTGCGATGCCGTACGCCACGGTAGCTACCGATCTCCATCAAACGCTTGATGTTCTGGCTAAGTTCCTTGCGAAGATCACCTTCCACGCGGTATTCGCTCTGGATGATCTGCCGAATTCGCAGGGCCTCCTCTTCCGTCAGATCCTTCACCTTGGTGGTGCCTTCGACCTTCGCCTTGGCGAGGATGTCGGCAGCACGGGTCCGGCCGATGCCGTAGATGTAGGTCAAACCAATCCAAACCTGTTTGTTTTGGGGCAGGTCAACCCCTGCGATTCGTGCCATCTTCTATGCCTATCCTTGACGCTGCTTGTGTTTCGGATTCTCGCAGAGCACACGGACAACGCCCTTGCGGCGCACCACCTTGCACTTGGCGCACATCCGTTTGACCGACGTACGAACTTTCATCTTTGAACCTCCAGCAACCGAGCTACTGCCACCTGGTAGTACCTGACGCGCCTCGTCTGCCTGAAAGGCAGCCGCGAGCTGTGCTCGGATCTATTTGAGCCGATAGACGATGCGGCCTCGGGTCAGGTCATAGGGCGACAACTCGACGCGCACGCGGTCACCCGGCAAGATCCGGATGAAGTGCTTGCGCATCTTTCCTGAGATGTGCGCCAAGACCCTGTGCCCGTTTTCGAGTTCTACCTTGAACATCGCGTTCGGTAGCGTCTCGGAGACGACAGCCTCGACTTCAATGGCTTCTTCTTTTGCCAATCCAATTCCTCTTTTTCTCAGCTCTCAGTGACTACTGTCCGAGCGCGCTGGTCCCGAGAACTCGGGGACCGTTCTTGGTCACTGCCACGGAATACTCGAAGTGGGCCGACAGCGACCCGTCCTCGGTGCGGGCGGTCCAACCGTCCGCATCTACTCTTACCCCGCGACTACCAGCGTTGACCATCGGCTCAATCGCAAGCACCATACCTGACTTGAGCTTCGGTCCCTTACCCGCGACTCCATAGTTCGGCACTTGTGGATCTTCGTGCAGCGACGTACCGATTCCATGGCCGACGAACTCGCGAACCACAGAGAAACCTTCCGCTTCCACGTGCTCTTGCACGGCGTGGCCGATGTCCGAAAGCCTGGCACCGGGGCGGACTCGCTCAACAGCGAGTTCTAGAGCCTGGCGGGTGATCCGCATCAGGTGCTCCGCTTCCGGTTTGACGTCGCCTACGGCGAATGTCCGGGCCGAATCCCCATAATACCCTTTATAGCGCACTCCGCAATCCACACCGACGATATCGCCCGCTTCAAGCCGGTGTCCGTCGGGGATTCCATGCACGATCACATCGTTGATCGAGGTGCACAGAGTCGCCGGAAAGCCTCGGTAGTTGAGGAAGGCGGGCACCGCTCCCTGGGCTCGAATGTAGCCTTCGGCCCACTCGTCCAGCTCGCGTGTGGTGACACCGGGAGCGATCCGCTCGTCGATACCGGAGAGAACCGCGTGCACGATGGCATTGGCCTCGTGCATTAGCTCGATTTCACCCTCGGTCTTGAGAACTACGCCCATGGTCAGCCTTCCAGCGCCTCGAGAAGCGAAGCGGTGACCTCGTCCATCGACTGGTCGCCGTTGACGCGACGCAGTAAGTTGCGCTCGTTGTAGTAGCCGACCAGAGGGCTGGTTTCCTCTTCATAGACGTGCAGCCGGTGGCGAATCACCTCTTCGGTGTCGTCAGCGCGCTGGCGAGCCAAGGCCCGGCTGAGCAGGACCGCTTCCGGCACCTCGAGGAAAAGTACCGCGTCGAGCTGCTGCTGGCGCCCTTCAAGGACCGAACTCAGCGTCGCCGCCTGCGGCAGGGTGCGCGGATAACCATCGAGCAAAAAACCGTGCTGCGCGTCGTCACGGCCTAGCCGATCGCGCACGACATCGGCCATCGTCTGGTCATCGACCAGCGTTCCGCCGGCCATGATCCCACCGACGCGTTGGCCCAACTCAC
Organism: Acidobacteriota bacterium; assembly: GCA_024277255.1. GTDB lineage: Bacteria > Acidobacteriota > Thermoanaerobaculia > Multivoradales > SZUA-115 > SZUA-115. Next base: position 12,158 of record JAJRVQ010000001.1, on the reverse strand, counting down.
TGCCCTCGGTCACCGCGGCACGCAGCATCTCTCCCGTGGAGATCGCAGGGATATCCAGCCGCTCGGAGAGCCGAGCAGCCTGCGTCCCCTTGCCGCACCCCGGAGGTCCGAGCAGCACCAAGCAAGCGCTAGCGCGGGAGTGATCAGCCACGTCGACCACGAATGCGCCCCTTCTTCATGAAACCGTCGTAGTTGCGCATCACCAGCTGGCTTTCCACCTGCTGGATGAAGTCCATGGCGACGCCGATGATGATCAGCAACGAGGTTCCACCGAAGCGGAAACCGATCCCTACACCGGTGGTCATCCAACCAAGGCCGACCGACTGAATCACGGTATCGAGGTTGCGACCGATGAACGGCAGGTAGCGCAGCTTGATGCCGGTGAGCAGGAAGTCGGGTAGAACCGAAACCCCGGCCAAGTAGAGAGAGCCCACCAAGGTGATCCGCGAGAGAATGCGATCGATGTATTCGGCGGTGCGCCTTCCAGGCCGGATCCCGGGGATGAAGCCACCATACTTGCGCATATTCTCGGCCAGATCCGCCGGGTTGAAGATGATCGATACGTAGAAGTAGGAGAAGAAAATGATCGCCGCGATGAACATCAGATAGTAGAACGGCGCACCGTACGAGATGTACGGCATATAGGTCTGCATTTCTTCAGCGAAGAACCAGGTCTCACGCCACATCTGCCCCAGCGTGACCGGCAGCATGAGGATCGAGCTGGCGAAGATCACCGGGATCACACCACCGGTGTTGACCCGCAAGGGAAGGTAGGTGGCTTGACCACCATAGACCTTGCGACCCACCACCCGTTTGGCGTACTGCACCGGTATCCTGCGCTGCGCTTTCTCCATGTAGACGACGAAGGTCGTCACCGCCAGCATCAAGGCCAGGATAATGAGCAGAGCGAAAAGGGAAAGCTGGTCGCTTTGCATGGACTTGAAGGTCGAGATGACACCGGGAATGAACCCGACGATGATCCCGGCGAAGATGATCAACGAGATGCCGTTACCGATACCCCGCTCGGTGATCTGCTCACCGAGCCACATGATGAATGCAGTACCGGTGGTCAAACTGAGTACGGTGATGAAAATGAAGCCAGCCCCACCGTTGGGAACTAGAGGTGCCCCGCCCTGGGTGGTTTGATTCTGCAGAAATAGGGCGATGCCGGTCGACTGCACGATCGAGATTCCCACCGTCAGGTAGCGGGTGTACTGGGTGATCTTGCGCCGCCCCAGCTCACCTTCCTTCGACAGCTTTTCGAGGTATGGCCAGACTACGGTGAGCAGCTGAAAGATGATCGACGAGGTGATGTACGGCATGATGCCGAGGGCGAAGACCGCGGCGCGGCCGAGACTGCCGCCGGTAAAGGTGTTCACCAGGTCGACGACCGTGCCGTCGACGCCCCGCATGAAGTCCAGCAGATTCTCTGCGGAGACACCCGGCGTCGGGATGTAGCAGCCCAACCGGTAAACGGCGAGCATGGCGAAGGTGAAGCCAAGACGCTTGCGCAGGTCAGGGATCGCAAAGACGTTGCGGAGACTTTCGATCACGAATCTAACTCCTGCCAGCTACCACCGACGCGCTCAATCTTGTCGCGCGCCGACTGGCTGAACTTGTGAGCCGTCACTTTGAGGGCCTTGCTCAATTCGCCGTTGCCGAGGATCTTGATCGGCATGCCCTTGCGTACCATCCCCCGCTCGAGAAGAAGTTCCGGCGTCACCTCGGTCCCGGCTTCGAGGGACTCGGACAGTTCCTCGAGACGGGCCAGGTTGACCACGGAGTATTCCTTGCGGAAGATGTTGGTGAAGCCGCGCTTTGGCACCCTCCGCACCAACGGCATCTGGCCACCTTCGAATCCGAGACGGCGGCTGAAACCAGCGCGCGAGCGTTGGCCTTTGTGGCCGCGCCCCGAGGTTTTCCCCAATCCGGAGCCGGGACCACGCCCAACCCGCTTGCGATTCTTCTTGCTCCCCTTCGCCGGGGACAGCTCATGCAGCTTCATGACGGCTCCTCAATGACTTCGACGAGGTGGGAGATTTTGGTCACCATCCCACGCACGGCCGGAGTGTCCTGACGCTCAACGACGTGGCGAATCCGGCGCAGCCCTAGGCTGCGCAGCACCTCGCGCTGGCTACAGTTGTAACCGATGCCACTCTTGACCTGGCGGATCTTGATCGTCTTTTCTGTCTTCTTGGCCATCGCCTCGAGCCTCAGGAAGTCGGTAGAGGAAAACTGTCGTCCAAGCCACGCTGGCGTCTCACTTCGGCCTCATCAGTGAGGGCGAGAAGGCCAGCGAAGGTGGCTTTGACCACGTTCAGGGGATTGGTGGTACCGAGTGACTTGGTCAGAATATCCTGGATTCCGGCGGTTTCCACCACCGCGCGCACCGGACCACCGGCGATCACGCCGGTACCGGGACTCGCCGGCTTCAGCATCACGCGACCGGCGCCGAAGACTCCCATGATCTCATGCGGAATCGTCGCCCCGGACATCGGCACGCGAATCAGGTTGCGCTTGGCGATCTCGATACCCTTACGGATGGCCGTCGGAACCTCTTTCGCCTTGCCGGAACCGTAGCCGACCTTACCGTTGCCGTCACCGATGACGACCAGGGCCGAGAACGAGAAGTTCTTACCACCCTTGACCACTTTGGTCACCCGGTTGATGTCGACCACTTGCTCGAAGAAGTCAGAATTTCGATCAAAGCTCATCGTTTCACTTCCTGTGGATTCATATCTTCTGGCTTCCTAGAATTTCAGGCCGTTTTCACGCGCACCATCGGCGATCTCTTTGATCCGACCGTGGAAGAGGAAACCACCCCGGTCGAAGACGACGCTCTCGACACCACTCGCCTTGGCGCGGTCCGCAACCAGTTGTCCGACGACTCTCGCAGCCGATTTGTTGGACCGCGAAGCGCTCTTCAGATGGCTGGCGACTTCCTTGTCGAGGGTGTTGGCTTGCGCCAAGGTTTTGCCGAGGTCGTCATCGATCACCTGGGCGTACAGATGATTCAGGCTGCGGAAGACGCACAACCGCGGCCGCGCGGCGGTACCGCGGATTCTATTGCGCACTCGGCGGTGCGCACGGATGCGGCGCGTCCGCTTCTGCCGAACTCTCTTCTTGTGGGTGGAACCGTAGCTCATGGTGCGCTCCTTGCCTTAACCGGCAGCGCCGGCCTTACCGGCCTTCAGACGGATAACCTCATCGGAGTAGCGAATGCCCTTGCCCTTGTAGGCGTCGGGGCGGCGCAGACTCCGGATCTCGGCGGCAACCTGGCCCACTTGCTGGCGGCTACAACCCGAGACGGTGATCTGGTTCTTCTTGTCAATTTCAACAGCGATCCCTTCCGGGATAGCAAAGATCACCGGATGTGAGTAGCCCAGCGCAAACTTGATCTCTTTGCCCTGAACTTCAGCCCGGTAGCCAACGCCGACGATATTCAGTTTCTTGACGAACCCTTCGCTCACGCCGGCGACCGCATTGGCCAACAACGCCCGCAGCAAACCGTGTTTCGATCGTTCCGGACCGGAATCTCCCATCCGCTTGACGGTGATCCAGCCATCCTCGATCTCGACGGGGAAACCCTCGATCAAGTTCTGACTCACCTTGCCCTTGGGCCCTTCGGCCAAGAACGTGTCATTTTCAATCGCCACTTTTGTCCCCTTGGGAATGGCGATCGGATTTTTTCCTACCCGCGACATCGTATCTCTCCTCGCATTTCGCTTGCTACAACTGCTACACCTGCTACAACCTGGCTCACCAGAACTCGCAGAGGACCTCGCCGCCGACCTGCGCTTGGCGGGCCTGCATGTCGGTCAAGAGACCCCGCGAGGTACTGACAATTCTCAAGCCCAGACCGTTGCGAACCGGCTTGATGTCGTCGGACCCACGATAGACCCGGCGTCCGGGCTTGCTCACCCGGGCGACGTGGCGTATCGCCGGTAGTCCTTCTTCGGTATAGCGCAGCAAGATTCGCAGTGTCCCCTGGGGCTTGGTCTCATACTGGCGGTAGTTGCGAATGTAGCCTTGCTCCTTGAGGATGCGGCAGATCTCGACCTTGATCTTCGAGACCGGTACATCCAAGCGGTCATGCTTGGCCATGTGGGCGTTGCGGATGCGCGTCAGCAGGTCCGCGATGGGGTCAGTCATGCTCATTTCGAACTCTTTCCTTGGCTTGGCTTTACCAGCTCGCCTTGATTACACCGGGCAAATAGCCGCACAACGCCAGGCTTCGGAAGCAGATTCTGCATAGTCCGAACTTGCGCATGTAGGCGCGCGGCCGTCCACAACGACGGCAGCGGTTCCGGTGGCGAACCTCGAACTTCTGCCTCTTCGATAGCTGCGCCATTTTCGCTTTGGTGGCCACTGTTGTCTCTCCTCGAGCCCGTTTGCTGAAGTTGCCGCTAGTTGCGGCGGAAGGGCATGCCGAGTTCCTTGAGCAGGAACCTGGCGCGCTCGTCGTTGCCGGCGGTAGTCACAATCGTTATGTTCATTCCCTGCGAGCTATCGACAGTGTTGTAGTCGATCTCGGGGAAAATCAGGTGGTCACGGATACCCAACGTGTAGTTTCCACGGCCATCGAAACTCTTCGTCGGCGTGCCTCGGAAGTCACGGACACGGGGGAGTGCAACCGCGATCAGCCGATCCAAGAAATCCCACATCCGATCGCCGCGCAGAGTTACCCTGCTGCCGATCGGCATTCCTTCGCGGACCTTGAAAGCAGCGATGGACTTTTGAGCGCGTGTGATCGTCGGCCTTTGACCAGCGATAGCCGCCATCTCCTCGACCGCACTGTCGAGCAGCTTGATGTTCTCGGTGGCTGCGCCCATACCCATATTGAGACTGATTTTCTCGATTCGGGGCACCGCCATCGAGTTGGTGATCCCAAACTCCTCACGCAGCTTGGGCACCACCTCGTCGGCGTAGCGCGTCTTGAGGCGCGGCACGTAGCCGTTGCCCTCGTCGTTTTTCATTGCCTTTTTCGCCATTCGAATCGACCTCAGTTGATGACCGCGCCAGAGGCTTTACACACCCGAGCGCCATCGCCCTCTTTGGTGCGGGTGCGTCCGATGCGCGTCGGCTTGCTGCTCTCTGGGCAAATCACCTTCAAGTTAGACAACCGGATCGGCGCCTCGCGCTCGAGTATGCCGCCCTGGATCTGCTTCTGGGGATTGGCTCGTGTGTGCCGCTTGACCAGGTTCACCCGTTCAACGATAGCGGCTTCCTTCGCCGGAAGTACGCGCAGCACTTTCCCCACGGCGCCCTTGTCCTTGCCGGTGATAACCAGCACCTGATCGTTCTTCTTGACCTTCACCTTTTTCATGCTCAGATCACCTCAGGAGCGAGCGAAACGATGCGCATGAAACGCCGCTCGCGCAATTCACGTGCAACCGGTCCGAAGACACGCGTGCCGATCGGCTCTCCGGTCTCATTGACCAGGACCGCGGAATTCACATCGAAACGAATGTAGCTACCATCCCGGCGGCGCTGCTCTTTGCGGGTGCGAACGATCACCGCCTGGACGACCTGCCCCTTCTTCACGGTCCCTTCCGGAGCCGCCTCCTTGACCGAGGCTGTAATCAGGTCACCAAGCCGGCCATAGCGACCAGCGGAACCACCCCGCATCTGAATGCAGGCGATCTTCTTGGCGCCGGAATTATCCGCCACGTCGAGAACTGTTCCCATTTGAATCATCGGGTTTGCTCCCTACTCAGCACGCTTGAGGACTTCGCGCACACGCCAGCGCTTGGTTTTAGACAACGGCCGAGTGGCGACGATCGACACCTCATCCCCGAGCTGACACTCGTTGGCCTCATCGTGGGCATAGAACTTGGCCGACCGCTTGATGTAACGCTGATAGAGCGGGTGCATCACGGTACTGGTCACCGAAACGATGATCGTCTTGTCCATCTTGTCGCTGACCACCAACCCTTGGAGCATTTGTCGCCGACCGCGCCCCGGCTTCGCCGCGGGTTCGGCAGCCTCGGCCGTCTCCGCCGCGGCGGCATCGGTCTTCACCGGCGCCTCCTCAGCAGCTGCTACCGGGGCCTCGGCTTCAGCGACCGCTTGTTCGGCGGCGGGGGCCGGGGACTCGGTATCTTCGGCCATTGTCTCTTCGACCTTGTTTTCTTCAGTCATTTCCAACTACCTCTACACCGCCGCCGGCGCTTGTGTCCGGCGCAGTTCGCTCAGTACGGTCAGAACCCGCGCTAGATCGCGCTTGGCCGCGGTGATTTTGGAAGGGTTCTCGAGCTGCCCGGTTACCTTCTGCAAGCGCAGGGCAAACAACTGTTCGGCCAGTTCCAGCTCCTTCGCCTCGAGTTCTTCGACGGTTTGCTGCCTGAGATCGGCTGCCTTCATGGCTACCTCAACTCCCGGTGACGAGACACGAACCGCGTCTTGATACCAAATTTATGTTGGGCCAGCCGAATGGCCTCCTGAGCGATCTCGGGCGAAACGCCCTCGAGCTCGTAGAGGATGCGGCCGGGCTTGACGACGGCGACCCACTCTTCGGGGTTACCCTTACCTTTACCCATACGCATTTCCAACGGCTTCTTACTGATCGGCTTGTCTGGAAAGATGCGAATCCACACCTTGCCTCCGCGTTTGACGCCACGGGTGATCGCAACACGGCCGGCCTCGATCTGACGGGCGGTGACCCAGCCGTCCTGGAGAGCCTGTAGACCATAGTCGCCGAATGCGATGTAGTCGCCACCCTTGGCAGGCCCCCTGCGACGTCCGCGATGACGTTTGCGATACTTGACTTTCTTTGGCATCAACATGGTTTTCTACCTCTTATGCTCACGCTCTCACGCGATCGCGGTGCGGGCCTTACCTCTGGAGAGATCACCCTTGTAAACCCAGACCTTCACCCCGATGACACCATAGCTGGTCATCGATTCGGCGAGGCCGTAGTCGATATCCGCCTTCAATGTGTGCAGCGGCAGACGACCGTCTTGGTACCACTCCCGGCGGGCGATCTCGTGGCCGCCAAGGCGACCGGAGACCATGACTTTGACTCCCTTCGCCCCGAAACGGAACGACGATTCCATGGCCTTCTTCATCGCTCTACGGAAGGAGACACGGCGTTGTAGTTGACCGGCGATCGACTCGGCGACCAGCTGAGCATCTAGCTCGGGTCGCTGGATCTCCTGAATGTTGATATGGACCTCGCGCCCCATCTGCTTCATCAACTCGTCGCGCAGCTTGTCCACCTCGGCACCCTTGCGCCCGATGATGATGCCCGGCCGAGAAGTGTAGATGGTGACTCGCAGCTTGTCCGCGGCACGCTCGATGTCGATTTCGCTGACCCCGGCATGGCTGAGCCGGCGCTTGAGACCCTCGCGCAGCTTCAGGTCTTCTTGCAGGATGTCCGCGTAGTCGCCCTCGGTATACCAACGGGAATGCCAGGACTTGTTGTAGACGAGCCTAAACCCATACGGGTGCGTCTTTTGACCCACAGTTGCCTCCTACTACCCTTCTTCGCCCTTGCGAGTGTCGAGCTTGATGGTGATGTGGCTCGTCCGCTTCAAAATCCGGAAGGCTCGGCCCATCGGTTGCGGCCGGATCCGTTTCATCATGGGTCCGCCATCGACGAAGATCTCACGCACGTAGAGCCGATCGACATCGACGGCGTTATCGCGATTCTCGGCATTGGCGATCGCCGACTTGAGCAATTTTCCGAGTGACGCGGCTGCCTTCTTCTTGGTCATCTGCAGGATGTTGACCGCTTCCTGAACATTCTTGCCACGGATCAAATCCGCAACCAGACGAACCTTCTGTGGCGATCCCCGCAGGTGCCGGAGCCGAGCTATACTTTCCATCGTCCTTCTTCCTCTTGCGCTCTACCGTCCACGCGCGGAGCGTTCGGCCTTGGTACCAGCGTGACTGCGGAACGTCCGCGTCATGGCGAACTCGCCGAGTTTGTGGCCGACCATGTTCTCGCTGATGAACACTGGAATGAACTTCGCGCCATTGTGCACTGCGATGGTATGGCTGACCATGTCGGGCGTCACCGTCGAGCGGCGCGACCAGGTCTTGATGACCCGTTTTTGCCCGCTCTTGTTCATCGCTTCGACCTTCTTCTCGAGATGGTCATCGATGAAGAAACCCTTCTTAAGTGAACGTGCCATCGTCGCCTCCTAGCGGTTGCGCCGGCGGACAATCATTTTGTCAGTCCGCTTGTTGTTGCGAGTCTTGTAACCCTTGGTCGGCTTACCCCAAGGCGTGGTCGGATGGCGACCTCCCGAGGAGCGGCCCTCGCCACCTCCCATCGGGTGGTCCACCGGATTCATCACCACTCCGCGGTTGTGCGGGCGGCGCCCCAGCCAGCGCTTGCGCCCAGCTTTGCCGAGAGTGACATTCTCGTGCTCGAGGTTGCCGACCTGGCCAATGGTGGCGCAGCAATCGAGGTGAATCTTACGCACCTCGCTCGACGGCAGCTTGACCAGAGCGTAGGAGCCCTCCTTGGCCATCAACTGCGCTCCGGCGCCGGCGCTACGAACCATCTGCCCGCCCTTGCCGATCTTGAGTTCGATGTTGTGGATGATCGTACCCAACGGGATCTTGCGCAAGGGCAGCGCGTTGCCCACATTGATCTCCGCATCGGGGCCGGATTGGACTTGCGCCCCCACCTCGAGACCGTTGGGCCACAGGATGTAGCGCTTCTCACCGTCCGCGTAGTGCAGCAAAGCGATTCGCGCCGAGCGGTTCGGGTCGTACTCGACACTAGCCACCTTGGCGGGAATTCCGAGCTTGTTGCGCTTGAAATCGATCTTGCGATAGCGCCGCTTGTGACCGCCACCACGGAACCAGATGGTTTGCTGGCCCTTGTTGTTACGACCACTGATGCGACTCTTTCCCTCGGTCAACGCCTTGTGGGGCTTGGAGCGAGTGATCTCATCGTTGGTCGAGTAGGTCTGAAACCTACTGGCCGGGTTGGTCGGTTTGAGCTGTTTGATTGCCATGAGAGTAGAGAATCCTTTCCCTATACGCCTTCAAAGAACTCGATCGGCTTGGAGTCTTGCGCCAGCCTCACGTATGCCTTTTTCCAGTCGGGCTGGCGGCCGGAGTGGCGCCCTTGGCGGCGCACTTTGCCATGCATCGCAGCTACCCGTACTTCTGCCACTTTCGATCCTTTGAATTGAGCCTCAACCGCACGCTTGATCTCAATCTTGTTCGCCCGGCGATCGACCTCGAAAGCCACAATGCCGGACGTCTCCCGCTGCACCGAAGACTTCTCCGTGATCAGAGGCCGGCGAATCACTTCTTGGATTCTCATCGGTCCAAAACCCCCATCAATCGGTTCAGCGCGTCCTGACTCATCACCAGCCAGGCTCGATCGACGACGTCGTAGACATTGACCGCCAGGGCGTCGACCGCTTTCAGCTTCGGGTTGTTACGAGTCGCCAACGCCAGGTTGGAATTGCTTTGTTGGTCCACCAGAAGCGCTTTGCTCTGATCGATTCCGAGCCCATCCAGCGCCTTGGCCAAGGCAGCGGTCTTGTGGCTTTCGAGTTCAAGACTCTCCACAACCAGCAACCGCTCCTCCTCCAGCTTGCGCGCCAGCACCGACTTCAAGGCGTTCCTCTTCTCGCGCGCCGTCAGCTTGTTCTGATAGCTGCGCGGTTGCGGACCATGAACGATGCCGCCTTTGCGCCACAGTGGAGTTCGAATACTACCGACGCGGGCGCGACCGGTTCCCTTCTGCCGCCACAGCTTACGCCCGGAGCCGGCCACCTCGCTGCGCACCTTGACCTTGTGGGTCCCACGGCGACGTGCCGCCAGGATGGACTGCACCACGAGGTGGATCAGATGCTCTTTGTACGGGTACTCGAAGACAGCGGACGGCAACTCAACCTCGCCGACCGACTTGTTCTCCCAGTTCTTGACACCCAGTTTCATCGATCTATCCCCTCTTCCTAGCCTTTCTTCGCCGGCCGGATGGCCACGTAGCTGCTCTTGGCACCGGGAACGGAACCGCGCAGATAGAGAAGGTTTGCCTCTTCGTCTACTTTGACGACCTTGAGGTTCTTGGTGGTAATCCGCTTGCCGCCCATCTGGCCCGGCAACCTGATGCCGGGGAAAACACGCGACGGGTAGGCTGACTGACCGATGGAGCCCGGGGCGCGGTGGAACATGGAACCGTGCGTCGCACGTCCGCCACCGAAACCATGGCGCTTGATCACGCCCTGAAAGCCCTTGCCCTTGCCGGTACCCACGACATCGACGTATTCGTCGACGGCAAAAACGCCCACTTTGACTTCATCGCCGGGGGCGATCTCATCATCCGACTCGACATCGAACTCCACCAGCCAACGCATCGGCGGCACTCCCGCCTTCTCGAAGTGACCTCGCAGTGCCTTGGAGACCTTACGCGGCACGCTGGCCTCGACAAGACCCACCTGCACGGCGTCATAGCCATCCTTGCCATCAGCATCCTTGCGCTGCACGACTCGGCACGGCCCAGCCTGGACGACGGTAACGGGAATCGCCGTACCGTCTTGCGCAAAGATCTGGGTCATGCCCAGCTTCCTGCCTAGGATCCCTTTCATCGTGAACCTCTCTCAGCCTCTTTCTAGTCTCTACCGGTCACTTACCGAATGCTTTGATCTCGACATCGACGCCAGCCGGCAACTCCAGCTTCATCAGTGCATCGACGGTTTGCGAGGTCGGCTCGAAGATATCCAGCAACCGCTTGTGGGTGCGGATCTCGAACTGTTCCCGCGACTTCTTGTCGACGTGTGGCGAGCGGTTGACGGTGTAGCGCACGATGTGGGTCGGCAGCGGGATGGGCCCCACCACACGCGCACCGGTGCGCCGGGCGGTATCGAGGATCTCGTGCGTGGACGTATCCAGCACGCGATAGTCGTATGCCTTGAGGCGGATGCGGATTTTCTCGTTAACCATGACCTATCCCCTAGCGATACCGTGTACGCGCCCGACTGACTTGATGATCACATCTACTCCACAATCTCGGCGACGGTTCCGGCGCCGACGGTGCGGCCGCCTTCACGAATCGCGAAGCGTACGCCTTTTTCCATCGCGATCGGAGCGATCAGCTCCACGGTCAAGCTCACGTTGTCGCCCGGCATCACCATCTCAGTGCCTTCCGACAACGTCGCGACACCCGTCACGTCCGTGGTGCGAAAGTAGAACTGCGGACGGTAGCCGTTGAAGAACGGAGTGTGACGACCACCCTCCTCCTTGGTCAACACGTAGACCTCGCCCTTGAACTTCGTGTGCGGAGTGATCGAACCCGGCTTGGCCAACACCTGGCCACGCTCGACTTCGTCCTTCTTCGTGCCGCGAAGCAGAATTCCCACGTTGTCGCCCGCTTCGCCACGATCCAGCAGCTTGCGGAACATCTCCACACCCGTCACCGTCGTCTTGGCCGTCTCGCGAATGCCGATGATCTCGATCTCTTCGCCCACCTTGATCACACCGCGCTCGATGCGCCCCGTCACCACCGTGCCGCGACCCTGAATCGAGAAAATATCCTCGATCGGCATCAGGAACGGCTGGTCGATCGCACGCTCGGGCTGCGGAATGTAGGTGTCGATCGCATCGAGCAGTTCGATGATCGACTTGCCCCACTCGTCCTCGGCATCGCCGCTCTCCAGAGCCTTCAACGCCGAGCCGCGGATGATCGGAATGTCGTCGCCGGGGAAGTCGTACTGGCTCAGCAGCTCGCGAAGCTCCATCTCCACCAGCTCCAGGAGCTCCTCGTCGTCCACCATGTCCACCTTGTTCAGGTAGCACACCAGGTAGGGAACGCCCACCTGACGGGCCAGCAAGATGTGCTCGCGGGTCTGAGGCATCGGGCCGTCGGCGGCGGATACCACCAGGATCGCCCCGTCCATCTGCGCCGCACCGGTGATCATGTTCTTCACGTAGTCGGCGTGTCCCGGACAGTCGACATGCGCGTAGTGACGGTTCTCCGACTCATACTCCACGTGAGCCGTGGCGATCGTGATGCCCCGCTCGCGCTCCTCGGGAGCCTTGTCAATCGCGTCAAACGCAGCGAACTCGGCCAGACCCTTGCTCGCAAGGACGCGGGTAATCGCCGCGGTCAACGTCGTCTTACCGTGATCGACGTGGCCGATCGTACCTACGTTGACGTGCGGCTTAGACCGCTCAAACTTCTCCTTGGCCAT
>JAJRVQ010000150.1 GCA_024277255.1 Acidobacteriota bacterium | reverse complement strand
GATCCTCGTAGTGGTTAGGGGACACCCTCATCGAATAGCCCAAGCGCCCGGTGTGATTCGGCTGGAATTCCCGCTCGAAGACTGCGGTTGAGCCGTCCTGTTGCTTAGACGGCATGAGCATCACCTCGGTTTCCTCGAGGAACCCGTCCGCGTTCAGGCGGCCGATAACGGCTTCGACCCGCACGTCGTCGGGACCCAGACCGCCGAGCTCGATCACGGCCCGCAGCGGAATCGGCTGTCCGCTGACGACCGGGTCGGTGAGCTCGGGACCGATCTCGAGAAACCGCACCTGTTCCCAGGCGGCGTGGACCTTGGCGTTCCATTGCGTGCGGTCGCGCACGGCCTCGTAGCGGGATTCGCGGATGGCCTGATAGGCCTGGTGCGCGGGCACGTAGAACTGCTCCTCGTATTCGCTCGTCATGCGTTGCGCGGCGAACAGGGGGCTGAGGTTCTTGAGGGAGATCTTGACGCGCCGCATCCACTCCTCGGGTACGCCCTCGTCGCGGTTCTCGTAGTAGAGGGGCACGATCTCGTTCTCGAGCATGGAGTAGATGGCGCGGGCGTGGTCGTCGTCCTGCTCGGGGGAGTAGGGTTCACGATGGCCGATGGCCCAGCCGCCGGAAATCTCATAAGCCTCGTCGAACCAGCCGTCGAGGACGCTGAGGTTAAGATTGCCATTGATGCTGGCCTTCATGCCGCTGGTGCCGCAAGCTTCCTCGCCGCGGCGCGGGTTGTTGAGCCAGACGTCGACGCCCTGCACCAAGGCGCGGCCGACCTGGATGTCATAGTTCTCCACGAAGACCAGGTGCTTGGCGATCTCCGGGTCGCGCGAAAGCTGTACGATCTCGCGGATGAGCGTCTTGCCGGGGTTGTCCTTGGGATGCGCCTTGCCGGCGACGACGATCTGAACGGGGCGGTGCGGATGGGTCAGGATCCGCTTGAGCCGCTCGACGTCGCGGAACAGCAGCGTGGCCCGTTTGTAAGTCGCGAAGCGGCGGGCGAAGCCGATGGTGAGCACGTCGGGATGCAGCACCTCGGAGAGCCGGCGAAGCTCACTGGTGGAGGCCCGGCGCTGGATGGCGGCAACCCGGGTCCGCTCGCGCACGAAATTCACCAGCCGGCGCTTCCGTCGCCGGTGGACTTCCCAGAGCTCGGAGCTCGGAATATCGTCAATCAGTTCCCACGTCTTCGGCTCGAGGTGCCGTTCGCGCCAATCGGGCTGCAGGTATTGGTCGTAGAGAGCCGAAAGGTCCGGGTTCAGCCAGGACTGCAGGTGGACGCCGTTGGTGACCGACGAGATCGGCACCTCCCAGACGGGCAACTGCGGCCAGAGCCCTTGCCACATCTCCTGCGAAACCCGGCGGTGAAGGCGGCTGACGGAGTTGCGGTAGGAGGAAGTGTTGAAAGCGGCGACCGCCATGGAGAAGTGCGCCTGCGGGTTGCCGCGGTCCTGGCGCCCGAGCGCCAGCAGTTGCTCGAAGCCGATGCCGGCGTCGCGGCAGTAGTCGTGGAAGTACTCGTGGACAAGGTTCGGTTCGAATATGTCGATGCCGGCGGGAACCGAGGTGTGGGTAGTGAAGACGTTGTTGGTGCGGGCGGCCGAGAGAGCTTCCTCGAAACTGAGCCGGTGGTCCTTCATCAGCAGACGGATCCGCTCGATGGCCAGGAAGGCGGAGTGGCCCTCGTTCATGTGGTAAACACTGGGCCGCAGTCCCACCGCGCGCAGTGCGCGCAGCCCGCCGATGCCGAGTACGATCTCCTGCCTCATGCGGGTGTGGATGTCGCCGCCGTAGAGTCGGTCGGTAATGTCCCGGTTCTCCGGCGGGGTGTTGCGCGCGATGTTGGTGTCGAGCAGAAACAGCCGGACCTTGCCGACGCGCTTAATCCAGACTTTAATGAAGACCTCGCCGGTGGGCAGGTTGACGCTGACGTGTACTTCATCGCCGTGCTCGTCGAGCACCGGAGTGACCGGGAGGTTGTAGAAGTCGTTCTCGGGATAGCGCTCGATCTGCCAGCCGTCGGGATTCAAGGACTGCTCGAGATAGCCCTTCTGATAGAGCATCCCGACACCGACCAGCGGGATGTTGGCGTCGCTGACGGCCTTGAGGTGATCGCCCGAGAGCAGGCCGAGACCGCCGGAATAGATCGGCATGCAGGAGACGATGCCATACTCCATCGAGAAGTACCCGACCAGCATGTTGCCGGTGTCGCGCTGGCGCTGCATATAGGAGTCGTGGCGCTCGCAGGCGCGGCGATAGGCGGCGAGGAAGCGGGGATCGGAGGCCGCCCGGTTGAGCACGTCCTGGGGAATTTCGCCCAGCATCCGGACCGGGTTGCGGCGGCAAATGGTCCACAGGGAGGCGTCCAACCGGCGGAACAATGACTCGATGGTCGCGTCCCAGCTCCACAGGACGTTATAGGCCAGCTCGGACATCCGGGACAGCGCCGACGGCAGGGCCGGGCGAACCAGGAATTCTCTTAAGGGGCGGATTTCGAAAGCCATGGATCAGGAAACCAGTGAATCGACGCTGAACTACTTTACGATAGCAGATTGGCCCCGGTTGCTGGACAGCCTCGCAACGTGTTGAGGCCTAACGCCTTATCGGTGCCGCTGGGTGAGCCGCCCGCACCGGCGGCTGGATTCGGCGGGCGCGGCGCCATCACTGCGGCGATTCGGCCCCGTAGCCGGAGTTTGCGTCTTTATAGTATGCTGGAAGTTAAGGTTGATACCAGTAGTTGGAGGTCCGAATTTATGGCAGCACTAGCCCGCAAGCTGGCGTTTCTGTCCAGCTTTTCCCTACTCTTTTTGTTCATCGTTGCCGGCGGAGCGCGCGCGCAAACGTCGGCGCTTGAGGGGCACGTGATCGGCGAGGACGGCAAGCCCCTCAAAGGAGCATTGATCCGCATCGAGCGCACCGACGTTCGCGGAAATTACAAGGTCAAGACTGATAAGAAAGGCCGCTACTTCCACGCCGGCCTCCCGTTGGGCACCTACTCGGTGTCCTGCGAGGTCGACGGCAAGGTGTGGGACACGGTCGCTGGAGTCCGCACGACTCTCGGCGAGGGCAAGAATGTCGATTTCAACCTCCAGAAGGTGCGGGCACGGCAAAAGGCGCTGCAGGCGGCGGCGGCTTCCGGCACGCTGACCGAAGACCAGACAAAAGGCTTGTCGGACGAACAAAAAAAGGTGCTCCAAGAGCAGATGGCGAAGCGCTCGAAGGCGATGAAGAAGAACAAGGAATTGAACGACGCCTTCAACGCCGCGATGGCCGCCAAGGAAGCCAAGCAGTGGGACGTCGCGGTCCAGAACCTCGAAAAGGCCGGGGAGCTTGATCCCGAGCAGATCGTCGTCTGGGCGCAGTTGGCCGACACCTACGTGCAGAAGTCTATGTCGGTAACGGGCGCGGCCAGGGGCGAAGCGCTGAACAAGGGCATCGAGGCCTATGAGAAGGTGCTGGCGCTGAAGCCGGAAGACCCGGCTTACCATAACAACTACGCGCTGGCGCTGGCCCGGGCCGGCAAGATGGACGAGGCGGAAGTCGAACTCGAAAAGGCGGCGCAACTGAACCCGACGGGCGCGGGGAAATACTACTACAACCTGGGCGCGGTGATGATCAACACCGGGAACCAGGAAGCGGCCGGCATGGCGTTCAAGAAGGCGATCGAGGCGGACCCGAACTACGCGAACGCGTACTTCCAGTACGGGATGTATCTGCTGGCCAAGGCGTCGCTCGGCGACGACGGCAGCATCAAGCCGGTCGAGGGCACCGTCGAAGCGCTGCAGAAATACCTGGAGATCGAGCCCAACGGGCCGTTCGCGCCTTCGGCGCAGGGCGCCATCCAATCACTGCAGGGATCGGTCGAAACCTCTTACACGAACCCTGAGTCGCGGAAAAAACGGAAGAAAAAGAAGTAGCCGGTTATAGCGCTTGCAAGTGGTAGGGCGTCCTCGGCGGGCGCCCTTTTGTTATGCTACGCGGATTTATCTACATCATCCTGACGATCTTCGCGATCACGTTCATTCGCGCGGTGATCGGTCTGATCGGTAAGGCCGTGGCGCAACTGTTTGGGCCGGAAAACCAGCAGTTCGGGAAGAGCTCCGGCGCCACCCCCTCGGGCGGGCAACTGGTGCAGTGCCCGGGTTGCGGGATCTACGTCTCGACCGAGACAAAGCTGCGGAAGACGTCCGGCGGAAAGAAGCACTACTTCTGCTCCGAGAAGTGCATGAAGGACTTCCGGGCGTAACAGCCGGTTCACTCGGTGGCCGGAGGGGCGCCGGAATCGCTGAGCTGGTGGCGATCCTCGAAGGGTTCGTGGCGGTGGAGCGAGAAGTACATGGCCACCAGTACAACCATCGCCAGGCCAACCAGCGCCAACAGCCAGATGAGCCGGCCGGCCAACCGGATGGCGGCAAAGGCCTGGCTCGCATCTTGGGAAACCAGCACCACCCAACCCAAATTTGGGTAATTCGCCTTCAGCCCGGTGTCCGCAAAGCCGATCAGCCGTTTCCGCGATTTGGGGATGGACGCTACCAGGTAGCCCGTCTGACGACCTTCGAGGGTGCTGAGCGCGTCCTGAACCGCCAGGAATTCCGGCGATTGCAGCTTCATGGATAGATTCACGTCCGGGGCGCTGATCACGATGCCGTCATCCCTGACCAGGGTCGTCTGCAAACTGAGCGGCGGGTGAGAGCGGTTGATCACGGCGAGCAGCGAAGAGAGGTCGACGAGCGCATCCACGGCGCCGATGAAGCGGCCGGTGCCCTCTTCGAGGATGGGGCGGCCGATGCCCACGTAGCTCTTCTTGGTTACATCGTCATAGAGGATGCCGGTTATGCTGATCGCGCCACGCCCATTGGCATAAATGCCTTGCCAGAACTCCTCGTCGGCTTGGAGGTAGTCGAGCGTTTTGTGAGTGGCGGCCACGGTGACGCCGTTCGCGTCGGTAAGGGTGATGCGGAGAAACCGCGGGTCCATTTCTATGTAGCGGCGCAGCCGGAACGCGGCTTTTGAGGAAAGGATGCGCGTGACCAGGCTCTCAACGGCGGGCGTGTTCCATTCCTCCTCGATGCGGTTGATGCGCGCCGCGATGGCATCGTTGCTCATGTGCAACCAGGCAAGATTCGAGCTTGTCGCAGCTTCGACGATGGCGGGCTCGGTGGCGATGGTGCCGACGTGCATCACGCGTTCCTCGATGAAGAGCTTGACTTCCTGGGCGGTAGATTCGGCGAAGATCTTGAAGTGGGTGCCGATGGTGTGCTGCAATTCGCTGTCGGACTTGGTGATGGCGTACAGACCAACGATGCTGATCGGCGCGACGGTGATCAGCAGTCCGATGAGCAAGTGTTTGAACGAGACACGAAACTCAAACTTTTCGGCGGGCATGGAATCCTCCTGCGGGCGAGCTGGGCGGGGAAGCGGTAACCGGCGGGGGAAAGAAGCCCCGGCCGGCAATTACCAACGGAATGGCTGCATGGGAGCAGCACTTTTGGACCTCCGCTCTCAGGATAAGGGATACGGGGCTCGGTGAAAAGGGCTTTCTTGGAGGAAATGCGGCAGCTCTCAGGCCGCTTTGAGCAAGCGCGCGGGCAATGTGATCAGCGTCCAAACCAAGTCAAGCACCGCTCCGACCGCGACGCCCAGCAGCCGAAACGGGAGCAGGATCAGCCACACGAACGGATACGCGACCAGCGCCAGCAGCGCAATCGGCCAGCATAGAACGAACAATATGCACCACAGCAGAAAGTTGAGCATCGACTCACGTCCTCCCACCAATAAGTACGAAACCGCCGCCAAATTCGTTCCCTGAGTCCTTGGCCCAGCCTTCCCCTCACGCCTCAGCTTCACTGCCCGCGAAACCGGCCAAACAAATCTACGCAATCACACATGATTGCTTTCCCTTAAGCCACTGACGTGCCACGCCTTCGCGCCTTCGGATTCCGAGATCTCTTGACAACCCGTGGTAGAAGAGTGATCGTGAGTGCGAGCCTCGGAGGCTGGGTTGGCTTTCATGAAGGTGACCGCTCCGGCAATCAAAGTGGGCAGCCGGTTTCCGCGGAGGTGTCGGCGTGGTAGGAGCTGCGGACGAGGGGGCCGGATTCGACGTGGCGGAAGCCCATTTCGGTTCCGAGTTCGCGGTACTCGGCGAATTGGCTCGGGGCGATGAACTCGACCACCGGCAGGTGCTTGGGCGAGGGGCTCAGGTACTGGCCGAGCGTGAGTATATCAACGCCGCTCTCCCTGAGATCGCGCATGACCTG
>JAJRVQ010000010.1 GCA_024277255.1 Acidobacteriota bacterium | reverse complement strand
CCCCATTGGGCGCTGATTCCCCACGAAGGTGGTGACCCACTGACGCCAGCCGAGGTCTACGCGAGCGGACGCAAAGTGCAGCTACCGGCCTGGCAGGGCTGGGCTAAGGCGGCTAAAAAGAAACTGGATGCTTTGATCAACAAGGATGCCGAGATCGCGGCATGACTCACACAAAACCAACTCATTCCGGTCCAGCCGAACTGCGAGCCGAGACAGATCCACCTTGGGAGATAGCTGGCCTTCTTCCAGGTGTCGTTGTCCATCTTCACCGGGGGAATTTTGAGGCCGTGACGGTTGCGGATGAGGACGGATACTTCGCCTTCTCGCACCTGCCGCAGGGAGACTACGAGCTGCGTGCGGAACTTGAAGGGTTCTTGACCACTACGGGAACGGTGCGGGGTCGAAACTCTGCTGTCGGCGACTAAGTGCTTATCGTTGACCTACCCATTCTGATCGGTGATTGCGGAGCGCTCGAGGTTGACTCCTGGAAGGTTACCCGCAAGATCCAGCTTCAAGTGAAGCGGACGTGTGGGCGCGAGCGTCGAGCCAATAGAGGCCGTGCAACGGCCCGGCGTTGCGCTAGCCGCCTCGGCAAGAGTCGACGGCGGTTGTGCCGGCTCGCCGTATGACGTAGGATTCCTGCAATTCAGTACCAGAGGATTTATGCTTGCTCGCGTATCGATCTGCCAGCCGACCTCTTTATGATGGATCGACTCCGGCAGAAAGCCCGGCATGGGGCCTCTGAGTTCCCAGAGGTAGTTGGTTGACTCTCTGCATGGACAAGTTCCGAATCGCAGCCCTGCTCCTGTTCGCCTTGATGCTGCCGCTCAGCAGCTCAGCCGCGAGACGTGATCCTCTGGATGGCCTACTGAGGCCACCGGACGAGTGCGGGGACCCGGCAATGACCAGCCAGGCCTACGAGGCGTTCAATGCCACAGTCCTCAAAGTTCTGGATGGTGACACTCTTCTTCTGCGATGTGGGGAGCACTCCAGTTGCGACAAAGTTCAGGTACAACTCGCCTGTCTCGAAGCTCCGCCGCTTTCAAGCCCTGTGGGCTGGATTGCACGGGAGAAGCTCTCCGACAGGATTCAAGGGGAGCAAGTCTTCGTTGCGGTGAGTCCCTATCAGGAAGTCGGCGAAGACCTCAATGTAATGATCCAACTTCCCGGCGGCCATCCCATCAACGAGGGCGTCGCCCAGCTGGAACAAGGGCTGGCCCGCTACCGAGAGTTCGGGCCGTATGACTTGGATAGTTGGCTCAGCTGCCACTACAAGCGCGCAGAGCAGAAGGCTCGCCAGGGTAAGCGTGGTCTGTGGGGAGAGCTATGAAGTGTAGGGAGGCGTGGATGTTGGGCGGAGACGGTTGTTCGTGCTGGGGACGGGTACTTCCGAGTATCGGGGTTCTGGGTAGATCTTTCTCAAGAGGTGCTATGAGTAATCATGCTGGACTAGAGGATCAGGCGCCCCTTGCCCTTGAAGGTGCTCTACTCGGTCTGGCACAGGAGCTGACACAACTAGCAGACACGCCGATCCTATGGATCAAAGATCACGTGTCGAGGAACACCATTTCTGCCGACCTTAGTGAACAGGAAGTTCGCCGACCCCCGTTCATGGATTCCTCACTCCGTCGTCGTCGGGTCTTCGATGTCTTGCTCGGGGTTCTTGGGACCTGGGATAGCGTTAGGGATCTAGGGATCCCAAGGAGAACGAGCGATGGGTAGAAAGAGCGGACTGTCGATTGAGGAGCGCGAGGAGGCGATCCTGCGGTGCCGTCGCAAGGAGGAGCCTCTTGCCGCGGTGGCGCGGTGCTACCAGGTGAGCGAACAAACGCTGTATCGCTGGCGAGATGAGTTTCTTACCGGTGGTCGCCAAGCACTGGCCAAGAGAGGTAGCAAGGGCGACGAGGCGCACAAGCGGATCGCACAGCTTGAGAAGCAACTGGCCAAGCGGGCACAGGTGATTGGAGAGTTGTCGATCGCCAATGGCATTTCGGAAAAACTTCAGGCGTACCCCGACTGAGCGTGGAGCGACGAGTCATGGTACGTAACGAAGTTGCCGCAAACCGCCCAGCTCGCTTGACGCGGGTCGTGCAGGCTATCGGTTGGCCTACTTCGAGTTTCTTCCGTCAGCCCAAGACAGTGAAGAAGCGGCCAGGACCGGTTGCTCGGCCGCTGGACCCGGTCAAGTCCCAGGCGGTGGTTGAGGCGGCTCTTGCCTATTCCTGGTGGGGATACAAGCGCATCGCCGTGATTTGCCGGCGTTGGGGCTGGCAGGTGAGCAATCGGTTCGTCTACCGAGTGCTCAAGGCCGAGAATCTGTTGCAGCGGCGCCAGTCGCGTTCAGCCGAGCTACATCAAGCGGCGAAACTCTTCGAGCTGCTGCCCAACGGCCCCAACGAGCTGTGGCAGGCCGACTTGACCTATGTGCACATTCCCGGCTTCGGTTGGTGGTACGCCGTCACCGTGATCGACTACTTCAGTCGCTACCTCCTGGCCTTGCACCTATCGCCCAGCAAT
>JAJRVQ010000149.1 GCA_024277255.1 Acidobacteriota bacterium | reverse complement strand
GAAGTGCGAAAAACTCACGATGGATCTGGCATCCCATCTCTTCAACGCAGCCTAGACAACGCCTCGTCGACCAAAATGGCGGTTGGCCCCGCCCTAGGCTCTCGGTTTTAAGGCCAAACTCCAGCCGGCGGTTGAAAACCGCCGCTCCTTGACGGTTTGCTCACTCGTCGCCGGTTTTCTCTTTTTTCGGCACCCGCACGGTGGGGGCGGCGTCGAGAATTTCCAGGTAGGTGTGGGACAGGCGCTTGCCGGTGTTGGGATCGAAGGTCTCGACGCGCATTTCATCGACCATCCACACATCCTGCAGTTTCTTGCCGTGGAGTACCTCGAAGCGGCGGATGGCGCGGCCCTGGGTATTGTAGCCGACCATGCGCATGAGACCGCCGCTGCCTTTGTCCACCCAGATGTCGACCGTGGCGTAGAGACCGTGGCCGTCGGGATTGCGGACACGGACCACCCAGCATTTGCGGGTTTTGATTTTGTCCTCGGCGACGATGCGCGCCTCGGGCCAGTAGAGAAAGCGCATCGACAGGTCGTCGTAGGTGACGTCGGTGCCGCGAATGCTCTGCCCGTAGCGCTCCGGCGGAACCTGGGCATCACTGCCGGCAACGACTTCCTTGAGAAAAAACTGATCGTTGGCCGTGCTGAGATGGATGATCTGGGGTGGGTCGTCGAACTTGAAGCGAATGTATTTCGGCTGCAGCGACAGGGTGAAGGGGATCTTTTTTCGTGGTCCCTGGCGTAGCTGGCCGACGAAATCCCGGTCGTACAGTGTGTAGCTGTAGCGCACCAGGCGCAGCACCTCGTCGGCGTTGAGCTGGTCGAGCGTCTTGGGCTTGGCCGCGGGCTTGGCGTCCTTTTTGTCCTGGGAAAAGCCGTCGCCGAAAGCGGCGACGAACAAGGTCAGGACGGCGGCGGCGAGCCACTTGCGGGCCGGGGCGGAGGGTAGCAAAGGCATGGAAAGAAAGGGAAATCGGGAGTTCAGACAGGCGGATAGTAAGCTACATTCAACTTACGCCGGATAAAGCGGCAATCTATCGCTATGACCCCTCTGGAAAACCACAAGCTCGTGCTGCCGGAACATCTCAATCAGTATGGCTTCCTGTTTGGTGGTCACCTGCTGATGTGGGTGGACGAAATCGCCTGGATCGCGGCGACACTGGCCTACCCGGATTGCCGCTTTGTTACGGTGGGGATGGACAAGGTCGAGTTCAAGCGCAGCGTCCGCGAGGGTGCCATCCTCAAGTTCACGGTTGATCTGCGGCGCGCCGGGACCACTTCGCTGACTTGGGAGGCGCGGGTCTGGCGCGAGGAAGAGGAAATTTTTTCCACGCGTGTCACCCTGGTTCGCGTGGATGAAAGCGGGGCAAAGACTCCGTTGCCCAAGTGAAGGGGCGAGTCTAGCGTGGCTGCCCCTTCCTCGTCATGCCTGCCACCGATTCTACCCTTCACACCATCGCCGTCGTCGGCTCACTCAACGTGGACTACGTGGCGCAAGTGGCCCAACTGCCGGTTCCCGGAGAAACGGTGGTGGCCGCTGGATTGGAAATCGTGCATGGCGGCAAGGGAGCCAACCAAGCCATCGCCGCGGCCCGTCAGGGCTGCGTGGTGCGCATGATCGGCTCGGTGGGGGATGATGAGATGGGCCGGACCTATCTCGGGCATCTCAACGAGGAGGGAATCGAAACCAGCGGGGTGCGCCAGGTGGCGGGTGCCTCGACCGGGGCGGCGTTCATCAGCGTGGAGGAGAGCGGGGAAAACACCATCGTGGTGGCGGCCGGAGCCAACGGGCTCACTTCGGCGGATCAGATTCGGGCGCGGGATCCTTTCATCGCCGAGGCGGACGCCCTGCTGGCGCAGTTCGAGGTGCCGCTGGCAGCGGTGGTGGAGGCGCTGCGCATCGCCAATCGCGCCGCAGTGCTCACGGTGCTCAATCCGTCACCGAACAGCCCGACTTTTCCGTGGGCCACAGTCGATATCGACTACCTCATCGTCAATGAGGTCGAGGCCGACGAGATCCTCGAGGCGGAGCCGATTGATCTACGCAATGCAGAGAAAATCCGCGCCTTTCTCGTTGGCTTGCGAGTACGGAATCTGGTGGTGACACGGGGCAGCGACTCGACCCTGGTGATCACAGCCGAGGATGCTTTCGAAGTGCCGACCATGGCCGTGGTGCCGGTGGACACAGTGGGGGCGGGGGATGCCTTTGCCGGTTGCTTTGCCGCTCGCATGGCGGCGGGCGAAGCGCTGCGCGACGCGGTGCTGGCGGCCAACTGCGCCGGTGCCCTCACCACTTTGGGGACGGGCGCTCAGCGGCCCATTCCCGACCGCGAACGGGTGGACCAGCACCGCGACCGGCACTGAGGGCGGGGGGCAGGTCTACTTGAACATCGGGTTGTCGGGATTGCCGGCGCTGAGGAGATAGGCCATCAGGTCGAGGACGTCGTCCTTGGTCAGGGTGTTGACCAGGTCGGGCGGCATCATCGAGTAGGGCGAGGCCTTGCTTTCCTTGAGCTGTTTGCGGTCGATGCTGACGGTTTGGTTGGGGTCCATCATGTTGACGTTCACCATGATCTTGTCGCCGTTGAGGTTCATCACTCGGCCGATGATCTGGGAGCCGTCGAGCAGGGTGAAAATCTCCGAGCCATACTGGTCGCTGATCTCCTTGCTCGGCTCGATGATGCTTTCCAGCAGGTCGCGGGGGCTGAACTTGCCGGACACGCTGGTGAGATCGGGGCCGATGGCGCCACCCTCCTGCTTGAAACGGTGGCAGGCGAAACAGGTCGCCGCGCCGAACATCTGGCGGCCGTTGGCGTAGTTGCGATTGCCCTCGAGGCCGACGTTGATGACGTCGTCGAAATCTTTCACTGTCCAGTTCTTGACGAACTCGCGGGGTTCGAAGGTGAATTGCGGGCCGTCACCCTCGGGTTTGGCGTCGATGATGTCCTTGAGAGCGATCTGTTCCTTCTTCGGCGTGTTCTTCAGCGCGGTCTGTTTCATGTTTCCGATGAAGAGCCCGAAGCTGGCACCGCCCTTGTAGCCGGCGGCCTGGACGAACCAGCGGAAAAAATCAGCGCGCAACTCGCGGGTCCAGCCGGCGCTGAGATGGCGCAGTGATTTGGCCACGGCGAGCTGCTCTTCCTGGGAAGGCGCGGCTTTGAGCAGGGCAATGCCTTTCTTCGCGGCCGATGGCGTCTGTAGATAGACCAGCAGTTGCAGTAACTCGACGTTCACCTCCGGGCTGTCGGCGGGAAGATGGGGATCGAGGCGGGCGGCGAGGGCTTTGCGGGTGGCGTCATCGGGAGCGCCCATGCGGATGAAGGCCAGCGAGTAGGCGCGGATCAGATCGACGCGGCGCGAAGAAGCCAACGCGTCCCATTCGACACGGTCGAGGCTGGCGAGAAGGTCCGGCTGCAGTTTCTTGTCGCCGTGGCGGGCCAGGGCGATGGCGGCGTGGATGGCGGCGACGGGGTTGGTCTCGCCGAGAGCGCGCTGTTGCCAGTCGGCGACCGGCTGGCTCTCGATGGCGATGCGGGCGGCGAAACGCAGCCAGCGGTCGTCGCTCGACAGGAAAGGCCAGGCGGTTTCGACCGCTTTCGGGTTGGTCTCACCGTGGAAAGCTTCCAGCATCTTGCGTTGCTTGGCTGCCTCGTTGAGAGGCGGGCCGGTGTCGTCACCGACGGGCTCGTCACCGACGTAGGTGACCCGGTAGAGGCCCGACTGCACGCGGCGTCCGCCGATGGTGAAATAGAGCGTGCCGTCCTTGCGGCTGACAAGGATGTCGGTGAGCGGCAGCGGCTGGGCGCTGATGAATTCCTCAAAGGTTGCGGCGTAGCCGGCGCCCTCCGGCTTTAGGTGCACGGCGTAGAGTTTGCCGTAGCTCCAGTCGAGAATGTAGAAGGCGTCCTGGTATTTTTTGGGAAATTTGGCGCCATATCCGAAGCCGACTCCGGTGGGTGATCCGGGGCCGATGTCGAGCACCGCGGGCAGGCTGTCGGGGTAATAGGCGGGCCATTTGCCGCCACCGTTGCGCCAGCCGAACTCCGCGCCGCCGGGCACCAGGTTGACCCGAGTGGGGCGATACCAGGGAGTGTTCATGTCCCACTCCATGTCGGCGTCGTAGGTGAACAACTCGCCGTTGCGGTCAAAGGCGGCGTCGTATTCGTTGCGGAAACCGGTGGCGATCAGCTCCCAGTTTTTGCCGTCCGCATCGGTGCGGGCGATCCAGCCGCCGGGCGCGCGGACGCCTTTCATAAAGCCGCGACCGTAGGGGCGTTCCAGCAGTTGATCCTCGTCCCAGACTCGGGGCACGCGCGATTTGGTCAGATCGGTCACCGGTGTCTGGTCACCGACGACGACATAGATGGATTTGCCGTCGGGTCCGAGGATAACGGCGTGCGGGCCGTGCTCGCCGCCCTTTTCCGCAAACTTTCGCAGCAGTTCTTTGGAATCGAACTGGTCGTCGCCAGTGGTGTCGCGCAGGCGATAGAGCCCGCGCCCGCCATGCTCGCCGGTGTTGAGCACGGCGTAGAGACTGTCGAAGGCGTAGAGCAATCCCTGGGCGCCGCCGATGTCGAGGTCGATCTTTTCGATGTCGCTCGCCGACAGCGTCTGCCCGAGTTCCGGCGGAGTCATGCGGTAGAGTGCGCCATACTGGTCGGAGACGATGAGCCGGCCCTTGTCGTCATCGCACATCGCCACCCACGAACCCTGATCGGGTTTGGGCACCGAGTAGAGCAACTCGACACGGAAGCCCTCGGCGACCTTGATGCGCTCGATGGGAGTGGCGGATGGGGTGCGCAGATTCTCCAGACCGGCGAGATAGGCGGGGGAAATCTTTTCCCGCGGCGGGGTTCCCGCCGCGTTCAGCTTGGTGGCGGCCACCCATTTCGAGGTCTTGGGAGTGAAGGTGAGTTCGTTCCAGCCCTTTTCCGCCTGGTCGCTGACCATCCAGTTCTCGTCGCTGACGAGGAAAGTCTTCTGCCCGCCCTGGTTTTCAAAAACCAGATGGGCGAGAAAACCCGCGGCGCCACCGTCGTTGACCGCACGCGCCACAATGACGTTGTCGCCGCCGGCGTTGAGGCGGTCGGTGATATCCTCGATGATGGGGTCTTCCCAGGCGGATGACTTGAATCCGCGGCGGTCGCCGTTGACCATGATTTGCGCGGCGTTGTCGGCGCTGACGATGAGGATGGCGCGCTTGAGATCGGCGGGGACGGTGAAGGTCTTGCGAAAATAGACCGCCTCCTTTTCTCCGGCCTTGGGCCCGCTCCAGATCCACGAGGGCACCGGGGCGGCTTGCTGGGCGGTGGATGGGCTTGCGGTGAGCGAAACAGCGGTGAGTGCGAGGAAAAGGAATCTCATAGTGAGGGCAGACGGGAAAGCAAAGGGGAGTGGAACAGCGGGAAGGGGGCGGATCAAACCACGAAACCCCGCTTCGGACAAGCACGGAAACGCAACGCTATTGCCGCGGCGCCGGAGTTTTGGGCACGCCGGAGAGCTGATCGATGTTGGCCCGCATCACAGTGAAAAAATCCTCGCCCGAGTCGGGGCGGTTGCCGCAGGGGGCGAAGACCACGCTTTTCACCCCGAGGCCCTCCAGTTTCGCCACCGATTCCGCGGCGGGTTCGCCCTCCCAGATCATCACCCTGGCGGGATGCTTCTCCAGCAGCGCTCGCAGAGCGGCGAGGGCGGCGGCGTCCGGAATCACTTCGGGCTCCCACAGCACCGACTGAATCTTCAGCCCGTAACGGCGGGCGAGGTATTGATAGACCGGATGCGAGGCCACCAGCGGCTGGTCGCCGATCTGTTTGGCGGCGGCGGCGAGATCGGTGTCGAGCGCCTCCAGTTCCGCCTTCAGTCGGGTGAAGTTGCTGTCGAAAGTGCTCGCCTGCCGCGGCAGCAGTTCCGCCAGCGCGGCGCGGATCGCCTCGGCCTGCCGCGCGGCCTGGCGCGGATCGATCCAGGTGGTGAAGGCGACTCCGGCGTGGGAATGTTTTCCGGCGCTGCCGTGGCTGTGCGTGGTGGCGCTATGGGTGTCGATGAAGCGCTCGGCGAAGGCCGCGGAGGTGTCGACCTGGATGGACTCGGGCAGGCTGACCTTTTCCATCCACTTGGCGTAAGTGGCGCCGTTGCGGAGGATGAGGTCGGCGGATTGAAAGGCGGCGATGTCGTCCTCACCCGGCTCCCAAAACGCCGGATCGCTGTCCTCCGGCACCGGCAAGATCACCTCGACGGCATCGCCGCCAATGCGCTCGGCGAAGAAGGCGAGGGGGTAGTTGACGGCGAAGACGCGCGGCTTTCCCGAGCCGGAACCCGGGTGTGTGCCGCCGCCTTCTGCCGCGTCCCTGCGCCCGCAACCCGTGAGAGCGAAGGCGAAGGCGAGCAGGCTCGCGCAACTTATAGAACGTTGGATTTTCCCGTCCATTTTTGGTGAAATTCGCGATAGATCGTCGGAGAAATTTCGGACGGCTTGATCTCGCTGCGTCCGCCCCAGAAAACGTTGGTGTATTCCAGCGGAATATCGCAGTCCGCCAGGTGAGCGTCGATGGCGGCTTTGTGGGCGAGTACGCGCTCCTTTTCCGTGCCGTGGACGACGCCCATGATGTTGACTCCGCCGAATTGGGGCCCGCCTTCGCGCCAGTAGCAGTGCGTCATGATGGGGTGGCGGCCGACCTCGCTGCCGGCGCGCTGCTGCATGCCCTCGGGCACCTTCCAGTGAAACAGCGCGTTGAAGCGGGTGACGCGCTCGCCGCTCCTGGTCGGCTTGACGTGCTCGAGGAAAGTGGAGAAACGGCCGATTACCTTTTTGGCGTCGAGTTGCTCGGCGATCCGGCAAAACTCTTCGAGATCCACTCCGGCGATGCGGGCGCGGCCCAGCCACGGGTTTTCATTGATCTCATCGAGGGCGAGTTCCTCCTTCAGCGCGAGCAGCACATCCCACTCCAGCGGTTCGAGTTCCACCGTGCGGGTGGTGGTCATCACCGCCGGTTCCGGCGAGCGAGCGCCGGGTTCCATGGTCTTGCGCCGCACATGGCCGACGCCGAGGGCGAAGATGCCCTTGGCCGGCATGAGGAGAAAATCGCGCGCGCCGGTGAGCCGCTTCAGCACTTCGCCGTGTTCCTCCAGCGATTCGCCCTGCGGCACCTTGAGGGTGGTCCACAGCTTGTATTCGCTGCCGGAGATTTCGCGGTCGGTCGAGCGCGTCACCACGTGGCCGCTGAACGGATCCTCGCGGAACATCCAGTCGAAGGTGGCGTCGAGCTTGTCGGCATCGACTTTCCACGCGCACAACGCGCCGTGGGCGAGCTTGGTCGCCAGCATTGTCTGCCGGGTGCGGCGGATAGTGCCGGCGTCCGTCATCGCCCGGATGCGCTCCAGCACTTCGCCGAGTTCCACGCCTGATTTCTCCGCGATCACCTGAAAGGGATGGCGCTGAAAACCAGCGACAAGGTCCTCGGAGACGGCAAGAATGCGTGCATTGACGGGATCGGTGTGGTCAGTCGGAACAGTAGTCATGGGGGAGCGGCTGCGCCGCGGAGATCGGAGATGGAAGATAGGAGATGGGGAGAGCGCCCAAACTAGGGCACACACCGGCGGGCGGCAAGTGCCGGCTCGGACGGCAAGGTAGGGCGGGGCGTCCCGACCCGCCGCGTCGGAAATCTCCGAGAGCGATTTTTGTTCGACGCCGCGCCGCGTGATTCAGCGGTCGGTCCGGAGGCCCAACCCTACCGGTCGGCGGCATCGCGCTTGTCCAGCCAGGCCAGCGCCTGCTCACGGGTGGTCAGTTTTCCCTCCAGTTGCAGATCCTGGATCTCGGTAAGGATGGCGCCCAGGCCGGGGCCGGGTTTCCAGCCGCGCTGCATCAGGTCGCGGCCGTTCACCAGGCGCGGCGGGATCAGCGGTTCGGCGGCGAACTCGGCGGCCTTTTCATGCAGAAACTCGTAGTTGTCGAGCATGCCGTGGCTGCTGGCGCAGTCCACCCGGTGCAACTCCATCTCGTCGGTGAAGGTCTCTCGCGCCATGAAGCGCTTCAGCTTGGCGGTGCGCATTTTCTGCACGTCCTTGAACACCATGTGGTTGGCCACCCCGGTCTCGACCGCATCGATGAGGTGATTGGGATAGCGCAGGCGCTTCATGATCGCCACCGTCATTTCGGCGCCGAGCTTGTCGTGGCCGTTGAAGCGAATGCGGTCGGCCGCCGCGTCGTAGTGATAGGTCTCCGGCTTGCCGATGTCGTGGAACAGCACCGACAACACCACCGGCAGGCCGGCGTCCGGCGGCAGCAGTTCCAGCATGATGCGGGTGTGGACAAAGACGTCGCCCTCCGGATGAAACTGCGGCGGCTGTTCACAGCCTTGCAGCACCATGATTTCCGGCAGGATGGCCTGCATCAGGTGACTGTCCACCAGCAAATCGAAGCCCTTCACCCGCCGGGGCGAAACCCAGACGCGGTCGAGTTCATCGCGAATCCGTTCCGGGCTGATCGCGGTGACATGCGGCGCCCGCGCTTGCAGCGCCGCCCAAGTGTGCGGCTCGATGTCGAAATCCAGTACCGTGGAGAAACGCACCGCGCGCAGCATGCGCAGGTAGTCCTCGGCAAAGCGCTCCACCGGATCACCGATGGCGCGAATGATGCCCGCCTCGAGGTCGGCCATGCCGCCGACGTGGTCGATGATCTCGTCGGTGACGGGATCGTAGAACATGCCGTTGATGGTGAAGTCGCGCCGCCGCGCGTCCTCCTCCGCCGTGGTGAAGGTGATGCTGCCGGGATGCCGCCCGTCCCGGTATTGGCCTTCGGAGCGAAAGGTGGCGATCTCGAAGCTGAACTCCCCCTGCTTCACCAGCACCACGCCAAAGTGTTCGCCGACCGTGTTGCCCTGGGGGAAAATTCGCAGCACTTCCGTCGGTGTGGCGTCGGTGGCGATGTCGTAGTCCTTGGGCTCGAACCCCCGCTGCATGTCGCGCACACAGCCACCCGCGAAGAGAACCTGGTGGCCCGCTTGGCGAATCCGTTGGACGACCTGATCGGCGGCGCGGCGCATGGTTGGTGGAGGGAAGAGGAGAAAGGAACGAAAGCAATCGCTCTCCCCGACCAAACAGGGTTATTGCGGCAGCTTCAACCGCAGGGTGGAGGCATATACCCGGTGCACCGGCCGCCGGGTGCTGGTGTCGAAATGCCACCACTCGTCGGGGATGGTGCGAAAGCCGGCTTCCTTCATCGCGCTCTGCAGCAGGGTGACGTTTTTGCGAATCTCCGGGTCGGAACCGGTGTAGTCGCGGCGCGCGCGCTCGGAGAATTCGTCGTAGGCCGAGGGCATGCGCTGCTCGCGACCTGCCATATCGACCAGAGTGACATCGACCGCCAGCCCGTAGCAGTGCATCGACAGGCCGTCGGAGGGCGGCACCACCCAGCGCGGATCCTGCACCGCCTTCCACAGCGCGGCGTGGGTCTCGGGCGGGCGCCAGGCATCGAGGATTTTCAAGCCGTAGCCCTGCTTGCGCAGGCTGCGCTGGGCCCGCGCCAACTGGTCGATTGTGGCGCCGTGCAACAGGCAGGGCATGTCGATGGGGTAGAGCGGTGCCCCGGTGGCGTTGGCGGCGGTGCGGTAGCGAAGATCGATTTTCACTCCGGGCAACGCCTTCGGCGCGTGCAGCAGTCCGTAGGGCTTGGCTCGGGCGATGACTTTGGTGTCACGGCCAAAGGAGTTGCCGCCGCCGGACGCGCAGCCGCAAAGCAGGAAAGCCACCGCGACGGAGGCGGTGAGACAGGCTCCCGTTTTTCGGTCGGGGCGAAAGGGGAGACGGAACAACTGGAAAAGGGATTTCATTTATCAGAAATTATGGACTTTTCGGATAAATTGAACGAACTTGGCCGCGCCCGCGCGGGTTCGTCTTCGATGTAAGCCGGGCTCGGCGGCGTGGCAAATCCGAACCCTCTTTCCTCCGCCGATTTGCCCGGCGCCCAGCAATCAATCGCCGTCCACCGATGAGTTTCGAGTTGTTCTATTCCGTCGCCCTGCCTGTCGCCGCGTTTTTGATGGGATCCTGCGTGGGCTCGTTTCTCAACGTGGTCATCTACCGGGTGCCGCTGGGGCTGAGTGTGAATGAGCCGAAGCGTTCTTTCTGTCCGAACTGCAAGACGCAGATTCCGGCCTGGCTGAATATCCCGCTGTTCACCTGGCTGATGCTGCGCGGGCGTTGCAAGTGGTGCGGGACGGGAATTTCGGCGCGCTATTTCGTGGTGGAACTGCTCACCGCCCTGCTGTTTCTGGCGGCGTGGAAGGCGTTTTTCCCGGATGCGGACCCGGGCACGGACCCGGCGGTGCTGATTCGAGGCATCGGGGTGGTGGTGGTGATGTGGATCCTGCTGGCGCTGCTGATCGCGGCGACTTTCATTGACTTCGATCACTTCATTATCCCGGATTCCATCACGCTCGGCGGGCTGGTGGTTGGTCTCATCGCCAGTGTGGCGCTGCCTGAACTGCACGGCGAGACCTCGCACTGGCGTGGGTTGTGGTGGGGCGTGGCCGGCGCGGCGGCGGGTTACGGCATGCTGTGGGCGGTGGTGAATCTCGGCAAGCTGGCTTTCGGTCGGCTCAAGTTTGAGTTCGATGAGCCGACGGCGTGGAGCATTTCCCAACCCGATCAGGAGGAAAACCCGGTCATCCTCATCGGCGACGAGAAGAAGGACTGGGACGATGTCTTTTACCGCGACTCCGACCGCCTGGTCATGGACATCACCGAGGTGACGCTCAACGGTGAGCGTCGTGACGCCAGGGAACTGGTCATCCAAGGCGACACCGTCACCATCGACGGTGACAGCCGCAAGCTGGAGGACGTGAAATCCATCGCCGGTCTCTGCACCAAGGCCATCGTGCCGCGCGAGGCGATGGGCTTCGGCGACGTCAAGTTCATCGCCATGATCGGCGCCTTTCTCGGCTGGCAGGCCGTCCTGTTCACCGTGTTCGCCGCCTCCATCCTCGGTGCGGTGATCGGCTTGCTGCAAAAACTGGTGGCACGGGAGGAATGGTCGCGACCGCTGCCCTTCGGCCCCTACCTGGCACTGGGCGCCATGGTGTGGATTTTCCTGGGCGAGGGCTTTTTTGCGTGGTATCTGGGCCTGCTCGGATTCGAGTAAATTTTTTCCCATGCGCGTAAACGGCACACCCCATCGAACGGTCTGGCTCGACGACGAGTCGGGCGTGGTGAAAATCATCGACCAGCGCAAGCTGCCCTTCGCTTTCGAGATCGAGGAACTGCGCTCGGTCGATGACCTGGCCACCGCCATTCGCGACATGCATGTGCGCGGCGCCGGATGCATTGGCGCGACCGCCGGCTTCGGCATGGCGCTGGCCGCCCGCGAGGCGGCGGTGCAGGTGGATTTTCCCACGGCGCTGCAGGCGTCGGCGGAACTGCTGACAGCGACCCGGCCGACGGCGGTGAATCTGCGCTGGGCGGTCGACCGCCAACTGGAGGCGATGGCCGCGGTCGATTCCATCGACGAGAAGGTGGAGGTCGCCACGCGGGTCGCCCGCGACATCGCGGATGAAGACGCGCAATGGTGCCGCCGCATCGGCGAGCACGGGCTGACTCTGGTTCGCGAGATCGCCGCCGGAAAAGCGGAAGGCGAAGCCGTCAACATCCTCACTCATTGCAACGCCGGCTGGCTGGCCTTTGTCGACTATGGTTCGGCCACCGCGCCCATCTACGCGGCTCACGCCGACGGCATCCCGGTGCACGTGTGGGTGGACGAAACCCGCCCGCGCAACCAGGGCGCCCGTCTCACCGCCTGGGAACTCGGGCAGGAGGGAGTGCCCCACACGGTTATTGCCGACAACGTGGGCGGTCATTTGATGCAGCGCGGCCTCGTCGATCTGGTGATCACCGGCACCGACCGCACCACCTTCACCGGGGATGTGGCCAACAAGATCGGCACCTATCTGAAGGCGCTGGCGGCGCATGACAACGGCGTGCCGTTTTATGTGGCGCTGCCGTCCTCGACCTTTGACTGGGAAATGGAGGATGGCGTGCGCGAGATCCCCATCGAACAGCGCGGCGGGGAAGAGGTCAGTCATCTCGCCGGCTATGAAGAGACGGCGGGCGCGGAGGTCGAGGTGCGACTGACACCGGAGAGCAGTCCCACGGCAAATTACGCCTTCGACGTGACCCCGGCGCGATTGATTTCCGGACTGATCACGGAGCGGGGCATCTGCCGCGCCAGCCGCGAGGGGGTGAGCGAATTGTTTCCCGAGCGGTTCCAAGGCACGCCGTGAGCGGGATTGATGGCGCGATCACGGCTCGCCGAAGTCGGTTTGCCCTGTAACAGAAAGGCTTTTCCGGGGTATTCTTTATCGTAGTCCGAGGCACCGTCTCACCCCGCCTACTCTCACCCGCCTTCGTCAACTCTCCGATTCGCCTCATGAAGCCGCCAACTTTCGGCCTTGCCGCCGCGTGCCTGTTCGTTTCCACTCTCTCCTATGCCGGAGAAGCCGCCGAGTCTCCCGACCTCCGAGAGGCTACCGCCCGCGTCGATCTGCTGGTCGAAAAAGGCCTGAAAAAAGTCGGGGTCGAGCCCAACGCGCCGATTGATGACACCACCTTTCTGCGCCGGACCTATCTCGACATTGCCGGCCGCATTCCCAGCATCGAGGAGGCCGAAACGTTTCACGGTTCCAACTACGAGCACAAGCGCGAGCGATTGATCGAGGACTTGCTGCACAGCGAGGCCTACGTCAGTCACTTCTACAATTTCTGGGCCGATGTCCTGCGCATCAATTCCGGTCTCGGCATCGGTGCCCGGCAGGGTGAAGCCGCGTATCAGCTTTGGGTGAAGCGCGCCTTGCGCGAAAACAAGCCCTACGACCGCTTCGTTTACGAACTGGTCAGTGCCCGTGGAAAAATCTGGGAGGACGGCGCCGCCGGATACTACCAGCGTGACCGCGGCATGCCGCTGGACAACATGTCCAACACGGTGCGGGTGTTCCTCGGCACGCGCTTGGAATGCGCCCAG
The DNA here is from genome assembly GCA_024277255.1 of Acidobacteriota bacterium. Taxonomy (GTDB): domain Bacteria; phylum Acidobacteriota; class Thermoanaerobaculia; order Multivoradales; family SZUA-115; genus SZUA-115. The sequence continues at coordinate 14,838 of JAJRVQ010000149.1, read as the reverse complement.
TGTCACGATCACCCGTTCGATAAATGGACGCAGATGGACTACTTCAAGATGGCGGCGTTCAGCTACGGTATGGACGCCGTCCGCTACCAGACACCGAATCGAACGGCGATGGCCGAGTGGCAGCGCGAGGACCGCAAGCGACATTTCGACGGGGCGCTGAAGGTGGAGAATTTCCCCCAGTTTCGCAATCAGGAGCAGGTGGATCGTTATGTCGCAAATAAGAAATACGAGCGCTACCTCACTCGATACAAAATGACGGATGAGGAGTTTCAGCGCGAGGCCAAGCGCTCGATCGAAGCCTATCGGAGCTACGAGCACGAGTCGCGGGCCGTGAACAACGCCACCCGCGAACTCTATCTCCCGCTGCGCTATGTCGAGGTCGGCGAAAGGAAAAAGACGCTCAAGCTTCCGCATGACTACCAGTATTCCGACGCGAAACCGCTCGACCCGGTCACCGCCGACACCATGTTCGGAACTGATATCGACCTCGACAAGATCGACGGCAGCACGATCGATGCCTACGCCGGCTGGATGACGACCACGGACAATCCGACCTTCACCAAGGTGATCGCAAACCGGCTCTGGAAGAAGGTGTTCGGGCGCGGGATTTTCGAGCCGGTCGATGAACTGACCGATCAGACGGCGGTCGGCAATCCGGAGTTGCTCACCTACCTGGAAGAGTTGATGCGCGGGCTCGACTACGACATGAAGGCCTATCTCCAGGTTCTCTACAACACCAAGGCCTATCAGCGCGCCGCCGACAACCGCGAGATCGAGTTGGGAGTGCCCTACGACTTCGCTGGGCCGACGCTGCGCCGCATGAGTGCCGAGCAGATTTGGGATTCCATCGTGGCCCTGGCTCTACCCGAGGCGGACAGCTACCGACCGCGGTTGAAGAGCCAACTCGAAAGCATCGAGAAGGTGCGCCTGATCTACGCTTCACTCGAGGAGAGGTCCCCCGAGGATTACATCGCCATGGTCAAGGAATTGGGCGAAGCCCTGCAGAAGAACATGGAGAGGCAGGCGCAAGTCCGCACCGCGCTGTACGAAGCCCGCGAAAAGGATGATGACGAGGCCTACAAAAAGGCGCGCACCGAATTGGGCACGCTGCGGAAGCAGGTGAACCGCGCGGTCGCCGACATCGGTTACAATCACACCGGGGAGAAGATCGACAGTGGAGAACTGCTGGTCGCCATGGGCATGAGCGAAATGGCGATGGCCATGGACGGCGGTCCTTCGGAAAAGGAGAAGTCGGCGGTACTGACCAAACTTCCCAAGCCGAAGATGCCCGCGGCTCCCGCCGGGCTGGATCGCAATCAACTGAAAGCATGGAGGAAGCAGCAGTCGCGGGAGTATAAAGTCTATCAAAGCCTCGTTTCTAAAATGGCTCGCGCCTCCGAACTGGAATCCCCGGCTCGGCGCGGGCATTTTCTGCGGGAGTTCGGCCAGTCCGACCGCGAAGTCATCGAGAACGCCGCCGACAACGCCTCGGTGCCGCAGGCTCTGAACCTGCTGAACGGGCAGATGGTCGAGGCCTTGACGAACAAGTTCGCCGTGTTCGGCAACCGGATCCATTCGGCCGGTACTCCCGAGGAAAAAACGAAGATGATTTTCCAGGCCATGCTCACCCGCGAGCCGACCGAGCGCGAACTCGAACTGGTGAAAAGCGAGGTGGAGACCAGCGGCGACGAAGCCTACGAGGGAGTCGTCTGGGCGTTGCTCAACACCCGGCAGTTTATGTTCGTGCAGTGAATCTCCCGTCTCTCCCCAACCAGCCAGCCAATCCCATGAAATCCACCCTCCACGCTGACGAATTCACTCGCCGTCGTTTTATCGAATCGACGGCCAAGACTTTTCTCGGAGTGGGCGCTCTCGGCCTCACTTCCCGAGCCGGCGCCGCTCTGGGGCCGAACCTCGGTCTTCCCGACCGCGTCGGTGCCGCCAAGCATCTCATCTATCTGTACATGGGCGGCGGGATGACCCACATGGATACCTTTGATCCCAAGCCGGGTCACGAAAACCAGGGGCCGACCAAGGCGATCGCCACCAATGTCGATGGCACCCAGATCTCGGAGTATCTGCCCGGTCTGGCGAAACAGGCCGACAAGCTGGCCATCCTGCGCTCCATGACCTCGACTGCGGGAGCGCATTCGCAGGGGAATTACCTGATGCACACCAGCTACGAGCAGCGCGCCACGATTCGTCACCCGGGTCTGGGCGCTTGGCTGCTGAAATACAAGGGCCGCCTCAATCCGAATCTGCCGGGCTCGATTTTTGTCGGCGGCGATAGTCGCATCAATGGCGGTGGCGGTTTCTTCGAGCCGCAGTATGAGCCGCTGGCGATCAATGATCCGAGGGCCGGACTGCGCAATTCGGCGCGTCGCGGAATGAATGAGGAGACCTTCACCCACCGCCTCGACCTGGCCCGGGAGTTCGACTCCGAGTTCAACGACCGCTACCAGTTGAAGAAGGTCCGCGCCTACAGTCAGATGTATGATGACGCCGTGCGCATCATGACGAGCCGCGACCTCGAGGCTTTCGATCTCAAGAAGGAAGACGAAGCCACTCGCCAGGCGTATGGCGAGGACTCTTTCGGCCAGGGCTGTCTGCTGGCGCGCCGACTCATCGAGCACGATGTGCGCGCCGTGGAGGTGAGTTTCGGTGGCTGGGACATGCACACCAACGTCTTCGTCAGTGCCCCGGATCGATGCGCCATCCTCGATCAGGCCGTGTCCGCTTTGCTGACTGACCTGGAGCGCCGCGGCAAGCTGCAGGATACCATGGTGGTGCTGACGACCGAGTTCGGCCGCACTCCGCGGATCAACCAGAACGACGGTCGGGATCACTACCCGAAAGCGTTCAGCTCAGTCATCGCCGGGGGTGGTATCAAGGGGGGAGTCGTCTGGGGCAAGACCGACGCGGGGGCCGAGAATGTCGAGGAAAACCCGGTGGGCATTCCCGATTTCAACGCCACCATCGCCTACGGCCTCGGCATGCCGCTTGATCAGGTGCTTTACAGCCCGTCGAAGCGCCCCTTCACCGTGGCGCACAAGGGGCGTCCGCTGTTGGAGCTATTCGCGTGAGTCCCCTGAATCGACTTCCCGCAGCCCGCTTTCGGTGCAAATTCGCGTGACAGGCACGTCGTGTGTCTCGTGGGCAACGTGGGCGAGTTGGCGATCGAAGCCGACACCGATGATCTCCGCGTCGGGATTGGCCGCAGCGAGCAGCCTGTCGTAGTAACCTTTGCCCCGTCCGAGGCGGTGCCCCGTTGCGGGGTCGAAGCCGACACCGGGAACAAGGAACAGGTCGATTTTTTCCGAGGCCACCGGCGCGCATCGCGAGGGATCCGGCTCGCGGATACCGAACCGGCCCGGGGCCAGCTCCGTCGGCGAGGTGACCCGGTAGAGTTGCAGTGTCTGCTCTCCCTCGACTCGGGGCAGGTGCCAGGTCAGCTGATCTTCTGGAGAGGCGTCCGCGAACAACAGGGACATCAGGTCGGGTTCGCCGGGCAAGGCGGCAAAGGCCGCGATGGCGCGCCGATTTTTCGCGGTACCGAGAAAGTAGTCGGTGAGGTGTTCTCGAATCCGGCGCGAGGCGATTTTTGCGGATTCGACCGACAACTCCGCCAGCGATTGCCGCAGCCGCCGACGAAGCGCGGTCTTGGCGGAGGCGCCGGCGGAGGACATGACCTGATCGCTGTGTGGGCGGGGCCGAATGAGATTTGCACCCATCCGCTTGCGCCTCGAGACCTGCTCAGAACAGCAGGTCAGCAAGGGCGTTGTCATCGAGGGCGGAAGGATCGGTCACGGCCATCAGTTGGCCGAGATACTCGAGATTGCCGATCTCGGCGGCCGGATCAAACTCGGTGGCCCGCGGCACGGCGGGGAGTTCAGCGGAATCGCCTACGGAGGGAACTTGGACGACCGTTCCTTGGCCGTCGCTGCTGTCGCCCGCCTGGTTCTGGTGACTCTGGCTCACTAGGAAGATTGCCAGCGCGGCCACCGCCAGAGTAGCAAAAGCAACGTTGGCCGTGGCCGGGCGAAGCCAGCGTGTCCACCATGACTCTGCGGCGCCGTTGTCCCGCAACTGGCGCACTTCGCGAACCACATTGCGGGAGAAGAAAGGGCTCGGCTTTACCGGGCGCGCCTGGTCCAGCAGTTGCCACACCGGATCGTCTTTCTCGTCTTCGGGATTGGTTTGCATGAGGGAGGGCGGTGAGGAGTGGAAAAGAAGAAGTGAGGGCGAAGTGGGGCGAAAAGGGAAGGGGGGTGCGGCGTCCCGCGGCGAGTTCTGGATCGGGCACCGCGTGCCCATTTCGTCGCTTGCCGATACAACCCTGCCGCTTGCAGAAGGTTGCGTCAGACTCGCTGAAAGTTTCCAACTCCCGGCGCCTCAAGCCTCAAATCTGGGGCATGTCGAGGAATCCCTCCAACTGCCGGATGCGGGTCGGGTGCCGCATTTTGCGCAGCGCCTTGGCCTCGATCTGGCGAATGCGCTCGCGGGTGACCTGAAACTGCTGGCCGACTTCCTCCAGCGTCCGGCTGTAGCCGTCCACCAGGCCGAAGCGCTGCTCCAGCACCGCCCGTTCGCGCTCTGTGAGGGTGTCGAGGACATCCTTGATCTTGTCCTTAAGCAGGTGGAGCGAGGCCATGTCGCTCGGGTTTTCCGCCGACTTGTCCTCGATGAAATCACCGAAAGAGGTTTCGTCGCTGTCCCCCACCGGCGCCTGCAGCGAGATGGGCTGCTGCGCCATCTTCAGCACCGCCTGGACGCGCTGCACCGGCAGATGAATTTCCTCGGCGATCTCGTCAGCGCTCGGCTCGCGACCGTATTCCTGAACCAGTTGCTTCTGCACCCGCATCAGCTTGTTGATCGTCTCGATCATGTGCACCGGGATGCGAATGGTGCGGGCCTGGTCGGCGATGGAACGGGTAATGGCCTGGCGGATCCACCAGGTTGCGTAGGTGGAAAACTTGTAGCCGCGCTTGTACTCGAACTTCTCCACCGCTTTCATCAGGCCCATGTTGCCCTCCTGGATCAGGTCGAGGAAGGAGAGCCCGCGGTTGGTGTATTTCTTGGCGATGGAAATGACCAGGCGCAGGTTGGCCTCCACCATTTCGTCTTTGGCCTTGCGGGCCGCGTCCAGCCATGTGGTCAGTTCCTCGAAGGCGGCGTCGAACTCGTCATGGGTCATCCACGTCGCCCGCTCGAACGCGGTGCGGGCGCGGGTGGCTTCCGCCTTGGTCTTGGCGACCTCCGCGGTCTCGGCCAGGTGCCGAATGTTCGCGCTCTGCCCCGCGTATCTGTCGGCGAACTCGACAAAATCCTCCGAAATCTTCTGTTTGAAGTGGAATCGGGCATAACCGCGCTGCAGGGTCTGCAAGGCCTTCTCCCAGGCCTTCTCCTTGGTGCTCCGGTCGGGGATGTTCTTCTTGCGCAACTCGTCGTAGAGGCGGGAAATTTCGTCGCTGCAATCCCTGATCTGGTCGCAAAACTTGGTGAGATTGCGGAGGTAGCGCTCGCGGTTGCTGATTTTTTTGTCGATGGTGACGCGGTCGAAACGCTCATTGCCTTCCTCAAGGCGTTTCGCCAGCGAAAGGTAGGCCTCGGGGATGAAGCCAAACTGTCCGAGGATCTTGCGCACCACCGCCTCGGCCTTCTCGATTCGCTTGGAGATGGACACTTCCTCCTCGCGAGTCAGCAGCGGCACCTGGCCCATCTGCTTGAGATACATGCGCACCGGATCATCGAGAATATCGAGCCTGGCCTCGCGCTCGGCGGTGGCGGACGCGGGTTCCTTGCTCTCGGTTTCTCCGTTCTCCTTGATCTTGGCGGTCGCGGGTTTGAGCCGGTCCACATCCGAGGCGTCGATGATTTCGAACTCCATCGAGCGCAGCCGGTCGATGATCTCCTCGATGACCTCCGTGTCCGTGCCATCCGCGGGCAGGGCCTCGTTGATGTCGTCGAAGGTCAGGTAACTCTGCTCCTTGGCCAGCTTGATCAGATGCCGCAGTTGCTCCTGGAGCGCCGGCGTGCTGTCGATCCTGGACAGGCTGGAGGAGCCGTTTCCCTGCGCTTTCGCAGCCGGTTTGGCGATCATTTTGGAGCCGTCACCGTCGCCATTCGTCCGCATGACGTTGCCGACCGATTTACGGCGCGGTTTCCTGGGCTGATTCCCGTTCGGGGGGTCGGAGGGGAGTCCTCGGTCTGCCATGGGTTTGCGCGGGGTGGGGAAGGGGGGAATCCCTGTCGCGTAGAAGATTACAGCCCATTGGGGGCCAGCGGCGGAATATCGTTGAGCCGCTTGGTGAGGTCAAGGTATTCTTTGTTCAAGGGCTCGAGATCAGCGGGGGTGAGCTGCGGGTTGTTGAGCCGGGCTTTGAGGCCGCGGATTCGATTTTGCAGCGCCTTGCGGTGCAGCGCGCGCAGGCATTCGTCGGCGAGGTTCTCGTTGGTGGAAGGCGGCAGCGCGTCGCCGCGCAGTCGGGCGACCGCATCCTGCTCGGGCGGTGTCAGGGTGGCGGCGAAGCCGGAAATGCTGGCGTTCGACCCGGGATCGAGATCGGCCCGCCACAGCCGGGTGAGAAATTCCGTCTCTGGTAGATCGCGGAGGAACTCCGGCGGCTCCTGGGCGGTGAGTCGCGTCCGCGTGTCGGCGTCGCTGAGCAGCAGTTGGCAGAGCATGCGGATGGAGCGGTTCGACAGGGGCAGGTCGGCGGCTTTACCCTGTGGGGCGGCGCCCTCCGGGGGTTGCCGTTGGCCGCCCGGTTCACCACGTTCGGCGGCGGCATCTTCGCGCCTTTGTTGCGCTGCTTCGCGTCGCTGCTGGCCTCGCTCGTTCCGCAGGGCCGCCGTTTTGGCCTCGGCCACGAGGCGGCGCACATCCGTCTCCCCCACGCCGAGCCGGGTGGTGACGCGGATGATGAGGGAATCCTGCAGCATCTTGTCGTCGACCAGGGCGATGTTCTCCGACAGCTCGCGCACAAAGGCGAGCTTGTCCCGCAGCGAGCCGAGATCGCGGCTGCCTCCGTGGCGGTCGATCTGGAAATCGAAAAACTCCGGCGCGCCCGCCAGCAGCCCGGTGAGTGCTTCGGTGCCCTCCTTGCGGATCAGTGAATCCGGATCCTCGCCATCCGGGAGCTGCGCCACCCGCACCATCACCCCCTGGGCGGCGAGCACGCGGAAGGCCTTCACCACCGCGTTGTAGCCGGCGCTGTCGGAGTCGTAGCAAAGTACCACCTCGCCGCTCTCGCCGACGTGGCGCTTCAGCAGCCGGGCGTGCTGCTCGGTGAACGCCGTTCCCAGCGGGGCGACGATGTTCTCGATGCCTGACTCGAAGGCACTGATCATGTCGATCTGTCCCTCCACCACGATGGCGCGGTTCTCCCGCACGATGGCGCGCTTGCTCTTGTCGAGCCCGAAGAAGGTCTTGCTCTTGTTGAACAGCACCGTCTCCGGCGAGTTCACATACTTGCCGCCGCGCTGCTCGGCGCTGAGCACCCGGCCGCTGAAGGCGATGACGTCGCCCATGTCGTTGGCCACGGGAAACATCAACCGATGGCGGAAGCGGGCATAGGCTCCCCGGTCGGGTCGGCCCTCCTCGTTCCACTGCGCCAGGCCGCCCTCGACCAGATGCCGCGGGGTGATGCCGTCCTCCTGCCGCGCCCAGTCCATCAGCGGGTTGGACGACTCCGGCGCGTAGCCGAACTGCCAGCGCTTGGCGATGTCGATGCTAAAACCGCGTCCCTTGAGGTAGTCGCGGGCGGTCTGAGCCTGTGGCGAGCGCAGCAGCAGGCGGTGATACCATTCGGTCGCCTTGCGCTGCAGCGTTTGCAGTTCCCGGCGGAACTGGCGGCGGGACTCTTCCTTGGCGTCGAACACCTCCTCCTGGATGGGTATCCCGGCGCGGTCGGCGAGGCGCTTGGCGGCGTCGGGAAACGGCAGATTCTCATACTGCATGACGAAGCGGATGACGTCCCCACCCGCGCCGCAGCCAAAGCAGTGGTATATCTGTCGCTGCGGATTGACCCCGAAACTGGGCGTCTTCTCATTGTGAAACGGGCACAGCGCGACGTAACGCGTGCCCGCCCGCTTCAGCGGAAAGTACGAGCCCACCACATCGACGATGTCGTTCTCGTCGGTGATGCGTTCGATGGTTTCTCGGGGAATCTGGCCCATCGGACGGAAAAGTGCGAAAGTAAAAGGTGCGAAAGTAAAAGGACCAGGAAACCGGAGGTGGCAGGCTTGCGGAAAAAATGCGGCTTTGCTTTGAACCCTCGTGATATCGTTCTTAAGATGGAATGATGCGCACTTCAACCGCCACCCGTCTCCGGGCCCTCCTTTTTGCCGTGATCGCCGCGGTCGGATTCTCGGGAATCACCTTCTCCGAGGACGCCCCCGAATCGAAGGCCGCGAAATCCCCGGCGGGCGAATTCGCCGGCAAAGCGCTGGTGGTTGCCGTGACGACCGACGATCTTGAGGACGGTCGCCGCTTTCACGACTTGCAGAAGCTTCTGACTCAGGCTCGGGAGGACAAGGCCGCCGCCGTCGTTTTCGACCTGAATGTGCGCGGCGGTGCGTCGCTGGAGGCCCAGCAGCGGCTGTTGGAGGAATTGTCCGCGCTCAAACTGAAAAGTTTCGCCTTCGTCAATCCCTCCGCCCTCGGCACCGGCGCGCTGGTGGCTCTGGGCACCGACACCATCTACATGGCTCCGACCGGAATCATCGGCGGCGCGGGCGTGGTGATCGATTCGGAGAAAAACGAGGAGGCGCAGCACCGTAAGCTGGCCCAGGAACTTTCCGTGCTGAAGGCCCGCGCGCGCAGCCTGGCCAAATCCAAAGGACACGATTCTCGGGTGGCGGAGGCCTTCATCGATAGCGAGCTGGAGGTGAAAATCGGCGACCAACTGCTCTCAAAAAAGGGCGAAGTGCTCACCCTCACCGCCGACGAGGCGGCGCGGCGCATCGATGGCAAGCCGGTGCTGGCCGAGGCGGTGGTCGGGTCGGCCGAGGCCCTGCTCAAAGCCGAAGGCATCACCGCCGAAGTCGTACGGGTGAGCCCGCGGGATCACGCCCGGCAGCAGAACCTCGAGCGCATATCCTCGTCATCCGGCGGCACCACCCCGGCCGCGGCGAAGCAGCCGGGCGGCGAGAACAGGGAGAGCGAGTCAGGGAAGGCCGGAGCTTTCCTCGGCAAGCGCGATCAGATCAGCTACGCCGGAAAAATCGTGCGTCTCACCATCGGTGAGGAAGATCTGGTCACCGGCAAGGCGCGCTTCGAGTTCATGGACCGCACCCTGAAGAAGGCCAGGCTCGACGGCGCCACGGCGGTGATTTTCGACATGGACACCCCCGGCGGCTTCGCCTGGGCCACCGAGGGACTGCTGCTCAACAGCCTGCAGGACGCCGGGGTGCCGACCATCACTTTCGTCAACACCCGCGCCGAATCCGCCGGTGCCATCATCGCCATGGGCACCGACACCATCTACATGCGCCCGGCCGCCACCATCGGCTCGGCCCTGGTGGTCGCGGGCGGCGGCGCCGACCTCCCCGAGGCGTTGAACGACAAGATCACTCAAATGTCCATCGCTACGATTCGCAACATGGCTGAGTTGAAAGGCCACAACCCCGACATTGCCGAGGCCTTCGTCACCCAGGACAAAGAGGGCAAGATCGACGGCGTGGTGATCCATGAGGCCGGGCACGTGCTCAATCTCAATACCATCGACGCCTCCCGCGAGGTTGGCGGGCGCCCGGTGCTGGCCAATGGCGTGGCCAACTCCATCGAGGAAGTGATCGCCAAAGAGGGGCTGGAGGGCGAACTCATCGACGCTCAGGCCTACGGCATGGAGTCCTTCGCCCATCTGGTGCAGAAGTATTCGTTTGTGCTCATCATCCTCGGCCTCGCCGGTGCCTACACTGAACTAAAGATGCCCGGCTTCGGCGTTCCCGGTGTGGTGTCGCTGCTGTCTTTTGGCCTGTTCTTTTTCGGCAACCACGCCGCCGGCAATCTTGCGGGTTACGAACTGGCCGTGCTGCTGGTGCTCGGCCTGATCCTCATCGGCGTCGAGGTATTCATCCTGCCGGGGACCATCATACCCGGGCTGGTCGGCGCCACACTGGTGCTTGTCTCGCTGGTTATGGCGATGGTGGACAGCGTCGACTTCGCCTACAGTTGGGAGGGCCTCCCTGGCGCCGAAAGCTGGGGCGGCATTCTCGGTGGCGCGTTCGTCACCGTGGCGGCGGGATTGATCGGTTCGGTGGCCTTGCTTCTGGTGGCGATGCGTTACTTGCCTGAATCGAAAGCCGGCCGCTGGATGGTTCTCAAGGAGTCCATCGCCGGTGGCCCCTCTATCCCCGTGGAGGCGGGCGCAGCAGTGAGTGGAAGTGGCGGCGGTTCGCGCCGGTCATACATCGGCCTCGAAGGGGAAGCCCTCACCGATCTGCACCCGGCTGGCAAAGGCCGCTTCGGCGATCTCCTCCTCGACATCATTTCCGACGGTGAATACCTCGAAGAAGGCACCTCCCTGCGGGTGGTCACCCACGAGGGCTCCCGCATCGTGGTGATGGCGAAACAAGAGTGAGGAGAGGCTGGCGTCTGGAGGAGGCGGGTGTGAACTGGCTCGCCACGGGGCCAAGCATGATATTTTTCACAATCCGGCGACCGGGAAGTCTGAGCTTGTGCCGCGCCAGAACAACAGCCGCGAAGCGGCGCAGGCGAGTAGCGCTGGGCTTCAGCCCGGAGTGTGGTGAACGAAATTTGAAAGCCCCGAACGGGGCGAGGGCGAATGCGGGAGGGTGAACACGGCGTCCGCCTGCGCCCCATGCGGGGCTTTCGTGGGAAGGCGTGCAATTCCACGGGGAAAACCCCGTGGCTACTCGCCTGCGCCGCTTCGCGGCTGCCATATTCAACAGGCCGATTCTACTGAGAACACTCCTTAAGAGACTGTGGAGAAACTCTGGAATGAAAAACTGCGAGTCATTTTGTTGCCTGGCAAGGCGTGACGAAGGAGTGGGGCGTGCCCCACGACTGAGGATCAACGAAGTCAGGAAACAAAAGGGCCGCAGCCCGAAGGGGCGTTCTCTCAATCCGACGGTGAAGCCGGAAGCTGAAACCCCATTTCATCACCAAGATTTTTCGTTTCAGAGTTTTTCCACAGTCTCCTAACGCCTGACCCGCCGCGAGTCGAAAGCCCCATGACCATTCAACCATCAACTCAGAAGTCGGAGCGCGCCCTCGGTCAGGCGTAGGATGACTCAATCGTTGTGCCAAAGAATAGGAATCTGAGATGGATCGTTTCCGAATATCGTTGAATACCGCGCAGCACACCATTGGTGTGGATGAACCGGGCGTTCTTACGGCGATTGTTTGTGCGTCAGTCCGCGAAGCGGACGATCTTGACTGCAGACGGCGATGCACGTTGGAATTGGGTGCGCTTGATTCAACAACGGGATCTCATTTCGACTGGCCGAAGTATGAGCTGCAGCCGGGCGACACGATCACAATAGAGGTGCTGCGGGCTGGACTTTCGGATCCTCCGAGTGGGGAGCGACGCCTCGAACCTGACGAGGACTTAGAGCGAAAGAAGGAATATGTGCGACACTTGGCCAAGGAATTCGGTTGGAAGCTCATCGAGAATGAGCAGAGTTCCTGAGCGGGCGATCAAGGCACAATGAAATCATGTTGGCCAATCATCTGCCCGTTTTGAGTTGAGATCAAGCGGGCAAGAATCACGTATCCATGAGTTTGTCTGATCGGTTTTCCCTATCCGCAAAGCGCCTCTTCATCTCCGGCGGTAGCCGTGGTCTGGGTCGAGAGATGGCGTTGGCCATTGCCGAGGCGGGAGCCGACGTGGTGCTGACGGGCCGCGACAAGGACAGCCTGGAGGCGACCGCCGCCGAGATTCGCGAACTGGGGCGCGAGGTGGTGGCGCTGGCGGGTGACATGGGGGATGCGGCGAATTGCGGGGACATCTGCCGACGCGCGCTCACCGATCACGGGCCCATCGACATTCTCATCAACAATGTGGGCGGACGTCTCGTCAATGTGCCGGTCGAGGAGCAGTCGCTGGAGGACTGGCGGCGCATTCTGGATCTCAATCTCACCAGCACCTTTCTCTGCACCAAGTTGATCGGCGGGGAGATGCTGCGCCGGGGACGCGGCGGGCGCGTCATCAACATCGCGTCGATGTCGGGCCTCATCGCCAACCGCGGCATCGGCGGTCGCAGTTACGAGACCGCCAAGGCGGCGGTGATCCAGTTCACCCGCGCCACCGCGGCTGACTGGGCGCCGCGCGGGGTAACGGTGAACGCGATTTGCCCCGGCGGTTTCATGACGGCGCCGAACCAGCAGTGGGCGCGGGAGAATCCCGAGATCATCTCCGAGTTCGAAAAGGGTATTCCCATGGGCGCTTTCGGCGAGCCGGAAGATCTCGGCCCGCTGGCGGTGTATCTGGCCAGTGACGCGTCGCGCTACATGACGGGCGCCTCCCTGGTCATCGATGGCGGATACACGCTGTGGTGAATTGCGACGTTGGAGCCGGGATTGCGTGTGGATGGCCCCTGCAAACAGGGGAATTGTTGAACGATTGGAGCGAGTAAAAAGTAAAAAGTGCGAAGGTGAAAAGTGGTGGTTCCGTGAGGTTTGTGGCCAGAGGGAGGTCATAGACTCAAAAAACTCTGCGCCCTCTGCATTCAAAAACGTCTCTCACCCGAAGTCCGCGCTTTCAGACAGCCTATCCTGCCCATGAAATCTCGTTCGCTATCACTCCTGTCGTTTTCGCTCGGCCTGTTCGCGGGCGCCACTTCCGTGGTGTCGTCCGCGGAGGATGCCGATGCGCGGTTGTTTGTCGCCGCGCCGTTTACGGCATCGGACCTGTTCACCAAGGGCATCGAGGGGCCTGCCTGTGATCGCGATGGCAATATCTACGCGGTGAGTTTCGGCGAAAAGCGCGCCATCGGAAAGGTCACGCCGGAGGGCGGGGCCTCGTTGTTTGTGAAGTTGCCGGAGGGCAGCACCGGCAATGGCATTCGCTTTGATCGCGGTGGCGTCATGTATGTCGCCGACTACACCGGGCACAACATTCTGCGCGTCGATCCGGCGACGAAAGCGGTCACGGTGCTGGCTCACGAGCCGCGCATGAGCCAGCCCAATGACATTGCCATCGGCCCCGACGGAGTCCTTTACGCCAGCGATCCGAATTGGAAGGAGGGCTCCGGCAAGATCTGGCGCATCGCCCGTGATGGTGCCGTGACTTTGCTTGCCGAGAACATGGGCACCACCAACGGCATCGAGGTGAGTCCGGATGGCGGGACGCTCTACGTCAACGAAAGCCTCCAGCGCAAGATTTGGGCGTTCACGCTGACGGACAAGGGGACCATCTCCGACAAATGGCTGCTGAAGGAATTTCCCGACCACGGTTTCGACGGCATGCGCTGCGACGTCGATGGCAACCTCTATGTCACTCGGCACGGCAAGGGCACCGTGGTGAAGCTCTCGCCCAAGGGCAAGTTGCTGAAGGAAATCGGGGTACTGGGTTCCAAGCCCAGCAACCTGTGCTTCGGCGGGCCGGACGGGCGCACGGTGTATGTGACCGAGGTGGAGCGCTCCCGCCTAGTGAAATTTCGGGTGGACCGGCCCGGGCTGGCCTGGCTGAGGTGGCGGCAAGCGGCGGACGCGAAAGCCGAGTCGCCGAAACCGCCGCAAAGGTAGGGCGGGGCGTCCCGACCCGCCGCGAAGTGGATGGGTGGTGGTGGCGGGCGTGTGCTTCCCGCGCCTCAGAGAAACACCGTGCGCGCCTGCAGGATGCCGTCGATTTTTTCCAGACCGGCGAGGACTTCGCTGTCCGGGGCGGAGTCGAGATTGAGCACGCTGAGGGCGCGACCGCCGACCCGGTTGCGGCTCAGAGACATGCTGGCGATGTTGACGCCGTGATCGCCGAGCCACTGACCGACGCGACCGACCATGCCCGGCGCGTCGTTGTTTTCCAGCAACAGCAGACTGCCTTCCGGGACGGCTTCGACGTTGTGCTCGCGCAATCTCACGATGCGGCCCTGGCCACCGAAAATGGTGCCGGACACGCTGGCTCTCTCGTCGTCATTTCCCACCACGACCTCGATGAGATCGGTGAACTCTCCGGCTTCGGCGGGGCGCGACTCGGTCACGCGCAGGCCGCGGTCCTCGGCCATGGACGGGGCGTTGAGGTAGTTGGAGGAGCCTTCGCCCGCGCCGATCTCGAGGTAGCCTTTGAGGGCGGAACGGGTGATGAGAGTGGTGTCGACGTCGCTGACTTTGCCGCTGTAGTTGATGCGGAAAAAGGCGGGCTGATTGGGCGCGATCTGGCCGATGAGTTTGCCGAGTTTCTCGGCGAGGCGCAGGTAGGGGCCGATCTCGGCGAGAGTCTGCTCGTCGATGTTGGGCATGTTGACGGCGTTGACCACGGTGCCGCTGAGAAGGGTGTCACGGATGGCGAGGGCGATTTCCATGCCGACGTTTTCCTGGGCTTCGGCGGTCGAGGCGCCGAGGTGCGGGGTGACGACGACTTCCTCGCGGCCCAGCAGCGGATTATCCGCCGTCGGCGGCTCGGATTCATACACGTCCAGTGCCGCGCCGGCCACCTGGCCGCTTTCGATGCCGGCGAGCAGGGCCGTTTCATCGATCAATCCGCCGCGGGCGCAGTTGATGATGCGCACTCCGGGTTTCATCTTGGCGATGCGTTCGGCGTTGATGAGATGGGTGGTCTCCGCGGTTTTGGGCATGTGCAGAGTGATGAAATCGGCTTCGGCAATGGCCTCATCGACGGTGTCACACAGTTCGACCCGTAGCGCCTTGGCCTTGCT
>JAJRVQ010000148.1 GCA_024277255.1 Acidobacteriota bacterium | reverse complement strand
CGCTGCCTCCAGTTCGGATCGTGCATTCCATCTACCGTCAAACAGCGAACCTGTGGTCTTGAAGAGCCGGATGCGGGAATTCCGCACGTCCGGATCTGTGAGGGGCCAGGGAGGGCAACCTCCCTGGTCTACTCGACAACGTTCCACGTTTCCCACAGCTCCCAACGGGCCGGCGACGAGTACACTGTGAGCCAGTTCGAGGAAACGCAATCATGACCACGAACCAGCGATTTGACCTCTTTCATGGTCCCGGTTTGTACGCGAAGTCCTACCGGGCAAGAACCATGGCGGCATGGCTCCTGCTTGGCCTCGTTCTCGGGGCCTTCCTAGCCCTGGGCTGTCGAAGCTCGGCCTACGAGCCACGGGACGGCGATATCGTCTTCCACACCTCGCGCTCCAGCCAGAGCCAGGCGATTCAGCTGGCGACCCACTCCAAGTACAGCCACATGGGTATCGTCTATCTACGGGATGGCAAGCCGTTTGTCTACGAGGCGGTACAGCCGGTCAAGCTCACGCCGCTCGCGGAATGGATCGCTCGCGGGAAGGGTGGTCACTTCGTCGCCAAGCGGCTCAAACGAGCCTCGCAGCTGCTCGACGGCGACGCGCTGGCCCGGATGCGAGAGGCAGGAAAAAAGTTCAAGGGCAAGAGCTACGATCTCTACTTCGACTGGTCCGACGACCGGGTCTACTGCTCAGAACTGGTGTGGAAGATCTACCATCGAGCGCTGGGTATTTCGATCGGCGAGCTGGAGACTATCGGCGACTTCGATCTATCGGCCCCCGTGGTGCAAGAGAAGATCCGGGAGCGCTGGGGAACCTCACTGCCGCGCGATGAGGCGGTAATCTCGCCGGCCAGCATGTTCAGCAGCCATCTACTGAAGCTGGTGCATCGCGAGTGAGCTGACGCGAGTTCCAGCGTGACGACGCCGGCCGACTCCCATTCAACCGCGCTAGATGCTCGACACCTTGTCCGGTACGAAGCGATCGACACCTAGCCTGGGTTCCGAGTCCCAGAGCCCGTCAGCTATTTTCGCCCCTCGCGGGGAAGAGGTATCCTGCGTGGAATTCCGCATGACCTTCAACTTTTCGCAAACCGCCGCCTATATCTGGTCTCTCGCCGACTTGCTGCGGGGGGACTTTAAGCAGTCGCAGTATGGGCGGGTGATTCTGCCGTTTACCCTCTTGCGCCGGTTGGAGTGCGTGTTGGAGGGGAGCAAGGCGAAGGTCTTGGCGCAGGTCGAGGCGCTCAAGGCGAGGAAGGAGCTGAAGCCGGAAGCGCGCGAGAAGTTCTTGCGGCGGGCGGCGGGGCAGTCGTTCTACAACACGTCGCCGATGGATCTCTCCAAGCTGGGGGACAGGGACACCCAGAGCAACTTACTCACCTACGTCGAGAGTTTCTCCACCGATGCCCGCGAGATTTTCGAGCACTTCCGCTTCGATGAGTTCGTTGGCCAGCTCGACGAGGCCAACTTGCTCTACAAGGTGGTGAAGAAGGTGGCGACCACCGATCTGAGCCCCAAGACCATCCCCAACCACGAGATGGGCCTCGTCTTCGAGGAACTCATCCGCCGCTTCGCCGAGAGTTCCAACGAGACGGCGGGGGAGCACTTCACGCCGCGCGACATCGTGCGGCTGACCACCGCCCTCGTCTTCATGGAAGACGACGAGGCGTTGGTCGAGCGGGGGATCATCCGCACCCTCTACGACCCCACGGCGGGCACCGGCGGTTTTCTTTCGAGCGGCATGGAATACGTCCACGAGCTGAACCCCGGCGCCGTGATGCGCGCCTTCGGCCAAGAGTTGAACCCGGAAAGCTACGCCATCTGCAAAGGCGACATGCTGATCAAGGGGCAGGATGTCAGCCGCATCAAGCTCGGCAATACCTTGAGCGAGGACCAACTGGCCGGCTACCGGTTTGACTACCTGCTCTCCAACCCGCCCTTCGGTGTCGATTGGAAGAAGGTCGAAACCGAGATCAAGAACGAGCACAAGCTCAAGGGCTACGACGGCCGCTTCGGCCCGGGACTGCCCCGGGTGAGCGATGGCTCGCTGCTCTTCTTGCTCCACCTGCTGAGCAAGCTGCGCGACTACGACCCCCGCAGCAGTGCGAAGGGCGCTTCAGCCAAGACCGGCGGGCGCATCGGCATCATCCTCAACGGCTCGCCGCTCTTTACCGGCGGTGCCGGCAGCGGCGAGAGCGAGATCCGCCGCCACATCCTAGAGAACGACCTTCTGGAAGCGATCGTCGCCCTGCCCACCGACATGTTCTACAACACCGGCATCGCGACCTACGTGTGGATCTTGTCGAACAAGAAGAGCGCCGAGCGCAGGGGAAAAGTGCAGTTGATCCACGGTGTCCACCTCTACCAAAAGATGCGCAAGAGCCTGGGCTCGAAGCGCCACGAGATCGGCGAGGCGGGGCGCGCGCTGATCACCCGCACTTTTGGCAAATTTGAAGCGAAGGAGAGCTACGAGCTGAGCCCGGAAGCGAGCGCGAGCAAGACGGCCAACGGGCAGGCGCGCGGGGCGAAGTCGAAGAAGAAGGCGGAGAAGAAAACCTTCGGCAGCAAAATCTTCCACAGCCACGAGTTCGGCTACCGGCGCATCCGGGTCGAACGGCCGCAGCGGCTCTCGGTGCAGTTCACCCACGAACGGCTCGCCGACCTGCGCTTCGCGGCCGGCCCGCTGAACGGGGCGATGCGACGGCTCCATGAGCTCTACGGCAAAGGCTGGTCGCAAGACAGTTCCGGTGCCAGCTACGGCGACCTGGCCCAACACGAAACCGAAGTGCGCGCCCTGCTCAAGGCCGATTTCCCGAAGGTGAAAGAGCGGCAGGTCAAAGAACTGCTCGCCCCGAAGCTCTGGCGGGCGCAGCAAGAGCTACTCGCCAAGGCCGAGCGGCTCCAAGCGGAGATCGGAACCGAGCAGAGCGACGACTTCAACCAGTTCCAACCCCTCTTGAAAGAGGCGCTCAAGGCGACCGGAGTGAAGCTGGACACCAAAGAGAAGAAGCAACTCTTAGGCGCCGTCAGCTGGACGAACCCCGACGCCGAGCCGGTGATCCACAAGGTCCTCAAGAGCAAGGCCGACCCGCTCTACGGCGCCTTCGCTTACCGGGACCAGGTCGTCCGCTTCCAGCCCGATAGCAACCTGCGCGACCATGAGAACGTCCCGCTCACCGCCGAAACCGCGCGCGGGGCTAACGTGAACACGGTGAACGAGGCCTACTTTGAGAAGGAAGTCGCGCCCCACGTGAAAGACGCCTGGATCGACGCCGGCTACCGCGACGCGCGGGATGAGGGCGTCGGCGTGGTGGGGTATGAGATCCCCTTCAATCGACACTTCTACCAGTACGAACCGCCGCGCGACCTGGTGGAGATCGATGCGGATTTGGAGGTGTTGAGTGGGGAGATTATGGCGATGTTGCGGGAGATGCGGGCGTGAGTGCGATGCGCGCTCAGTCTGTGTCGTGGCTCTCGAGTCTCCCCTCTCGCTGGCATCCACTTCGTTTGAAGTATCTCTCGTCATGCAATGACGAGGTCCTGGGTGAGGACACGCCCGGTTCTCTAGAGATCGTATACGTTGATATCGGAAGTGTTTCCAGTATGGGCCAGATCGTCTTCACAGAAAGGATGCTCTTCGCCAATGCGCCATCGCGGGCGCGCAGAATTGTACGGCACGGTGATGTGTTGATCTCCACGGTCAGGACCTATCTAAAGGCAATTGCAGCTGTGACGAACCCGCTGGAAAACCTAGTCGCCTCAACAGGGTTTGCCGTGATCCGGAGTGGTTCTGTAGCGAAGCCGGAGTACATGGCGTATGCGCTACGCAGTGATGGTTTTATCGGAGAGGTCATCTCTCGATCAGTGGGGATCAGCTACCCAGCTATCAATGCGATGGATCTTGTAAATATCGCGATCCCGGCACCATCACCTAGCAGCCCGGGGTGAAAGTCCAATCCACCCTTGAGCTTATCCCACTGCTGTCCCACTAACTTTCATGCAATCCCGAGGTGGAGCTGAAGAGGAATATCCGTTGCGACGGGATCAGGCGGTCTGAGGAGCTGTTCGAGCGGCCTTCGTTCGAACAAGTTGAGCTGGAGGAGGCGAAGAATCT
>JAJRVQ010000147.1 GCA_024277255.1 Acidobacteriota bacterium | reverse complement strand
GTCCAAGCACTCGAGCAAGCCATTCGTGGATACCTCGACCAGCACAACCAAGACCCAACTCCGTTCAAGTGGACAGCCGACGCTGACCTTATTCTTGAAAGAACCTCAAATATCGCGCGAACTTGTCAATCAGGACACTAGTTCGATGGCCTCCTCCTCCTGGTAGAAGTTGTTGCCGGGCTCCTGCGGAGAATCCGTCTCAGGAACCGCAGGAGGTCTAGCGGCAGGTGTCTCGCTCTTCGCTGGTTCTTGGGCCGGGACGTTTCCGGGTAGGTCCTCAGCTGGTAAGGATATAGCCACTGTTGCAAGAACTGCTAAAGCGAGGAAGTTCCTAGAGAGCCTTCGCAGGGAGAGTAGCTTTTCCCTGCCGCAGATTCTTCCAGTCATTGGGGAGAGGCTTCCCATTGGGTCATTACTTCGATGATGGTCTCGGAGACTTCTCTGGGAGTTCGTGGCTTTTGAATGAAGTCAGCCACTCTTGGGTCCTCCTGCAAATAGTCGAGGTCAATCCGTGCGGTGTAGACAAGAATGGGTACCCTGCCGCCAGTGTGCTCCGACAGAATTCTCAAAAGAGCCAGGCCGGTGTCTTTCCCCTGGTTGCTTACCTCCTTCGGGACCACGGATCCTGGTGGCATCATAATATCGAGAATGATCAGGTTGAAGGGGCAGGAGGCGCCTTGCGGAAGTAAGCCCATCGCTATGTCGGGGTCGGTCGCTTGCTCGATCCTCCACCTTTTGATCTCCATGAAGTAGGCGATGAGCGGCTGCGCTCTCCGTGGCTCGTCGTCAATCAGAAGAATGTTCATCGGTTGGCGGTCTCTGGGTTAGGTGATCAGGAAGGTCTACGGCAAATAGCGTGGGATTCTTGAGTTTGACGATGTGCAAGCGACCGCCGTGCGCTTCGACAATCCGCTTGGCGACGGCAAGCCCAAGGCCGGTCCCGGAGGGGGCGCCTTCGACATTGGATCCGCGCCGGTACTCCTCGAAGAGGATGGGCTGATCGCTCTTCAAGACTCCGATGCCCCAATCTTGGACCTGGATCCGGTGCCATGGTTTGCTGGTCCCGTCGGCTTCAGGGATTTCGATAAGGTCATAGGACAGCAAAATGTCGCCGCCCGCTGTCCGCGAGTACTTTACGGCGTTCTGAAGAAGGTTGAAGATAACTTGTTCCATGCGGTAGGGGTCGACGTAGAGATCAGGCATTTCCAGAGTGTTAGTCTTGATGTCGATTTGTCTGTCATACCGTGCCGTTGGTAGCAGGAATTTCTTGAGCCGCTCGATCCTTGGTTTGAGGTCGAGACAGGTTGAAAAGTGGTATCGGACGCGGGATCTGCCACCTTGACCAAACTGCACCTGAAGGTCTCGCACGATGAATTGCAGGAACTCAGCCTGCTCCCGCAAGTAGCCGAATTGTTTCTCTGGACTACGGAGGGACCAACCTCCCCGCGAAACCTCACCGAGGTAGTTGATCTGCCCTTGAAGTGCATTGAGCGGGGTGTTTAGCTCGTGGGCGAGTTGGTTCAAGAAGTCTCGCTTCGAGGCACTGGCCTCTGCGTTCTCAATAAATCGAGTCATGATTCCGACGATGAGGTCAAGGAACTCCTTGTCCCCCTGGACAAAGACAGGGAGGAGGGAACCTTGCTTCTTCTTGTTGATGCAACGGAGGACCCCGAGGACTTTCCCCTTCTGCCTGATTGGTGCTCCAATCAAGGAATGATGCTCTCCGGTCTCTGTGACTTCCATGAAAGAACGGGAAAGTTCGGGGTTGCGGTGAACGTCGTAGATGAGGGTAGTCGTTTCGAGTTCGGCGATCCTGCGCGTAATACTGGGTTCGTCACTCCCGTAGACTGGTTGGCCCAGATAGTCTTGGATCTGAAGTAGTTCCAACCTGCCATCGAGATGAGTCCTCTGAGCCTTCTCGGCAGTCGAGGCCTTTAAGATCAGTTCACCATCGGTGCCGCTAGTCAGGAAAGAGCAGGCCTCTGCGTTGAGGACGTTGCGGACCAGGTCTACCAGGTCGGAGTAAAACTCAGAAAGATCACTGAAACGGAGTTGGGGGAGTCCGTCCTTGAGGACTTCGATTTGCCGGTAGCGGCGCCGATAGCGAATTTGCTCCATCAGGATCGCAACATGGGTCGCGAAACGCTCGAGTTCCTGCCGGTGCTCTTCGGTGAGTCTGAACGGGGAGTGCGGCCGGAAACAGATAATCCCGAGAAGCTGTGTACCGAGACTTGCCGGCCCCGTTGCGGTTGGCGGAGAGTCGCCGGAGGGTGGGTCCGGATGGCGGCGACGGGGGATTGCTACGAGGTGGGGTGTACCAATGGCGTCAGCGCACTTAGCCCAGCAATCGGTCTCTTTGGTGATATCAGGGATATCAGTGATTCGAGGGTCGGTACCGCTGTCGCGGAAGAATCGGCCGATGAAGCATTCATCCAGCGAAAAGACGTTCAGATTCGTGAGTTGCTCGGCAAGCGTTTTCGTCTCTTTGTTGTCTTGCTGCTGCTTGGCAGCCACCTGGACGGAACGAAGAACTACACGCATCTTTTCTTCGTGCGTACCAAAGCCATCTTCGGTGAGAAGCCAGAGAGAGGCAACCCGAGAGGAGTACGTCTCGTTCAGATAGGAGAGTACCTCGGTGAAGAGGACGTCAAGGTCCTGGGTTCGCGTTAGAGTATTGAAGAAGGACTCTTGCTCGGCGCGCAACGCCTCATCGCGGTGAGCCCGGAAGTTAGCGATAGCGACGGCCAGCTGCTGTGAGAGGGTTCGAATCCGCTTTTCGTCGTCTTCAGAAAAGCCAGTCTGGACCGGCCTATCTGTGCTCCCGCGGTTGTAAAGGAGGAGATAGCCCAACGGCGTAGGTTTCTTGTTTGTCCTTGTGTTCCCAGCTTCTTCTTGAGCCTCATCTTGGGTGGTGAATGGTGCTACGAGGACATGCAAGATCTTGTCGCTGATCAGCACCGAATCGCGTAACTGGCGCGTTCCGACGCGGTCGAGGCCTATTCCGAGAGCAGCCAGTTCTTCGTCTGACAGCTCAGCAAAGTCTTTGCCGTCACGACTATTCCAGCGGAAGAGTCTTCCCTCTGCGACGAGCCGACCAATCAGTCCCTTGCCCAGCTGGTGGCTCCTCAGGTCCTGGAGGACCTGCTCACCTTTTCGTGTATGTGGCTGTGCGCAATCATGGACCCTCGTCTTGATCTCACCGTCCTGAACTTGCCCAAGAGCGCAGAACTCGCAGGCGAAGTTCTCGCGGATCTTTATTGTGAGTGTGCGTAGGTGGCTTACGAACTGATCCTCGTCTTGACTTTGAGCCAAGTTGGAGACGCGGTTCATCGCTTGGAGAAGATCGCTCTCGGTCTTGCGAGCCACCTCCAAGCTCTGCTGTGCTGTTTGAAGGTTCTCTTCAGACAGCGCGAGCGATTCGGCTCGTTTCAGATTGGAGCGGCGAACGAGGACGAAAGCAGTTGCCGTCAAGAACTGGAGGGCGAATTCGATCCCGTATTGTGTCCAGGGCGCCGAGGATGAGCTTGCGAGAGAGCAATAGATGGCCATTGCGACGATGACACTCAAGAGAGCTGTCGGGAGGAGAAGCAGGAATCTCCTCTTGCCGTTTTGGCTCCGGGAGCGGAAAGGCGGAAAGTGGTAGGAATGGACTGCGATCAAGAAGTAGACGCTGTGGTAGAGCAAACTCTCGGCTCCCCCTGTCACTCGGGCGGCGAGAAAGAGGGCGTAGCCGTCGGGGATGATGGAGAGGGAAATGAGGCCGTCGGTCCAGCCTAGTGGCTGGCCACGCAGCCCTAGCCAGCTGATCAGGTAGAGGGGAATCGACCAGCCGAAGAAGAGCCACCAGGCGACCCATAGTGGCCGGAGCGAAATCAGGTCTCCGGTGTTGGGGATGAGTTCGGGAGCGAGGGCGAGGATCGTGAGGCTGACCAGCAACAGGAGCCCTCGTAGGAGGAGATAGACCTTGACAATCTCACGGCGGTGCTCGTTGTTGATCTCGAGCAGCGAGGTTTTGGGATCGGGCGAGCGGTGGCGCATGAGGTGTAGACAGAGGTGGCCCTGGACAAAGTCGAGTGGGCGGTGGCTAGCTCCGGTTCAGAGTCCCTGGACAGGCAAGGTCTTTGTTGGCGAGATCAACTGTAATCCTAAGAAGAAGTCAAAATCTTGTCAATATGATAAGTAGGCGTGAGCATATGGCTGGAAGACTTATGGGGGTCACCCGTCTCTGCAAGTTGCTGTGCAGAGACCAGGATTTCACGGTGGGATTGTGGCTTTGCCTCGATGGGAGCGAGTAGGGAGCCCAAATCGATTGTCGTGAGAGCGGGAACCGTGGTCGCCCGCACCTTCCGCCCTACTTCACCCGCTCCCCATGCTTGAAAACGGAGTCCACCCATCAGTAGGTAGACACTCTTCTCTCCGCCCCGATCTTCCCGGAATGCGCACCCATGCAGGCACCGGAATGCTATTGTGCCTGCATGGCGAAGCAACTGACCATCCGGGGGGTTTAGGACGAAGTCGGCCGGCGGCTTGAGGTGCTGAGCTGGGAGCGAGGCCAAAGTGTCAACTCCACGGTGTTGCGCATTCTCGAGGCAGCCGTCGGCTACGAGGAGCGGCGCCAGCGGCTAGAGGGGTACGCTACCTGGAGCGACGAAGAGCGGCTAGAGTTCGAGGCGGCTCTCTCGTCGCAGCGCAAGGTCGGCGATGCCGATTCGGCCTGATTCGGCCCGGCACGTCGTTCTCGAAACGTAGGGCTACTCCTGACTGCGTAGCGGCCATTCCGCAGTGCTCGATCTCGCGGCGGAGGTCGATGCTCTTGGCGACTCGGCGCGCCTACTGCACCTGGTCCAGGGCGAGGATCGTTCTTACTTCCACCCCTTTGCGGCCCTTGACCGTTACTTCGACCTCGCGTCGACCCGCTCCCGTCGGTGGCTCGCTGGTGTAGTAGGTCAGGACGTACTGGTGGCGCAGTTCGTTGTTGATCTGAGTGAAGGCGGCCGCCAAGCCGGCGACGGAGCCGACCCGCAGCAATCGGCCGCCGGTCGGTTGGGTGAGTAGCTTGAGGACTTGTAGCTGGTCGTTGATTCCGGCACCGGTTCCGAGCCCGCCGCCTTGGTTGGGTTGGGTCAGGGCGATGACGTAGACTGGCACGCCCAGCTTGCGGCCGAACTCCACCGCCCGGCGGGGGCGTGCCCGGCTGCTGGAGTCGTAGCCGTCGGTGAGCACGACCAGCGCCCGGCGGCCCGGCTCTTGGTGGAATTGTAGGATTGAAAAGAGCACCGAATCGTAGAGAGCGGTCATGCCTTGCGGGTTGGGTTCGATGGTTTCGAGCGCTTTGCGCAGTTGCGTTGGATCGCCGGTCGCGGCGTGCACCAGGCTGAGGCCCGAATCGAAGGTGACCAGGAAGGCGCGGTCGCGCTCGGTTATGGTGTGGGCGAGAAACTGCCGCGCCGCCTCGCGTGCCCGTCCCCAGATCGGCGTCATGCTGCCCGAGGTGTCGATCACCAGTCCGAGCAGCAAGGAGATGTCTTCGGCTCGGTAGAGCCGGTCGATCCGTTGTTCCTCGCCGCGCTGGCGCACCGCAAAGTCCTCGGCCTCAAGGTCGGTCACCGGCCGCCCCGACTTGAGGGTGGCGAGCACTTGCAGCTGGACCAGATTGACGCTCACCTCATCGCTGAGCCCCGGTGCG
This sequence comes from Acidobacteriota bacterium, assembly GCA_024277255.1. Lineage (GTDB taxonomy): Bacteria > Acidobacteriota > Thermoanaerobaculia > Multivoradales > SZUA-115 > SZUA-115. Next base: position 22,651 of record JAJRVQ010000147.1, on the reverse strand, counting down.
GCGAGCACTTCGACATCCTCGATCTTGCGCCCGTCGGCCAGTTCCAACTCGACGCGGACGAGATCTTCGGGACACTCTGTCGCCGGTAGATCAAAGCGTGTCTCGAATGGGGCGTGCGTCACGGTGGCGATGAGTTCTCGGTTGAGGAAGAAACGCACCGCGGCGATCCGCGCTAGCCGGGGGACCGAAGGCTGGGCCGAGACGTGAACCGAGCCCGCGCTTTTGTCGACTTCGGTGATCTGGATCGCTAGCGGTGGATCGACGCGGTTGACCAGCAGCGAATCCTCGCCGAGCCTCCGATCGTCCTTCCCGTAGGCCACCACCGTCAACGTTTGTTCCCGGGCCGGCGAGGCGAAGGGGATCTTGACCTCCCAGGGTGGGTGGTTGCGCCGGGCGACCTGCTCACCGTCGAGAAGAAAGACCAGACGGACGATCTGCTCGGAGATGTGGAGCGTTTCGATGCGGCTGGGGCCTGCGGCGACGCCGGTGGGCGGCGGAATGATCCGGATGACTGCGGGCTGGGTGCCGGTGATCTCGGGAGCTTCGGTCGCCGCAACCGCGACCGTGGCCAAGACGGCAAGGGTGAGGATGGCGAGCAGGTGGGTCAGCTGCGGTCGGCTCGGTCTCGACATCGAGAATCTCCCGAAAAGGTGGGTGGCCAGACTACCGCTGAGTCAAGCAACTTGCGGGCCAGGTAGTGGATCCGTTTGCTGGCCGCTGGATTCGGGCTGCTGGATTCGGGCCGCTGGATTCGGGCTGCTGGATTCGGGCGAGGGAGAAGGGCCGGAGCCCGCTACTGCACCACCGCCGACCAGTGGGATAGATCTCCCGACTCGAAGCTGTCGGAGAAGAGTTCGCCGGTGATGATTCCGGCCAGTTGGGCGCGCGCCGTCTCCCAGTCGTCGGGGTCCACAGACCAACTGATGTCGGTGATGACGTAGGTGGGGTCGGCCGGGTTGGTGACGCCGTATTCCCACATCGCTTTGGGTACCATCGAGGCGACCAGCGCCTGGGTGGCGGCGGGGTCGATCGCCTCGGCCAGCGCCAGGTAGTCGGCGTCCTGGATGCCGCGCCGCCAATGCTTGAGTCGCAGGCTGGCGATCGGCCCGGACAGGCCGTAGGACTCTTGCGGGTAGACGGTGTCGGTGCCGGGGTAGAAGAGCACGCCGTCACCGTTGGAGTAGTTCCAGCCGGTGCGGCCGAAGACCGGGTCGAAGAGATCGTCGGTGCCGAAGGTGAAGGCGGAATTGAACACGTCCGTCTCGCCGGTGCCGCCCTGGAAGTTGTTGTAGTAGGTGCTCTCCCAGGCGAACCAGCGCTCGACCCGCTTCTTGTGGAAGGCCCAGGCGCCGAGGCGCAGGGCCACGCCGTCGTCTTCGGTGGCGAAGGTGCCCCAGTTGGGCCGGATGCCGTTGTAGGCCCACAGCCGCTTGGCGGGGTCGGCCAGGATCGCGTCCGCCGCCGCCTGCATCTCGGCCGCGGTGGCGGTGGTGTTGCCGCTGCACGGGATGTGGAGCGACGGCGTATTGGCCAGCCCCGTGATGTAGCCCAAGGTGGCGAAGCTCTGCAGCGCGCTGCCCGGGCCGGGGTTGGCGTTCAGCCAGCCGGACCACAGCTCGATCTTGGCCAGGGCCGCCGGGTCTTCCAGTTCGTCGACGATGTAGAGGTGATAGTCGGCCTGCGGAGCATTGGCGGCGAACCAGCTTGCCCAGCCGTCGGAACGGGCCCACATCTGCGCCTGGGTCATGTTCGGGTATTGGGACCACCAGAAGCCGTAGAGGCCGACGGAGTAGACGTTGTTGCCCATGCCCTCACCGGGGCCGGCGTAGCCATTGGCGGCGGTGAACAGGGAGCCGTCGAAGCGCGAAATCCACTCGCTGCTCGGGTGGGTCGGATCGCCGTCGCGCTCGGGGACGGTGTCGGCGTCGATCAGCGAGATGCGGTGGCGGTGGGCCAGCTGAAAATGCTTGTCGCGCACCTGGTGCATCTGCTCGACGACGGCCGGGTCGGTGGGGTATTGGATGCCGGCGTAGCGCTTGTTGACATCCTCGTAGCCGAGGACCAGCATCGTTGTCAGGCTTGGATCGTCCGGCAGCTCGAAGGCCAGCACGTCGAGCGACACGGGCACCGTTTGGGTTGGCTGGCCGGCAGCGCTCACCGTCACCGTTCCCTGAAAAGCGCCGGCAGCGGTGGCCTTGGGGATGAAGAGATCGACCCAGATGCACTGGCTCTGATCGGCGGCGATGGCAAACGGTGTCTCTAGTTCGAGCGGCACGGCGATGTCCGGGTAGTACCGGTCGTGGTCGGGCCGATCGAACCAGCCGGTGCCGGGATTGGCAATACCGTTGCCGCTCCACGGCCGGCGCAGCCGCTCGGGCACATGGCGCTCGTCATAGTGTTCGTAGACCAGCCTGCCGACGCCGCGAATCTGCAAGTAGCGCACGTAGAACAGCTCGATCGGCCGGTCGACGTAGTTGAAAACCCCGTTGCCGCTCGCCGGCTGTGAGTGGAGGGTCGCTCCGCCGGGGCCGGTGAGGGTGTCGAAGCTCACCGCGATATCGCTGGCGGCTTGGCCGCTGGATTCGAGAATCAGGCAGAAAGAGACCGTTTCGTTGCGCGCGCCGAAGAGGTGGATCCCGCTTCCGTCCCAAATGCTGTTGTGGACCGCCGCCGGGTCGGTGGTGGCGCGCAGCTCCCCTTGCGTCACTTTGTCCTCGCCGGTGTTGGCCCAGAGGACGAGGTCAGCCGTGGCGATCGAACCCGATACGACGAACAACGCCAGTGTCATCAGTGCCGTGCGCTTCATGACATCCACCCCTTGAACATTGGCCTGAGAACATTGCCCTGGCGATCCACCGTTCAGAAGCGGAGACTCTCCCGCAATCGACACCACACCAAGGCGATCGGCAGAGCTGGTATGCGATATTCGCATGAGCGTCTATTGCAGGTCAAGTGCGGTTCTGGAGCGCGGCTCTTCAGCCTTTTCTTGGCTCCTCCTGCCGCTTCCTGTCCGCTGCCTCGCGTACACCGGTCGCCAGAGAGCAGTGAGTGCAGGGTGGCTCCTCCTTTCCCTTGGCCGGGAGAAGCTGACGTACCACGGACCAGAGGCCCCAGAGCGCCGCCAGTGTCACCAACCAGAACTGCCAGTTGCCCCACTCCATCAGGAGAATCCCGCCAGACGCAAGCCCTGATAGGTGACGAAAGCCAGCACCCAGGCGAGGCCGGTCATCCACACCAACTGCAGCGCCGCCCAGCGCCAGTTGCCGGTTTCCCGATGGGTCACCACCAGGGTCGGAAAACACTGCATGGCCAAGACGAAGAAGATCAGCAGGCTCGCCGCCGTCGCTGGAGTGAACAGCGGCGTGCCGTCGTCTCGCTGGGCGTCTCGAACCCGCGCCACGACTCCTTCGTCGCTCTCATCGCCGGTCAACAGCACCGCCATGGTGGAGACAAAGACCTCACGGGCGAGGAAACTGGTCAACACTCCGACGGTCAGTTGCCAGTCGTAGCCGAGCGGAGCGTAGAGCGGTTGGACCAGCCGTCCCAGCCGGCCGGCGAAACTCTGTGCCTGGGCGTACCGTGCCTCAATGGCGTCGGCTTGCCGTGCCAGACTCTCACCTTGCTCGGCATCCAGCTGGGAGACGGCCGCCGCCTGACTGCGCAGCGCCTGTGCCTCCGCTGGAGGCTCGACCGTCGGGTAGGCCGACAGCCACCACATCACCACGCAGATGGCGACGATCACCGTGCCCGCCTTCTGTAGGAAGCTCTTGCCCTCCTGGTAGGCGGTGATCAGCGCCGTTCTCAATGCCGGCCTCTTGTAGGAGGGCAGTTCGAGCACCATCGGGCGCGAACGCCCTTTGAGGAAGGTGCGGCGGGCCAGCAGCGCGCTGATCATCGCCGCCAGCGAGCCGAGGAAATAACAGCCCATGAAGGCGAGTCCGGCGAGCAACGGCCGGCCGCGAAAGAGCAGGCTGGTGAGCAGCACGTAGACCGGCAGCCTTGCCGAGCAGCTCATGAAGGGAGCCACCAGAATGGTCGCCAGCCGGTCTCTGCGGTCGGGGATCAGGTGGGCCGACAAGATGCCCGGCAGCGCGCAGGCGTGGCTCGAGAGTAGCGGCACGAAAGCATGCCCTGGAAGGCCGAAGCGGCTGAGCACGCGATCGGCCACGAAGGCGGCCCGAGCCAGGTAGCCGGTGTCCTCCAGCAGGCTGATGAGAAAGAAGAGCAGGCAGATCTGCGGCAGGAAGACCACCGTGCCGGCGACGCCGCTGATCACCCCGTCGGTGAGAAGATCCCGCACGGCACCGGGCGGCAGCGCCGTCTGGATCCAATTGCCGAGGACTTCAAAGGTGAAGTCGATCAGGTCCATGGGGATGGTCGCCAGCGCGAAGACAGTCCAGAACAGGCCGGCCATCACCGCGCCGAAGAAGAGGATGCCGAGCACCGGGTGGGTGAAGGCCTGGTCCAGCCGTTCGGTGAAGGTGTCGGCGCCGCTGCCCACCGCCTCGTCGCCGCCGACGCTCGCCTCCATCACCCGATCGGCCCAGGCGAGCAGGGCGTCACCGTCGGCGGCGTCAGGCAGGGGGAATTCGGCAGCTACGGGAGCATCGCCGAGGGCACCCGCCAGGGTGAGTTCGAGTTCCTTCACTCCCGCCCCGCTGCGCGCGACCAGCGGTACGACCGGGCAGCCCAGGAGCTGTCCCAGGCGCACCGGGTCCAGACTCAGCCCACGCCGTTGGGCGAGATCGACCATGTTGAGGGCCACGACGGTGGGAACCCCGATGGTCAGGACCTCGCCGGCGAGACAGAGGCTGCGGGAGAGGTTGGTGGCGTCGAGGACGACGAGCACCGCATCCGGCTGGCGGTAGACTCCCTCTCCCAGCAGGACATCGCGGCAGATTCGAGCCTCGGGCAGATCGAGGAAAAGCCGGTAGGTTCCCGGTAGGTCGATGATCTCGGCTGCCGGCGCGGGATCCGCGGTCAACTGGCAAAGGCCGCGCCGGGCGCTGGTCGTGGTGCCCGGGAAGTTGGCGGTCTTGGCCCTCAGGCCACAGAGCCGGTTGAACAGCGTCGTCTTGCCGGTGTTGGGTGCACCGAGCAGCGCTATGCGCGGACTCTCGATGAGCCCTGCGACGGTTTCGTGCCGTCTCTCTTCCCGCTCTGTCCGTGGCGGGACAGCGATGCTCATGCCCCGCGCGCGGGCTCAGCGGCTACCGGTTCTAGGGGCTCGACTTTGAGACGGGCTGCGATCGGCTCGGCCAACCCGATGCGAATGCCTCGAACTTCCACGATGCAAGGTGCCCCGATCTTACGCACCAGGAGCCTGCGGTCCTGGACCAAGCCGAGGGCGGTGAGTAGCGCTTGGTCCGCTTCCGAGACGGCGCTGTCGCGCAGCCGGGCCTCGGTACCTTCGGCGAGGCTAGTCAGGGAGGGCCATGACATGGATGGTTCTTTGGGCTCGCTCATGGTTCTCGCATCTTAATGAGACGACATCTCAACAAGCGAGTACTACTCTAGCACGCCTTTCGGAGGGCTTGTGCCACCCTTGGGGGTGGTTTGTCCGTGCCGCCGCCGGTGAGCGGCACCGAGTTCGTCGGGATGAGTCGCCCCGTTGGCTGAGGTCGAGGGCTTCGGCCTACGATGAGGCTGACGCTTTGGCGGTAGAGTGTGCCTAATGGGACATTTTCTAAACCACCTGGCGTCCAAGGCGCGCAAGAAGTTGCGGCTGGGACATTCGCTTTCCGAGCTGAATGTCGAGTTGATGGGCAAGGCGCTGCACTTCCGCGCGCCCGCCCTGACCGCTGAATTGCTGGCGGCGATTCAGCGCATTTCGCCACAATTCCACCTGCGCGGCGACGAGTCTTCGCGTCGCTTCTGGGAACTCAATCAGAATGGCGCTAGCTGGGGCGAGTACGTGGTCTTGAGACCTTTTCTCGACCGACTCGCCGTGCCGTCGCGAGTGCTCGATATCGGTCCTGGTCTCGGGCGCAGCGCGATCTTCTTCAAACAGCTCGAAGGCTGGGGACAAGGCAGCTTCGACCTCTACGAGGGCAGTGGAAAGGCGACCAAGTACACGCGGGCAGGCCCCCGGTTTCTCGATTCGTTCTGTGGCGACCTGCCGGCGCTGACGGCGCTGCTCGAATTCAACGAGATCGAGGAGGTCGAGATCTTCGACGCTGCCGAGTTGGGTGGCAGCCTGGCCGGTTTGCCCGGCCCTTACGATTTCATCTACTCGTTCTTCGCCGTCGGTTTTCATTGGTCGATCGAGCACTTCCTCGACGAGATCCTCGGCCTGATGCACGACCGCTCGCTCGGCGCCTTCACCCTGCACGACCGCTTCCAAGATCTGTCGGTGCTCGACCCAGTGCCGCACCGGGTGGTGGTGGCCGACCAAAGCTGGCCGCGGGGACGCTCTTCCCGTTTGTTGGTGCTGGCGAAGTCAGATGAAATTCTGGCGGGCTAGAAGGCCGGCCGGAGAGTCTCTTGTGGGCTTGGCCACCATTCAGAGCAGTTCGATCTGGGGAGGCTTTTCCACTCGCCGCGCGATCTTCGCCAGTTTTCGGTCGAAGGTGGCGAATCGGTCTGTGGCGGAACCGGATGCGAGGTGCAGGGCGTCAGCGAAGTCGAGTCCGGTGGCGTACCATTCGAGCGCTTGCTGGATAGCACCGCGATCCTCTACGCGCACCGGCGGGTAGGCGAGGAGCTTGCGCAAGGTCCGCAGGATCGCCTCGCGACGCAAGTCGTAGCAGTAGCGCAGAACCCACTCGGTCTCGAGGACTACGGTCTTGGCCAGCCATACTCGCTCGGCCTGCTGGACGAGTTTCCACGCCGCTTCGCTCTGTTCCGGGTCGTCCCGGGTCACGATCCTCACGACGACATTGGTGTCGAGTGAGATCAAGGGCTCTTACCGGCTCCCTTGGCGATGGCCGCTTCCATTTCTTCGAGGCTTCGCCGCGGGCCCTCATATCCGCTGCAGCCGAAGAGATCCTCGAGGGTTGTCGCCTGGCCGGTCGCAGGCAGGCGTATGACTACCCATTCATCATGGTCCTCGATCTCTAAATCGGTGCCCGGACGCCAGCCGTGACGTTCGCGGATTTCCTTTGGAATGATCAGTTGACCTTTGGTCGACAGTCGAGAGTTCATGCGGACCTCTTGGGTAAGATCAAGGTAAGACGAGGTTAGCCTCGCCCCCTGCAAAAGTCAACCGGAGTGGCGCGAGCTAACCGTCGGTTCTTGAACTACAGCCGGTCCCAATCCCAGATCTTGTAGCGCAAGGCGGAGTCGAGGCTGTGGCCACACTGTTTGAGGGTGAGCAGGATGTTGCCGCGGTGGTGGCTCTCGTGGGCGATGAAGTAGCTGAGGTTGACGATCAGCCCTTTCTTGAAGGTTCGCCGCTTGGGCAGGCCGGCGTGGCACTGCTCGAAGAAGGCTTCCACTCGCCCGCCGCTCTCGGCGAGGTGCTCCTTGAGTCGCTCCTTGCTGGGCTCCTCCTTGGTCTCGAACTTGTAGAGGCCCTGGGCGAGTTCTTTGGCGCGAGCTTCTAGCTGCCAGAGGCGAACGTTGTGCAGGTGGGCGAACTGGCGAACGACGTTGCGACCGCCCCGCTTGGAGAGCGTGCACCGCATCCCTTCGTCGCTGATCGCGTCGATCAGCATGGTGTTGATGCGCCCGTTGGTTCGCCAGGCTTCGAGGATCTGCTGCAAAACGTTTTCCATGATGGTGGGGAGTTTACAGCTTGCACTCTCGACAGCGGCTGCCGGAAGAGACCAGAGATAGACTAAACATTCCGTGGATTCAGAGTAACTTCTACGAGGAGGGGATGGCCATGCAAGTGAACTTGGGACTTCGAGCTGCTGCAAGACTTTTCCTCCTGGCTCTGTTCCTCCTCAGTTGCGGTTCAGATGGCTACCACGAGGTCGCTGTCGGGTTGGCGAAACCTGCCGCCACCATCGTGCGCGACACCTACGGCGCGCCCCACATCTTCAGCGCCACCGACGAGGGCGCGGTTTTCGGTATGGCCTGGGCGCTGGCCGAAGACGATTGGCGGCTGATCGAGGAGAACTACATTCGTGCCCTGGGGCGCGCCGCCGAGGTGTTTGGCGAGGAGGCGGTGGCCGATGACTGGCTGGCCCGCTGCCTCGAGATCCCGCGCTACTCGCGCCAGGAGTACGAGCGAGCGCCAGCCGGTCTGCGCAGCCTGCTCGACGCTTTCGCCGAGGGGCTCAACGCCTTCCTCGCGGCGCATCCCGGAACGCAGCGCCGGCTGCTCGACCGCATCGAGCCGTGGTACCCGTTGGCGCTGATCCGGTTCAAGTACTACCAGCTGGAGTTCTTGGGCTACGCCGGTCTGCGCCGGGAGCACACCGCGCCGTTGGTGCGGGAGGGGCTGGAAGTGGACCGGTGGGCAGGCAGCGACGGCGCTGCAAGCGCCGCGAGCGGCGTGGGCTCATCCGCCTCGGCCGACGCTCTTCTGGCCATGTCCCAGACCCGGTTTGCCGAGGGTCCTCCAGGTCACTTCGAGGAGCGCTCCCTCGGCTCGAACCAGTGGGCGGTGGCGCCATCGCGCACGGTGAACGGCCATGCGATGCTGTTGATCAATCCACATCAGCGATTCTTCGGTGTCCAGCGCTACGCCGAAGTGCACTTGCACAGCGAACAGGGGTTGGTCTTCTCGGGGCTCACCGGCTTTGGTTTCCTCTTGCCGTACATGGGCAACAACCAGCGGCTCGGCTGGGCCTACACGGACAACTACGCCGACATCGGTGACCTCTACGTCGAGCACTTCGACGACCCGGACAACCCGCTGCGCTACCGTTACGGAGACGGCCACCGCGTGGCGCAGAGCTGGGAGGAGATCCTGCGGGTGGCCGGAGCAGAGGGAGACGAGGAGGGCATCGAGGAGCGCCGCTTCCGTTTCTGGAAGACTCACCACGGCCCGATCGTCGGGGTTGACCAGGCGGGCCGACCGCTCGCCGTCAAACTGGCGCGGTTCGTCGAAGGTGGCTGGTTTGGGCAGTGGGAAGCGATGATCCGCTCGCGCTCGCTGGCCGACTTTCGCGCCGCCCTGGCGCGGCTGAGCGTCGCCTACATGAACGTCATGTATGCCGACGCCGACGGCAACATCGGTTACCTGTACGGCTCGGCAGTCCCGCGCCGCGATCCGACTTTCGCCTGGAGCGATCCAGTCGACGGCAGCGATCCGGCCACCGAGTGGGCCGGTTTTCACTCGCTGGAGGAGTTGCCACAGCTGTTCAACCCGCCATCGGGCTATCTGCAAAACACCAACTCGTCGCCCTTCACCGTGACCAGGGGCGTGCCCTATGCGAGGAAGGATTTTCCACGCTACATGGTCGGCGACGAGGAGGACAATCCCCGCTCGCGCAGCTCACGCCATCTGCTCGAAGCCAGGGAGCGGATCACCTTCGAAGACTTTGCGCGGCTGGTTTGGGACACGCGGCTGATCGTGGCCGACGATGTGGTAGCCAAGATGGAAGGGGAGTGGAAGCGGCTTGCGCAGACGGCTGTCGCCGAGCTGCCGCCGGCGCTGCGTCCGGCCACCGAAAGCCGCGCCAAGGTCGGTAGCGCGCTCGACCTACTGAGCGAGTGGGACCGCCGGGCCGGTGTGGATTCGGTCGCCACCTCGCTCTTCGTGGTTGCCTCCGGGATCTGGCGCCAGCGCCAGCGTAGCGAAATCGAGCCGTCACCCTTCGTCTATCTCGAAGCGCTCGCCGAGGCGCTGGTCGAGCTGGAGCAGGGCTGGGGATCTCACCTCGTTACCTGGGGCGAACTCAACCGGCTGCAACGGCCGGTGCCGCCCGACCCCGACTACTTCAGTGATGAGTTGCCCAGCCTGCCCATCGCCGGCGCTCCCAGCCGGCTGGGTTCGATCTTCGCCTTCCACTCCTTCCCCGCCGGGCAAGGCGGTCGCCGCTACGGCTTCCACGGCAATTCGTTCGTCAAGGTGGTCGAGTTCGCTCCGGAAGTGCGCGGTCGATCGGTGCTGGTCTTCGGCCAAAGTGGCGATCCGGACTCAGCGCACTACTTTGATCAGGCGCCGCTGTACGCGCGCAGACGGTTCAAGCCGGCCTGGTTCTCTCGCCCGGAAGTAGAGGCGAACGCCGAGCAGATCTACACGGTACCGGGCCCGCCAGGCTGAGCTCTGAGCTACGGTGAGCCACCGCACTTCGATTCATCGAGTGGGACGAAGGTCGATTCCGGCGGTGAGCGGTCGCTGATAGTGTAGGTCGCCGCAGCCGACACCCCCGATATTCGGCTGCCCTGAAACAACAAAGGAGAGAACAACAGATGGCCAGGATGAGCAGGTGGTTTGAGTTGACGGCGATGACGATTCTGCTGGCGGGTATGACTTCTGCCAGCTTTGCCGAGGAATCGTCCTACTCCGGCATGGAGAGCAGAGCGATCAAGGCGCTGTCGGAGAAGAATATCGCGGCATACGAGGGAGGAGAGGGGATGGGGTTGGCGATGGCTGCGGAACTCAATCGCTATCCGGGCCCGAAACATGTCCTCGAACTCGGTGGCGAGTTGGAGCTGACCGAGACGCAGTTGATGAGTACGCAAGAGCAGTTCGAGCAGATGAAGAGTTCCGCGGTGGAGCTGGGGCGCCAGATTGTGGAGCTGGAGCGCCAGTTGGACCAGGAATTCAATAGCCGTGCGATCACCAGCGACGGGATGACGGAACTGGTTGGCAAGATCGGTCAGCTGCAGGGGCAGCTACGCGCGGTTCACTTGCAGGCTCATCTGCAGATGGTGGAGATCCTGACACCCGACCAGGTTGCTCGCTACGATTCTCTGCGCGGTTACGGTGCGAGAGATGAGCACCAGCAAGACCATCATGGCGACCACGAGGGCCATAGCGCCCACAAAGCCGAAGGTGCTCATGCCAGCCACGGTGCTCAACACGCCGAAAGTGGTCACGGCTCCGCGGGTAGCCATAGTTCTGACCATGGCCAGTGCACGCATGGCTCCGCGGGCAGCGATGGTGAGAAGTGTGCTCACGGTGGCCAATGCGACCATGGCGGAGAATGTCCCCATAGCACCGGCGGACATCAGGCCGAGCACTGAGGATCGCGAGTCGCACTCTCAGGACCGAGGCGTCTCGGAGGCGCCTCGGTCTTGAACGGTTCCTAGCTGACAGTGGCGTGAAGGTAGAGGAGAATCCCAGCCGCCAACGTCGTGCCGCCGGCGAGTACAAAGACGAGGAAGGCGATCGGGTGTGTCCAGACCAGCGTGGCCGCGCTAATCAGCAGACCTAGGGCGATGACCGCTGCGGCTCTTCTGACCTGACGGTTGCGTAGTGCTTCAGTCATGCGTCACCTCTGTGGCAGGCTCCCAGAAGTCGAGATCCTCGAGATACTCGAGCCCGTGAGTGATCTCGTGACAACCGCTTTCCAGACATGAGACCTGGTTTGAGCTGAGTCGCTCCAGGGTGATGTCGTCACGACTGTGGGCCCGATCCTCTTCGAAGGACCGGGCGCCTGCATGGCAGTTGAGACATTCGCGGTTCTGGTAGGGGTTGTAGAGTTCGATTTCCTCGGGAGGCCCCTTCATGTAGTGGACATACACGTGCCTCAAGCCCCGCAGTTTGGCTCGGATATCACCGAACATCGTGTAGTCCGTGTGGCAGGTGAAGCAGGCTTGCTTTCTGGGCACGCGGTTGTTCTGGAAGTGCTGGGCGGGCACAAACTCCGAGTCGTCGGCATGCAGACTCCGACCGTAGGGCTCCATCTCATGGCATGAGAGGCAGAATTGGGTGGTCTTTGAGTGTTTGACATGGACCTGCAGGCCGCTGGAAAAACCGGCCAACGGCAGCACGAAGAGGGCTATGAAGGCCAGCGCTTTTCCGCCTCGGGGCTTGAGCAAGCCCGGCCACCAGATGACGAGCATGGCCAGTATCATGGCCAGCAGTATGAGTGCCAGTGCGCTAATAGTCGGGGACAAACTGGGCATTTTCAATTTCTCGCTAGTCGGCTGTTGGAGCTGATCTCACCGCGATCCACACCTTCTGACATATACCTTCCCTAAGCTGTCCGGGTCTCCCCGCCAACGATCTCCATAGTGGAGCCATCTGAGCATGGCGCGCAACCCCCGCCGAGGTAGTTTTGCGGCGCTCGCAAAGGCAGGGAGAACCCAGTGTGCCTACACAAAAGTGCACCTCAAGCCTACCTGAATATCTTCATGGAAACCGCTCGGTAGGGTGTAGGACGCCGATAGTACGAATCTGAGAATAGCGGTACGTCCAAGATACGCCGAACGGGTTTCGCAACGAGTCTCGTTCGCCCATGAAAGGAAATGAGGACGGCCATGAAAAAGTCTGTACTGATAAGTGCCCTACTTCTGCTTCTAAGTTTTTTGGTTGTGCTGCCTAAAGCATCCAATGCAACAGCGCAATGGTCGAGGAAATATCAGGTGAGTTGCTCGCTCTGTCATGCGGGCTTTCCCCGTCTGACGGACTATGGCGAGCGCTTCATGCGCAACGGATACCAGGATCCGGATGCCGAAGAACCTGATGGCGGAACTCTCAAGAAAGACCAGCTCAACAAGCGTCTCTCCTTGGAGGACATCACCAATCACCTCGGTCTGCGCCTCAATGTGGATGCCATCCGCTACAAGGATGACAGCGAAAAGCTCAGTTTCGGCAACGCCGGTTGGTTGCAGTTCTTTGTCGCAGGCTCCATCGCCAAGAATTTCTCGATCTTCATCGAGAATCAGGTAACCACCCACTCCACTCACTTCTCCTGGTACAAACTGGGATTCCATAACCTGGGTGGCAGCAAGGCGCTGAACCTTACCCTGGGCAACCAGTCGCCGGTGGACCACTCTTCCTTCTCCAACCGGTTGCGCATCCTACCGGCGATGAAGAGCGACTTCTTCGCTATCAAGCCCTCGCTGGGCGCGGGTGAGGCCTCGGTGAATGCCTCTTCGGCCCGGCCAGGGGCACAACTGTACGGGGACATCGGCAACTTCGTCTACTACACGGGAATCTCCGCTGGCGTCGAGGACGGTGCCTTGACCAGCAAGGACGCGATGAACTACTGGGCCGGCTTGCGCTACACTTACAGGGGTTCGTCCTCACTTTACGGCTCGAATGCCTCGGTGACCTACTACCTGGGTACGGATGTCGCCAACGGGGGGACGGACGACCAGATCGAGAATGACTTCTACTGGTGGATCCCGGCGATCAACCTGCGGATCAACGAAAAGTTTGACCTGCAAGCCGCAGCCCGCTTCGGCCACGAAGACAACTTCCTTCTGGCCACAGGCCAGGATGTTCGGGATGGTGACTTCGACGGCTGGGGTTTGACCGCCGCCTACATGATCAATGATGTCTGGCAGCCGGCCATCCAGTATGATGTGGTCAACAAAGGAGACATCATCTCTCAGGAGAAAGAGTGGCTGACGCTCGCCCTGAGCTACTTCCCCTTCGAGCAGTTCCGCATCGCTGGCTATCTGCGCCTCGATCTGGCGGACGACAAACCCCAGGAGCAGAATGAGTTCTTCATCAACATGCGAGTCATGTTCTAGAGGACTCTCTCACCTACCAATCGTGGAGAAGGTCATGAAGAACTACAGAGCACTCATCTGGGTGCTGGCAATTGTGGGCTGGGTCGCGCTGCTAGCGGCTCCGGCGACGGCAGACGAAATGGATGGCAAGCAGCTCTTCCTCAAGAAGAGATGTCAAAGTTGCCACACGGTGGCGGTGGCTGAGATCAGCGTTGATGAGGAGGAGGCGAAGGAGCCTGAAGGGGACGACGAGCTTCAACCGCCCGATCTCTCGGCAGCGGGATTGCACTTTGAACGGGATGTACTGATTCGGTTTCTACAAAAAAAAGAGAGAAGGGACGGCAGGCTTCACAAGAAGCGCTTCGTCGGCAAGAAAGCGGATCTGGAAGTCCTGGTCGATTGGTTGATGACGATGCAGGAGGAGACTGCGGAGCCGCAATCTGATTGACCCTGTTCGTGTAGGTGCCAACGCGGTGCCCTCGACTTCGCAAGTCGCCCAAGATCAGTGACTGGCGAGGAATTGTACGGCTGAGAGTGGGTCTCCCACTCTCAGCTCTTTTTCTTGAGGTGATACAGCTCTGCATCTCCAACCCCGATGGGGTGGAATCGCAGCGCTGGCTTTCTTGCCCCATGGTACGGTCAGAATCGCTATGTCCAAGAACTACGACGCCATCATCATCGGGGCGGGAATCATCGGCTGCTGCTGTGGCTACGAACTCGCCAAGCGCGGCTATCGGACGCTGAATCTCGACAAGCTGCACGGAGCAGGCTATGGCTCGACGGCCAGTTCGTGCGCCATTGTTCGCTTCCACTACTCCACGCCGGACGGTGTCGCCATGGCTCGCGAGAGCTACTTTTACTGGCTCGACTGGGCCAAGTATCTGGGAGTGGTGGACGAGATTGGAATGGCCCGTTACGTGAACACCGGTTGCCTGGTCTTCAAGACCGAGAAGAACCACTACTTGCGCAAGGTCATGAAGAGCCTGGACGAGCTTCGGGTGGCTTACCAAGAACTCGAACCTGCGGCCGTGGAGGACTTTCTTCCGCTCCTCGATACTAGGCAATTTGGCCCGCCCGTGGCGCACGATCATCCTCGGTTTGGCCATCCCACCGGTGACTCGATCATGGGTGCCCTCTACCTGCCCGAATCGGGTTTCATCAATGACCCGCAGCTTTCGTGTCACAACGTCCAGCGGGCGTGTGAAGCACGCGGTGGCGAGTTTCGATTCAATGCCGAGGTGGTCGAGATTCTTGAGCACGCCGGCCGGACGGCCGGTCTGCGGCTCGCCGACGGCACCACTCTCGAGGCACCGATCGTGGTCAACGCCGCCGGGCCGCATTCCAGCCAGATCAACCGGCTCGCCGGGGTGGAAGAGGGGATGAGGATCAAGACCCGTGCCCTCAAACGCGAGGTCTGTCACTTGCCGGCCCCCGCCGGAGGTGACTGGGAGGCCCGTGCCACAATCATCTCGGACGGAGACACCGGCTGCTACTTGAGGCCCGAGATAGGTAGCCACCTGCTCCTGGGCTCGGAGGATCCGGCCTGTGATGAACACCACTGGGTCGAGGATCCCGACGACTACAACTCCAACTTCAGCCAGCAGTGGTTCACCCAGGTATTGCGTGAAGCGCAGCGGATTCCGGCGTTGCCGGTGCCGAGTCGGGCGAAGGGTGTGGTCGGTCTCTACGATGCTACCGACGATTGGATTCCACTCTACGACCGGTCGGATCTGCCCGGTTTCTACATGGCGGTGGGAACCTCGGGCAATCAGTACAAGAACGGGCCGGTCGCCGGCAAGCTGATGGCTGAGCTGATCTGCGCGATCGAGGCTGGCCAGGACCACGACCGCGACCCGGTGCGGTTGCACCTCCAGTACACGCGGCACGACCTTGACCTCGGCTTTTTCAGCCGGCTGCGCGAGATCAACACGGAGTCGTCGTTCTCGGTCATCGGCTGAGTTCCCGCGGGGTGTACGATGCCAAGGTGGGGAGTTGGAGAGCGGCTGAACACAGCTGAGTTCTCATTCAACCGGCAGGCCGGCAAAGAAGTCGACGAGTCCGCTCTCCAAGGAGTACTCGGCGCTGACCACGGCCAGCCCCTCTCGTTTGATCGAACGCTCCACAGCCTGCGACCCGCGCAGCAGGGATTGGGCGGAAGCACGGACGTGTGCTCGCACCGCCTGCTGTAAGAGGGCCTGCGGATCCTCTCTGAGCTCGCTGGCGAGTAGAGGCTCGACGGAAGGGCGGATCTGGTCGATGATCGAGAGCAGGTTCTTGGAATAGTCCTCGGCCGGTCGCAGGAGGCTTTCGATGGTGGCTCGCACCGCTCCGCACTGCGAGTGCCCGAGGACCACGACGAGGCGAACGCCCAGCTGCTGCACGGCGAACTCGACGCTACCGATCTGCGCCGGGGTCACCACGTGGCCAGCGACGCGGATGACGAAGAGGTCACCCAAGCCCTGGCCGAAGACGATTTCCGCTGGTACTCGCGAATCGGAACATCCGAGGACGACCGCGAACGGCTGCTGGCCCTCCACCAGCTTGGCACGGCGCTCACCGGCCGCCCAGAGCCGGCCATCTGCGGTTCCCATCGCGAACCGCAGGTTTCCTTTGCGTAGGCGATCCAGCGCCTCTCTTGCGGCGATCATCGAGGTGTGGAGTCTACCTGGTAAGCGGACTTCTCCGCGGGAGGGAACGGTGAAAGCGAAAAGGCGTTCAACGCGGCCGGCCAGTAGGCAAGGGATGCTGTTCTTCGACTCCTTCGAGACCGGCGGCACCGAGGCTTGGAGTCAGACCACGCCCTGAGCTTCTGAGGCCTCAGAGGAATCTCGATCGGGAATCTCCATCGTTGGGGTGGGTGATCAGGGCGCGCGCAGCGGCATTGGTGTTGCGTGCCAGAATCGATCGACAGTGCCGCTAGCCAGGTTCTTGTGGAGGAGGACGGAGATCAGGGACGGTTGCTGGATCATCGCCGGATTCGGCACGCTTCCTTTGATGACCAGCGTGGCGATTTGGCCTGCGGCCAGCTCTACGAGTTCTGTCGGGGTTAGTTGGATCTCGTATGTCTGGCTCCCGTAGCGCAGATAGAGGGCCTCGACGCTGGTGTCCGGGTCGAGCTGCCAGCCGGCGTGCAGGTCAATGGTGAGCTGAACCGATGTGTTCGGGGGGACAACGACCGCTCCTGGAGGCTGGCTCACCGCCTCCGTCAGTTTGCGGGAGATCGCCACGGCTGAGCCCGAGAGGGTGGTGAAGGGGTTCTCTTCGCAGGTCAGGGAGCAGGGCACACAGGGATCCGGCTCCGGGGTTGGACGCAGGGTGGCGGCGACCGATTGGACCAGGCTGGGAGTCTTCAGATAGGGGACCACGGTGGTCGAACTGAGGGTCGCACTCACCATTTTCGAGGCTTGCCACTGCTCGTCGCAAGTGCTCAGATCGCCGAACAGGGTGTAGTCGATCAAGTCGGTGGCGCCGAAGCTGGGAGTGGGGAATGTCGCGGTTCCCTGGGCAAGCTCGATCGCGCAGTTGGGCTTGTAGCAGGTCCGCAGGGGATACCACGTAGACCCGCTGAGCAGGCGGTTGCGGACTGCGCTGTCGTGCCAGAGGAGCGCATCGGCGATCATGCCGGTGGCGATGGCGGTGGCGAACGAAGTACCCGAGGGCACGGCCCAGCGTGTTTCTCCGCCCTGCCAAGGGATGCAAAGCGCAGAACCAGGCATGAGGACGAGCTGGCCAGAGTCGGGAAGCGGCGTCTCCCACGACCCCTTGGTGCTGCCCGATCTGGTGTAGGCGGCGAGTTCGAGCGAACCTGCGGTGAGGACGTGGTCGATCATCGCAGGAAAGAGAAGTGAGCGGTGGTTGCCGGCGGAGGCGATGGCGACGGTGCGCAGCGGTAGGGTCGGATCCTGTCCGCCCCGCTCGAGGTGGTGCAGCAGCCGGCTCACCTGGCAGCTCAAGGTTGCGGGTGCGCACTTCAGGTCGCTCGCGTCGTCGCTGCTCGCTCGGCGCCCGAAGCTCATGTTGATCACCAGAGCTGGCTTCCTGCCCTCCTTGTCCATCCACTCGGCGAGCGTCGCTAGCGGTCTAATCAAGTCGGCGTCGGTCACCCCTTCGCTACCCGTGAGTGGATTGTCGAGAGGCAGAAAGACGGCTCGGATCGACGGGTCCGTTGCCTGCAGCGCGGTCGCTGCGACGCTCTCGCCGTGCCAACCCTCGAAATCGATGATGGCGAGCCATGGGTCGCTGTTCGCCAGCGGAATTGTGGCCTGGGGTTCAAAGCATGTTTGCTCGGCGCAAGGATGATTGGGTGGCGGGTTGCCGGGTGGGGGGTAGACGGCAGCGCCAGTTTCGATTCCCGACGTGATAGGCGGTCCGCCGCAGCTCTCAGGGGCCTCGGGGCCGAAATAGAAGGTGCCGAAGTGGCCGGCGGCCACCCAATTCGGGTTGGTCTCCGGGGCTATGCACTTGGACGAGTAGAGTGCCCAGTGGATGGAAATCGCGCCGGTGTTGGCGTTGCCATCGGCGTTGACCGCCGCGGAAGGAACGGCGATCGACAAGAGGCATAGGAAAGATGAGAACAAGCGCATTGGAGGTCTCCTCGTCATGTCGGGCCGTTCTCGCCGCTGTCGGCGGGCGGTCCGGTTGCGGATGGCAAGAGACGAAGAGGTAGGGGATAGACACGCCGCCGGCCGCCAGCGGCCAGCTCGGTCATCGGGTCAGCACCGCGCGGTAGCGACAGGGTGCGAGGCAAATCGCCCTGCCAGGCGACGACCACGAAGATGGTGTGCTCGCCCGGCTGGTAGCCGACCAGGGTGTGGGCCGGCGCTTCGAACCGCACCGCGCCGCGCCGTTCGGTACGCATTACACCCCGGCCGGCGTCGATTCGCTCCAGACGGTCGCCGGAGTGCCGGAAAAGCGCAAGAGCAACACCGGCGCGGGCCTGTCTCTCGACCGTAGCGGTGATACTCACTGGCGTTTCAGCATAGGCGGTGGCCGATTGGCCCGTCGCTGGTCCATCGCGTTGGATGGCGAGGGCCGCGATCCCGACCGTATGCGCCGGAAGGCTATCCGTCCTTAGCGCCGTGGGCTGTATCAGCCACCAGCCGATGAACACCGCGCCCAACGTCGCAGCCAACAACGCGGCGACGCGCAGCGGGCGGAGGCGCCGGACGGCCATGCGACCGTGGCTGGAGAGCAGCCGTCGCAAGACCCGGCCAGGTGCGGCGGGCAATCTCACCTTGCCGAGTTCCAGCAGCCGGCGCCGGCTGGCCGGGTGCCGGGTGAGCTTGCGCACCACTTCTGCCGATTCCTGTGCATCGAGTTCGCCGCGCCGGAAGGCGTCGAGCACCTCGTCGGCCACGGCATCGCCACCGACCGACGGACTGTCCGCCTCGGTGAGTTGCCACAGGATGTGCTCTCGATCTTCGGATCGCATCGTTGACCTCTTCTCTCATTCACCGATAGTCGCGTCGGTACCGGTGTTGCCCCCCGCGGTGGTGCCAATGAGCCGCAACCGAGCCCAGGCGGCCGCCGGACGGCGGTGGCGCAGTGCTTCAAGAGCGGCGGCAAATGCCTGTGGCACCTCTGCTTGTCGCTGGATTGCGTCGTAGAAGGCGTCGTTGAATTCGTAGGCGAGACGGTCGTCGAGTGCCGAACTGCTGGCGATGACCCAGGGGACTCCGCGGCGAGCCAGGGCGCCGGCGAAGCCGAATCGACCGCTGTCCGCGGAGGGCGTGCCGCCTCCGATATGGCAACTGCTCAGGTTGACGAAGGCGGGGGGGACGGTGCGTGCCGGCAGGTCGGAGAGGATGATGAGACCGTCGTGCATGAGCAAGCCGGAGAGTTGGGAGAATGCCGGATCGTGGCGGCCGTGGGCGTCGATATGAATGAATGAAGCCTCCTTCGAGGATGTCCTGAAGGCCGCGCGGGTGGCGGCTGCACCGTAGAGGATGCGGGCTGTGGGAAAGCGCCGGCGATAGTCGTTGTGGGCGGTGGCGCCGGAGGGCAAGTCGCGGCGGGGATCGACCACGAAGAGCGGTACTGCGGTAGACGAAAGGCCTTCTCGGGGTGCAGGTCTGGGTTCAACGAAGGAGGGGCGCCACACCGGCACGGTGCGGGAGATGAGCCAACCATCGCCCGCCAGCGGCAGAGCGGCTAACGGCGCCCGTTGCAGTGCGCCGTGCAGGGCGTAGCGCGTGACCGGGCCGAGGTGCAGGTCGGCTGAGGGCACCAGCGCTCGGGCCAACGGCTCGGCCAGGCGGCGCCAGGTCGCGTCGTCCGGTGGGTCTTTCTGAGCCGTGTCGAGACGGTTGAGAAGCTTGAGTAGCTCCGTGCGGCGCAGCGGTGTACGGCGTGCGACCGTCACCTCACCGCCCTTGCCGCGGGCCAGGAGCATCACCTCGTCGTCGAGGGCGAAGGCGCGCAAGTCGGCTGGACGCCCGACATCGACCGCGGGTGCAGCGCAGCGGGTGCTCAGGGTGCGCTGAATCTCCTCGAGAGAGGTGAGCAACTCTTGCCGCCGGGGCGCCAGCTGAAGGGCACGCAAGGGTGCCAACGGCGGCTCGGTAGCGTCGAGTTGAAGCTTCAGCTGCTCACGCCGGTGCTCAAGCTCGTCCATCGGGGGTGTCGCTTGCGGCTCGCAGCCATGTCGGGCGGCAACCTGGTCGAGGGAGACCAGCAGTTCCCAGGCGGTGGCCGGGTCATCGTTTTCGACCGCCACCCGCGCGGCGCGAAAGAAGTCGTCGGCGAGGCGGCCGGGAGCGAGGGGTAGAGCCTGTCCCAGCGTCGCGGTCTGAGCCGTCACGCCGAAGTGGATAGCCTGCGTGAAGGCTTCGCCGGCCTGTTTCGTCTGGCCCAGCTGTCGATGGGCACGGCCGCGGCAGCTCCAAGCCCAACTGACCACCCTGGGCTGTGCAGCGGAGCTGATCGGTACGGTGCAGGATCGCAGCGCTCGTCGTGCCTCTCCGCGCTTGAGCGCCTCCATGCCCTCGACCACCTTGGCCCAGGTTAGAAAGGCCTCCCGGCGCGGTGTCGCCGTCAGCGATTCGAGCTGCATCCGGGCGCGGGTCAACCATGGGGAAGGATCGTCGCCGAGCCGGCTGGCGAGCAACGCGCGGTTGATTTGTAGGTTGGCTAGTTCCGCGCCGCCCTGCACGCCAGGGTTCGGTGGGAGGGCTCGTTTAAGACTGTCCCGGGCACGTTCCAGGGCCTCCGGCGTCGCGTCGGGATCGATCAGGATCAGCCAGGCGTGAAGATTGTGCGCTCCGGGCACCAGCGTGTAGTCGCAGCGCCGGTGATTGCAGCCATCGAGCGCCGCCGCAAGTCGTCGCAACGGCTCCTCGCGTTGGCCAAGGAAGGTCAAAATCGTGGTCTGTTCCATGGCGACGGCGATGCGTCGGGCCGAGACATAACGACGGGCTAGATCGTCTGCTTCGGTGAGATTTTTCCAAGCATCGAGCAGCTTGCCCTTGGCACGCGCCACCTGGGCGCGGGCGAGGGCGACCGGGATTGCTGGTGCGGTCGCCTCTGGCTCGGCCAACCAAGCGGGTAGGGCGGCGAGGCGGATTTCGGCTTGCGCTAGGGCCTCAGCGTTGCCTTCGCGCCGCAGGCGGTGGATGGCGATCAGCCGGGCGTGGAGGGCTAGAAAGGGGAAGCCGGCCGCTGTGGCCTCGGCTGCGATGCGGTCGAGGGTGGTGAGGAACTGATCGCGCGGGAGCCGAGTGCGGGAGCCAACCACCTCGGCGAGGTGGTTGTGCAGTGTCTTGTAGGCGGCACCGTCTGTTTCGTAGATTCCGTGGTAACAGGGTACCTTGTACCGCCTATCTGTTTCGAATTCGTCTTGTACCACCAGGCACACTTCCAGCGTGCGCGAGGGTGGGAGAGAGGGTGGCGGAAGGCGGCCGAAGCAGAGATCGTTGCCGGCTTGGATCAGCGGTGGCTCGAACGGCGGGGCTGTCTCTTGGTCAGCGCTCGGCAAGCGGACCTGCGCGCGCCACTGGCTGGTGTCGAGGTCGAGCGGCACGTCCAGGCAAGCGCCGATTCTCTTTTCGGCTCCGATCCAGCGGGGCGACAGTTTGCCATTCTCCAAGGTCGCTTCGTGGTGGCCCCAAGGAATCACCGTAACTCCCGGCGGAAGTGGCCGCTCATCGCTGTAGGGGACACTCTGGGTCATCCACAGCACTGCCGCGAGTGCCAGGCCGAAGCATCCTATGGCGACCCACCTGCTCATCAGAGTCCCAGCCGCTGAACGCATTGCTCCAAGGCCTCGTCGAGGGCCTGTTTGAGCTTGTAGGTCTTCTTGCGCGACCAGCCTGTCGCTTGCACGATCTCGGCGGGAGTGAGGCCGTCCAGGTAGCGAAGCTGGAAGTAGAGATAGTGAGCTTCGCCGCGCTCGGCCAGACAGCTCGCCAGGCGCACCAGGGCGTCACGGGCCAACGCCCTTCCTTCGCCGCTGCGAATGGCGTTGGCGGCGCGCTCCGGTTCGAGTCGATGGGCCGCGTGGCGCCGCCCTGTGCGCAACCGGTTGGAGGCCACTCCGCAGGCCGCGCTCCACAGGAAACGCTCCACGGCGGCATCCGTCGATGCGTCGAGCGGCGCCTGATCGAGGAAGCGTCGTAGCGCCAGACTCTCGCGACTGAGCACGTAGATGAAGGTGTCGTGGAGCAGATCCTCAGGATCGCATGCCTTCAGGTAGGCAAAACGGGCACCGAGCCGGCGCAACAAGGACGGCGCGAACCGTTGGTAAAACCAACCGATTGCCGCCGACTCGCCCCGGGCCGCTCGCTCGACCTGGCGTCGGATCCACTCACTCATTTTCGCCAATAGCATATCCGTATCGCAGGAAAAACGGTGGCTAGTCCGGTCCCTCACCCTTTTCGTAAGCTCGTCCTAGTCCGGTCCCTCACCCTTTTCGTAAGCTCGTCCTCCTCAGACTAGTCCGGTCACTCAGCGGACCCCTTGAGGGAAATATTCTCGATCCGGTTTGCGAGATATCGGGCGATTCCGCGACAGCGGTGAGCCTCCTTTTGCGTCTAGATAGGGTGAAATGGGATATGAACCCAGATGGATACTCCCTGGAAAGCTCGTAGAGATCACCTGCCGGGTGATGCAGGCTCGCTATCTGCTCCGGCCGTCC
>JAJRVQ010000146.1 GCA_024277255.1 Acidobacteriota bacterium | reverse complement strand
CATGGGCGGCGCCGCCCTCGGCGCCCTGCTGGCGCGGGACGGCTTCGCCGCCAGCGACGGCGGCAAAGGCGGCGAACTTTCCGCGGCGCTCACCCGTCGCGGCCTGCATCACGCGCCCCGCGCGAAGAATGTCATCTACATCCATCTGGTCGGTGCACCGTCGCATCTCGATCTGTTCGACCACAAGCCCGAATTGCAGAAGCGCAGCGGCGAATTGTGCCCGAAGCACATGTTCGAAGGCAAGCAGCTCGCCTTCATTCGCAGCCGCCCCCAGCTCATGGGCACACCGAAAGACGAGCGCTTCGCCTTCCGCCGCTGCGGCAAATCCGGTATCGAGATTTCCAATCTCATGCCCCACCTGCAGGGCGTCGCCGACGACCTCTGCTTCGTGCGCTCCCTGCACACCGACCAGTTCAACCACGCACCCGCGCAATTGTTTCTGCTAACCGGTTTCAACCGCTTCGGCCGGCCCAGCATCGGCTCGTGGGTCAACTACGGCATCGGCAGCGCCAACGAAAACCTGCCCGGCTTCGTTGTCATGGTCACCGGCCAGGTGCTCGGCGCCGGCAACAGCGCCTGGGGCAGCGGCTTCCTGCCGACCATTCATCAGGGCATCGAATTTCGCAGCCAGGGCGACCCGGTGCTGTTCCTGTCCAACCCCAAAGGCGTCGGCCCCGGCGATCGCCGCGAGGTGGTCGATGCCGTCAACCGGCTCAACCGCATCCAACTCGCCGACATTCGCGATCCCGAGATCGCCACCCGCATCGGCCAGTATGAAATGGCCTACCGCATGCAGACCTCCGTGCCCGAGCTGATGGCCATCTCCGACGAGCCCGCCGCCGTCCATGAGATGTACGGCACCGAGCCCGGCAAGACCAGCTTCGCCAACAACTGCCTGCTGGCACGGCGCCTCGTCGAGCGCGGCGTGCGTTTCGTTCAGCTTTTCGATCAGGGCTGGGATCACCACGGCAACGTCTACGGTTCCCTCCCCAAGAAGGCCAAGGATGTCGACCGGCCCATCGCCGCCCTCATCAAGGATCTGAAAATGCGCGGCCTGCTCGACGACACGCTCATCGTCTGGTCAGCCGAATTCGGCCGCACCCCCATGGCCCAGGGCCAGAACGGCAGCGGCGAGATGACCAAGGCCGGGCGCGACCATCACAAGGAAGCCTACACCGTGTGGATGGCCGGCGGCGGCGTAAAGCGCGGCCACGTCCACGGCCTCACCGACGAGCTCGGTTACGGCATCGCCGAGGACGGCGTCCACGTCCACGATCTCAACGCCACCATCCTCCACCTCCTCGGCATCGACCACGAGCGCCTCTCCTACCGCTACCAGGGCCGTCGGTTCCGCCTCACCGACGTCCACGGCGAGGTGGTCAAGCAGATCATCGCGTAAAGGACCTTCGGTTCTCGTCCGCCACTTGGCTGGAGCCAACTGTCGGATTGATGGCTGGCGCCATCTACGCGGCGTGCCTCGCTGCGCTCGGGTGTTTCCGAACCACTTCGCGGTCGTGGCGTTCGAACCTTCGGTTCTCGTCCGCCACTTGGCTGGAGCCAACTGTCGGACTCGAACCGACGACCGGCTGATTACAAATCAGCTGCTCTACCAGCTGAGCTAAGTTGGCCAATTGGGCGACCGCGATGCGCGGGGCCGGAGTGCGCTAGAATAATTCGTCTGACTCCGGTAGCAAGTGGTAGTTTTTCGCCGCAGGCGGTCCGCCGGGCCGGAGGCGGCGTCATGAGAGGCGAAGTTGCTCACTTTTCCGGCTCCTTCAACTCCGTGGCCAACTTGCTTGCGGCGGCTTCCCATTTCCCGGGATCGCTTTTACCGAAAGCGGTGACCATGCGCCAGGTGCCGGTGAAACCGGCGGGCACGGTTTCGTTGCTGAAGCAGGTGAGGTAATACTTGCGATAGGTGCCGGGGACATTCCAGATTTTTGACACATGGCCGCCTTGCTCCGGTGCTTCGAGCAGCCTGGACACGGCGAACTGCCCGCTGTTCGGCTCGTAGACGGCCATCCAGTCGACGCGGCGCTCGATGTAGAACTTGCGGGTCACTTCCCCGCTGTCGAGCAAAGGTCCGCCGAGGCTTTCGCCGGGAGCGTCATCGCTGCCCGCGAGCCAGGCGGAAACGGTCGGCGTCCAGGCGTGCATGAAGTGATAGACCAACTTGAGCGGGGTGGCCTCGGTGGCGGCAACGGTGGTCGTCTCGGTGAGGCGGTTGTCCCGCAGCTCGATCTCGCACTTGAGACCGAAGCCACGGACGCGCGATTTGCGGATAAAGCGGAAAGTCTTGCCGACGAGCTTTGCGCCCGGCTCCGCGACCGCTTTGCCGTCGATCTCGAAGACCAGGGCCTTCAGGTCCTCGGGCTCGTTCTCCAGATGATTGGTGCCGATGAAGCCGACCCCGGGGAAGGAAAACACGGTGCCGTAGGCGCTTTTCTCCGTGGTCATCGGCACGCCGCGAAAGTCGATCCGTCCCGGCGTCCACTGCGACTTACGGCGCAGCATCAGCGTCAGGTCACCGCGGCGCACGGTGACCTGCTCCAGGTCGGGTCCGAGGTTTGGCCGAAATTCATCGGCTGAAACCACGGCGATTCCGAAGGCAAAAACGCAGCACCAGGAAAGAACTCGAAGGCCCATCGGTTTCGTTTTTATTTGATGCCGATCACCATGGAGTCGGGGCCGAGCAGGTGCTCGACGCAGGTTTCGCGGAATCCGGCGTCGCGCATCCATTGCTGGCAGTCGGCGCCGGTGTAGTCGAAGCCGCCGGCGGTTTCCACCAGCATGTTGAGGCTCATGAGCAAACCGAAGGCGTTCTCCTTGCGGTCGTCATCGATGATGGAGTCATAGACCACCACGGCGCCGCCCTCGGGGACGGCGTCCCAGGCCATGCGCAGCAGGTGCTGCTTCTGCTCGAGATCCCAGTCGTGGAGAATGTGGCCGTAGAGAACCACATCGGTCTTGGGCAGCGGCTCCTCGAAAAAACTGCCCGCAGTGAATTCAACCCGGTCGGCCAACCCGTTGTCGGCGACATACTCTTCGAAAATCGGGCCAACCTCCGGCAGGTCGAAGCCGATTCCGGAAAGGTGGGTGTTAGCCAGGGCAATCTGCACGGCGAGATCGCCCTGCGCGGTGCCGGCATCGACGTAGCTCTGGTAATCAGCCCACGGGAACTGGCGCGCGATCATCTGGTTGGCCCCGCGGCTGACACCGGACATGGCGCGCAAAAACTCCTTCAGCCCGGCGGGATCCGCGTAGAGCGCGGCAAACATATCCTCCTCAGCCTCGGCTTCGTTCTGTGGCTTGCCGGTGCGCAGGGCGGCGGTCAGCGCGCCCCAGGACGGGTAGAGGCGGCTGTTGGCCATCTCCAGAATGCCGCCGATGTAGGAATCGGTCTTGCCCTTGTCGAGAAACAGGTCGGTCTCCGCGGTGTTGCCGTAGAGGCCATTCTCATCGCGCGTCAGGAAGCCGAGCGCGACCAGAGTGTCGAGAAAATCACGCGCCCCCCGCGGATGCAAGCCGACCCGACCGGTGACGGTTTCCAAAGCCTCGGGATGCTTCGCCAATTCGGTGAAGAGTTCCATTTCGACCGCGCTGAGCAGGGCCTTCGATCCCCAGAAACCGAGACCGGTCTGGATGATCCTTTCGGGGGTGGGAGAAGACGATTCCATGGCCGGAAGCTACCAGCAAACCGGCCAAAGGAAAAGGGAATGCCCCTCGCGACGAGGCCTCCCCTTCACCTTTTCATCCCGCGAGAAATTATTCCGCTTTCTTGATCCCCAGCAGTTCCCGCATCTTGCCGAGATCGGCGGTGGGAAGCTGGCAGGCGAAATTCTCACAGACATAGATGGTCGCCTTGCCGTCGAGACTGAGCTGCGTCTCGGTGTAGGGCGCCAGTTTGGCGAGAGCGGCCGCCGCTTTGTCGTCGTTGGAGGGGCGCAGCAGGACCACTTTGTTGGGCAGGAATGGCTTCCTTAACTCGGCGAGCATGGCCCGGGTGTCGGCGGCGGCGGGATCGCCGGAGATGACGATTTCCTTGCTCGGGCCGAAGAGGAAATCCAGGGCGCAGAGCACCACCGGAAAGGTGAAGGGCTGCTGATCGATCTCGCCGGAAAAGGCTTTCACCAGGGCCTCGGATTTTTCCTCGTAGCGAGTTTCGCCGGTCATGCGGTAGAGCCGCACGAGGTTGAGCAGGCCGACGGCGTTGCCGCCTGGAATGGCACCGCCGTAGAGTTTCTTCGCCCGCACCAGCAGTTGCTCGGCGTCGTCGGCGGTCATGAAATAGCCGCCGCCTTTGTCGTCCCAGAAGTGCTCCAGGGTGGCGTCGGTCAGGCGCGCGGCCTCGGCGAGATAACGCGGGTCGAAGTTCGCTTCGTAGAGATCCAGCAGGCCCCAGACCAGGAAGGCGTAGTCCTCAAGGTGAGCGGTGAGCCCGGCCTCGCCCTGGCGCCAGCGCTTGAGCAGGCGACCGTCGTCGGTGGTCAGGTCGGCGAGTATGAAGTCCGCCGCTTTTTTCGCCGCGGCGGCGTATTCGGGATCGTCCAGCACCTGTGCGGCGCGGGCAAAGGCGGCAATCATCAGGCCGTTCCAGTCGGTGAGGATCTTGTCGTCCTTTTGCGGGTGAACGCGTTTCTCGCGGACGTCGAAAAGCTTCTTGCGCAGCGCCTCGACCCGGTCGTGATCGGCGTCGGAAAGATCGGCCCGGAGGTGGGGGATATTGGCGCCGGTGGCCTGACCGGTGGCCTCGTCTCTGAAATTCCCGGCAGCGGTGAAGTTGAAGGTGTCGGCATAAAACGCGGCGTCTTCCTCGCCCAGCACCGCTTTCAGTTCGTCGACCGTCCACACGTAAAACTTGCCTTCCTCGCCCTCGCTGTCGGCGTCTTCCGCCGAGTAGAAACCGCCGGCGTCATCGGTCATGTCGCGCAGCACATAGGTCAGCACCTCGCGCGCGGCGCGGGCGTAGCGCTCGTCGCCGGTGGCCTGGTAGGCCTCCAGGTTGGCGAGGGTGAAGAGCGCCTGGTCGTAGAGCATTTTCTCAAAATGCGGCACCAACCAGACCGGGTCGGTGGAGTAGCGGTGAATGCCGAAGCCGACCTGATCGTAAACGCCGCCGCGGCGCATCTCGGTGAGCGATTTTTCCACCATGGCGAGCGCCCGCGGGGTGTCGGAGCGCTTACTGTAGCGCAGCAGGAACATCAGGTTCGGTGTCACCGGAAACTTCGGCGCGCTGGAGAAGCCGCCATGCTTCGGGTCAAAACGTTTGTCGAATTCGCGGTAGGCGCGCTCCAGCACTTCCGGGGCCAGCTCACCTCCGGGGGATCCGCCGGTCATGCGCCGCAGGCTGTCGGCGAATTTATCGGCGTCGGCGAGCACGGCGTCGTGCTGATCCCGCCAGATACCGGCGATGTGGGGAATGAGATCGAGCATGCCGGGGCGCCCGGCGCGGCTTTTCTTGGGGAAGTAGGTGCCGGCGAAAAACGGCTTTTTCTCCGGGGTCAGCATCACCGTCATCGGCCAGCCGCCGCTGCCGGTGAGGGCCTGGGTGAAGGTCATGTAAACCTCGTCGATGTCTGGCCGCTCCTCGCGATCCACCTTTACCGGGATGAAATTCTCGTTGAGCAATTTGGCAACTTCCTCGTCCTCGAAAGACTCGTGCTCCATCACGTGGCACCAGTGGCAGGTGGTGTAGCCGATGCTGAGAAACACGGGCTTGTTCTGCTTTTTCGCCTCGGCAAAGGCCGCTTCGCCCCAGGGGCGCCAATCGACCGGGTTGCCAGCGTGCTGCAACAGGTAGGGGCTTTTTTCGAAAACCAACCGGTTGAACTCCGGCCCGCCGTCGGGCGGTAGCTTGGCCAGTTCCGCAGGCGTGGGCAGCGCTTTGCGGGCCTGGTGGGTTTCGCTGTCTTTGTCGTTGTCGGCGGCGGGGAGAGTCACGCTGGAAGACTCGACCACGGCGAACACCAGGGCCACCGAAAACGGTCGGCACCAGGACGACAGATGAGAGAGGGAGAAGATGGAGCGGAGCGGGGAGACGAATTTCACGACTCACAGGGTCGCATGATTCGAGGGTGGCGCGAGGGGTATCGCGTGGCGGGCATGGCTGAACGAAACCGAGCCATGCGAATGCAGGCGGGACGCCTGCGGTCCCAGTGGCAGAGAAAGCCAGAGTGCAACTCTGCCCCACATTCAATACTCGCGATCTTTTTTGATGCCGGGCTCGGGCTTGGGGTAGCGACCGTCTTCGTCGGGCATCAGCGGGGAATCGCTGTCCATGGTGAGCTTTTCGACTCCTGGCGCCATCTGGTGCTCGCTGCCGAGCATCTGCTCGTAGGTGATCTCCTGACCGGTGTGGCCGGCCATGCGGCCCATGGAGGTGGTGACGCTGGCGGCGACGCCGCGATCGACTTCGTTGTGGGGAGTGTCGTTGCGCACCGCATCGACCAGCACCTCCCATTCGATGTCGTAGGGATTGCCCTCCAGGCTGACGCCACGCGCGCCGGAAGGGAAGGCCCACACCAGATTGTCGGGCTTGCCGCGCCAGTTGAGGTCGATGTTCTGATCGGAGTAAATCCGCGACCGCGCCGGCACATGGGACGAGGAGGAGATCACGGCGGAACCTTTGGTGCCGTGGGCGTAGGCGGCGAACTCCTGCTTGCAGTCGGCCATGTTGCGGCCGTCGTAGAGCGCCTTGGTGCCGTCGGCGAAGGTATACTCCACGGCGTAACTGTCGAAGTTCTGATCAACGGCCTCCAACTCCTTGCCGTTGACCTTGATGGTCTTGTAGTGGCGACCGCCGAGGGCGTGGGCCTTGACCGGGAACTCGCCCTTCATCATGCACATCTCATCGATGCCGTGGATGAAGAAGTCGCTGAACGATCCGCCGCTCAACCAGAGGAAACTGTGGAAGTTCTTGATCTGATACATCAGCTCGCTCATGTCGGTGTCGTTGCGGGCGGTGAAGCAGGAGCCGATGCGGCCCTGCATGCGGTAGGAGCGCATGAAGATGATCTCGCCGATCTCGCCGCCGTCGATCCGGTCCTTGAGCGCGTTGCGCGACTTGCAGTGGCGGCACATCAGGCCAACGCCGACCTTGAGATTCTTGGCCTTGGCCTTTTTGTTGGTCTCCAGCAGTTTGCGGGCGGAAAATCCATCGGGAGCGAGGGGTTTTTCCATGAACACGTTGAGCCCTTTTTCCACCGCGTATTCGAACATCGGCCAGCGAAACGCGCAGGGCGTGGTGAGGATGACGATGTCGCCCGGATCGAGGGCATCCATGGCGTGCCTATAGCCGTCGAAGCCGATGAAACGGCGGCCGGGATCGACGTCGATGCGGTCACCCACCTGCTTGTCCTTGGAGAGCACCGCGTGGCTGCGCTTGAGGTTGGCGTCGAAAACATCGGCCATGGCGTGCAACTTGAGCGGCCCGAGGGAGCCGGACACCGACAAGGCGTTCTTCACCGCGCCGGTGCCGCGTCCGCCGCAACCGATCAGCGACATTTTGATCTCCTCGTTGCCCTGCGCGTGGACGTGCGGCACGGAAACTCCCGCCAGCGCCGAAGCGGCGACGATTTTACCGCCGGTCTGGAGAACCTCGCGACGAGACGGAGTGAGGATGGGGGAATTTGAAGAGGACGGGGAAGAAGGTTCGCTCATGCGTCTATCCTGCCGGGCGCGGGAAGCGGTGTCAACTTCCCGGATCGGGGGGGGTGT
>JAJRVQ010000145.1 GCA_024277255.1 Acidobacteriota bacterium | reverse complement strand
TTGCGATCTGCGTGACCGATCGCGCGGTGCAGACGCTCCACGTACTCTTCGAAGCGATGGTGAGCCGACTTCTCAATGGTTGCCATGACCCAAGCCTGGCACAAAAGCAACCCATAGAGCAAGATTTCTGACACAGTAGTATTAGGTCGCTTCGCGGGAACCTCCGCGCCTTGAGTGGTGGTGGTGTTTGGGGTGGTGCGGAGATTTCCACCAAGTGAAAAATCAGGACTCTGGCAGCGCGTGGCACGTCGCAATTCCCCTCGGGGTGGTGCGGAGATTTCCACTCGTCAGAGCTGGATCGTGGCGTCCTACTCGGTGACGATGTCGCAATTCCCCTCGGGGTGGTGCGGAGATTTCCACCACATAGTCAGGGGCTGGTGAGTCAGTCCCACCGAATGTCGCAATTCCCCTCGGGGTGGTGCGGAGATTTCCACAATGAAGAGCCACCACCAGACACAAAAAAATAGCGATGTCGCAATTCCCCTCGGGGTGGTGCGGAGATTTCCACTCTATGTCCCCGAGGATGCCCCCGAGCCGGTTGACAATGTCGCAATTCCCCTCGGGGTGGTGCGGAGATTTCCACTCCGCGAGAGAGTTTTGGAACTCCCTTAGCTCCAATTCTGTCGCAATTCCCCTCGGGGTGGTGCGGAGATTTCCACTTTGCTTTTGTGCGCTCGATCAGCTCAATCAAGGTCTTGTCGCAATTCCCCTCGGGGTGGTGCGGAGATTTCCACGGCGGCCTTTTTAACTCGTTGATTCCAGAGGGTTTATCTAGGTCATGTGCATAGCCTACTGGCGGAGGACCTCGCGGGCGTGCACTGGCGTTGTGCCGAGTTGGGCCATTTTTCGTGTAAGTCTAAGAAAACATTAGATTTAGCCGTGATTCCATGAGGGTGTCTAGAGAAGGCCCTTTTTGGGGCTCTCAGCAGGCTAGACACCCTGCTGAGATTTTGCTCGTCGCGGCCGCGAAACGAGCGGTGGTCGCCGCGCGGGTCGCGGGCCAGGTGAGGCTGGCAGCCGACAGGCTCGAAGAGGCTATGCCGGCAGCGCGCTCGGCGACGACGGGCCAGAGCCGGCCAGGTTGGAGGGTGGATGGGTGTTGAGGTGCTCTCACGGCTCTTTCCGGTGGTCGAGGCCAGCCTTTAGCGCCTCCGCTGTTGAAAGAGCGCCGCTCTAAGCTGACCGTTCTTACTGGCAAGAACCCCGGTCTGGCGAAAAGGTTGAGTGGATGGCCGAAAAAATCTCACCGCTTAGCGAGCCGGCATCGAGCCCAACCGGTGCCGGTCACGCCGCTGTTGGCCGCGAGCGATCCACTCCTCAAGCGGCGTTAGCTTGACCGGCTGCACCCCGGTAGCCAACAGCTAGGCACATCAGAAGGAAGCCGGCAAAACGAAACCGTGCTGTAGCTCTAGGTTCGACGATAGTCATGGGAAAGTGCCTCATCCACACCCCCTTTCGCTTCTGTGTCGTGTTCTTGCATTGTGAACACTGCCGCTGCTCTAGGGAGCTGGCTACATCGGTGGACCGGAAGCAGTAGGGAGGTGGTGTTCATTCCCAATCCAAAGGAGAATGTCATGGTGTCCACGGAGAACAACTTACCAGCTCTCGCCCATTCATACCGGCGGTTGGTGCTTTGGGTAGGGGTTCAGATCGTCGCCTCATTGCCGCAGAGTTTTCTCATGGTCCAGCAAGACTTGAGCGCCGCCGGTAGGGTGAATGCCGCTGATCCTGGCTGGGCGTCCGTCATCCTGACCCTAGCCGCATCCGCGATGATCTGGGCTAGCGTGGTCGCTCTCGCCATTTACGGCTACCGAACCGCGCGCTCTCTCGGTTCCTCCGTGGCCTGGGTGTGGGCGATCGCGATGGTCGTACCTTTGGTCAACCTCCTATCCCTGCTAGTTCTGAGTCGCAAGGCGACAAACGTTTGTCGCCAACATGGCATTCCGGTCGGTCTCTTCGGCCCTAAGATTCCCGCATAGGACAACGAGGATTCACCTCGTGGCGGTTCATACGCGCCCAAGGGAGGAGTCGCTGGCGCTCCACCGCCACACACGGGCGCTGATCCTCCGCGAGTCGATCTGTGCAGGGCGATGGGTCTGTGCGCGCCGGCTCAGGTCGCTTCGCGGGAACCTCCGCGCCTTGAGAGGTGGTGTGGGTGGAGAAGCCTCGCGCCTTTGGCTCTCGGCCTGGCTTTTCTTGGCGCGCTTGGGGTCTTGCAGAATAGAAGTCCATTTCTATTCTGCAAGAAATCTCTGCCTAGATTTTCCCCTCGGTTCTTTGCTGAAGCCTTGATCTTGGGAGCGAGGACTTTTGGAGGGTCTTAGAGACCCAGTGGCCGCCGGGTGGGGACCGCTGCCTCCAATCGCGAAAGCCACCGCTGAGGATTCGCCCCGCCTGCCGGCCGCCGCACGGCCGCCGATTTGTTCAGCCGCAACGTAGGAACGAACTTGGGCCGCCGCCGCACTTGTGTCGCCGCTTCGAAACCGGAAGCCACCTTGATCAGCGTTGGCTCGCTCCAGGCGCGGCCCATGAAGGTGATACCCACCGGGAGACCGAAGGAGAAGCCGGCGGGGACGGTGATCAGCGGGTAGCCGGCGACCGCTGCGGCGGAGGAGCTGCCGAGGACGAAGTGGTCGCCGTTGATCAGGTCGGTGGGCCAGGCGGGCGAGTTGGTCGGCGCCACCAGCGCGTCGAGGTTGAACTGGTCCATCACCGCGTCGATGCCCTGCTCACCGGCCAGCATCCTGCCGCGCACCAAGGCGTCGAGGTACTGCTGCTCGGTGAACGGGTCGGACTCGGCCAGATCGAAGAGTTCTTGCAGGAAGAACTTCAACTCACGGTCGGCATTGTCCAGGTTGAACTGGATGCAGTCGGCGAGGCTGGCGACGGGGATGCCGGGTCGGGTGGCGAGATAGGTGTTGAGGTCGCGCTTGAACTCGAAGACCAGGACGATCAGCTCGGCCGGGTCGGCGTTGAGCTGGTTGATGGTCGGAATGTCGGCCGGGTCGACGATCGTGGCGCCGGCCGCCGCCATCGCCGCCACCGCCGACTCGAAGATGGCGTCGGTCTCCTCCGAGGCGCCGACGAAGCCGGTGCGGGCGACACCGATGCGCGCTCCTTGCAGACCGTCGGGGTCGAGGAAGGCGGTGTAGTCGCTGAAGCTGTTGCCGGCGCTCGCCTGCGTCGCCGGATCGCGCGGGTCGACGCCGGTGAGCGCGCCGAGCACCGCCGCGGCGTCGCCCACGGTGCGCCCTTGAGGACCCACCGTGTCCTGCGTCGCCGAGATCGGCACCACCCCGGCCCGGCTGGTCAGGCCGACCGTCGGCTTGATCCCCACGACGGCGTTGGCCGAAGCCGGGCAGACGATCGAGCCGTCGGTCTCGGTACCCAGCGCCGCCGCCGCGAAGCTGGCCGCGACCGCTGCCGCCGAGCCCGAACTCGATCCACAGGGGTTGCGGTCGAGCACGTAGGGATTCTTGCACTGGCCGCCGCGCCCGCTCCAGCCGCTCGACGAATTGAAGCTGCGAAAGTTGGCCCACTCGCTCAGATTGGCCTTGCCCAGAATCACCGCTCCGGCGGCGCGCAACTTGGCGGCTACGGTCAAATCCTCAAGCGGCGCCGCCCCGACCAGCGCCAGCGAGCCGGCGGTGGTCATCATCGAGTCGGCCGTGTCGATGTTGTCCTTGAGCAGGATCGGAATCCCGTGGAGCGGTCCCCGCGGGCCGCTGGCGCGGCGCTCCCGGTCGAGTGCATGGGCGATCGCCCGCGCATCCGGGTTCAGTTCGAGCACCGAACGCACCCGCGCCCCGTGCCGGTCGAGCACCTGGATGCGCGCCAGGTAGCGGTTGACCAACCCCAATGAAGTCAACCTGCCGTCGGCCATCGCCGATTGCAGATCGACGATCGACGCCTCCACGATCGAGCCGCCAATGTGGCTCTCACCAACCTCCGCCTCGCTGAGCGCCTCCGCCTCGCCGCCGGCAACGCCGAGCGAAGCGCCCGCCCCAGCCAAAGCACTCCAGCGCAACAAGTCCCGCCGACTCACTCCCCCGCCGCCCTGCGCTTCCTCTACGGTTCTCGGCTCAGTTCCCCGCTCCGCCTGCCGCTTCTCTCGACTCTCGCTCATGGTGTCCTCCTGGTGCAGATCGCCAAGCGGACGGCCTCAACCCCGGGCCGCTGCGAGCGACCACTGATGATTGTCGATATGTGCAAGCCTGCACGTCAACCAGGGTAGTCGCTAAACGGCGCCAGCGCAACTCGCAACTCGCGGTGTCCGAGCACAAGAAGATTGCGCGGAGAGGGTGGAGCAGGCTCGACCCTCTCCGCGGTGTGGTGAGGAGACTGGAGAAATTCCCGGATTCCTCTCCACCCGAGATAGCCTTTTACTCTAAGACCACCAACATCACCCGCCGGTTGATGGCGCGGCCTTCGCGGGTCTTGTTGTCGGCGATGGGCTCCAGCTTGCCGTAGGAGATGACCGACATCCGGTGCAGCGGGATACCGCCCTTGGCGTTGAGGTAGCGTCGTACCGCTTCCGCCCGCTCCAGGCCCAGGTCGTAGTTGTGGGCTTCAGGGCCGACCGAGTCGGTGTGACCTTGAATCTCGATGTAGACATCGCGGTTCTCGGCCCTCAGCTGGGTGGCGAACTCATCCAGCGCCGTGCGGGCGCCCTCGCTGAGCTCCGACTTGTCGAAGCCGAATCGCACCTTGTCGTCGGTCAGTGCGACCTCGTAGAGCAGCTTGCCTTGCGCCAGGATGCCAGCGCTGGTGGCTCGATTCAGCGCATCTTGGGCGGTCTTCGAGGTCGCCTCGATCTGCTCTCCCTGCTGGTCGATGCGATGCCCTTGGCCGTCGAGCGATTCCTGGTTGTTGCGCACCGCGGTCTGGTTCTCTTCGACCTGGCCTTGCACTTCATCCACCCGACTCTTCAGCGTTTCGACTTCGCCGCGGACGTACTTCTTGGTGGCGCAGCCGGAGACGACGATCGCCAAGGCGATCACTAAGGTTGCCCAACGAATCCTCATACCGTTTTCTCCTTGTACAAGATCTTTCTCTCCCCATTTCGACATCCAAGGGGTGGAGACTCTCTCCCATGCGGCCTCTTCGTCGCCGAAATCTCGTTGCCCCGCGGGAGGCGCGGGTGGCTGGCGACAAACAGTCCTAAGGCAATTTCCATGCCGCGGGTGGCGTGCCTCGGTATCCTTGGCGGGTTGAGATGCGGACTTTACGTCCGACGACCTCAACACGCAAGCGATGATCTCGTCGCTTGCCTTTGCGTTGCATGCGAAAGGAGAGCACGTATTGGTGGCGCAGCTCTTCGATGATCTGGGCCATCGCCAGCCCCAGGTCGGTCTTGGAGTCTGCCGCGACGTAGCGCCCGCCGGTGAAGTGGGCGAGTAGGTTCAGCACGTCGGCGTAGCGATGCATCTTGGCGCCGCTGGCTTGTAGTTGATACGGGTCGCCCGAATCCAACCCCAGGACGTAGACCGGAAGCTGGGCCTGACGAACGATCGACCTGGCCTCGTGCGGTGGGATCAAACTGGCATTGTCGGCCCCATCGGTGAGCAGGATCGCGGCCCGCTTCGGGTGCCGCCCTTCGGCTCCGATCTCCGGTAACCAGGCGACTGCGTCGTGCAGGGCGGTGGTGCCGTAGGCTTGCCACAGGCTCATCGCCTCGTTGATCGTGGCCACGTGGGTGGTGAAGGGCACTTCGACGTTCAGCCCGCCGCCGGCGAAGGTGGCGACGGCGAATTCATCGCCGGGCCGTGCTCGCGCCAGCAGCTGGCCAACCGCCCGGCGGCTAGCCTCCAGCCGGCCGCCGGTGGCCATGCTGCCGGAGAGATCTTGCAAGAAGACGACGCTGATCGGCGCCTCCGCGCGGCGCTCGAAGGACTCGATCGGTACCGGCACGTTGTCGACCAGCAGGCGAAAGTCCCCCCGCTTGAGATCGGTGAGGTAACTTCCGTCGGCCGAGCGAGCGACGACCGGCAGCAGAATCGAGCCCACCTCCACCACCTCGCTGAACAGACCGGCGGGTACGTCGCTCTGCGCGTTGGCCGGATCGAGGGCAGCGGAGCCGGCGGCGACGGGTAAGAGCAGGCAGGTCGTGGCAACGAGACGACACCACCACCGCTTGAGTCGGGGGCTTGCCGGGGGCCATACTGGGGAGATGGAAAGCATGATCAACATCCGCAACCTCTCGGTCAAGTGCGGGCGATGCAATACCTATCAGACCTTGTGCGGTTTCGAGCAGGGTGAGGAATGGAATCTCTACACCTACGAGTGCGAGGGCGACCTCTGCGATCCGGAACTCAGCCGCACGATCATCGAGGTTCCCAGCGATCTCGACCAGTTCGCCAACCGCGATCCCGAGTGGCGCGGGGGCCGCCGCCATGCGGGGGCCGAGGAGTGAAAGGCGACGGTGAGTCAGCTCCCCAGCCGCGACGGGACGGGGCCGGAATCGCTCGGTGTTGGCTAGGATTTCCTGGAATTGGACAGTGACCGCTGTGGTAAAGTCGACCTTGGCGACCGTCCCTCGATGGTGCCGTTGCAAGGTAATTCAAGCTCCTCTGAAGAGATTTGCCGCCGGCTATCGCCCCCTCGCGAGGAAAGGTTGAAGATTCCATGAAGACGATCGTTCACGTCGTAGGTACCGGGACCATCGGCGAGCCGCTCATCGGCCTGTTCACCGACTTTCGCGATCGCATGGGGATCGACGAAGTCACCTTCCACAAGCGCACGGCACTGAAGAGCGACTTCGCCAAACTCGAGCATCTGATGGCTCGTGGCGCGAAGCTGGCCGCCGACGACGGTGTTCGCGGCGACTTCGAGAAGTTGGGCCACACGGTAAGTCTGGAGACGCACGAGGCGCTCGATCGGGCGACGGTGGTGATCGACTGCACGCCGGCCGGCAACGCCAACAAGGCGGAGATCTACTCCAAACTCGACGGCCCGCGCGGTTTCCTGGCCCAGGGTAGCGAGTTCGGATTCGGCAAGCCCTACGCCCGCGGGGTCAACGATGAGGTGCTGATCGACGAAGAAGATCGCTTCATCCAGGTGGTCTCGTGCAACACGCACAACATCACTACCTTGGTGAAGACGATCTGCGACGATGGCGACAACGGCTATTGCCTGGACAACGCGACTTTTGTCTGCATGCGCCGAGCCAACGACATCACCCAGGGAGGTGGTTTCATCCCGGCGCCGCAGGTGGGAACGCACGGCGACCCCGACTTCGGAACCCACCATGCACGCGATGCGCACAGCTTGTTCTCCACCCTGGGCAAGGACCTCGATCTCTTCTCCAGTGCGGTCAAACTCAACACCCAGTACATGCACTCGATTTGGTTCAAGATGAGCCTCAACCGGGAAACTTCCCTCGAAGAGGTGATCCAACGGCTGCGCGACAACCATCGTGTGGCGTTGACCGACAAACGGCAGGCCAATCTGATCTTCAGCTTTGGCCGCGACCATGGTTATTACGGGCGCATCCTGTCGCAGACCGTGGTGGTGACCCCGACCCTCCTGGTTCGCCGCGGTCGGGAAGTCGTCGGCTTCTGTTTCACTCCGCAGGACGGCAACTCGCTGCTCTCCTCGGTGGCTGCCGCATTGTGGCGCATCGAACCCGATCCTCTCAGTGTCCAGCATCGTCTCGATCCGATTCGCCGCTGGCTCTATCGGGAAATCTGACGGTCACCACGCTCAACTTCAAGAGCCTGCGCATCGAGGGTGCGAGTCGGGCCGCCGACCGCAGCTGGTTCCGGATTCAACCGCCGGGGCTGGCATTCGACCTGGGCCGCGGTTCGCAGCGGCTGATCGGCGCCAGCGACCTGTTCTTGAGCCACGGCCATCTCGACCATTCTCTGGGCTTGCCCTACGTGCTGTCGCAACGCAATTTGCACGGCCTCGGCCCCTGCCGGCTCTTTTGTCCCCGGCCCATACGGCGAGCGGTCGAGACCTTTGTCGAGTCCGCCGCGGCGCTCGAAGAGGTGGAATACCGCTATGAGTTGCGCGGACTGGAGCCGGGCGAGCGGGTGGAGCTGGGCCATGGATGGAGTGTCGAGCCCTTCGCCGTCGACCATGTGCTGCCCAGCCTCGGTTACCATTTGATCCGCTCGCACCGGATGCTGGCGCCCGCCTATCGCGGAATGCCGGGCGTCGAACTCGCCCGCCGCCGCCGGGCCGGCGAGGTGATCGATCGGTTCGAGGAGCGCATCGAAGTCTCCTACTGCGGCGACACGGCGGCAGGGGTATTCGACCTCGAACCCCGCCTGTTCGAGGCACGCATCTTGCTCCTCGAATGCACCTTTATCGGCGATGATCTGGAGTCCAAGGTACGACGGTTCGGCCATTTGCATGTGGCGGATCTGGCCGCGCGCGTCGGTTGCTTCGCCAACGAGGTACTGGTGTTGACTCACTTGAGCCGGCGCCACCGCCTCGATGAGTTGCGCCAGGCCGTTGAGAAGAGAATGGCCAACTTGGCTCCCCGGTTGATCGTCTTTGGCGAGCGCCAAGGACGGCAGCGGCGAGAGAAACGGGTGTCATAGTGTCACTCGGTGATGAGGAGGATCCGCCGTGAGTCCGGAGAAGGCCGTGAGTTCAGACAAAGCAGTAGGTTCAGAGCAAGACAAGGCGCGCCGGCCGGCCGCGAGCGACGAAGTCGAGGTGACCATCGAGAAGATCGTCGCCGGTGGCGACGGGCTGGCTCGCTCCTGCGGGATACCGCTCTTTGTGCCGCGCAGCGCTCCCGGCGACCGGCTACGGGTGCGCCTGATCCAGCGGCGACCGAGTTACGGTCGCGCTGAGATCGTCGAGGTGCTCACCCCCGGCCCGGCTCGCCGCCAGCCCCCGTGCCCGCACTTCGAGGACTGTGGTGGTTGCGACCTCCAGCACATCGAGGATGGCGAGCAGTCGCGGCTCAAGGCCGAGGCGGTGGTCGAGACCCTGCGCCGGTTGGGCGGTCTCTCCTGGCCCGGCGAAGTCGAGATCATTACCGGAGAGCCGTGGGGCTACCGTATGCGCACCCAACTGCGCACCGCACCGCTCTTCATGTCGGTGCCGGATAGCGAAGAAAAGAAGCTGGTGGCCGGCCCTGTGCCCTTGGGATACCTGCGCCGGGGGACGCACGACCTGGTGCCGGTGACCCGCTGCCCGGTTCTGGTGCCGGAGTTGGAGGCCATGATCAGCACCCTCCCCGACGCACTCGACATGGACCGCACGGGGAAGAAACCGCCACAGCGGATCGACCTGGCGGCGGGGGATGCGCAGGCGGTGACGGTGGCCCCCCGCCTCGAAGGATTACCCTCGGGGGAGATCACTCTCACCGTCGGTGAGAACAGCTATTCCTACGACGCCAACTGTTTCTTCCAGACCCATCGCGGTCTGCTGCAGCGGTTGATCGAGGTCGTGGTGGGCCCTGAAGAGGGGGAGACGGCCTTCGATCTCTACTGTGGCGTCGGTCTCTTCACCTTACCCTTGGCTCGTCGCTACGCTCGCGTGGTAGCGGTCGAGGGGGACCGGGCGGCGGCGCGTTATGCGCGGATCAACGCCCGGCGCAACCGGCTGAGGGGGGTCGAGGTCGAGGCGCGAGCCGTGGAGAGCTGGCTGCCGCGGCTGCCGGACGGCGCCTCGCGGGTGGTGGTCGATCCGCCGCGCGCCGGGCTCAGCGTGCCGATTCGCGCCGCCCTGCTGGAGCGCAAACCGCGCCGGTTGACCTACGTCTCCTGTCACCCCGCCACCTTGGCCCGCGACCTCAAGGTGCTGGCGGTGAGATTCAACATCGAGTCGATCACCCTGCTCGATCTCTTCCCGCAGACGGGCCACATGGAAGCCGTCGTCCAGCTGCGTTACAGCGGCTGAAGCGAGTCGTGGGCAGGGCTCCCACACGGTATTCAGGGCGACAAGAGAACCGCCGGTTTCCTTTTCGCGTCGCGCTGTGTCCAACCGGGCATGAACGCAATACACGCATCCGCCCGTCCCATGGCGGCGCCCTGGAGGCCGACAATGCAGCCACGCGATGAGGCGTCGCTGCTGGCGGCGCTCGCCAGCGGTGACCGTGCCGCGGCCGAGGAGTTGGTGGAGCGCACCTACCGCGAGGTATGGGCGGCGCTGTTCAAACTCACCGGCGGCGATGCCGACCTGGCCGCCGATCTGACCCAAGAGAGCTATCGCAAGGCCTGGGTCGCCCTGCCCAACTTCCGCGGCGGCGCCCGCCTCTCGACCTGGCTCTACCGCATCGCCTACACCACCTTCCTCAACCACATCCGCACCCCGCGCCGCCTCGCCCCGCTCGACGAAGAGCAGGCTAAGGCTCTCGCCGACGGCGGGCCTCTACCTGACGAGATCTTGGGCCTCGCCGCCGACTCGGAACGGTTACGCCGCGCCGTGGTCGGCTTGCCGGAGGAACTGCGCTTCACGGTGACCGCCCGCTTCTGGGGTGGCCAGTCGGCGCGCGACATCGCCCGAGAGGTTGGAGTGACGGCGGTGGCCATCCGCAAACGGCTCAAACGGGCCTACGCGGCGCTTGCCCTGGCGCTGGCCAACGACGAGGTGACGCAAGACGGTGCCGTCCAAGAAACGGCGACGCACGAGGAGAACCGGTGATGAAACAGCTCAAGACCCACGACATGGAAGACCTTCTGCGCGGCAGCGAAGCGCCCGCACCGCCCGAGGGATTGCTCAAGGCGATCCAGGATGAGATTCCCGAGGTGCTCCCGGCGACGCAACCGGTGCCGGTGCCACCGCCGGCGGGTCACACCTTTCTACGTCATCGCACCTGGCTGGCCGCCGCCACCGTGGTGGTGGCCCTCGGCGCCGGCGTCGTTGGCTTGCGAAGCCTGCGCGAGATCGAACGGCCGGCGAGTGAAAAGGCACCGAGGGCCCAAGCGACTCCCGCCGTGCCCGTGGCGCCCACGTTGCAGATGGATGCCGTGCAGCCGACGGAATCAGTGAACGCGCCGGAACCGGTTAGTGCGCGGGAGGAGAGGGCCGACAAGGAACAACTGGCTGGGCAAATGCCCGCCGGCAGCACGGCGCAGGCCGAAGCGGACAAAGTGGTGGATCTCCCGGAGGTTGAACTAGGACAGTTGCGAGCGCGGGGATATCTGAGACAAGAAGCTGCGCGTGCCACGGCGAAGAAGTCGCCGAAGGCGACCGTAGGCAGGTCGACCGACGCCGGTAAGCTCGAGCGTCGCCCAACCGGTCGGGTGGCACAACCGCTCGAAGAGAGACAGTCGCTACCTTCTGCTCCGGTTGGCAAGTCTGATGAGCCGGAAGTTTATGAAGAGAGCATCACGGTGACTTCCGAGAGCCCACTCTTGGATGAGCGCAAGATCAGTGTGGGGACGATGGTCACCTCCGTTGAGTCGGAAAGTGTGCCCACCGCGCGGGATCCCTGGGTTGTCGCGCAGTCCGTTCCCGGTGTGCTCGTTGACAAGACTGCCGTGGACTCTCCACGCCGGAATCTCAAGGCCAAGAACTGGGCGGCGGAGGGCGTCACCGTCACAGACCCACGGGCGATCGCCGCCTCACCCAGTTACGATCAGTCCGAGAGCTACGAAGGCAAGGCGATCGTGCTGGGCGAAGTCCCGAAGCCCATGCCCTCGACCGGCGGCACGGCCGAGCCCAACGATGCGGCCTACGGCGACCTGTTCCACAGGTCCTACGGTGTCAACCCCTTCATCGATACCGAAGACGATGCCCTCTCGACCTTCGCGCTCGATGTCGACACCGGCTCCTACACCCAGGTGCGTCGCTTCCTGCGCGACGGTGTTCAGCCGCCGCCGGCAGCGGTGCGGGTGGAGGAGATGGTCAACTACTTCGACTACGGCGACCGGGCTCCCCGCGAGGGGCAGGATGCCCTGTCGATCACTCTCGAAGGAGCGCCGACGCCTTTCGTCGAGGGGG
The DNA here is from genome assembly GCA_024277255.1 of Acidobacteriota bacterium. GTDB lineage: Bacteria > Acidobacteriota > Thermoanaerobaculia > Multivoradales > SZUA-115 > SZUA-115. The sequence continues at coordinate 42,227 of JAJRVQ010000145.1, read as the reverse complement.
AGCGCTATCGCCTACTGCGAGTCGGCATTCAAGGTCGCGAAGCGGCCCGAGGGCGGCGCGATCCGGCGCTGTTGATCTTCGTGGTCGATGTCTCGGGCTCGATGGAGCGGGAGAATCGGCTCGGGCTGGTGAAGCGGGCGCTCGCCCTATTGCTCGGCCAGCTCGGCCCCGAGGACCGGGTCGGCCTGGTGGTCTATGGCGACCGCGGCCGGGTAGTATTGGAGCCGACGAGCGATCTGGAGTCCATCCGCTCCGCCGTCGATAGCCTGCGCTCCGGCGGCTCGACCAATGCCGAAGAGGGGTTGGTGCTGGCCTACGACCAGGCCGAACGCCACCTGCGCCCCGGTGCGATCAACCGCATCATCCTCTGCTCCGACGGGGTGGCCAACGTCGGCGCCACCGGCCCGGGATCGATCCTCGATCGCATCGGTGCCGGCGCCCGCCGCGGTATCGAGTTGACCACCGTCGGCTTCGGCATGGGCAACTACAACGACACCTTGATGGAGCAGCTGGCCGATCGCGGCAACGGCAACTACGCCTATGTCGATGAGCTCCAAGAGGCCCGGCGCATCTTCGTCGAGAACCTGACCGGTACCCTCCAGACCCTCGCTTTCGACTCGAAGGTCCAGGTGGAGTTCGATGAGCGCGCGGTCTCCCGCTACCGCCTTCTCGGTTACGAGAACCGCGATGTGGCGGATGAGGACTTCCGCAACGACGCGGTGGATGCCGGTGAGATCGGGGTCGGTCATTCGGTGACCGCTCTCTACGAGATCAAGCTGACCGAGGCCGCCGCCTCCGCCCACCGCGGAGCGCCGATGCACTTGGCCACGGTGCGACTACGTTACCGGCCGGTCGGTAGCGACCGGGTGGTCGAGAAGGTCGAAGAGATCGGCACCCGCGACCTGGCCCGCAGCTGGTCTCGCGCCAAGCCGTCGCTGCGTCTCGCCGCCGTGGTCGCCGAGTTCGCCGAGATCCTGCGCGGCTCCTACTGGGCGAAAACGGGCGACCTGACACGGGTGCTCCAAGAGGCGAACAAAGTCGCCGCCGCCAAAGCGGGCGATGGTGCCGTAGCCGAGTTCGCCGAGATGGTCTCGGAGGCGGTCAAGCTTCAGCCCACCGATCCGTAGAACCCTGCCACCGGTTCCTTTTGGATCACAATGACGAACGCCCTCGCCGGTTTACCCGGTCGAGGGCGTTTCGTCGTCCCTACCTTTCCGCTGGGCGTGGTGGGCTGAGAGTGAGGTGGCCGTTGGCTTCCAGCCGGCCGGAAACGCAAGTCAGCGGTTCCTCGCCGGGGTTCCAATAGGCAAGGGAGGAAACGGGGAGTAAGCAAGCTGCGTAGTCGCCCGGCGCCAGTTGGCTGAATTCCGCTCGGGCCGGCTGGTCTCCCTTGCCGGGGTATTCACGGAGGGTCGTGGCAGTGGGTGTAATCTCGATCCCAGCCGCAAAGAGTGCGATCCGCAAGCGATGGTTCTCGAACTCCTCCTCGGTGAGCGGTATTTGGATCGTCACCTTGCCGATACCCTTCACCAGCGTCAGACGAAGCGGCAGCTCGCTCAGTTCCACCTCTCGACTCTGGATGCCGAAACCGCCAGCCCGAATGGTGACGGTCGCCCGACTGATCGGCGCGGGTATGTCGAGGACAAACGAACCGCTTTGCCCGGTGGTGGTTGAACCACTGCCGATTTGAGGAAAGCGCGCCTTCATCGTGATGAGGGCGCCAGCCACCGGGCCTTTCTCGGAAACTACGACGCCGCGAACCGGCTTCATTTCTTGGCAGCGCAGTTCGATGGGTCCGATCTCCATGCCTTCGGCAAGCGAAGTGCGGTGAGGTCCAGCCTGGCAAGCGGGGCGTTCCGCAAACGCCGCCAGCGCTACTTCGCCGACCGCCACAGCTCGCAGATCAAAGGTCCCAGCTTCATCTGTGCGTACTCGAGGGTTTATCAGGTACCCCTCTGCAATGGCGACCACGGTAGCACCCGCCAGCGGGTTGCCTTGCCAGTCGACGACGCGTCCGAACAGGTGGGTGTCTGGTAAGTCGAGGTCGACCATGGCCTCGCCAGAGCGATTGGGGTGGATCTCCACCGTCGTCGTGGCGTTGAGGCGCGGCCTGTTGGCTTCGACTGCCACCGGCCAGCGTCCTGCGCGAGGCAGGATACCTGCGAAATGGCCCTCCGCATCGCTCTCTAGGCGAACCCGCGATGCGCCCGACTTGCCGCCGAACCAGAGAGTGGCGGCGACCGGTTCTTCGCCGACACTGAGTCGCCCTTTGATACGAACTTGGGGAATCTCGATGCGCTGCGAAGTGGAACTCTCCAGTTGCCAAGGCCCGAGTTCCCGAGAAGAACTATAGATGCGGTTGCCGGCAGAGTCGTTGATCTCCAGGGAATACTCCCCTGGGCTGAGATCGGTCACCGCCAATCGTCCCTCGTCGTCGGCGGGGCCCTCATAGGTGGTCATGGGTCGCCCACCGTTGGTGGCCCTCTTCGACAAATCGTAGAGATGGACTCGCCACTGCTGGCCGGAAAGGTCTTGGGGAGGGACGATCTCCAAACTGAGGGTTAGCGGTGGCTTGAGAAGCACTGGTTCCGGGAGGAGGGTCTCCCGCTGAGCGACCACCTCGATGAGGCTGACAGTGGCCGTGGCGTAGCCGGGTTGGGCTACCTCCAGAGCATAGTGGCCCGGCGCTAGATCGGTGAACTGCACAAAGCCGTCGCCGCCGACGTGGGTATCGACCGCCTTGGCCAGGTTGCGCACCGCTTGGCCGGCACCGGTCTCACACGAGGTTGCCGGCAGCAGCCGGGCGATGCAGCTCTCCGGGTCGATCTTGCCTCCCTCGATCGCCACCCAAGCGGCCACGGAAGCTCCCTGGAGTAGGGCAAAGGGTGGCAGATCTCGGACGCTGTGCGGCGGTAGCACCATCGCCCACACGTAGTGTGGCATGAAGCCCGTGGCACTCACCGCGATGTCCAGTTTGCCGGCGGGCAGCTCACAACTCCACGAGCCGTCCTCGGCTACGGGGCAGGTGCGTGCGCCTGCGGGGTTCTTGGGTCGGCCCAGGATCTGCGGCAGGATCATGGTGCGCACCACCACTTCGCTCGGCAGCTTGGCCTTCTGTTGAGGCCGGCGCAACTTGCCGCGGATCGTACCCAGTGGCCACAGTTGAACCTCGACCTTCCGCGCCCCGGTGCCGCGAGCGATGGCAATGAGCTGGCGCTGGACCCAAAAGCCAGCCAACTCCCCGCCCACTTCCCACTCGCTGCCCATTGGCAAGGCCACAGTCGCCGGCTTGGTGGCCAAGACCGGCCGGCGAATCGTCTCCAACTCCTCGCTACGTGGGATCAGTACAAGGGTCCACTCGCGCTTCAGTTCCACCGATTTCTCGAACTCTGCGCTGAGGCTGAAGGTGAACTCCACTACTGCCGCCCGTTCGGCTGATTCCATGGCGAGAAGAGCGAGGGAGGGAGCAGCCGCCAGCAGGAGGGGCAGCAGGACGAAACCTCGGGCCAAGGCGAGTACCTTCGAAATCCTGTGCCACCGGCTATCGCCTCCTGCCGGCCGGTGCAAGTGGCTCTGCGCGCGGATTGCGGCTGCGGTTTGACGGGTCGAGAGCATGTAAATACCAAGCTCTTGAAGGATATCACAACTGTTCTTGGCCCTTGTCAAGTGGCGAGAACACCGAGCTCAACTTCAGGGGCCGGTCTTGGCGACCGGTGTTAAGCTGTTTGAAATCAATCACTTGCACCCTCCTGCTGTGGCCGCATGAGCCGTGGAAGGGGGGGGCATGACCGTCAAAAGGAGCAATCGCGATGATCGATCTATTGGGTTCAGGGTTGTGGCTGGTGTTGGTGTTGTTGGGCTGGTCCGAAGAGCCGGCGGCGATGGTGGAGATTGGGGCGACGTTGGATCCGGCGGGCAAATCGTGAAGTTGACTGAAAACTTCACAAAGGAGCAATGGCGATGATCGATCTATTGGGTTCAGGTTGGTGGCTGGTGTTGGTGTTGTTGGGCTGGTCCGAAGAGCCGGCGGCGATGGTGGAGATTGGGGCGGTTCTCAATCCGGATGGCTAGCGGACGGCCCGCCGTGGTGGGCAGGATCAAGGTAGGACAGGCAAGAGAGGAGCGATGGCGATGATCGATGTATTGGGTTCGGGTTGGTGGCTGATGTTGGCGTTGTTGGGCTGGTTCGAAGAGCCGGCGGCGATGGTGGAGATTGGGGCGGTTCTGGATCCGGATGGCTAGCTGTTAAGGCACGGGCGGCGCTTGGCGCTCGCGCGCGGCCCGTGATACGCTTGCGCGTGAATATGTCTGAAAACAAATACGAGCGCAGTCAGTATGACTCGGTCTTTGCGGCGGTTCTCCGATCGCTGACTGAGCGAAAGCCGCGGCGCTACGTGGTGCCGAACATTGCGAAGCTGCTGGAGCTGCCGCGCGGCCGCCAGGTGATGCGGGTGCGCTCGCTGCACCGGCTGCACAACGCCAAGGCGGCCGACCATCTGCGCGCGGCGAGCGACGAACACCGCTTCGCCAACCCGCCGCTCGCCCTCCACCTGGCCGAGCTGGCGGTCTACGCCGCCCGGCCGGCGACGCAGCAGGGCTGGGTGACGACGGGGGGCTTCATCGAGCGCGACGTGCTGGCCGACTGCCTGGCCACCCTGGGCAACGCGCAGCGCATCACCGGCGACACCAAGGCGGCGCGCAAGAACCTGCGCGAAGCGGCGCAGATCGCCCGCTTGGGCACCGGCGATCCTCTACTGAAGGCCAAGGTCGAATGGCTTTCAGCAGTGTTACTGACCGATTGCGGTCACCTCGATCAGGCCCTTGCGTTGTTCAAGAGGAGCCACAAGGGGTACCAGCGCCTCGATGAAGGATGGAGAGCGAACCGGGTTCTCGCCTCCATGGGCCGGGTCTACCTGCGGCTCGGCCAGCCTGCCGCCGCGCTGCGCTGTGCCTACGATTGCCTCAAGGAGACCCACACCGACGGCGATCGAATGCTCAAGCTGAGTTCTCTGACTTTGATAGCCCAGGCCCGGCTCGACCTCGGCGAACTGGCTACGGCCCGCCGCACCGCCCAGATCCTCCAGCGGGTCTACCAGGGGCCGGCCGACCGCGCCGCGGCGATTCGCGGCGAGTGGATCGAGGCCCGCGCCCTGCTGGCGATGGGCCGCTGGGAGGAGGCGGTCGGAGGATTGGATGAGGCGCGGGAGAGGCTCTTGAAAGTCGGTGCCCTGGCCGATGCCGCCCACGCCCACCTCGAACTGGCCCTGGCCCACGCCGATGCCTGCCACTGGCGGCAGGCCCGCGAGATCGCCCGCCAGGCTTTCGGTGCCCTGGCCGCCGCCGGCTTGGAGGGGCAAGCTCTTCTCGCCCTGCGCACCGTCGCCCGCGCCGCCGACGGCGAAGAACTCACCAGCAAGGTCTTGCGCCGGGCACTGGCCCAGCTCAACGCGGGCGGCTAGCCCTCAGTCTGTCTTCGGCTTTTCGCCGGCGGGGCGCTGCGGCGAGCCTTTCTTGCGGTTCATCAACTGCTTGGCGATCCGGCCGATCAGCTCGTCGAGTTCCTCTGGGTCGGGCGGCGGCAGGTCGGGCCGGTAGGGGGGCCGGTAGGATGGCTGGTAGCTCGGCCGCAAATTCTCGGCGAGCAGCTGAAAGAACTCATCCGGCGCCACGTCCATCGCCTCCAGCCACTTGAACAGGTGGTGGAAGGTCATCCGCACCCGACCGCAGAGCACCTGGCTGGTGTAGCCCGGAGCTTTGCCGCAGCGCCGGTCGAGGGTGTGCATCTCCATCCCGGTGCGCACCAGGAGTTGGCGAAAGGTCATCTCCACGAGGCGCACCTTCCGGTGTTGTGGCTCCCGCGGTCGGCGCCGGGCGGGCTTTCTCGGTTTCTTGGCCATGCTTGAAATATACTACATGGACTAGAGAAAGGACGTCAAGACGGTCAATCTGCTGTGGGCTTGCCGGTGAGAGCCCTCGGGAATCCGAGAACTCTGCGCCGATCAACCGTTGAGCTTGCCTGCCAGGCTCTTCTCTACCTCGCCCGGTTCGGGGAAGCGACCGGTCATCTTCTTCGAGTAGATCAGCTCCTCACCGAGCATGACCTCGAAGACACCACCACGACCTTTGATCAACTCCGGCCTCACGTTGTACTGCCGCTCGATCTCGTCCGCCAAACTGGCGGCTCTAGGTTGGTAGTTTCACTGTACGCAGTATTCGATCGAAAACCTCTGTGGCATCGGGTTCCTCCTTAGAGTCAAGCGGCGAGTATAGCGCCATTTACCTGGGCTTACGGGCGCATAACGCACCGGCGAAGAAGAGGGGGAAAGACTCGGTGATCGCCTCGAGATCGGGGACGACCTCCACCCTGTCGAAGCCGGCGGTGCGTAGAGCTTTGCGCCATTCGGCGACGGTCAAGAAGCCGGGGTTGGGCCTGGTTTTGGGGTCGATCTTGACCGCGGTGAAGCTGTCGAGGAGTTGAAAGATCATCTCGGTGGAGATCGCTTCGCCGGGCCGCGGGCGGACGCATTCCTCGACGATCAGCCAACCGCCCGGCACCAGGGTGCGCAGTGCCTCGCCGAGGCTGAAGGCGAGGTCCTGCGCCACGTGCACCACGTTGACTCCGAAGATGAGGTCGGCACTCTCCGGCTCCACACCTTGCTCGGCCCACGGCTTGTCGATGTCGAGTTCGGCGAATTCGAGCGGCAGTTGCGGGTGGGCGGCGGTGAGACCGCGTTGTGCGCGGCGGCGGAAGAAGGGGCTTGGCTCGGTGATCCGGTAGGAGGCGATGGCGCTCAACCGGCCCCGTTGGCCGAGGGTGTCGAGCAGAGCTTCGGAACCGCTGCCTCCGCCCGCCCCGATTTCCAGAATACGGCCCTGCGCCGCCGGTAGCCGGTTGGCAACCGCCGTGGCGGCGATGATGTTATTGATCGCGTAGATCGGATTGTCGTTGTGGAAGTAGCGCGTCCACAAGGCTATCCGGTGCGGGCCGAGGAGGGCCTGCTGGCCGCTGAGCTCGCCGCGCGCCACTTTGGGGTAGGACTCACCGGCGGCGTCGAGCAGATCGAGCGAAGCGGCGTTTCTGGGGTCGATGGCGAGCGCCAAGTCTCTGAACTCGGCGATGGCGGCCGGGCGTAGCGGCTGCGGTTGGGAATAGAGCCGCGCTCCGCCTCTTTCTTCGCAGACCAGATGGCCGGCACTGGCCAGCCGCCTGAGCAGCCAGCGCAAAGCCGGATCGAAGGCGGAGACGAAGCCGAGTCGGCTCAACAGAGCTTCGGGGGCTACCGGTTCGCGGCCGAGAGCCGGGGCGATTGCCAGCTGGTGAACCAGCTCGATCGCCCATTCGATACCGTAGGTCTCCAGCGCTTGAACCGAAGCGACAAAAATGGAACTAAACAGATCGGGCGACAGTTCGCCCAGATGAGCATCGAGTTCAACCATTTGGGAGGGGTGTTGGGCCGGCATAGCGAGCCGCTATTGTACGGTAAGATGACGCTCCTCCATCTACCCGAGGTGTCCAGAATGACTCACGAAATCTCCACCACCACCGACTGCGCGGCCTTGCCGAAATCGGCGACGGATCAAGCGCTGGCGGACTGGGGGGTTGACAGAGCACAGCGTATCGCGCGCCACGTCAGCGCCATTCTGGATGAACTCGGCCTCGACCGGACCGATCCGAATCTCCTCGAGACCGACATCCGGGTGGCCAGGATGTATCTGGAGATGTTCCACGGCCTGCGCGAGGGGGCGCGGCCCACGGTCACCACCTTTCCCAACGACGAGAAATACACCGCCATGGTGATGGAGAAGGACATCCCCTTCTACTCCATGTGCTCGCACCACTTCGTTCCCTTCTACGGCCATGCTCACGTCGCCTACATTCCGAGTGGGCGTATCGTCGGCCTCTCGAAGTTGCCGCGGATTCTCGAGTTCTACGCCAAACGGCCACAGCTGCAAGAGCGGCTGACCGAACAGGTGGTCACTTTCCTGGAGGAAGAGTTGAAGCCGCATGGCGCCATGGTGGTCATCGAAGCGCGCCATCTGTGCGTCGAGATGCGGGGAGTCAAGAAACCCGGAGCGATGACCGTAACTTCCGCCATTCGCGGCACCTTCCGTGAGCGCCCGGTTCGTGAGGAGTTTCTCGATCTTCTTCGTCGCCGGTAAGCGCTGGCCGCTGATCGTCCTGTTGGTGCTGAGTCTGGCGCAGCCAGCCGGTGCGGCCATGCGCGGCAAATCGAAACCGCCCAAGAGACGGCCGGTCGAGGAGCTGATCAACCCGTTGGTCGGCCCGGCCTTGTCGACCTGGCTGGTCGGGGCGATCAGCTGGATGGCGACCGAGCCGGAGATCGATCAGTTCCTCAGTTTGACCAGCCCGGAGGCCGCCGCGGCTTTCGTCGAGGCCTTCTGGAAGGCTCGGGACCCCGAACCTCGCTTCGAAGCCAATCCGCGCCGTGAACTCTTCGAGGAGCGATTCGCCGAGGCTGAGAAGAGGTTTCGCGAAGCGGGGGTGGCGGGAAGCCGCTCCGACCGCGGGACCGTCTATGTCCTCTACGGTGAACCGAAGAAGGTGGAGTTCACCATCGCGGAAGAGGCCGGCGAGCCGCCGATCGAGGAGTGGTTCTACGGCGGCGACGCCGAGGTTGGGCTCGACGGGCGCAAGCCGCAGAAGCGGTATCGTTTTTCCAAGGTCGGCGGTGTGACGGTCTTCCATCGCCGCAACCTCTCCACTAACCGATCTCGCACTCTGCGTGACCTGCGGCGACCGCCACGGCGGCCGTGGTAATTCTGCGGCCGGAGATGAGAGCGGCGAACCGTCCCATGGCTACCCCGGAGGGTCCACAATGAGCCAGCCTTGTGCCTTACTCGCCGGTACCGGTATCTCGGTGCCGCCGCTAGAAGTCGACAACGACATGTTGGCTCGCATCGTCGAAACCAACGACGAGTGGATCCGGACTCGTAGCGGCATCGTCACCCGCCACTACGTGGAGCCGGGGGTCAGCTCCTCGCATCTTGGCACCGAGGCCGCGCGCGCGGCGCTGGCCGATGCCGGTATTGAAGCGGGCGAAGTCGACTACCTGGTCTGCGCGACGATGACCCCGGACCACTATTTTCCGGGAGTCGGTACCAAGATCCAGCAACAGCTTGGCATCGGCCCGTTGCCAGCCTTGGACATCCGCCAGCAATGCGCCGGTTTTGCCTACGGCATGCAGATAGTGGACGCGCTGATTCGCTCAGGTATGGCCAAGACGGTCTTGCTGGTCGGTACCGATGTCCACACCTCACTGATGCCGTTCGACGACAAGACCTGGGATTGCCTCTATGGTCGTAGCGACGAGCCGTTGGATGAAGAGACCTTCGCCTGGAACTCGCGTTTTCGCCACCTCTTGGTCCTCTTCGGCGATGCCGCGGGAGCGATGGTTTTCCAGGCGCACGACAAAGACGACGGACGCGGCATCCTGGGTTCGGCGCTCTACGGTGACGGCGACCATTGCGACATTCTCTACATCCCCGGCGGCGGATCGCTGAATCGTCCTTGGGTGACCGCCGAGATGATCGCCGCGGGAGAGACCGTGCCGGTGATGCAGGGTCGCTCGGTGTTCAAACTGGCCGTGACCCGCATGCCGCAGGTGACCCGGGAGATTTTGGAGAAAAATGGCTACACGCTGGATGATCTCGACCTGCTGATCATGCATCAGGCCAACCTACGCATCAACGAGGCGGCGCAAAGGCACCTCGGCCTGCCGGCGCAGCGCGTCCACAACAACATCCAGAAGTACGGCAACACGACCTCGGCCACCTTGCCCCTCTGTTTTCACGAGGCGAGACAGGTTGGCAAGGCTCCCGTTGGCTCCCTGGTCGCCTTCACCGCCCTGGGTGCCGGCCTCCACTGGGGCTCGGTGCTACTGCGCGTCTAGCCGCCAGGCGGTCGCCGCTGGACCGCCGCTTTGCGCTTGGCCGCCATCAGGGTGACGATGCGAGCTTGGATGCGGCGGACCAGTTGTTCTGTCTTGGCCTTCCATGCCGCTTCGCTCATCGTGCCGGGCTCGGCGGAGAACTGCACTAGCCCGCGGCCGTCGCTGCCGTCTCTCAGTTCGACGCGGATCTCACCCCAGATCAGCGCCCAGCCTTGGGTCACCTCGACCCGGCGGTCGAAGTTGACTCCGGCGGCCTGCAAGGTGTCGACCACGGCGGGGAGCAACTCGGCCTCACCGCCTTGGTAAGGGCGGGCGAAGAGGTAGCGGGAAACCAGCGAGCCGGCCTTGGGTCGCTGTGGTTCCTGCGCCATCAGCTGCTGGTAGCTCGGCTCCTTGGCGATGGTCGCGAAGTTGGGATCGCTACGCACCTGTAATCGCGCCCGTTCGTCGAGTTGAATGGCGCGGCGCAGCAGATCGACCGCTGGCGCGACATAGCCGGCCATGGCGTAGTTCGAGGCCACCAGATAGTGGCCCTCGGCGGAGTTGCCGTGTAGATCGAGATAGCGCTGAAACGACAGCGCCGCCTCGGCGAGGTCGCCCTTGAGGAGGAGAACGGCTCCCAGGTTGATCTCGTTGTCGGGAGCGGAAGGAGCGAGTTGTTGGGCCTTGAGGAGCGCCGAATAGGCCGCTTCGTACTTCTGGTCAGCGAGTTCCAGGGCGGCGCGGTTGAGCCAGCCCTGGCGCAGAGTGGGATCGAGGTCGAGGGCGCGGTCCAGGTCGGCTCGGCCGAGTTTGATCTCGCCGAGCAGGAAGAGCGCGTCGCTGCGCAGCAAGCGCGCCTGTGCATCCTTCGGCTCCTTCTTGATCCGCCGATCGAGCACGCTGCGCGCCTCTTGGGCGCGGCCTTGATCGAGCAGGGTCTGGGCAGTGGTCAAAGGAGTCGCCGTCGGCTGCGCAGCCTGCCCCCAAGCCGCCGCGGTGATACCCAAAGAGAAAAGGGCGCAGAGGCTAGCCGTACGCAGAATCAGCTTGAAAAACGGGGCGGACAGGACGGTCAAAGTCATTTGGTGGATGATTTCATCAAAGCCGACCGATCTTTGCCAACTTTTTTTGTCGCAAGGCTGCTCGGCTGGAATGTTCGACAGGTCTGTTGAGTTATAGTTAGGAATCAAATTCTGATCCCGGGAGTCTTCTATGCGCACGCCGTCAATGACCACACGGATTTCTCGATTTCACTGGGCGGTCACCTCGCTGGCCTTGTGGCTGGGTTGGATGATCGTTGTGTCCTGGGCTCCAGCCGTGATGGCGCAGAGCGTCGATGGCGACGTTCCGGACGATTTGCTGCTCCTTCGTCCAGCGGATGAGAAATCCGCGGTCGAATACCGGCGCTTCGGACCGGCGGTGGTCGAAGGCCGTTTCGTCGACGTGGATCCTTCGGCGGTGGAGCGCGAGGCGAAGTCTCTACGTATCGAGGTGGACGAGGGGCTCTCGATGGTGGCGAGGCGCAGCGATGTGGAACGTCGCGGGGCCGGTGACGTCACCTGGCGGGGCTGGCTAGAGGCTCCGGACCAGGGTCGGGTTGTACTCACGCTCAAGAATGGCGGCGTGACGGGTACCATCATGGCTGCCGGCAATCGCTACGTGATTCGTGCTCTCGATGGTGGTAAACACGGGCTGGAGCGGGTTGAACCGAAGCTCTTTGGCGCCTGTGGCAGCGATGAGCAGCCTTCCTCGCCGCTCGATCTTGGGGGTTCGTTCCTCGGCGGGCCGGCACCTGCGGGTCCGCTGGGCGGAAGCGAGGCGCAAGGGAGTTTCTTGACCCCGGAGTTGGCGCTGCCGTCGCAGCTTCCGGCAGCGCTCAAGGGCGGTAGCGAGAAAGCGGTCTCGCAGATCGATCTGCTGGCTTTGTACACCCCCAAGGCGTTGATTATCGCCGGCGTTTCCGAGGGTACCTTCGCCGGCTGGGTTCAGCAGGCGGTGGATCTGGCCAACACCGCTTCGATCGATAGCCAGGTGGAGATGCGGTTTCGCCTGGTCCATTTCGGTCTGATCACCGATGTGGCGGATGGCCTGACCACGCCGGTCAGTCTCACTCAGCTGCGCAACTCCCCGCAAATGCAGGCTCTGCGACAGGCGCACGGAGCGGATTTGGTCGGCCTCGTCGCCTCCAATACCGACAATTTTTGTGGCTACGCCCGGGTGATGCGGTCGCCGGGCCCCTCATTCAGCTCGCAGGCCGTACAGGCGACGAATATCTTGTGCCTGATCGGCGACCTCACCTGGGCCCATGAACACGGCCACAACATGGGTTTGGAGCATGACCCGGCCAACGGTGTTCCAGCGCAATTCGCCTCGTTCCCATGGTCCTTCGGCCACTTCGTCAGTGGCTCCTACCGCACGATCATGTCCTATCGCACGGAGTGCACTACGAGCTGTCCGGATGTGCCGCTGTGGTCCAACCCGACGGTCATTCGCAACGGAGCCGCTGCCGGCATCGACGGCCAGCGCGACAACCACCGTAGCCTCAATCTGGTCCGTGGCATCGTCGCCGGTTTCCGTGGCGGCGGTGGAGGCGGCGGAGGAGGTGGCGGGCCGGCGGCACCCGCCGACCTGGCGGTGAGTCGCCAACGGCTCCGGGCGATTCTGAGTTGGGGGGACGCCTCTTCCAACGAGAGCGGTTTTCGCATTTACCGCGGTGTCGGGGAGGCTGCCTTGGAGCAGGTGGCGGAGCTTCCGGCCGACTCTCAGGAGTGGGTCGATGACACCTTGGTCGCCGCTTCGACCTACCGGTATCAGGTGAGTTCCTTCAACTCCCGTGGTGAGAAGCGCGGCGCTATCGAAGAGCTGAGTGTCCCGGCGTTGACGCCGGTGAGCGTCGAAGTGAGCGAGTCCGTCGCGGCGACTACCGGCGAGCCGGTCTCCTTCACGGCCTCCTTCGTCGGTCCGGTCGAGGAGGCGCGGTGGCGTTTCGGTGAACGTGGTGTTGCCTTCAGTCCGTCGCCTTGCGAGGCGGGGCGTGTGTGCGCTTCTCACCTGTTCTTCCAGCCGGGAACCTACGCCGTGACGGTGGAGGTCATCGGGGACTTGGGGCAGACGGCGACCGCCACGATCGACCTGGTGGTGGTGGGAGCGGCGTTGGAGACCCAGACGGTCGAGTCGGCGGTGCAGAGTGTTCTCTTCGGTGTGCGCGGAGCCACCGGGACCTACGAGACGGACTGCTGGCTGCACAATGCCGGCGACGCTCCACTGGTCTTCGACGTGGCCTACCTGGAAAGGGGTGCGGGCAATCCGCATCCCGATTCCTACCAGTTGACCCTGGGGGCGCGGCAGACGCTGACCGTGCCCAACGTGGTTTCCAGCCTCTTCGAGCGCGACTCCAGTCAGGGCGCTCTCACCTGGAAGGCATTGGGAGAGGGGAGCGAAGGTGAGCCGGCGGCGTACGGCTTCTGCCGCTCCTTCGTGCGCGCGGCGGGGCAAGAGGGCACCTTCGGCCAGCTGGTCGACCAGGAGCCGGCGGTGGACTGGTCGGCCGAGGCGAAGGTGGTTTCGGGTGTCGAGGTGGGCAACGGCTTCACTTCGACGGTTCTGGCCCTGAACTTGGATGACAAGCCGGGTGCGGTGCGAGTCTCGCTCTTCGACGACGACGTGCAGGTCGGCGAGACCGCGGTCTTCGCGCTGGGTGCACGCACCATGCGCCAGCGACCGGTCGCCTCGCTATTTCCCTCAGCGGCTGCCTTCGCCGGTCCTTTCAACGTGGTCTTTGAGTCCGACAACCTGCGTTTCGCCGCCTCGGCGACGCTGCTGGAGGATGAGTCCGAAGACCAGATCTTCGTCGTGGCGCGGTCGTTGGAGCCTCTGACTCCTCCCGTCCCGGCGGGGCCCGGAGTCCTGGTCGTTCCACGGGTCGCCAACGGAGTCAATCCGTTCAGCTCGACTTTGGTCAGTTCGATGTCGATCCACAACCCCTCGAATTCCCTGCTGCGTCTGACCATCGACTTCTGGGAGCGTGGCAGCAACAACACGGACCCGCGCCGGGTGCAGATCGAAGTGCCCGCCAACACGACCCGGCGGATCGCCGACGTTCTCACCGAGCTGTTCGGCCTCGAACAGGGTATCGGCGCGCTCCACATATCTTGGAGCAATGCCGAGTTCGTCGAGCCGCGAATCGTCACCTTTGCGCTCAACAACACCGGTGAGGGCGGCCGCCGCTTCGGCACCATGGTCGATAGTCAACCCGGATCGAGGATCGGGAAGAGTTCGGTGATCTTCGGCGCCGAGCAGTCCGAGCGGTTCCGCTCGAGCCTGGGGATCATCAACTTCAGCGCCGCCGGAACGCGAGTCGCTTTGACCTTGCGCGATGCCGATGGCCAGACGATCTCCTCCCGGACTATCGTGCTCAAGGCCCAGCAGCATCTGGAGCGCATCCTGGAAGGCATCTTCAACGATGTAACTCTGGGCAGCGGTCAAGGTTGGTCGATCGAGGCCGAGGTGGTCGGCGAGGGGCTGATTTCGACCTATTTGGCCAGTATCAACGTCAGTGGGGATTTGTTCTTTGTCCCTGGGCAGGTGCGCTAGCAAAGCTAGCGCACCTGCATTTTGATTTCAGGGGTCCCGCGCGTCTGTCTATGGGGATCTCGCTGCGAGATCCCCTCACCGCAAGAAGCGGGGTTCTTGCGGCTCACCCCTAAGCAGTCCGGCCTAAGCGGCCGGGCTCGCTGCTTCGCGGCTCGCGTCCTCGGCGAGTTCGTTGGAAGGTCGGCTAGAATGAGCCGCGATGGCTACTCAAACACCTACCCCTCGTGAGATTTCCAGGCCCTTGTCTCGCTGGGTGATTGGGCAGGAACGGGCGGTTCGGGAGATGTCGATCGCGCTTTCCAAGCATCTGGCGGGGTTGTCGACCGGCAACATCTTGATGATCGGCTCGTCGGGTAGCGGCAAGACGACTTTGATGCGTGCGGTCGAGAACTACCTGGCCTCGGACGAGGAACTGGCGCGGCGTTCGACGGTGGTTCGGTTGCACGCCAATGTCTTGGCGGAGCACGCGGTGGCGGGACGGGCGGGGGAGGTGGTGATTCTGCGCCTGTTGGAGAAGGCTCGGGAACAGCTCGGGCCGGAGACGCCGATCCAGACTCTGCTGCACCGGGCCTCTTCGGGGGTGGCCTTCATCGACGAGGTCGACAAGATTCGCGCCCGGGTCGGGGAACGAGCCAATGTGGCGGGCATCCGCGCTCAGGAAGCACTCTTGACCCTGATCGAGAATGAATCGGTGCCCCTGGATTTGCCGGACTGGGCCGGTGGCGCCCGGGCGCGGGTGGATTCGCGGCGCATCCTCTTTGTCTGCGCCGGAGCTTTCGAAGGGCTCTATGACTCTGTCTACGACCGGGTCACCATCGGTAGCGATCGTGGAGCCTTGCAGCCGACGACAGTGGTTCAGGGCGGTGAGGTTCGCCAGCAGTTGCACTTCGATTTGCGCGATTGGCTGCGCAACGAGGATCTCTTCGATTACGGGATGACCCCGCAGTTCCTCTCACGCTTCGATGCAGTGGTCCTTCTGGAGAATCTCGGCGAGGATGAGTTGGTGCGGATTTTCTTGGAGGCTCCCGATTCGAGTTACCGTGAAGCCAAGGCCTTTTTCGAAAGCCATGGGGTTCACTTGGCCCTCTCTCCCGCCGCGGTGAGGCGCATCGCCGCGGAGGCGGCCCGCCAGCCGCGACTGGGTGCGCGTGCCCTCAAGGAGACCTTCCGGCGGGTGATTCGCGACTACGAGTTCGATCCCGCCTCGATCACCACCGGCTCGGACGGCGCCTTGCTGATCGATGAGCCCGAGGTGGCCTCGGTGCTCGGCGCGGGCGGGTAAGTCGGCTAGCCGCGCTGGGCGCGCTGGGCGCGCAGGTCTCGTAGACGCCGCCTCCGGCTCCGGCCGTTGATCACTGCGGGCAAGAGGATCAGCACGGCCAGCAGGGCGGAGATGCCGGCCAAACGTAGAGCCAGAGACCCCATTTGACTCTCGCCCGGCGACGCCTTGGCGGCGTTGCCGATGGGGATGGCGAACCAGGTCCACAGCAGCGTCGCCGGAGCCAGTCCAAGGGCGGAGGTGAGGGCGTAGGTCGACAAAGGGACGCCGGCCAGGGCCAGCCCGAAATTGGAGACGGGGAAGGGAATTGGCACCAGGCGCAAACCGATCAGGTACCAGAATCCCCGCCGCGCGACCTGCTTTTCGATCTTTCGCAACCTGCCACCCAGGAGGTGGCGGAAGAAGTCGGTACCGAGGAAGCGTGCCACCGTATAGCCGAGCAGAGCGCTTGAAAAGAGGCCGATGAAGTTGTACAGAGTGCCGCGCGCGAGGCCGAAGACCAGCCCTCCGACGACCAGGAAGGGAGTCGCTGGCAGCCCTACGTTGCAAAAGAAGATGAAGGAGGCAATGAGCAGCAGCGGCGCCCACCAGACATCCTTCAGGCCATTGAGGGTGGCTTGGAGGACCTCACGGTCCAGGTAGCGGCCCAGCGGCGTCCAGCGTGCCGCGGCCGCGACCGCGGCGACCAGCAACACCAGGATCAACAGGCGAACAACCGCTTGGCGTGGGATGCGATGCCACAGAGCGGCGATCCTGGAAGTCTGAATGGACGATTCCTCAGTTGCCGGTTTCACGGTCGCCCTGGGGCGACTCGCCGGGCGGAGTGACATTGTCCAGTGGCGATGGGGTCGACCCTTCTGTCGGCTTGCCGTCCAAGTAGAGAAACTCTCGCATGTGCCGGTTGAGAATCTCCTGGGCCTGCGGGTCCATGAAGTTGAGGCGCAGTTCGTTGATCACCACGACCTCGCCCTTCTGCCACTCCTCCCAGCAGTCGGAACAGACCTTGGCGCGAATCTCCGCCGCCTGCTCGGCGGCCATCAAAAGGCGGCCGGGAGGCGGAGCTTGGCGGCCACAGCGGATGCATGTAATGGTTTCAGCCATGGCTCTAGTCTACCAGCCCGTGGTGTAACTCGCCCTGGCTCCGAGCGGCTCTCTGGCCGTGACTCCGCGTTGGAAAATCCTCGACGAACCTCGGGTTCGCCTCCGGCCCGCCACCTTTTTTCGCGGCGCCTTGATTCGCAGCCAGATCCCTCGCTCTCGCCGACGGACGACTTTCACCACGGACTGCTACGCCGAGGCGGCCAGCAGACCCTTGAAATAGTCGACCGTCTTGGCCAGACCGTCGGCCAAGGCGACTTTCGGTTCCCAGCCGAGGATCTCGCGGGCCCGAGTGATGTCGGGCTGACGGGTCTTGGGGTCGTCGACCGGCAGGGGGTGAAAGGTCAGTTCGCTCTTGGCTCCGGTCAAGCGCAGAACCTCCTCGGCGAACTCGCGGATGGTCATTTCGTACGGATTGCCGATGTTGACCGGGTCCGACTCGTCGCTCTTCAGCAGCCGGTAGATCCCTTCGACGAGATCGTCGACATAGCAGAAGGAGCGCGTCTGATTGCCGTCGCCAAAAACGGTCAGCGGCTCGCCGGTCAGACTCTGCTGGATGAACGCGGGGACTACCCGGCCGTCGCGCGGGCGCATGCGGGGGCCGTAGGTGTTGAAGATGCACACGATGCGAACTTCGAGGCCGTGATACCGGTGGTAGGCCATGGCCATCGCTTCGGCGAACCGTTTGGCTTCGTCGTAGACGCCGCGCGGCCCGACCGGGTTGACGTTGCCCCAGTAGCTCTCCGGCTGCGGGTGAATCAGCGGGTCGCCGTAAACTTCGGAGGTTGACGCCAGCAGGTAGCGGGCCGACTTGGCGCGCGCCAGGCCGAGCGTGTTGTGGGTGCCCAGCGATCCTACCTTGAGCGTCTGGATGGGTAGTTCAAGGTAGTCGATGGGGCTCGCCGGTGAGGCGAAGTGCAGCACGTAGTCGACCTCCCCTGCGACTTCGAAGGGCTGGCTGACGTCGTGCTCGATGAACTCGAAGTGCTCGTTGTCACGGAGGTGAGCCAGATTGGCCAACTTGCCGGTAATCAGATTGTCGACACAGACCACGCGGCAACCTTCGGCCAGCAACCGCTCGCAGAGATGGGAGCCTAGGAAACCGGCGCCCCCGGTGATCACCGCACGTCTCATGATGGTATCTCGCAAGTGTTCTCCTCAGGGGCAGGTCTACCTTCAGGTCTTCCCACCGATACGTAGTGCAAGCCCGCGGCCGCCATTACCTCCGGCTCATAGAGGTTGCGCAGATCGACCACTATTGGCTGTGTCAGCGCCTCCTTGAGGCGGCTCAGTTCGAGGGCTCGAAACTGGTTCCATTCGGTCAAGATGACGATCCCGTCGGCGCCCTGTGCGGCGGCGTAGGCATTGTCGGTGTACTCGATGCGGGAGGCCGCCTCGGCGTCCAAGTCGAGGACGTCCTGGAAAGCCTCCATTGCCGCCGGGTCGAAGGCGCGCAGCCGAGCGCCGGCCGCGAGCAGCCCCTCGACGATGTTGATC
Organism: Acidobacteriota bacterium; assembly: GCA_024277255.1. Lineage (GTDB taxonomy): Bacteria > Acidobacteriota > Thermoanaerobaculia > Multivoradales > SZUA-115 > SZUA-115. The sequence continues at coordinate 23,867 of JAJRVQ010000145.1, read as the reverse complement.
GCGGGGGATTCTCGGACATCGTCGGTGTCCGGCTTGAACGACAAGCCGAGGACCGCCAGGGTCTTTCCGGCGACGCCACCGAAGGCCTTTTCGGTCTTCTCGACCATGCGCTGCTTGGTCGCTTCGTTGACTTTGAGCACCGCTTCGATGATGTGGAACCGGCGACCGGTCTGTTCAGCGATGCTGGCCACGGCGCGGGTGTCCTTGGGGAAGCAGGAGCCGCCGAATCCGGGGCCGGGCGAGAGGAACTTGGGGCCGATCCGCCGGTCGAGCCCCATGCCTCGCGCCACCACCTCGACATCGGCGCCCAGCCCCTCACAGAGATCGGCGACCTCGTTGATGAACGAGATCTTGGTGGCCAGAAAGCCGTTCGAGGCGTACTTGATCAGCTCGGCGCTTTCGACGTTGGTCACCACGAACGGTACGTCGGCGCGCTGCAGAGGCGCATAGACCTGCTGCATGATGTCGACGGCGCGCGGGTCGGTGCTGCCGATGACGACTCGGTCGGGGCGCATGAAGTCCCCGATCGCCGAACCTTCGCGCAGAAACTCGGGGTTGCTGACCACGGCGAAGTCTGCCGTCTCGCCGGCCACCTGGCGCACGATCGACTCGATCATCTTGCCGGTACCGATCGGCACGGTGCTCTTGGTGATGATGACGGTAAAACCGTTGAGGTTCTCACCGATGGCGCTCGCCACTTCGCGCACGAAAGTGAGGTCGGCCGATCCATCCTCGCGCGGCGGTGTGCCGACGGCGATGAACACCGCGTCGGCATCGGCGATCGCCGGACCGCTCTCGGTGGTGAAAGAGAGGCGGTTTTCCTCGGCGTTCTTGCGCACCAGGGTGGCAAGACCGGGCTCGTAGATCGGGATCTCGCCGCGCTTCAGGGCCGCGACCTTGTCGGCGTCCTTGTCGACACCGGTCACATGCATACCGAAATCGGCCAAACAGGCGCCGGTGACCAGACCGACGTAACCGCTACCGACGACGCAAATGTTCATTTCGTCTTGCTACCTGAGGTTGTGAGGGTGGGGATGGGATTGTTGGCTCGGTGGACGATACTGGATCGTCGCTGGTGGAGCAACAGAAAGAGGCGGTTGGCGGCTTGACCTGCCGCCAACGCTCGGCGCCGGCAGATGGACTGGCTACTACTCGGTGCCCTCTTCTTCGACGGCCTTCGCCTTCGGTGTTCCCGGCGGTGCCGCTTCCAGCTCTTCTTTGTAACGCTTTTCGATGCCCTTCTTCTGCCGGTTGCGGATCAGCCAGCGTAGGAACTTCGACTCGTTGACGCCGACCAGGATGTCGTTGATCGCCTCGTAGACCTGCGGGTCGTTGACCAGTTGCGGGACGGTTCCTTGGTTGCCGTTGAGCTTGTCGGCGAGTTGGTTGAGCTTGCTGAGAATGCCCTCCAGATCGCTGGAGATGCGCGCCGAGTACTCGGCGTCGGTGAGCAGTTTGGGAAGTAGCCCCTCGGCCTCTTCGACCTGGGTGGTGAAGCTGGAGAGCGCCTCGGCCGAGCCCTGGATCGCGGTCAGGGTGGCGTCGAGTTTCTTTGGTCCTTGTGGGTCGTTGATCAGCATCGCCAAGAGTCCGTCACCCTCTTCGATTTGCGTCAATGTTCCGTTGAGGCGCTCAACTGCCAGGGTTAAGCTTTCGGCGATGGCGGGATCGTTGATCAGCCTTGGCACCGTGCCGCGTCCGTTTTCGAGCTTATCGATCAGCGACTGAGTCGAAGCGAGGGTCGCGAGTGCCGCGTCGACGACTTTCTGGCCGCCCTGCGACTCTGTGGTCAACTCGCCGAGCAGCCCCTCGCCCTCTTCCATTCGCTTGAGGATGGTACGCAGCGAAGAGGAGATCTCGGTGACGTTGGCCATCACGTCTTCGCCGGTGGCCATCAGGGCGTCGACCGAAGTCGGCGCCGCGGTGGGAATCTCGGCGCCGTCCGGGATGATCGGGAACTCGGGCGAGCCTGAGGTGAGTTGCACATATTTGTCGCCGAGGAGACCCAGGGTCTTGATGCGCGCTTCGGAATCCCCCCGCACCCGCTCGGCGAAACGGCGCTCGACGGTGATCTCGATGCGGATCTGACTGCGTGTCGGGTCCTCCGGCAGAACGATCTCTTTGACGTTGCCCACGGCAACACCGTTGAGTTGAACCGGGTTGCCGGGGTTCAGCCCGCTGACCGAGGTGAAGCTGGCGAAATAGGTGTTCTTGCGAGTGAACATGTGTCTTTGATCGCCGATCATGACGATGCCGGCGGCGAGGACCGCCAAAGCGATCAACAGCAAGGCACCGACCCGGACTCGCTGGCTGCTCTTTTCACCCATGGTGAGACTCCTCTTCTTCCTCTTCCTCTTCTTCTCCAGCGAGAAAACGGTGCAAGATTGGATCTGAGCTGGCGTCGGCGCCTGCCCAGTCGCCGATGTAACGAAAACGTCCCCCGTCAAGAAAGGCCAAGCGGTTGCCGACGCGGCGGGCGAGCGCTAGATCGTGGGTGACGACAATGCTGGTTACGCCGCTGTCGCGGGTGGCGAGGATCAAGCTGGCGATGGTGGCGGAGGTCATCGGGTCGAGACCGGTGGTCGGTTCGTCGAACAGGACTACTTCCGGGTCGAGGGCCAACGAGCGGGCCAGAGCGACCCGCTTGCGCATGCCTCCCGACAGCGACGAGGGTACATGGTTTTCGATACCGGCCAGACGCACGTTGGCGAGTTTCTCGGCGACCTTGGCGGCGATCCCCGCTTCGTCGAGGTCGGTGTGCTCGCGCAGAGGGAAGGCGATGTTCTCGTAGACATTCATCGAGTCGAACAGCGCTCCGCTTTGAAACAACATGGCCACCCGCTGGCGTACCGGCAGGAGCTGGCTTTCCGACAGGGTGGTGATCTCATGACCGTCGAAAAGGACGCTGCCGGCGTTGGGTTTCTCCAGACCGTTGAGTTGGCGCAGAGTGACGCTCTTGCCGCTGCCGGAGCGGCCGAGGATGACCAAACACTCGCCGGGATGGAGGTCGAAGTCGATGCCGTCGAGCACCGTCAAGGAGCCATACCTGCGGGTCAATCCGCGGACTTGGTAGATCGGCGTCACCGTACTCGTAGGGCGCGTAGTGCTCATGGGCTCACAGAGCGATGTAGAACAGCTTGGTCAAGAAGAAGTCGGAAACCAGCACCATGATGGCGGCCATGACTACCGTGCGGGTGGTGGCGCGCCCCACTCCGTCGGCGCCTCCGCGGGCGGTGAGGCCGTTGTAGCAGCCGACCAGGGCGATGAAATAGGCGAAGAAGAAGGCCTTGCCGACGCCGCTGAAAACGTCGTCCAGGGTCAGCGACGAAAGAACGTCGTTGATGTAAAAGCCCGAGGAGAGATCGAGCTGGGTCACCGCCACCACCAGCCCGCCGAGGACGCCGAGCAGATCGCCGAGGATGGTCAACGCCGGCAGCATCACCAGCGTCGCCAGGAGCTTGGGAACCACCAGCTTCTTGACCGGATCGGCTCCCATCGAGCGCAGGGCATCGACCTGCTCGGTCACCTTCATGGTGCCGATCTCTGCGGTCATGCCGGCGCCGATGCGACCACCGACAATCAGCGCGGTCAGCACCGGTCCCAACTCGCGCACCAGGGACTTGGAAACCACGGCGCCTATGTAGTATTTCACTCCCAGTTCCGGCAAGCTGTAGGCGGTTTGTAGCGCCATGACCATGCCGGTGAAAATTGTGGTGATGCTGGCCACGCCGAGCGAGCGCACGCCGATCTGCTCCATCTGCCGCACCCACTGGCCGACGTCGTAGGGAGGCTTGAAGAGACCTGAGAAGGACTTGACGGTCAGAATCGCCAGATCTCCGGCGGTCTCCAGAAGACCCTGTACTCTCATCGTGGTGCCCCGTCCGGAGTCATCTTGTGACCTACGATCGTGGCCTCAGGCGCGGGACTCAACGTAGTGCCGGCCGGAAGAAGAAGGCGTGGGAAAGAGCGATCAAGGTATCGCCGCCCGCGAGCACATACAGCCCCCACAGCTCAGGGTTGCGCATCGCGGTCACCACAAAGACGACACCTCCCGCCAAACGGCCCAAGATGGCGACCACGATGATGCCGGAGTAGCGTCGTGGATCGCGGGCGGCGAAGAGGTAGAGAGAGCCGAGCATGGTCAGAAAGACCGCCATGATGCCGAGGTAAAAAGCCTCTTGCGGCTGCGGCAACTGCAACAGCCGCTCCGGCAGCTCCGGAGCCACCACCATCAGGATCGCGTAGACGAAATCATAGACGGCGCCAAGAACCAGCGTAGCGCGCAGCAAATCCAGGGCGCGCATGCGGCGAGCGTGGCGTGGCACGGCGGCTGTCGACATGACGACGCCAGTCTACCAGCGTCGCCTCCGTTTGGCTCGCCGCGAGTCTGTTCGCGACTGCGCCGGCGCGGGAAGACGATTTCAACTTCCAGCGGCTCGATCTCGGTGTGGTACCTTCCGCTAAATCGATTACGACTACTAGGTCTGCCTTCAAGTCTTCAGGGATTGCTGTAGGTGCAGCGGGTCTTTGCGTTCTTGGCAAGAGGAAAGACCGGCGGCTTGCAGCGAAGGATTCCGCCAGGCGCGGCATCTCGTAGGACGTCACCTCAGAGGGAAGAATGGGGGATTTGATGACCACGACCAGCACGGGCATCGGCCGGATCATGAATCGTGGTGATACCTGGCGAGACCTTGTCGCTCTCGCGGCGGCGGCGGTTTTGTTGAATTTCCTCGCTCTCGGAGCGCGCGATCTGTGGGCTCCCAACGAGCCGATTTACGGTCGTGCCGTCGTCGAGATGAGCCAGAGCGGCGACTGGCTGGTGCCCACGGTCAATGGTCGGGTCTTTGCCGAAAAGCCGATCCTCTACTACTGGGTCGCTTTGATGGCCTCGAAGTTGCTGGGCGGGGTCAGTGAGTTCAGCCTGCGGGTACCCTCGGCGTTGGCCGGCGTCGCTAGCGTTATCTTGACCTATCTCCTCGCACTTCCCTATGTCGGGCGCCGGCGGGCACTGCTTTCGGCGGTTCTCTTTTCGACCCTGTACCAGGTCTTCTGGGCCGCGCGCGCCGTGCAGATGGACATCCTGGTCCTCGTATCGACGCTCGGTGTTCTGGTGCCGCTGACGCGGGTCCTTGATTTTCGGGCACCTCCAGTTCGCGGCTGGGCTCTCGCCGGTCTTGCGGCCGGCTTGGGAGTCCTCGCTAAGGGGCCGGTCGCCCTGATACTGCCCGGGCTGGTGATCTTGGCCTACGCGATATCCCGCAGACGGCTCGACCTGTTTCTCCATCGTGCGGTCTTGGTCGGGATCGGCGTGGGACTGGTCGTGGGGTCGCCGTGGTACGCCCTTCTGGCCCTGCGCGGCGAGACGGCGGTGTTGCACGAAGTGCTGCTGCGCCAGAACTTCTCTCGCTTCGTCGACGCCTGGGACCATCGACAACCCTGGTGGTATTTCTTGCAGTACGTGTGGACCGACTATGCACCGTGGTCCTGGTTGTTGCCGGCAGCGTGGCTCACGCGCCCCTCGACGCAGGAGGAAGGCCGGTTGCGGCAGCTCAGTTGGATCTGGATCGTGGCGATCATCGCCTTCTTCTCACTGTCCCAGAGCAAGCGCGCTCCCTACATCTTGCCGATCGCGCCGGCGGTGGCTTTCTTGGCCGCGGGGGTTGTCGAGAGGTTGGCATTCACCACTTCCTACCGCCGGGCGGCTCGCACCGCCGCGGTCGTTGCTCTGTCGGTGTTGGCGTCGATCTTCCTGTTGGCTGGACTGGCTGTCATCTCTCCTTGGGTCGAAATCCCTCCTCCGCTGGCACCGTCCGTGATCACCTGGGGTCTGATCCTGCTCCTCACCGGTGTCACCGCCATCGTCGGGCTCATCAGGGGGCGAGGAGGTGCGACCTTTGCTCCTCTGGCCTTGCTCTTGGGCCTCAGTCTCAGCTACCTGATCGCAGCGTCCTGGACGCTTCCTGCCGTCAACCCCTGGAAGTCAGCCCGTGGGCTCGCCGACGATGTGACGAGCACTCTCGCCACAACCGGTGGGGAGCTGGTTTCGTATCGTTTCTGGAAGTGGCGGGCGGGTTACTCCTTCTACGCGCAACGGTCGATCCGGAATCTTCAGACACAGCCGGATCTCGAAGCATTCTGGGGCCTCAGCGGCCCCGCCCTCATCCTGGTCGAAGAGCCTCACCGCGAGGAGTTCGAGCGCCTGCTGCCGACCGCCGAGGTCCTTTTCCGACGCAATGTTGGCCACCGCACGGTGACCGTCTACGCGAAGCCTGAGGGGTAAGACAACGGCCGATCACCGAGTCGGTGAGCAGCGCTCGGCCGGTGAACAAGAGCGGGAGCATCGCCAGAAGCAGCGCAACACGACGATGCGCCGGGCCAGGCCGGCGACCGGCGGTTGGGTAGCCAAGTAGAGGTGTCCTGCACGTAAGGGTGGCACCTCCCCAGCACCTCTCCAGTAGCACCTCTCTACCTCTCCGGCAGTGATTCGATAGAGAGCGCCTGCGCCTCAAGAGGTGGTCGAGTCGAAGATTTCAGGGTGTTTGCGAGGTGTGCGCTGGTTCGCGGCCTATCCCGAGGGAGTGGATGAAGGCAGTGCCAACGGGTGGTGCCGAGCCACTACTTTCAGTGCTATAAGAAACTGGGGGGTTTCTAACCGGCAGCACCGCTCAGGCCCTCTCGACCGCGGTGGCTGCTCGAGAAAGGAGACGCTCATTGACCGATACCAAGTCCGCCCCGCGGAGTGGAATCACGGATGAACCAGTCGATGTCCACGGGGAGAAAACTCCCTATGACAAGGGCAGAGAGGCTGGAGATTCGACGCGCGACGAGGGCACCGACAGCGGTGATGTGCGCGACAAGATCCGCGAGGACTACTCGGACCTGAGCGACGAGGACAAGGAGGAGTACAAGCGGGGCTGGAGGGATAACACGGGCTGACGCTCGACGCTTGGAGCCGGCGATCCGATCTCTACCTCGCAAGTATGGAAAGACGGCATTGTGAGTCGTATCTCAGAGAGACTTCCGGCCGGTCGCTGCCCGGCTTGCGACGGCACGGGCCGCCTGGGTCGCAGCCTCAGGCCCTGCCCTGAGTGCGGTGGTAGCGGCCGGGCCGGAGTCTCGCTCGGTGCTCAGATCTGCCCTTTCTGTGGGCGTGACCTCAGTGTTTCGCGTGGGCACGCCCGCTCCTGTCCCTATGTCTCCCTGAGGCGCGAAGAAGACCACCTGCGAACGAGATCCTGAGCCTGGTCGTCCCATCTCACCGATTCCATAGGGCATTCGTTCGCCGGTCGCTGTTCACGGCCATGAAGTGGTGATGGGCGGGAAGCTGGTGAGAGGTGCGGACCGAACTGCGCGCCGAGAGAGGCAATGTGTCGCCTGAGGTGACATAATCGCCGCCATTCTTCCGCGTTACTCCAGCATGCCAGACAGGTCCCCCCATCTTCTGTTCTCTGCCTTGGCGACGGCGTGTGCCGTCGTCGTGGGGCTGCCGGCGACGCTGCTGTTTGCCACCTTGGCGACTCTCTTTGGGTGGATCCCGCCGCGTGGCAATGTCATGCTGTGGTGTGGTCGCACGTGGTCGAAGTTGCTGCTGGCGGTCTCTTTCACTCGCCTCGAAACGAGCTTTGAACAGCCTCTCAGCAAGGACCAGAGTTACATCTACCTGGCCAACCATCAGAGCTACTTCGACATTCTGGCTCTGCTCGCGGAGGTGCCGAGCCAGGTGCGGTTCGCCGCCAAGGCGAGCCTCTTTCGCATCCCGATTTTCGGCTGGGCCCTGTCGGTGGGCGGGTTTATCCCGATCGACCGCAGTGATCGAAGCCGTGCCCGCCACGCCTTCGCCGCCGCCGCCTCGCGGTTGCAGGGCGGCGCGTCGGTGCTTTTTTTCCCCGAGGGCACCCGTTCGTACGATGGTTCCTTCGGCAAGTTCGAGCGCGGAGGGTTTCTTCTGGCGCTACGCAGCGGCTTGCCGATCGTGCCGGTAGGAATCAGCGGGGCTCGCGGGGTCCTGCCGCGGGGCAGTCTGCGGGTACGGCCGGGTACCATCCGGATTCACTTCGGTAGTGTCGTCGATCCGGCGCAGTTTGGCATCCGCCGCCGCCAAGAACTGGTGGATGAGGTGCGGGAAAGAATCTCCGTTCTGGCCGGCATGCCACTGGTAGACTGAGCATTCGGGGCCTGGCGGGCCCGCGATCATTCAGCACACCACCGCAGAGGAAACACCCATGAGCAGCGAGTTCGAAGAGAAAATCTGGGAGGTGCTGCGCACCGTCAAATTTCCGGGTATGAGCCGAGACGTCGTGTCGTTCGGCTTTGTCAAAGGTGTCGAGGCCTCGGCGGGCACGGTCAAGGTAGATCTTCAGATGGCGACGGAAAACCAAGCTGCCGCGCGCCAGATCCAGGAAGATGTCGATCGCGCGCTACGTGCCACCGATGGGGTTGACGAGGTGGTGGTCAACATGCGGGTAGCCGTTCCGGTCAAGCAAGAGCAGGCGCAGCAGCAGGCGGTGATGCAGGACCCGAATCTGATTCCCGGTGTCGCCAGTGTCGTGGCTGTCGCCAGTGGCAAGGGCGGTGTGGGCAAATCGACGGTGGCCGCGAACTTGGCGGTGCGTCTGGCCCAGCTGGGGCACAGCGTCGGTTTGCTCGACGCCGACATCTACGGACCCTCGGTGCCGATCATGTTCGGCATCACCGAGAAGCCGAACATCGACGGCGAGCGCAATCGGATTCTGCCCTTCGAGAAGTACGGCATAAAACTGATGTCTCTCGGCTTTATCCTCGATACCGATACTCCCGTGATCTGGCGGGGACCGATGGTGATGAAGGCGATCGAGCAGATGCTCGGTGACGTCGAGTGGGGTGAACTCGATTACCTGATCGTCGATCTGCCGCCGGGAACCGGAGATGCGCAGCTGACGTTGACTCAGCGGGTGCCGCTCTCCGGCGCCGTGGTGGTGACCACGCCACAGGATGTCGCCCTGATCGATGCTCGCAAGGGGCTGGCGATGTTCAACAAGGTGAACGTGCCGGTGATCGGCATCATCGAGAACATGTCCAGCTTTGTCTGCCCGCACTGTGGTGAGAGCACCGACGTCTTCAAGCAGGGCGGCGGTGAGCGCACCGCGGAGCTTCTAGGAACCGCCTTCTTGGGAGCTATACCGCTCGATCCGAAGATTGTGGAAGGTGGCGACAGCGGCGTACCGATCGTCGTTTCCGAACCCGAGGGTGGCCATGCGGATGCCTTTCGCACCGTGGCCGAGGCCGTGGCGCGGCAGGTGGCGAAGAGCGCCGAGCAACCCAAACTTTCGATCTTCTGAGCGACTGCGACGGTTGGTTCAAGGCGATGTCAGTAGCCATTGTTGCCGACAGCCATCTTGGGGGGCCCGGCGGGGAGGCCGGACCGCTGGTGGAGCAGTTGGACAGCCTGGCGCAGAGCGGTTGCCGGCGGTTGCTACTCCTCGGGGACATCTTCCAGATCTGGCTCGGGGATCGGCGCTACGAGACGGCGGAGATCGCGGCGGTCATCCCGGCTCTGGAGCGGCTGCGCGAGCGTGGGGTCCGGGTGGACTACATCGAGGGGAACCGCGATTTCTTCATCGCCGGCAGTTCCTACCAGACAGCTCTCGATCACGTCGGCACCGAAGTGAGCTTCGAGGTCGAAGGGGTTCGCTACCTGGCGGTCCACGGCGACGGGCTCAATGACAAGGACTACCAATACCGCTTCTGGCGCTGGTTGTCGAAGAGTGCTCTGAGTCGGTTTTTCTGGACCCGCTTGCCTCGCCGGCTGGCGGCGAGGCTGGTGGGCTCGACCGAGCGCCGCCTTTCCGATACCAACTTCAAACACAAGCAGCGCATCCCGGAAGAGGCGATTCGCAGCTATGCCGAGCGCCGTCTGGCCGAAGGATATGACGTCTTGTTGTTGGGCCACTTTCACGAGGAGAGGAGGTGGCGGGTGCGCGGTGGCGAGGTGCGTCTCTACGAGGCCTGGTTCCGCAGCCGCCGGGTCGAGTGGCTACCACCGCGGTAGGTGAGACCTTCCGCGCGCCACCTACCGTCAATCCGAGCCACTACCTTTGCCGGCTGTCTATTTCAGCGATGGCGCGAAGGGGTTAGACTTGGCCCATGTCTACCAGTGACGCGAAGGGAGCGGGGCCGGGCCTGGGCTCTGCGGAAGTCCCTGCGGGGAGTTCAACGGAGGTGAAGGAGCGGCCGCGTGCGGTCCGCGCGGGAGCAACGGCTCGCGGTTCTGTTCGGCCCCCCTCCTCCAAGAGTCTGACTCACCGCTACTTTGATCTGGCCTTGATCGCACGCCAGCCGCTCACCGTGCATCGACCGCTGGAGGCGGAGGATTCGCGCCTCTTCCTGGCACTGCTTGAGAGGGTGGGTTTTTCTGTCGAGCGGCAGGCCGATGCAGGGCAGGGCAACAGTGTGCGGCTGTCGCCACCCGGAGTAAGCCGCGGTGTTGAGTCGACGGAGCCGGTAGAACTCTTCTGCGGCAACGCTGGGACCGTGGTGCGGTTGGTTACCGCGGCCCTAGCCACCGTTGCTGGGCGGTGGCGGATCGACGGCACACCCCGCATGCGGCAGCGGCCGATCGGACCCTTGCTCGATGCCCTGCGGCGGTGGGGTGTGCTGATCGAGGAGAGCGGCGGCGCCGGCTGTGTGCCGGTGATCGTCGAAGGGGGAAGGCTGCGAGGAGGGACGACGCGAATCGACGCCGGTGAGTCGAGCCAGTACCTCTCGGCGTTGCTGTTGGCGGCGCTCGGAGCCCAAAGCGAGACGACGATCGAAGTCACCGCACTCACCTCGAGCCCCTATGTCGACCTGACCCTGCAAGCGGCGCGGGAGATGGGCGGCCGGATCGAGAAGATGGGCGATGCGTACCGCGTCTGGCCGGGGCTCGCCCTGCCGCGCGCCGTCGAAGTGGAGGGCGACTGGTCGGCGGCATGCTATGCGGCCGCAGCGGCGGCCTTGACGGGTGGGAGGGTAGAGCTGACGGGTATGCGGGCCGACTCGGTGCAGGGGGATCGCCGGTTTCTCGACCTGCTGCAAGAGATGGGAGCGCGCGTCTGCGAAGAGGAGGGGGCGATCATCGTCGGGGGAGGCGATTCACTGCGTGCCGTCGATGCCGATCTCTCCACCATGCCCGACCAGGTGCCGACGCTGGCGGCGCTGGCACCCTTCGCCAGGGGAACGACCCGCATCCGCGGTGTGCCCCACTTGCGAATCAAAGAGAGTGACCGCCTGCGGGCGATGGCGGTGGAACTCAAGCGGGCGGGAGCCCAAGCCCTCGAACAGGCCGACGGCCTCGAGATCGCCGGAGTATGGGCCGAGAACAGGCCGCCGGCCTCACCGCTCATCGCCGGTAGCTGGGATGACCACCGAATCGCTATGAGCATGGCCTTGGTCGGCCTGCGGCGGCCGGGATTGAGGGTCGCCGAACCGGGAGTGGTCGCCAAGTCCTACCCGGAGTTCTGGCGCGATTTGGATCGACTGATGGCGGCAGGATAGCCGTTGCACACGGTGCAGCCAGAGTCACCGCGACTGGTGGCCTTCGAGCCATCCTCCGCCGCGTCTCGTCTCGAACTGGCCCGCCTCACCGATCGCAGCCGCCTGGCGCTGTTGCTGCAAGGGGCCGGAGTGCTCGCCCACCTGGACGCGGCTGGCTGGCACTTGAGCGCCGGCTGGCAAGGTGCTCGCGTGAGCGCGGACGGCGTCTTGCGGCTGGCTCCTCCCCATCCGGGTTCGGGGCGCACCCTCAACCAAGACCTTCTCCTCGACCTGGTCGCTCGCCTCTTTGGTTCGAGCGAGGTGAGCGGGCGAGGTCAGGGTCGCCGTGCGGCCCGCCGGCTGGTGCGCGGGTGGAGCCAGTCGCTGACCGTTCTGGATGCCGACGCGGCGGTGGAAGAGATCTTCGAGGCAGCGCCGTTTCTCTGGTCGTCAGGATTTGCACCGGCCCGCCGGGCGTTGGTCGGCGAACATCAGCGGGCTGAGCTTTGGCATCCCCGAATAGCCGGCCCGATCCGGGCACGACGCAGCCTCAGCGCCGAAGCCAAGACCGTCGCGGCCAAGACCGGGGGAAAACGTGTGGCCGGAAAGCAGGCGCGGGCGAGCGGTAGGTTGGCCGCCGGCGAGCTGAGCGCCGCCTTGCGCCAGTTGTTGGCGGGGGAGGAGGCCCATCGATTCTGGCACGGTGCCGGTGCCGGCGAACCCTCTCGGCTGTCGGCGGCTGGCCGTTGGGGATCCGCCGTGTCGGCCTGGATCGAGCGACCGCCGGCCACGGCGCGGGAGCGCGGCGAGTTGGCCACCGCTCTTTTTTCACTGGGACAGTTTGAGAAGGCGCTCAAGGCGCTTCACGGGCTACGCGGGGTGGGCGCACGGCTACTGCGCACCCGCTGTCAGTACCGGCTTGGCCAACTGCGAGCGGCGGAGGATACGCTGCGCCGGTTGTCGAAAGTGACACTGACGGCCGAGCAAACGGTCGAACTGGCCGAAGTCGCGGTGCGAATCCTGGCCAACCGGGGAAAGCCGGAAACCGCCGAGTCCTGGGTCGAGCGCGCACGGGCCATCGCTCGCGGTCCGCTGGTCGCCCGCGTGCAGTTGCTGCGCGCTCTGGTCCACTGGGATGCTGGCCGAGCGCAGCAAATGGGACCGCATCTCGACAAGGCACGCCCGGTCTTGGACGATGGACAACTCGCCTGGCGCTGGCGCTTTGCCGCCAGCTTGGCGGCGGGAGCGGCCGGTGAAGTGGAGAGCGCCCTGCGGGAGCTGTCTCTGGCGTTGGCCGCCGATCGCCGTCGCTTGCGCTGCTTTGAAGCCGGACAGTTGTGGAACGAGATCGGCATCTGCCGAGCCCGCATCGGCGACCTGGCGGGAGCGCAGCGGGCCTTTGCCCATACGGTGCGGTTGTTGGGCCGATGCGAGGGGCCGAGAAGGACAACTCTGGCGCTTTACAATCTGGCGGAGATTCGGTTGCGTCGTGGCCAGTTGATCGGTGTGCGGTCGATCGTCGAGGAAGCGACGCTGGAGAATCGTCTGGCTGACAACGTTCGCGGTTCGATGCAAGATGCCGAACTCTGGGCGCGGCTGGAGCTGGCACAGGGCAATCCGAAGGCCGCCCTGGCGCACTGCTCGCAGGCGATCGATCGGCTGGAGCGGCTCGGCTTGGATTGGCGGCGGGCGCAACTGTCGACCCTGGCGGCGAGGGCGTTGGGTTGGCTGGGTCGCCGAGACGAAGCGGCAGAATACCTGGCGGTACCCGGTGCGCCGGCGGTGGACGAACTGGAGGCGGAAGAGATCCCCGCCCTATGGGCCCTCGCCGGCAACCGCGATGCCGCGTTGAGCAGCGCAGCCGGCTCACCGCTCGAGTCTCTGTGGCTGGCTCTGCTGACCACCGGCGAGGCAGAGGAGTCCGCTTGGCGAGGGTTGGATGGGCTCGAACCCTTTCGCGGGGCACGGCTGGTCTTCGACCTCGAGCTGGTAGCGCCCAAGTCCGTTCCGGCTGTCTGGCTGCGGCGCGCGGTGGCGACGCTTCGTCGGGTCGAGGCCGGCGGCCTCGCTTCTCGGCTGGAGGCCAAGGACCTCGGACCGTGGCTGGCACTGACTCGCTACCTCGACCGCGGTCTACAAGAGGGCGGTAGTGCAGTTGACTCCGCAGCCTTGTCGTCTTCGATCGTCAGTCTCTTCTCCGACGCTGGATACAGTGAGCTTTCATTGGTTTGGCGGGCCGATGACTCGCAACTCGATCGAGTTGACACAACGCTGATTGCCGGCCCTGGTGGTCGTGAACGGTTGGCTGCGAAAGTTGGAACGGGTGAACTGGTCTTGCGTGCGGCGCGGTTGGACGATGTTGTCCATGCTCTCTTCTCCTTGGTTGTGCGCGATTTCGTGGCTCCGGAAATGGATCGGACGAGTGTCGGCCGGCAGGGTCGTGGTGGCATGATTGGAGAGAGCGCTACGCTACGCGCCGCACAAGAGCGGCTTTCCTTGCTGGCGCCGGGGGAGATGCCGGTGCTGATCGTGGGGGAAAGCGGCACCGGCAAAGAACTGGCCGCCAAGATGGTGCACCAACTGAGTCTCCGGGCTCAACGCCCCTTTGTTGCCGTCAACTGTGCGGCTTTGTCCGAGACGCTGCTCCTAGCCGATCTGTTTGGCCATGTGCGCGGTTCGTTCACCGGTGCTGATCGGGAACGGGCAGGAATTTTCGAGACGGCACGTGGCGGAACTGTTTTTCTTGACGAGATCGGGGACTTACCGGCTTCGGCACAGGGGATGTTGCTCAGGGTCTTGCAGGAGGGAGAAGTCCGTCGGGTGGGTGAGAGTCTGGCCCGTAAGGTTGATGTTCGGGTCGTCGCGGCGACCCATCGCGACCTTTCTTCGATGGTCAAGGAAGGTGGTTTTCGCCAAGATCTCTACTACCGATTGAACGTTGCACAAGTCGAATTGCCGCCGTTGCGGGACCGAGGTGACGATCTGTCGCTGTTGGCGACTCACTTTTTACACAAACTCTCGGCGCGATATGGGGTGAGTGAAGTCCGTCTCGGCAAGCGTGCGATCACCCGCTTGCGGTCTCATCCATGGCAAGGAAACGTCCGCGAACTTGAGAATGTTCTGACGGTCGCTTTTTCTCTGCGCGGTAATGCAAAAACAATCCAGGAGGCACACCTCGACCTGCCGGAGGGGGAGGCCGCGATCACCAGCGACTATCAAACACGAGTGGATGCGTACCGCAAGAGGTTGCTCCGCGAAGCGCTGGCTGCCGCGGGCGGCAACCAGGCACGCGCCGCACGGAGCCTTGGTTTGACCCGTCAGGCATTATCCTATTTGGTCAAGCAGTTGCAGTTATTGTGACTATCCGGTGGATTGGAAGGGTAATTCGGGCTTGGAAGAATAATGACGGAAGGACGTGCGTGACCCTGGAAGGTTGACATCGAAGGTTTTCTTTTCGATAATCAGTTACCTTGAGAGGCGATTTCCACCAGTCTCGTACCAGATCTTACAGTCAGGCCGTTCGGCCTGGTTTTTCACCGAGTTATTCAGAGTAACAAGGAGAGCCCGCATGGCAACCAAGGCAGGCGCGAAGAAGTCCACCGGCCCAGCACGAAAGCTCCTGACGCTGTCAGAGGTTTCGAGGCGAACGGGCATCTCGATGCCGACATTGCAGCGTTACAAGAAGCTGTATCAAGATCGAATTCCTTCGCATGGCGAAGGGCGCAAGCAGCGCTATCCCATCAAGTCACTGGCGGTCTTCAAGCTGATCAAGAAGGAGAACATCAGCAAGCGTGGCCGCCCACGCAAGAGTGCCGGCGCGGGCGAAGCTACCGCCAAGCGTGCGATGCCGCCAAAGAAGACAGCCAAGAAGGCTGCCAAGGCCAAGCCCGCCGCAGCCACGGCGACACGCGGCGAGTTCTTGACATTGAGCCAGATCCAGGAAGAGACCGGGATTTCCTATCCGACCCTCCTGCGTTACAAGAAAAGCTATCTACGCCGCCTGCCGCACACGGGCAAGGGCCGTAACATCCGGTTCAAGCCGGAAGCGGTAGCGGTCTTTCTCGAGATTCGCGGTATGAGCAAGCGGGGAGCGCCCAAGAAGGCGACTCGCGGTCGTACGGCTGTTGGCGCGGCGCGAGATGTCGCGACGACTTCGGTTGCCGCACTGAAGGAGCTTCCGCGAGAGGCCGAGAAGCGGATTCGGGAGCTGGAGAAAACCTACCTGCAATTGCACAAGAAGTTCGAACGCTTGGTGAAGAAACTCAAAAAGCCGCTGGTCTGATCACGGCAACGATCTCTGATCAAGAGCCCACCCTCTTCGCGGGGGTGGGCTCTTGTCGTTGGTTCGTTGGTGGGGATTTCAGGAGGATTCTTTGAGGTGATCCCAGCCGCGTTCTTCGAGTGGCTCCGGTCTGCCGTTGACGACAAGCTGCAGATCCCTTTCTGAAGTGATGACTCCGATCGGCCTGGCTGCGGGAAAGAGATTCTTCGGTGGGCGAACCCGTGGCGCAAGGGTGAAAAGCAGCACGTAGTCTTCGCCTCCCGCGAGCATCAGATCCACCGGGTCGAGACCGAGCCTCTGACACAGCGGCTCGAACTCCGCGGCCTGGGGCAAGGCGTGATGGTCGATGATCGCACCCACCTGGCTGGCGCGGCAGAGGCGGTGCAGATCCTGCGATAGACCGTCCGAGAGATCGATCGCCGACCTTTCGCTCCGCCTGGCCAGCCAACTGCCTAGAGCCAGTTGCGGGTGAGGTGCGAGGTGTCTGCGTACCGCCCTGCGCGCCGCTCTCTGCCAGCGGGGGTCAGCGGGAACCCGCTTCGGCAGTCTGATCGCCCGGCCTTCCGGGCGTGCTCCGCGGAGGACGAGGTTGAAACCGAGGGCCGACTCACCGAGAGTGCCGCCCACCCAGAGCCGATCGCCCGGCCGAGCGCCGCGCCGCTCGACCCACCTCTTGGCCACCGGCTCGCCGGCAAGGGTGAGGGCCGCCGTCCAGGTTGGACCGGTCGCCAGGTCGCCGCCGACCAGTTGCAGGTGGTGAGTTTTGCAGCCGGCGACGAAGGCCCGGAAGAAGGTTCGGTGATCGAAACCACGTGGAGCGGCCAGAGCGAGGAGGGCGTAGCGCGGGTTGGCTCCCACCGCCGCGAGGTCCGAAAGGTTGACCGCCAAGAGCCGGCGAGCCAACGTTGCCGGAGGCAGGCCGGAGTGGAAATGAACCCCTTCGATCTGTGTGTCGGTGGTCAGCGCCCATGGTCCGCCGGCGGGGAGAAAGGCGGCGTCGTCACCGATGTGTTCCCCTCCGGCTCCGGCGGCCAGGTGGCGCAGCCAACCGGTCAGCCGATCCTCGTTGTTACCGTTCACAACCCATCCGGTCAGTCGGGAAGCAGTGCGTGGTCGAGGACCTCACGGACGTGATCGGCGAACTTGAAGGTGAGTCCCTTCTTGATCGGTTCCGGAACCTCGACCAGGTCGCGTTGGTTGAGTTTGGGCAGCAGCAGAGTCTCGACGCCGGCCAACCGGGCGGCCATGATCTTTTCTTTCAATCCGCCGATCGGCAGGATGTCGCCGCGCAGCGTGATCTCACCGGTCATCGCCAATCGTCGGTTCACCGGGCGCCCGGTCAACACCGAGATGATCGCCGTCGCCATGGTGATTCCCGCCGACGGGCCGTCTTTGGGAATCGATCCCGCGGGTACGTGGATATGGATGTTGTGTTGCGCAAAGAACGAGCCATCGCGGCCATGGCTCTGTGTGCCGGCAGCCTGCTGCGCGGCGTAGACACGCGCGTAACTGAGGGCGGCCTGTGCCGATTCGCGCATGACCTTTCCGAGCTGCCCGGTCAGCAGCAGCTCTCCCTTGCCAGGCGTGGCGACGGCTTCGATGAACAAGAGGTCGCCGCCGGCGGCGGTCCAGGCCAGACCGGTGGCGATGCCGACGCGGTCGTGGCTCAACAGCTCTTCGACATGAAACTTCGCGGGCCCCAAGAGCCGTTCAATCTGCTTCGGAGTGACCCGCAGTTGTCGGCTCTCCCCCCGGGCTACGCGCACCGCGACCTTGCGGCACAGAGCGGCGATCTCTCGTTCGAGGTTGCGTAGGCCAGCCTCCTTGGTGTAGGCGCAGATCAGGCGAGAAATCCCGGGCCGGGTGAACGCGACGTTCTTGCCATCGATGCCGTGGGCCGTGGTTTGTTTGGGGATCAGGTGGCGCTTGGCGATCTGCTGCTTTTCGTCCTCGGTATAGCCGGTGAGGCGCAGCACCTCCAGACGATCGAGAAAGGCGGGTTGGATGGGGTCGAGCAAGTTCGCGGTGGTGATGAACATCACCTGAGAAAGGTCGTAGGGAATGCCCAGAAAGTGGTCCGAGAAGGTCGAGTTGTGTTCGGGGTCGAGGACTTCGAGCAGTGCCGAGGAGGGATCACCGCGGAAGTCGGCACCGAGCTTGTCGATCTCGTCCAGCATGAAGACCGGGTTGCTGGTGCCCGCTTGATGAATACCCTGCAGGATGCGGCCGGGCAGCGCCCCGACGTAAGTACGGCGGTGGCCGCGGATCTCCGCTTCGTCGCGGACTCCACCCAAGGAGATGCGCACGAACTCGCGGCCCAAGGCGCGAGCGATCGATCGCCCCAGGGAGGTCTTGCCGACACCGGGCGGACCGACGAGGCAGAGAATCGGTCCTCGGCTGTCCGGGTTGAGCTGGCGCACGGCGAGGTACTCGAGGATTCGCTCCTTGATCTTCTCCAGATCGAAGTGATCTTCGTCCAAGATCCGGCGGGCATGGTCGAGATCGAGGTTGTCGGGGCTGTGCGTGTTCCACGGTAGGCCGGTCAGCCAGTCGAGGTAGGTGCGCAGGACAGAGGTCTCGGCGCTCTCCGGGTGGCTGCGCTCGAGCCGGCGGATCTGCCGTTCCAACTCCTCGATGGCGATTTTGGGCAGCTTCTTCTCGCTGGCCGCCCGCCGATACTCCTCGATGTCGTCGGCCAACTCGTCGCCTTCTCCCAACTCGTCTCGAATCGCCTTCAGTTGCTGCCGGAGGTAGTACTCGCGCTGTGAGCGATCCATCTCACCGCGCGCCTGCGAGGAGATCTCCTGTTGCATGGTGAGTACTTGGACTTCACGGCTGAGCAACTCGTTGACCTTCTCGAGCCGGCGAATCGGGTCTGAGATTTCCAGCACCTGCTGGCCCTCGTCGACCTTGATTTCCAGGTTGCTGGCGGCGAGGTCGGCCAAGCGGCCCGGATCGTCGAGGTTGGAGGCGATCACCATCACCTCCGGCGATATTCCCCGGCCCAGGTTGACCACGCGATCGAGATTCTCTTTGAGGCTACGGGTCAAGGCCTGAGCGCTCAGAGCCCTCTTGTCGCCGACCTCGACCTCTTCCAAGACTCGAATCTTGCCCTGTAGAAACGGCTCGGTCTGACCGATGTGTTCGAGGCGGGCGCGCGCCAGCCCCTGGACCAGAATGCGCGTGCGACCGTCGGGCAGCTTCAGCATTCGCATGATGGCGGCCGCGGTGCCCACCGAGTAGAGTCCGTCCCCGTCCGGGTCGTCGTCGGTGGGGTCGCGCTGGGAGACCAACAGAATCAACCGGTGCTCGGCCAATGCCCGCTCGATGGTCACCAAGCTCTTGTCTCGCCGGACCGACAAGGGAAGGATGATGTAGGGAAAGAGCACCGCATCCTTGAGCGGCAGCACGGGAAGCACGTCCGGGATATCGGTGACGAATTCCGGTTGCTCCAGCTCTTGGCTCTTACTTTTCCTTGCCATCGTGGAGTCCTCTACGGTGCATTTCGCCGCGGACGGCCGGCGGCACCCCGATCACCGGCGTGAGTCGATTCAGCTGCTTTCCTCGACCAGAGCCCGGACCTCTTCCATGAAGGCGCCGACATCCTCGAATCGACGATAGACGGAAGCGAAACGGACGAATGCGATGGGGTCGAGGCTGCGCAGCCGATCCATCAGCAAGGCCCCAATCTCACTGGTGGCGATCTCACGGTCTTTGGCTGCATGGAGTCGGGCCTCCGCCGTATCGACGATCGCATCCAGCTGCTTGACACTCACCGGCCGCTTCTCGCACGCCTTGAGCAGGCCGTTGAGCAGCTTCTTGCGGCTGAACTCCTGACGGGTACCGTCGCTCTTGACCACCATGTAGGGAATGTCTTCGATCTGCTCGTAGGAGGTGAAGCGCCGCTTACAGGCGAGACACTCGCGGCGCCGGCGGATCGTCACCCCGGCCTTGCTCTCGCGCGAGTCGACAACCCGGTCGTTGTTGGCGGAACAGTAAGGGCACTTCATGGGCGTGGAATTCTATCCGGGAATCGAGTACGCGGGATTCCATCCATCGCGGTAGCTGGTTCTGCGCCAACGGTTCTCGCCGCGCTCTCGGCCGGAACGCTTAGGGCAAGCGGTTGAGGGCGATGTTGAGTTTGAGCTGGACCTTCTTGAGGTCCGCTGTATCGTCGATCTCGACCTCGAAATTCTTGATCGACTCGACCACCTGGTTGTCGTCATCCTGAACCTGAAGGTTGAGGAAGAAGCGGCGGGCCCGCCGAAAGTCGCTACCCTTGAGGGAGAGCTGAATATCGCGATACAGCTGGCCGTGACCGTTGCTGATCGGACGGACTTTCGTTCTGGGGCGGATGGTCTCTTGGCGCAACCGCTCGAGTTCGCCGAGGGCATCGAGTTCCTTGCGCTGGGTCCGCACCTTGGTAGCCGGTTTCTGCGCTGCCGGTTTCGGCGTAGGTGGCTTTGGGGCTGGTGCTGCTGCCGAGGCTACTTTCACCGGGGCTGGTGTCACCGGGGCTGATGCCGCCGGGGCTGGTGCCGCCGGGGTTGGTGGGCTCGTCACCTTCTGGCGTGCGCGGGCCGCCGCGTTGGCTTTGGCCGCTTGCGCCGCCGCAGCTGCTTGCTGTGGCGTGGCGGTCGCGGACGTCGCCGCCGCAGCAGCAGGTGGCGTCAACGCATCGCCGGATCTGGAGAGCCGCTTCTTGAGCGCCAGCAGTGTGAGCTTGGAGATGCCCTTGAGCGTCTCGAAGACTCCTTCACCGGTGATCGCCGTGGCTTCGAAATGGGGCCAGTTCTTGCGATTGAGCGTCTTGTTCAGCTCCTCGATCGAGGAGATGTCGGCGAGGTCTCGCTTGTTGTACTGGATGGCCAGCGGAATCGTGTCGACGGAGAGTCCCATCTCCGCCAGGTTCTCTTCCAGATTGCGGAACGAGTCGAGGTTGGCCTGGATCATCGCTCGCTGGGAATCGGCGACAAAGACGACGCCGTCCACCCCTTTGAGGACCAGCTTGCGAGTGGTGTTGTAGAAGACCTGGCCGGGAACGGTGTAGAGCTGGAGCCGGGTCTTGAAGCCGGCGATCGAACCGACTTCGATCGGCAAGAGATCGAAGAACAAGGTTCGGTCGGTCTCGGTCTCGAGTGAGACCATCTCGCCGCGCGACTCGTTCTCCGTGTTGGCATAGATCCAGTGCAGATTGCTGGTCTTCCCGCCCAGACCAGGGCCGTAGTAGACGACCTTGGCCGCCATCTGCATTGTGCTGTAGTTGAAGAAGACCATTCCCGCCCCCGCGGATGCCCCGTCTATTTGTAGCGCAAACGACTTGAAATCATAGCAGTTGGCCTATTTAGGGTCAAGAAAACGCAACCCTAATCCTAGTTTGTGGCTGTTGGCTTTGGGGTCGGAACGACCGCGCGGAATGGGCTCAGAGGTCCATCTTGCCGCTCCCGCCTCTCCCTCAACCTCAGAACTCTAGCCATTCATATCATCTTTGCCCTCTCGCCGGTTCAACCCGAGGCGCACGGCGGCACTTTGGCGCTGCGCCGCGGGCAGGCCGAGATGGCGCAGGGTCTCCATGGCGAGCTGGCCACAGAGTGGCAATGCCGCCGGATCCGACTCGGCGAGCAGCTCCAGCTGGTTGGCCGCGGTCTCGAGATCGCCCCG
Source organism: Acidobacteriota bacterium (assembly GCA_024277255.1). GTDB lineage: Bacteria > Acidobacteriota > Thermoanaerobaculia > Multivoradales > SZUA-115 > SZUA-115. The sequence goes on along the minus strand of JAJRVQ010000145.1, from coordinate 2,434 downwards.
AGCCAGCGGGCCGGTGATGGCGGCGGTGGGGCTCTCTGCCTGGCGGGCTGCACGCAGGGCGCCGATGGCCAGATCGAGGTAGCCCTGGGTGATGATCGGGTCCAAGCCCTGCTGTTGGGCGATACGGTCGGCCGTGGCGAGGAGGGTGACGACGCCACCCGCGGCGAGACTAGCGGCGAAATGGTAGAGAGGCCGTGCCGCTGCCGGCACTTCGGTGGTGACTCCACCCCAAGCGGTAGCGAGACGCCGTGCCAAGGCGGTTGCTGGCGCCGCGCCGTCGATCGCGAAGAGGGTGCCAGCCGCTTCTTCCGGGTGACGAAGTACACGCGGGAAGGCTTTGAGCGGGTGGAAAGATCCGGTAGCCATCGAAGAGGCGAGGGGGGCGAGAGCTTCGGCCCCCCGGCTACCGGAGGTGTGCAGCGCGATGCGGGCCGGCGGGTCGCGGCTCAGCGTGCGCGCGACATCTTCGATCGCGGGATCCGAAACGGCGATGAGGAGCAGGTCGGGCAGCGAATCTCGTGGCTTGCCGGCGGCCCCTTCCGCGGCTAAGGGGGCTTCGGAAGGGGCCTTACCGAGCCGCTCGGTCGCGCCAAGTTGTTCGATCGAAACCGCTCGTCCCGCCAGGCTCCTGGCCCACGATTGCGCAGCTTCCGGCCGTCGAGCGCCGACCTCCACCAGGGCGGCTCCGTGCTCCACCAGCCAGTGCGCCAAGCTCGATCCGACCTTCCCCGGACCGACCAGGCAAAACCGCAGACCTGCGAGTGAGGCCCGCGCGGTGTTGCCGTCATCGGCGCTGGGCGTAGTGGTGACCGCGCTCACTACGCTACAATAGCGCTCGGCCCAGTGTCGCGACAAGCCACTTCGGCCTTGGCTGGAGGCGGTGGAGTCCCGGACCGGCTCGAATGGCCTTTGCCCGAGCCTCAAGACATAGCCTTGGGACGCCGCATCAGGACATTGGAGCCGAGACTACCTGAAAGACCCAGCGTACACGCTCTCACCGCCGTTTGACGGCCACTACCGCACCACAGCAATGACCCTTTCCCCGGCTTCCCATCAACTGTCCGATCGCGACTGCGAGATCCTCAAGGAGGTCGTGGTCAAGTACATCTTGACCGCTGAACCGGTGAGTTCCCGCTCGGTCGCCAAGAGCGGTCTACACGGCCTTTCGGCGGCCACCATCCGCAACACGATGGCGGACCTGGAAGAGGGTGGCTATCTGTATCAGCCGCACACCTCGGCCGGTCGCGTGCCGACTCACCAGGGGTATCACCTGTTCATCGATGAACTGATGGAGTCGGAACACCTGCCGATCCAGCAGCGCCGGTTCATCGACGAGAATCTGAGCGGGGCGTTGGACGGTGCCGACAACCTGATGAGCTTCACAGCCCAGATGCTTTCGGAGCTTGCGCACCAGGTCAGTGTTATACTGACGCCGGCCATCGGCGAGACGGTGCTCAAAGCCGTCAACTTCGTAGCGCTGTCGGGCTCGAAAGTACTCTGCGTGGTGGTTTCGGCCACCGGTTTTGTCGACAACAAGATCCTGGAGACCGACCAACCCTTGTCGCGCGAAGATCTGATCTTCATCTCGAACTATCTGACCGAGAACTTCGCGGGAATGGCGGTTTCCGAGGTGCGCGAACAGCTGTTGCTGATGATGGCGGAGGAACGGGCACAGGTGGATCGGTTGCTCAGCCTGTCGATCGATCTGGCCCGTCGAGGTCTCGATCCCATCTCTGGCCCGGAACTCTTTTTCGAGGGTGCGGCGGAGCTGCTCAACTACCCCGAGTTGGAGGACATCAAGCGTGTACGCCAGCTGTTCGACACCTTCTCGCGCAAAGCGCAGCTGGTGAAGATGTTGAACCAGTACATGAGCGGTGACGGAGTGAGGGTGGTCATCGGGGACGATAGCGATGTAACCTCGGAGCTCGATTTCAGTCTAGTCACCACCAGCTACGGAATTCCCGGTCGCCGACTCGGTTCGGTGGGGATTTTTGGTCCATCGCGCATGGAGTATGCGCGGATGATCCCGCTGGTGGACTACCTCGGAGAGTCCCTAAGCCGGGCCTTGGCGCACTCTTTTAGTGGCCGGTCCCTGGACTGACCCGTTTGAGCCGAAGAAATTCGACCCACCCATCAACGAGAGAAGAGATATGAGCGACGCTGAGGAATCTGCTGCCGCAATGGAAGAGAGATTGAACACGGACGGTGATGACGACGAGGTCGAGGTCTGGGTCGTCAACGACGACGGTGAAGCGATCGACGACGAGCTGAACCAGCAGGCCGGCGAGTCGTCGTCGGAAGCTGACTCCGCGCTGCGCACCGAGTTGGAAGAGGCGCGCAATCAGTGGATGCGGACGCTGGCCGATTTCGACAACTTCCGCAAGCGCGCCGAACGAGAGAAGAGCGATCTCAGGCGTTACGCTTTGACCGAGCC